>JAIUOY010000001.1:0-2587 GCA_020160995.1 Pseudomonadota bacterium | reverse complement strand
TCGAACCGCAACTTCGAGGGCCGCCAGGGCCGCGGCGGGCGCACCCACCTCGTCAGCCCGGCGATGGCCGCCGCGGCGGCGATCAAGGGCACCCTGGCCGACGTCCGCGACTTCCAGTAGTCGCACGGCATCCGGACTGAAACGAAGGGCGGCACTCGCGAGGGGCCGCCCTTCTGCTTTGGTGGATGTCTGCTAGGATCGAACCGCCGCAACCGCCAGGAGATCCCGATGGCCAGTGTCCCGACTTCCGGCTCCGCCCCGCCGCCGCCGCCGCAGTGGGATGCCCGTCCGGCCAGCGGCCAGCAGGCCGTGGGCTACGGCGGATTCTGGATCCGCGTGGTCGCCCTGTTCATCGACGTCATCATCCTCAGCATCGCGAGCGGGGTGCTGGCCGGGGTGCTCGGCGTGCCGCTGGTTCCCGACGACCCGTACAAGATCAGCCCGTCGATGGTCTGGGCCAACCTCGCCTCGGTGGTGCTGTTCTGGCTGTACTTCGCCCTGCTCGAGAGTTCGGAGCGCGGCGCCACCGTCGGCAAGATGGCGATGGGGCTGCGCGTCGTGACCGGCGACGGCCGCCGCCTGTCCTTCATGAACGCCACCGGGCGCTACTTCGCCAAGATCCTGTCCTCGCTGTTCCTCGGCTTCGGCTACCTGATGGTCGGCTTCACCGAGCGCAAGCGCGGCCTGCACGACATGATCGCCAACACGGTGGTCGTGAAGGTCCGCTAGAAGAACATGTCGGAAACGCGCCGGCCGTAGCGCCTTGACCCGGCCGGGAAAAGCCCGTTTATTCCGGCGTTTCTCGAGGGGTTCCCGATGGAAAAGTTCACCACGCTGCGCGGCGTCGCCGCGCCGCTGCCGATGGTCAATGTCGACACCGACATGATCATTCCCAAGCAGTTCCTGAAGACCATCAAGCGCACCGGCCTGAAGGACGGGCTGTTCTATGAGATGCGCTGGACGGCCGACGGCCAGAAGAAGGACTTCGTCCTCGACCAGCCGGCCTACCAGAACGCCCAGATCCTGGTTGCCGGTCCGAACTTCGGCTGCGGGTCGAGCCGCGAGCACGCGCCGTGGGCGCTGCTCGACTTCGGCATCCGCTGCATCATCTCCGAGGATTTCGCGGACATCTTCTACAACAACTGCTTCAAGAACGGGATCCTGCCGATCAAGGTCTCGAAGGAAGTGATCGCCAAGCTGATGGACGACGCGAGCCGCGGCTCGAACGCCATCATCGAGGTCGACCTCGAGAAGCAGGAGATCAAGGGTCCCGACGGCGGCACCGTCCGCTTCGAGATCGACGCCTTCCGCAAGCACTGCCTGCTGAACGGTCTCGACGACATCGGCCTGACGATGGAGAAGAAGTCGGACATCGACAGCTTCGAGCAGCGCCAGAAGGACGAGCAGCCCTGGCTGCACGCCGCCTCCTGACCCGACCGTTCGTGACGGCCTGACCGCGACCTATATCCGAGAGAACAAGACAATGGCGTCCAATCGCAATCTGCTGGTGCTGCCGGGCGACGGCATCGGCCCCGAAGTCATGAACGAAGTGCGCAAGATCATCGCCTGGATGGGCAAGAAGCGCGCGGTCGGCTTCGACATCAAGGAAGACGTGGTCGGCGGCGCGGCGCTCGACAAGCACGGCGTGCCGCTGTCGGACGACGCCATGAAGACCGCGCTGGAGGCCGACGCGGTGCTGTTCGGCTCGGTCGGCGGCCCGAAGTGGGACAACGTCGAGTTCGACAAGAAGCCCGAGCGCGGCCTCTTGCGCCTGCGCAAGGAAATGGACCTGTTCGCCAACCTGCGGCCGGCCAAGGTGTTCGACGCGCTGATCGACGCCAGCTCGCTCAAGCCCGAGATCGTCAAGGGTCTCGACATCATGATCATCCGCGAGCTGACCAGCGGCGTGTACTTCGGCGAGCCGCGCGGCCGCCACACCAACGCCAAGGGCGAGGTCGAGGCGTTCGACACCCAGCGCTACACGGCGCCCGAGATCCGTCGCGTCTGCGCCGTCGCCTTCGAGCTGGCGCGCAAGCGCAAGAACAAGGTGATGTCGTCGGAGAAGGCCAACGTCATGCACACCGGCGTGCTGTGGCGCGAGGAGGCCTCGAAGCTGCACAAGGAGAAGTACTCCGACGTGAAGCTCGAGCACATGTACGCCGACGCGCTGGCGATGCAGCTGCTGCGTTCGCCCAACCAGTTCGACGTCATCGTCACCGACAACCTGTTCGGCGACATCCTGTCGGACGAGGCGTCGATGCTGACCGGCTCGCTCGGCATGCTTCCGTCGGCCTCGCTGGGCGCGCCCGACGCGACTGGCCGGCGCAAGGCGCTGTACGAGCCGATCCATGGCAGCGCGCCGGACATCGCGGGCAAGTGGATCGCCAACCCGATCGGGCAGATCTGGTCGGGGGCGATGATGCTGGAACATTTGGGGGAGAAGGCCGCCGCCGACTGCATCGTGCAGACCATCGAGCGCCTGCTGGGCGAGGGCGGGCCGCGCACGCGGGACATGGGCGGCCAGGCCGGGACGGTCGATGTGGGCAAGGCGATTGCGGAGGCCGTGGCCAGGGGCTGACCGGCACGG
>JAIUOY010000114.1:0-27567 GCA_020160995.1 Pseudomonadota bacterium | reverse complement strand
CTGAACCAGCAGGCCCTGCTCGCCACGGCCGACAACCGCGATGGCCGTCGCCGGCACGCCTTCACGCACCAGGGCGTCCTTCACAGCGTTCGCACGGCGCAGCGACAGCGCCATGTTGTACTGCTCCGAGCCCGACGTATCGGTGTGGCCCGTCGCCGTGATGCGCGCGTTGCCCTTGGTCTTGTAGGCCTGGGCCGCCTGCTTGATCGTGTTCAGAGCCTGGGCCGACAGGTTCGAGCGGTCCCAATCGAAGAACACCATGTACGACGGCGGCGCGACGGCCGGCGGCGGCGGCGGCATCGGCGCAGGCGCCGGGGCACCGAACTTGTAGGTGACACCGGCCAGCGCGAGGATGTTCTGGTTCTGGAAGGTCACATTGCCGAAGGGGGTGTTCACGCTCGGGTTCGTCGTGCCGAAGTAACGGCCTTCGACAAAGAAGCGCAGCGACTCGTCGACATTGTAGGCAAGACCCAACATCGCCTGATAGGCGAACTGCGTGCTGCCCAGCGAGCTGTTGCTATCGACGAAGGCGACACCGGCACCGACGCCGAGATACGGCGTGATCACCGAAGTCGGCATGAAGTCGTACAGCAGGTTGACCATGGCATTGAGCTGGCCAACCTTGCCGTTGATGGCCGTACCCGGGATGTTGGCGCTGGTCGGCACCTGGCCATACCCGACTTCGAGTTCGACGCGCGGGCCGACGAAGTCATAACCCGCCTTGCCGCCGACAGCCCAACCTGTCCACGTCGATGCGTTCGCATTCGAACCGATGAACCAGTCGAGTCCGCCACCGGCCCCGATATAGAAGCCCGGCTGGGCATTGATCTGCGCTTGGGCGGCAACCGGAACGACAACCGGCGCCAACACAAGCACCCCGAGTGTGAGCAGCTTTTTCATCTGGATCTCCCCCAGTGGAAGGAACGGGCCGAGAGGAGAACGGGGACTGCCAAGCTTTGGTTGCATTATGGCCCCGGACGGCACACGATTTTCACAAGTGTGCCATTTGCGTCACAGTGGAGCTTCACTCCCAGCGGCGCCGGCGAGAGTCTGTCGGAGAGCCCAATGTCCCCGGAAACGACTTCAGTGGCTGTAATCGGGGCAGGTGTGGTGGGTCTCTCGACTGCACTCTACCTGGTCCGGTCCGGACAGCGGGTCGTGCTTCTCGATCCGTTACCGCCGCCGGGGGGCGCTTCCTTCGGCAATGCCGGCATGATCAGCGCCGACACCTCCGTGCCGATCGCCTTGCCGGGAATGCTTCCGAAAGTGCCGGGTTGGCTCCTCGATCCACTCGGACCACTGGCAGTACGCCCCTCTTACTTCCCCAAGGCCCTGCCTTGGCTGCTGAAATGGATCGCCGCAGGCCGGCTGCCGCGCGTCCTGGCCATTTCCGATGCCATGCGCGCCTTGCATCGTGATGCCTTTGCCTGCTGGAAGGAACTCCTGGGCCCGGCTCATTTCGCTGATCTAATCCGGCCTGTCGGTCAGGTGCATGTCTGGGAAACCGACAGGGAAACCGAAGGGGCAGCGCTCGAACGTCGTCTGCGGGAACGACAGGGCATTCCCAGCCAGGTGCTCGGCCCCGACGATCTGCGCCAGATGTTCCCGGGCCTTTCGACCGCCGTGAAGCGAGGCGTGCTGATTCCTGGAAACGGATACACCGTCAATCCGCAGCGGCTGATCCAGACCTTGCAGGCGCTTTTCCTCGAAGCCGGCGGCACGCTATTGCCCGAGAGCGTGATGAAGATCATCCCCTGCGACGGACGTGCGGGCTACGATATCATGACCAATGTCGGCTTCCATCGCGTCTCGCGAATCGTCGTCGCCGCCGGCGCGCGCGCCATTCGCCTGCTGGCGCCGCTGGGCATCCGCATGCCTCTCGAAACGGAACGCGGCTACCACGTGATGCTGCCGATGCCGGGACTGTCGCTGACGACGACGATCTCGAACAAGTCGCGATCCTTTGGCGTCACCCCCATGGAACAGGGGCTGCGGGTCGCCGGCACGGTGGAGATTGCAGGCCTGGAAGCGCCGCCGGATGAGCGGCGGGCCAAGGCGCTGGTCGCGAGCGTCCGCACCATGTTTCCCGACGTGAACGTCGAAGGCCACCGCTTCTGGATGGGGTTCCGCCCGTCCACGCCCGACAGCCTGCCATTTCTGGGCGAAGCGAGATCCCATCCCGGCCTCTTCCTGGCCGTCGGACACGGCCACTTCGGTATGACCGGCGGACCACCCAGTGCCCGCATGCTTGCCAATATCGTCGCTGGGAAAGCCCCCGGCCTCGATCCGGAGCCCTTCAGGCCGGATCGCTTCGGGTAAGCCGGGGCTCAGGCAATGAGCTTACCGGCGAGCCTCAGCGCATCGAGAGCAAAGTGCCGGGCATCCTCGAACAAGGTGGCCAGTTCCAGCGCATAGAGAAGCGCGATGGCGCCGAACGATCCTGGGTGCAGGCCACTCCATCCGACGATCCGATCCGGCAGAGACGTCCTCAGCAGGGCACCCCGCGCTACGACCATCAGGACGATGCCGAGCACAGCGCCTGCCAGCACGTCGCTTGGGTAGTGGAAGCCGAGATAGGCACGCGGCAGGCAGATCACGACGAGCGCCCAGCAGAAGGCCACGACCCCGAGCGGGCGCGACCATGTCCAGATAGGCACCGAGAGCGCAAAGAAGAGGGCCGCATGATCGCTGGGGAACGAGCTCCACGTCCTAAGGGACTCCGGATGCACGCTGAGCGGTGTATTGAGACCGAACTCGGGCGCATGCAGCGGCCGGGGATGGAAGGGCAAACCCGTCTGCATCAACCGCACGGTCAAGACCACGACCAAGGCCGCCAACGTCGAGGCTACGATCATGCGCCGCAAGTCCTCGCGACGATCGCCTTTCTCGAACCATATCCAGCAGTAGACTGCGAGGAAGATGCCGCCCTTGAGGACCGCCGAGTCGGCGACGTCGAGGACAAACTGATCCAGCAGTTCGTTACGACCTGCCGGCTGATTGATCAGCAGCACCAACCACTGGTCCCATCGATTGATCATGGCCACAGGCGGCACCTCCGCCGCCCAGCTTAATGTTCGTCAAACTGTAACAATAGTGACTTCGTTGTGGCCGGGCCGTCAGCGCTCAGGCGCGTCGAGGATCGAGATTAGTGCCCTGCCACACGCAGCCCAGCTCGTTGCTCGTCACTTTGAGGACGCGCTCACGGCCGTTGTTGACGAAGGAGAAGACCATCATGCTGTTGCCGACCTTGGCAGTGCCGCCGAACACGCCGTCGGCGCCCTTCCGGAGAGTAACCGCCGTCGCCCCCGAGACGGTGGCCGTGGTCCGCGCCTCGGCGACCGACCATTTCTTGTTGTGAAAGGTATTGTTACCGGATGTGCAGGCCGGATGATTTCGGGGCGATGGCGTCAGAGTGAACGGGATGCTTTGTGCAGCCAAGGGAGAGGCGATCCCGAGAAAAGCAACGGTCATCGCAATCATTCCGCGCATTGCAGCCTCCCCCGCTACCGAAGCCAGACGGCAGCGTGCCACGACGATCGCGGCAATGGCAATGCATCCCCGCTTGGTGCACGTGCGTCCCGTCAGCTCAACTCCCTGGCGACAAGCACGAAGTCGGGGTCCTGCTTGGTACCGTTGCCTTTCTCGATGATCGGCGGTTCGAGGTCCCGTCCCGGAAGCTGCGACCTGATCGCGGCCAGAAACTCAAGCTGTCCATTGTAGGTGAAGCGGCATCCCGGCTGGGCGATACGCTTGATGACCCTGATGAAGGTGTCGAGCAGCGGGGTCCCGCGCATGGTGATGTGGCTGGCCGACTTGTCGGGAATGAACGTGGAGGGATCGGGATCGTCCGCCCACGGCCTGAAGCCGCCGACCGGATCGAACGAATGATCGAGGTCGACCTGATAGTCCTCGAACTCCGGTGTTTCGCCATCGCCCGCCAGGTTGATCAGCCGTCCGCCCCGCTTCGGACCGACGGGACGGCCCGTAAAGACATTATGCGGATCGAATTCACCGCCCTCTTCCCGCGACGCCGAAAAGAACTTCGAATTCGCCGCGAGCTTGGTCAGCGGTCCTCCGGGCACAGCCGCCTTCCGGTTCTGGCGAACCTCGACCGAATGGATCTTCGTCACGCCGGGGCGCGAGGCGACGATCGTCGCGTTGCCGGGACGGAAGGCCTCCAGACGCATGTCCATGGGATCCTTCGTCAGGGAGACCTTGCCGCCGTCCTCGGGCGCCAGGACCTGCGCCTGATTCGACGGCCCCAGACTGAAGTCGGACAGGAATACGACTTTCTTGCTCGGAGGCTTGGGCACCAGCTGCGTGATATCTCCATGGTTCGTACAGATCGCCGTTCCGGTGCTGCCGGTGTTCAGGCAGGTGATCATGCCCGCACTGTTGGGCGGCCAGCGGCTGGTCGTCGTGATGGTCTGCGGATTGGGCGCGGCGACGCGTGGCCCCGTGACCGCCAACGACTCCCGCGGGGAGACGAGCGACTGCCGGACAATGAACGGTGACAGCGGCAAAATCCGGTTGACGGGTTGGCCGCCTCGAACCTTGAACTCGAGCGGCCCGAGAGGACGTTGCTGCAGCAGCTCCTGATCGAGGGAAGCAATCGTCATCTTGCCGACGATGTTGTCGGCCTGGCTCTGATAGGCCTTGTTGATGATGTTGCGCTTTCGCTTGTAGGCAAGAACGGCCGCTGCCGTTGCGTTTCCGTAAATGCTGTCGGGGTCGAGGCCCGCTTTGTCGAGCTGGTTCAAGGCAAGCTGGATCTTCCGGACGTGCTCCCCTTTCATACCCGGCACAATGTGGGCGGCATCGGAGACGGCAGCGGCTTCGAGCTTCGGATCGCCCCGGAACAACGATGACTGGAGAGCCATGGAAACCTCGCGGCGCAGGACGCTGAATGCTGCCAGTACCGCCGCGCGATGGCCACGGCATTATCCGGCAAAGGCTTTCGCCGGCACTCCAAACTGGACCATGTCGAATCTTCGAAACTGGACGTTCCTCACAATCCACTCTCGGACTAATTAGAACCGACGCTAAGAGGATTTCCGAGACCCATCATGGTTCAGAACCCAGCCCCCGAACTATCCGTCGAAGACATCGAACGCTTCGGTCCCGACCCGCTCGGCGCGTTCAAGGCCAACCTTGCCAGAGTCGAGGAACGCATCGCCAAGGCCTGCGAACGGGCGGGGCGCGATCGCGCTGCAGTCCGGCTGCTACCTGTCACGAAGACCGTGCCGGCGCATGTCCTGCGTTTCGCCTTTGCTGCCGGCATCCGGTCCTTCGGCGAGAACAAGATCCAGGAAGCGCAGGGCAAGCGGGAAGCGCTCGACGACCTGGCCATCGACTGGAGCATCATCGGCCATTTGCAGACCAACAAGGTGAAGTACCTCACCCGCTTTGCCCGCGAGTTCCATGCGCTGGATAGCCTGCGTCTTGCCGATCTCCTGAACAAACGCCTCGAACGTGAAGACCGCTTTCTCGACGTCTATGTCCAGGTCAACACATCGAGTGAAGAGAGCAAGTACGGTCTGTCGCCGGAGGCGCTCTTGCCTTTCGTCGAGTCACTCGATCAGTTCCCGCGCCTCAAGCCGAGAGGCTTGATGACCTTGGCCCTGCTCAGCACCGACATGGAGAAGGTACGTCCCTGCTTCGCTCTTTTGCGCCGCCTGCGCGACGAGGCCGTGAAGCGCAATGCCGCCCTCACCGAACTCTCGATGGGCATGTCGGGGGACTTCGAGGAAGCGATCGAGGAAGGCGCCGACGTCGTGCGCGTCGGCCAGGCGATCTTCGGCAAGCGGCCAACGCCCGACGGCCATTACTGGCCGGGCTTGATATCGACGTGACCCTTGTTCGAGACACGCGCCTCCGAACCGGGGTGTGTCTCAAAAAAAAGAGGCCCGTGGTACGGGCCTCAAGGGTTGGGGACGTACCCTCGATCTTGCCGACCTGGGGGAGAAGGCGCCGATCAAGGTACCCACTCAATGCGCGCGGTGAAGGATGGTTCCACCTCAGATCGCGCAGTTTTTGTTCTTCACATCTTCGTCATAGCGAAAGCAGCCGGGTAGGGAGGAATGGGTAAGGCTAAAAACTCGCCCTCCTCGCCCGGCCCTCTTCCAGCGGCGCGGGCTAGTAACGGGCCGGCGTCGTGACGGTGGTCGTGGTGACCGGCGTTGGGGAATACGGATCGCTGTAGACAGTCGTGGTCCGCTGCGTAGTCGGGGCCGGCGGGGCCTGCACCGTCTCATGCCTTACCGAACAACCGGCAACCAGCACCCCTAGAGCCAGCATTGCAACCGGAACGATCTTCATGGGCCACCTCCTCTCAAACCTCTCTTGGACGAGGCAGCAACGCCGCCTGTCGCAGGTCTGTTCCTCGACCATCAGCTATTAAGGCAGCCAACGTGCCCCGAGGCGTTTCTGCGACCGTCACCGAAATTGGGAACCTGCGGCCAGAGCCCGCTTCGTTTGGCATTGGCCGCAGGAGGGGCTATCGAAGCGGCATGCCCTGTCGCGAGCCCGCGTGACCCACGACCTCAAGATCTTCAGCACGATCGCCGTGCAAAGCACCCTCGAGGCGCTTGCGCCGCAGTTCGAGGCGGAAAGCGGTTTCCGCCTTCGCATCACGTGGAACACAGCGCCCGTGCTGGTGAAGCGTCTGCAGGCCGGCGAGACTGCGGACGTCCTGCTCCTCAACCGCGCCGGCATCGACGCCATGATCCGCGAGGGACGGATACTATCCGGCTCCGAAGTCACGCTGGCGAGTTCCGCCACGGCCATCGCGATCAAGGCGGGCGCTGCCCGGCCCGACATCTCGACGCCAGAGGCGCTGAAGCAGACGCTGCTGAAGGCGCGCGCGATCTCTTACACCGATCCGGCGGCCGGCGGTGCGAGCGGCATCTACTTCGCCAAGCTGCTGGACCGTCTGGGCATTGCCGACGAGATCAACGCCAAGACGAAGTTTCCTCCGCCCGCCGGCCTCAGCGGAGACTTGCTGCGGACCGGCGAGGCCGATCTCGCAATCCAGCAGAAGCCCGAGCTGCTGCAGGTCCCTGGTATCGAGATTTTGGGAATGCTGCCGGGCGACCTGCATATGGTCACGGTCTTCGTCGCTGGCGTCGAAGTGTCGAGCCCGCATGCCGCGCCGGCCAAGGCGCTGATCGACTTCCTCAGCTCCCCGCCAGCGACCGAGGTCTTCCGCGCCAAGGGCCTCGATCCGGGGTAGTGGCGGCCTGCGTCGAGGCCCGTCATGCCCGATGACACGGCATGCCACCCGCCCGCCGTTTCCCATGTTCAATTGGGGATGCGGGCGATGACCTTGATCTCGAAGTCGAACCCCGCAAGCCAGTTGACGCCGATCGCCGTCCAATTCGGGTAAGGCGCTTGCGGGAAGACTTCGCTTTTGACGGTCATGACCGCACCGAATTGATTTTCGGGATCAGTATGAAAGGTCGTCACGTCGACGATATCGTCGAGCCCGCATCCACCTGCTTGCAGGGTCGCCTTGAGATTGGCGAATGCCAGACGGACCTGGGCCTCGAAATCCGGCTCGGGTGAGCCGTCGCTGCGACTGCCGACCTGACCGGACACGAACAGGAGATCGCCTGATCTGATCGCTGCCGAATATGTATGTGACTTGTAGAGGTCATGCCGACCGGCGGGGAATACGGCGTCACGCTGGGCCATAAGAGTTCTCCTGTTGTGGGTCGGTGGAAAGCACTGCCGACGAACCGATCTTCGCCGCCCAGTTTCACATACGCAGCGTATATTAAACTCATATACGCAACGTATGTCAAATGATATACGTCGCGTACCTGAGGTGGAGAGGTGATCGTGGCGGCACGGCGTCGCGTGGAAACGATGGAAGAAAACCGCGGCAAGTTGATTGCTGCCGGACGAAAGGCATTCGTTTCCGCAGGGTACGCTGCGGCATCGATGGACGAATTGACCGCCTCCGTCGGCCTGACGCGCGGCGCGCTCTATCACAATTTCGGAGACAAGAAGGGGCTGCTCGCGGCCGTCGTGGCGCAGGTCGATGGCGAGATGGCAGCGCGTGCCCGAACGGCCAGCGCCGACGCGGGCGATGATTGGGAACAGCTCCTGGCCGAAGGAGCGGCCTATATCGCGATGGCGCTGGATCCCGAGGTGCGAAGGATCGTGCTGCTTGATGGACCCGCGTTTCTCGGTGATCCCTCACATTGGCCAAGCCAAAACGCGTGTCTACAGGCAACGAAGCAAGCGGTTGGAAAACTGATCGCCGACGGCATCATGAAGAACGCAGACATTGAGGCTGCCGCCCGCCTCCTCTGTGGTGCTGCACTGAATGCGGCGTTGTGGGTAGCGGACAGTGACGATCCGCAGTCCGCTTTACCCAAGGCAATCGATGCCTTTCGCCTCATGGCAGAGGGATTTCTATCCGAGAAGCGCTAGCTGACATCGATCCTCAACGCCAGATGTCATTCCGTGCAATAGCTAACGAACTAAACCGCAGAGAGATTAGAACACCACGTAACCGTCACTGGCATGCTGCGAGTGTCTACCGTCTAGTTGCGCGACTTTCAAAATCAGCGCGAAAAATGGATTAGGCAGCTATGTCGTAGGTTGGCGCAAGAGCAAGCGCCGCAACCTCTTGACTAAAAACCCATGTAGAATCATGCAATGGCTTCATCGATCGAAGATTCATCTGCGAAGCTAATTCATCTCGGAGAGGAACGACAGCAGGTGGACAATCCTTAAGAGCTGCCAATTCAACTCGTGCCTTAGCCATCTGATTTCTCAGGGCATAGACATGAAGCCTAATAATGTTTCCGACAGGCTCATTGCTTGTGATGGCCTCTGGATCAATCTGATCGACCTGACGAGCCTTAATCTGAGTAAGTGCTAAAGCTGTACGGAAATAAGCCTTTTGCCTTGAGAATGGCACGCTCTCACTTCCTCGCTTAAAGAGCTCTAAAGCCGCAGCAACGTGACCCTGCCTAAGAAGAGCCATCCCTCTTACGTGCTCCCCAACCCATTCAGTCTGTGTTCTTGGAGGCAATGCGCGCATGCCCTTCAGCGCACTATCGAAATCACCCATTGCAACCGAGATGGCAGCAGATGAGACCCTAAGAGCCTCTACATGCGGATGTTCCGAGATCAATCTGTCGTAGAAATTTCTTGCGGGCTGCAATTGACCCAACTGCTTTAGAAGCTCTGCGGTCTGGAATTTTATCCCAACATGAAGGGGAAACTCGTTGGCTAGTTCCCCGGCTAACGCAAGCGCTTCATCGGCACGGCTACTCTTTTGGAGAATAGTGACCTCCTTCATGCGCAGCATCCCACCCTCGGATGGAAATGCTCCACGCGCCCGTCGCACCAGCTTTAGGGCGTCAGAAAATCTTCCCAATTCAATCAGGGTGTCGATGTGTCCGCGAGGTCCGCTGTGATCGAATGCGAATTGCTCTTCCATGTGCTCATAGACATTGATCGCTTCTCTGTGCCGCTGCATTTCGCGGAGGATCTCTGCTTTGGACTTGAACAAGAAGCTTTCATTTGCAAATCGTCTAACGCCAACTTCATTTGCATCGAACGCCTGCTTGAGTTCGCCTTTCGCGCGGAGCGCACTAGCTAATCCCAGGCAGCCCTGTGATGTCACCCCATGCAACTCGAAAGAGCGTTGGAAAATGGCGACGGCTTCATCGAATTTCCCCAGCTCACAAAATAAGAACCCTTGCGAGCACAGCAAGTGCGGCTCATGAGAAAATTCTGCCACGGCGCGTTCATACAAGCTTGCAGCTGACTCATATTCACCAAGGTCCCGATAGAGTTCACCGAGGACCAAATACGTGTTGAACAGCTCCGGGTCGCCTTGGCAACTAGTTACAACTTCCTCAAATTTTTCCTTTGCCTCAATCAGTCGCCCCTGGTGCCTCAAAATGCGGCCAAATCCATTCGACGCATAGTGAACTCTGCCGAGACGGCGACACTCTTCCAAGGCACTTGCGGCGTCGTCATAGCGGCTTAAACGAATATTAGCATCCGCAAGCATTGCCCATGCGACAGGGTCCGCAGAATAGACTTCAGTGGCGCGCTTTACCAATTCGTAGGCGTAAGAGAATTGGTAGCAATCATTTGCAAGCTGCGCGATGTTGCAAAGAGTCTTGGCCGCGTACTCGTCGTCATTTTGATCAAGCTGCTGCCTTACGATCTGGTTAGCATAACTTCTAACCACATCCATTCGAAGCTTTTGCAAATTCTTCTGGATGCCCGGCAGCTGATCTTGAACACGTCTGTATCGCTGATACGGCGTAAGCTTCCCTTCCTTGCTGAAGTCCGCGCCTCTGTAGTCTTCATCTTCATCTTCAGCCGTGAACTTTTGGCGCGTTGGCTTTAGCGCCATACCGGGCTTCAGCGGCCCCATCCACTGAGCAATGATCTCTAGGTTCTTGGGTAAGCCCTTTAAGGCCAGCGCTGCATCAAACTTGGCCCTGTTGAAGTCAACTGAGGAATTCGAGCGTAGGGCATTTGCCAAGTGATAGAAAACGCCAGCTTTGACGCACACCGCTCGAATTTCTTTGCGCGCAACGTCGGAGGTGAACAAATGGTCTCGCAACGCGCTCCATTGATGCGACACGACTTCCAAAGTGGCGCCGTTCTCAATTGTGCGGTGGAAGATCGAGTAAAGAGGAGAACCCTTATCCGTCCTCTCTTGAGCTTCGCTCAATACAGCAATGTCGATAGGTTTGGCATGCAGCATATAAAGCACAAACTGCGATACGGCCGGCAGTTCAAGTAGCTCGTTAGCGAGTGGTACAGATTCATTTCTTAAGTCTTCGTCCAACTCACCATCACACGTCATTAACGTGAGAAGCAGAGCACGATCCTTCTGCCATTCACTCCGTAACGCCTCACGAATTCTATTAGTAGAAGTAAGCGGACTGAGCTGAAGGTCTTCGGCAGCAGAGAACAGCGGACGCAGCGCCGAAAAACGCGCCTCCAGGGGGGCCGTATTTTGGTCAACATCGATGAGGGTGCACATGTCACCGCGAATGTGCGCAGCCTTGCCGAGCTGGCCTGAAATGATGGTAGTCATCTCATTTCCACCGGTATAGATGCCGCCCTAGCCTTCGCAACAACGCCCTTCAATACATGGCGTTCAATTCGGTCCTCGGGCTGAGTGACAACTATCCTCTCAATTGCGCCGCGCGAAAAGCCGCCGAAGATATGCACCTCTATGAAATCATCTTCTACTGTGGCTGTCTTTTGCCGCAGCAACACCTCCGCATAGTCAGAAGTCGACATAGAGCTGTTTACTCGCCCGTGGAGCTTCGCCAGCGCCAGTTCTGCCCGCCTATCCCATGTGGCCCTGTAGCCATGAGGCAACGGATCAGTAGCTTTCAATTTGTAGTCTTTAATAAACTTGAAAGAGTTCTCGTGAAATACAGAAGCGCGATGAGCGAATGCTACTTCTTTGAGCACAATGCTACACGCACCATACGCGACAACGCCGAGACCATTTAATGACAATGCGGCAAAGACAATCGACCGAAAGAAGTTCGGAAACATGATCGCATCAATGACAGCTCGCCATTGATCGTACTCGTTGTCCTGAGGCAGTCGACTTTGGCCATCAAGCTGATTGTAGAAAGTTGAGTAGATAGAATTAGGGTTGCTCACCAGCTCAAGAAGATGGCCGGGTGCTCGGCACACCACGGCGCTCGATAACGCTGCTTGGGTAGCGAATGCCTCTCCTTCGGCTTCGCAGTTTCGAGCGCGCAATTGGACGCGAGCGTCATCGACCCTTCTCTGAAACGCGAGGACTTCGCCAGCATCAGAGGCAAGACGAATATTCGGACTAACAAGTTCGCGCCGACAAACAGGACATTGCGACTCTGAGATCGGAACCGGATCCGCGCCATGACAGTGCGGACAAAAGAACTTCGCCAAACTTCCCCCAAACCTAGCTTAGCAAGTGTGCAGAAAGGGAAGACCACTGGCAATCGCACTCAAAGACACTGGCGGCACCCAAACGCATACCTATAGTGCACAATGTGGGTTGGCAGCCCAGGTATTGAACGGAGCTCAACGGCATTTGGCAAAAATTCGCATCTCCCGGGATCGATATCATCACAAACTTGCGCAATGTCGCGAAGGGCCTTGAGCATCGCGGGCTATGATGGCGACCACTGCTGACAATAGCGCCTCGACTACAGCGCGCAGGGCCTCTAACTGCCGGCCCTGTGAAGGGCGCTGAAGTCAGTCGCTCCCGGTGGGCAACCGGCGCCAAACTCCGAAACAGCGAGAGCCGCCCGACTGGTACCGCCGCCTCGCGCACCAGATGGGTATACCCGCTCTCTCCGCGCTGGCATTCACCCCTATCGCCCTTACCATGCTGGCGCTTTTTACCCCGCTCCGCAGCAGATTTGTCCATTTCGCCACTCTGCCAACGGATTGTTGACGAATTCGACCAAGGATTGCCTGTCCAAAGCCAGGCTCTTACCTTTCAGCGTATTCGCCAACGGCACCGATGACCAACTTCGCGGCGTTGACGCCGCGCAAAATGGCTTGCGCAGCCGGCCGTCTCCAGCACCCAGCGGTCGCTGCCAGCGTCGCTTGCGAGCGCTTCTGGGCCCTGCCCTGGTGGCTATTCTTCTGTCGTCAGCCGGAACGTAATCGCCGCTCGCTGCCTTTGCGTCGGCTTCTTTCCTTGCTTCGCCCGGATCGATGCCGTCGCGCAACTTATCGTTCGCCGCGTCACGCTTTTCACGGGCGTGCTTCAGTGGCAGTTCCGGGGAAGCGCCGAGCGCCGACAACTTCTCGCGACCGTTGAGGCAATAGGCCAACCGAGACAGCAGAAGCCTTCTTCCACCCCGAATTCAGTCGAGGGCTCAAGCATCCATCCAGTTTCATTCTGAAACCAGTTTCATGCTTGCGCTGGCGGCGGGTAGAATGGTGGGTAGAACAGGACTAGAATTATAAAACTACCAAAATCACTGGCAAAAATCCAGGACACTGGCGGAGAGGGTGGGATTCGAACCCACGGTACGCTTGCACGCACAACGGTTTTCGAGACCGTCCCGATCGACCACTCTGGCACCTCTCCGGGCGCCGGGTTATAGGCGGCGGGCACTTTCGGGGCAACACCCTGATAGGTGGGGAGGAAAAGCGAATGAAGTTGCCCGAAAAGGGGCTGGCCTGGCCGGAGATCGAAGCCCGTCTGAACGACGCCAAGAAAGGCGACTATTCGTGGCGGGACGGCCGGATGGCCGTTTACTACTACTATCTCGACGACGAACTATCGGACGTGCAGAAGCGCGCCTATGCCGCCTTCTGGACCGAGAACAGTCTCGGCAAGCGCGCTTTCCCCTCCCTGGCGAAACTGGAAAACGACGTCGTCGATTTCGGCCTGTCGCTGATGGGCGCCCCCGAGGATGCCGCCGGCACCTTCACCTCCGGCGGGTCGGAGAGCATCTTCCTCGCCGTTCAAACCGCACGCGACTGGGCCCGCGCGACAAAAGGCATCGATAAGCCGAATTTCGTCGTCCCGCGCACTTCCCACCCCGCCTTCAGCCGCGCCGGACATGCGCTGGGGGTCGAAATCCGCCGCGTGCCCACCACGCGCAACGACTTCAAGGCCGATATCGGCGCCATGGCAGGCCGGATCGACGACAACACGATCGGGCTCGTGGGCTCGGCGCCCTGCTATCCCTTCGGGGTCTTCGATCCGATCCGCGAACTCGGCGCGCTGGCGCAGGCGCGCGGGCTCTGGCTGCATGTCGATGCCTGCGTCGGCGGCTTCCTGTCGCCCTACGTCAAACGGTTGGGCCATGCCCTGCCCGACTGGGACTTCGCGGTTCCGGGCGTCACCAGCATCTCCGCCGACCTGCACAAGCACGGCATGGCGGCCAAGGGTGCCTCGCTGATGCTGCTGCGCTCCAAGGAATTGAAGGAGAAGTACCAGACCTTCGACTTCCGCGAATGGGAGCGCGGCCCCTATGTCGCCTGGACCATGCAGGGTACGCGGCCGGGCGGCGCCATCGCGGCCGCCTGGGCGACGCTGCAGCACCTCGGCGACGAGGGATATATGCGCTGCGCACGCATGATCATGGACAACAAGAAAGCCCTGATCGACGGCATTTCCCGCATTCCGGGCCTCGCCGTGCTGGAACCCAACGAACTCTCGATCTTCGTCACCCGTTCGGCCGATCCGGCCCTGGATATCGGCGCCGTTTCCGATGCGATGGGCACTCGTGGCTGGCTGGTCGGTCGCCAGGTCGAGCCACCCGGCATCCATATGCACCTGAACCCCAGCCACGAGAGCATGGTCGGGGACTATCTGGAGGACCTGACCTGGGCGGTCGGCGAAGCCCGCCGCAGCGGCGCCAGCTCCAGGAACGTCGGCTCGACCTACTGACTTCTGGAAATCCGTCCGGAAATCCATCGCAAGCCTGCAAATCGGGGCTTTTGCGGCGTTGACTCGGGGCCTTGCGTGCGTATATTCCGCCCTCCTCCGGCGGGTCTTGCAGGCCCGCCGTGCTCTTTCGTGCTTCCCAGGATTTTGGGTTCGAGCCGTCGCCATCCCCTAGGGGTGGTAGGGTAGCCGGATCCGGACTGGGAGCTTCAAGTCGGGTGTCATTATGATCGCCGTTATCCGCACGGGTGGAAAGCAATACACGGTCGCCGCTGACGACCAGCTCACGGTCGAGAAGATCGAGGGCGAAGCCGGCGCCAAGGTCGAGTTCACCGACGTGCTGATGGTCGGCGACAAGGTCGGCGCGCCGACCGTGGCCGGCGCCAAGGTCGTGGGCTCGATCGTCAAGCAGGCGCGCGGCCCGCACGTCATCATCTTCAAGAAGCGCCGTCGTCAGAACTCGCGGCGCAAGAACGGTCATCGTCAGGACCTGACGGTGGTCAAGATCGAACAGATCGTCGCCTAACCAGATAGAGCGACCGGAGTAGTACGATGGCACACAAAAAAGCAGGCGGCTCCTCGCGTAACGGCCGCGATTCCGACGGCAAGCGCCTGGGCGTGAAGCGCTTCGGCGGCCAGAAGGTCCTCTCGGGCAACATCCTGGTTCGCCAGCGTGGCACCAAGATGAGCCCCGGCGAGAACGTCGGCGTAGGCCGCGACCATACCCTGTTCGCCATGGCCGACGGCGTCGTGTCCTTCCGCACCCGTTCGGGTGGCAAGGTCGAAGTGAACGTGCTCCCGGCGCCGGCTCTGGCCGCCGAATAGCCGTTCCCGTCCGATCGGATTGCGAAGGGGGAGCGGCTCGCCGTTCCCCCTTTTCGTTTTTGGATTCCACCTCATGAAGTTCCTCGACCAGGCCAAGATCTACATCCGCTCCGGCAATGGCGGCGCGGGATGCGTGGGCTTTCGCCGCGAGAAGTTCATCGAGTTCGGTGGACCGGACGGCGGCGATGGCGGGCGCGGCGGCGACGTGATCGCCGAGTGCGTCGACGGGCTCAATACGCTGATCGACTATCGCTACGCCCAGCACTTCAAGGCCGAGACCGGCCATCACGGCATGGGCAGCCAGCGCACCGGCGGCAAGGGCAAGGACATCGTCCTGCGCCTGCCGCGCGGCACGCAGGTCTTCGCCGAAGACAACGAGACCCTGCTCGTCGACTTCACCGAGATCGGCCAGAAGGTCGTGCTCGCCAAGGGCGGCGACGGCGGCTACGGCAACCTGCACTACAAGAGCTCGACCAACCGCGCACCGCGTCGCGCCGACAAGGGTTGGCCGGGCGAAGAGAAGGCCCTGTGGCTGCGGCTGAAGCTGATCGCCGATATCGGCCTGGTCGGTCTGCCCAACGCCGGCAAATCGACATTCCTGTCGTCCAACACGAACGCGCGGCCCAAGATCGCCGACTATCCGTTCACGACCCTGCATCCCGGTCTCGGCGTGGTGCGGGTGGGCGAGCGCGAGTTCGTGATGGCCGACATTCCGGGCCTGATCGAAGGCGCGCATGAAGGCGCCGGTCTCGGCACGCGCTTTCTTGGCCATGTCGAACGCTGCCGCGCGCTGCTCCATCTCGTCGACGGCACGCAGGACGATGTCGCGGGTGCCTACAAGACGGTGCGCGCCGAGCTGCGCGCCTATGGCGGCAACCTCGCGCGCAAGAAGGAGCTGGTGGCGCTCAACAAAACCGACGCCATGACGCCCGAAGACATCGAGACCAAGCGCGCCGCGCTCGCCAAGGCCTGCCGCAAGACCGTGCACATTATCTCGGCCGTCTCGGGTCAGGGCGTTCAGCCCCTGCTGCACGAACTGATGAAGCTCGTCGAGAAGCAGACCGCCAAAAGCAAGGACGCCGCATGAGCTCCCGCACCAGTACGCCCCTTCAGAATGCGAGGCGGCTGGTCGTCAAGATCGGTTCCTCGATCCTGGTGGATGAAGCAAAAGGCGAAGTCCGGCGCGATTGGCTCGAAGCGCTGACTAATGACGTGGCGCGCCTGCACAAAGGTGGCTGCGAAGTCGTGCTGGTGTCGTCCGGCGCCATTCGGCTGGGACGCACCCACCTCAAGCTGCCGGCCGGCGTGCTGAAGCTCGAAGAAAGTCAGGCTGCGGCGGCGACCGGCCAGATTCGCCTCGCCCAGGCCTATCAGGAGGCGCTGGCGCGGCATGGCATCACCGTGGCCCAGCTCCTGCTCACCCTGCACGACTCCGAAGAGCGCCGCCGTTATCTCAACGCACGCCAGACCATGGCGACCCTGCTCGGCCTCGGCGCCATACCCGTAATCAACGAGAACGACACGGTCGCCACCGATGAGATCCGCTTTGGCGACAACGATCGCCTGGGCGCGCGTGTCGCCGAAATGATCTCGGCAGACACGCTGGTGCTGCTCTCCGATATCGACGGCCTCTATACCGGCGACCCGCGCAGCGACGCCTCAGCGAAGTTCATTCCCGAGATTCGCGAGATCACGCCGGAGATCGAGTCGATGGCCGGCGCTGCCGCTTCGGTCCTGTCCAACGGCGGCATGGTGACCAAACTGATGGCCGGCCGCATCGCCATGGCCGCGGGCTGCCGCATGGCAATCGCCGACGGCCGCAAGGTCGGCGCGCTGGGCGCGTTGATCGACGGCACCGCGCGCTGCAGCTGGTTCCTGCCCGAAGGGTCGCCCCTGTCGGCGCGCAAGAAGTGGATCAAGGGCTCGCTCAAGACCTCGGGCAGCCTGGTCGTCGACGATGGTGCCGTGCGCGCCCTGTCGGCCGGCAAGAGCCTGCTGCCCGCCGGCGTCACCGCCATCGACGGCGAGTTCAAGCGTGGTGACGTGGTCGATGTAAAGGATCGCGTCGGCCGCGTGCTGGCACGCGGGCTGGTTGCCTATGCCGCCGAGGATGCGCGCCGCATCGCCGGTCGCAAGAGCGTCGAGATCGAGAAGCTGCTGGGTTTCCGCGGCCGCGACGAGATGGTCCATCGCGACGACCTCGTGGTCGAATAGGCGCAGCAGGAGCTATACTGGAGCGGCCGATGAACGTTCAGACCAAGCCTGCAGAAGATGCCGCAAGCATCGTTGCCGAACTGGGCCGCCGCGCGAAGACGGCCGCGGCAGCGCTGCGCACTGCGCCGACCGACGCCAAGAACAAGGCGCTGGCCGATGCCGCCCGACTGATCCGCAGCGAGAAGGCCGCCATTCTGGCCGCCAATGCCCGCGACATCGACGCGGCCAAGGCGGCCGGCATGTCGAGCGCGCTGCAGGATCGCCTGCTCCTGAACGACGCGCGCATCGAGGGTATGGCCAAGGGCCTCGACGATATCGTCGCCCTGCCCGATCCCGTCGGCGCCACGATCGAGGAATGGCAGCGGCCGAACGGCCTCGTCATCAGCCGCGTGCGCGTGCCCATCGGCATCATCGGCGTAATCTACGAAGCGCGGCCCAACGTGACGGCGGACGCCGGCGCGCTCTGCATCAAGTCGGGCAACGTCGTGGTGCTGCGCGGCGGTTCCGACAGCTTCCATTCCTCGCGCGCCATCGTCGAACTGCTGCGCCGGGCGCTGAAGGGTGCCGGCCTGCCCGAGGATTGCGTCCAGCTCGTGCCGACCACGGACCGCGCCGCCGTCGGCGAGATGCTGCGGGCCATGGATTGGCTCGACCTGATCGTGCCGCGCGGCGGACGCTCGCTGATCGACCGCGTGACGCAGGAAAGCCGCGTGCCGGTGCTGCGCCACTATGACGGCATCTGCCACGTCTATGTCGACCGCGATGCCGATGTCGCCATGGCGCGCGATCTCGTGGCCAACGCCAAGATGCGTCGGGTCAGCGTCTGCGGCGCCGCCGAAACGCTGCTGGTCGACAAGGCCGCCCTCGACACGCACCTGATGCCGGTGCTGGCGCGCCTGCACGAGCTTGGCTGCGAAGTCCGTGGCGACGCCGAAGTTCAGAAGCGCGATCCCAAGGCCGTCCCCGCCACCGACAAGGATTGGCGCACCGAATATCTTGAGCCGATCATCTCCGTCGCGACCGTCGACGGCGTGGCCGGTGCGATCGACCACATCGCGCGCTACGGCAGCCAGCACACCGAATCGATCGTCACGGCCAACGAAACGACGGCGCGGCGCTTCCTGGGCGAAGTCGACAGCGCCATCGTCATGCATAATGCCAGCACGCAGTTCGCCGACGGCGGCGAGTTCGGGCTGGGCGCGGAAATCGGCATTTCGACCAACCGCATGCACGCCCGCGGGCCGGTCGGTCTGGTCGAGCTGACGACCTACAAGAACATCGTGCGTGGCAAGGGCACTCTGCGTCCATGAGTCTGCGCCCGTGAAAGTGCTGGCATGAGCCTGCACCCGATGCCGGGTGTGTCGCGCGACACGACGCGGCGCATCGGTCTCCTGGGCGGTTCGTTCAACCCCGCGCATCCGGGCCACCGGCACATCAGCCTCGAAGCAATGAAGCGGCTGGGCCTCGATGAGATCTGGTGGCTGGTCTCGCCGCAGAACCCGCTGAAGAGCGGCGACGGCATGGAACCGCTGCCGACGCGCGTCGCCCGCGCCCGACAGATAGCGGCTCACCCGCGCATCCGTGTCGATGCGCCCGAATTGCTGCTGGGCACGCGCTACACCCTCGACACGGTACGGGCGCTGCGGCGGATTTACCCCAGGGCGCGGTTCGTCTGGCTGATGGGCGCCGACATCCTGCCCCAGCTCGTCGATTGGGCCGGCTGGCGCGATCTCTTCGCCACGATTCCCATTGCCGCCTTCGCCCGGCCGGGCTGGGGATATGCGGCGCTGGCGGCAAGGGCGCCCCGGACCTTTGCCCGCTATCGTGTGGATTGGGAGAATGCCCGGCAGCTCGCCTCTTGCGAGCCGCCGGCCTGGTGCTTTATCCCGAGCCGTCTGGATAGCCATTCGGCCACGGCCATCCGTGCCGTCCGGCCGCGACGAACGATCACGAAAGGAAACACCATCTCCGACCAGAATTCCTCTCCGGGGACCCGTCAGCTCCCCGACCGCCGCAAGGCCACCGATGCCCTGCTCACGCTGGTGCGTCGTTCGCTGGAGGACGACAAGGCCGAGGACGTCGTCGTCATCGATCTCAAGGGCAAGTCCGCCTTCGCCGACTATATGGTGATCGCCTCGGGCCGCTCTAACCGCCAGGTCGTGGCCATTGCCGACCATCTCGCCGAGAAACTGAAGCAGAACGGCCATGGCTATACGCCGGTCGAAGGCAAGCAGGGCGGCGACTGGGTCCTCGTCGATGCCGGCGATGTGGTCGTCCATATCTTCCGCCCGGAGCCCCGCGCCTTCTATGCGCTGGAGAAGATGTGGGCGCTGGAGAACGAGGCGGCGGCCAAGCCCGTCAAGGCCAAGCCCGTGAAGAAGGTGGCGACCAAGCGGGCCAGTGTGGCCAAGCCGCCTGCCCGGCGTAAGCGAGCCTCGTGAACGGGCAGGTCTCTTGAAGCTGACGATCGCCGCCATCGGCCGCGCCGGACGCGGACCGGAGCGCGATCTCTACGAACACTATGCCGGCCGCATCCGGTGGCCGCTGACGCTTCGCGAGCTCGAGGAAAAGCGCAAGCTGCCGCCACCGCAGCTCATGCAGCGCGAAGGCGAATTGCTACTGCAGGCGGTACCCGCCGGCGCAACCCTCGTGGCGCTGGACCGCCGCGGCAAGGTGCTCGACAGCGAGGCCTTCGCGACGCGGCTGGGCACCTGGCGCGACAGTTCGGTGTCGGACCTCGCTTTCCTGATCGGCGGCGCCGACGGCCATACCGAACAGCTCCTGCAAAAATCCGCTCTCGTTCTGTCATTTGGCGCCATGACGTGGCCGCACATGTTGGCCCGCGGCATGCTGGCAGAGCAGATCTACCGGGCACAGCAACTATTGGCCGGACACCCCTACCATCGCGCCTGAACGAGAATGAAAGGGCGTCGATTTTGCCTCTGTTCTGACGAAAAACCGGGGCTACATTGAATCCCATGCACCCTTTCTCCCGGTGGCTTTTGGCCGCCTCCGCCTCTTTGCTCGTGGTCGCCACTGCGACCTCTACGATGGCTCAATCGACGCCGGTCCAGAAGCCGGGCGCCAAGCCGGTGCGGTCGATCCCCTACGTCTCGATCACCGGCGACGACGGCAAACAGCGGCACTACGAGACCAACGCGATCCCGCTGCTGTTCAACCGCGCCTGCTTCGGCTGGCGCATGTATCTCGGCGGTCCCAACCGCGTCGTTTCCCTGAAGGAAGTGCTGACGACCTCGCAGCCTGCCGAGCAGGTAATCGCAGGGCCGGAAACCGAAGTGAGCGCCGACAAGACGAAGGCCACCACACGGATGTTCGAGACCGTGCAGGACGGCGTGTTGCAGCGCTCCTGGTGCATCATCCCGGGTGATCCGCCGGGCACCTATACCTACGACATCACGATCGACGGCGAGCCGCGTGGCGAGTTCGTCTTCTGCGCCATCGAAGTGCCGGACCAGAACCCCGACACCGATCCGCGCGAGCTCTCCTGCCCCAACAAGTTCAACGCGGTCGAGCGCGCACAGCCGCACGGCCGGAAGGCATCGTAATGGCTGTCGTGTCCCGTCCTCGTCCCGCCCTGCTCTGCATTCTCGACGGCTGGGGCTATCGTCCGGACCGTTCCTACAACGCCATCCTCGACGCCAAGACCCCAAACTTCGACCGCCTGATCTCGACCTGCCCGCAGGGCTTGATCGATGCGTCGGAAACGTTCGTCGGCCTGCCCAAGGGCCAGATGGGCAACTCGGAGGTCGGCCACATGAACCTCGGCGCCGGCCGGGTCGCCGTGCCCGATCTGCCGCGCATCGACAATGCGATCGAGGACGGTTCGCTGGCCAGGAACCCCATCCTGGCCGACGCGATCGCGACTCTGAAGAAGAATGGCGGCGCCTTTCATCTGATGGGCCTGGCGTCGCCGGGCGGCGTGCATGCGCACCAGGATCATCTCGTCTTCCTCGCCAACCTGATCGCGGGCCAGGGCGTGCCGGTCTGGATCCACGCGTTTCTCGATGGCCGCGACATGCCTCCGCGCAGTGCGCTGGAATGCCTGGAACCCATCCAGGCGGGCTTGAAGGCCGGCCTGCCGATCAAGTTCGCCACCGTGGCCGGCCGTTTCTATCCGATGGATCGCGACAAGCGCTGGGAACGTGTGACGCTCGCCTATGACGCGATGGTCGACGCCAAGGCCGATCAACGCGCCGCAACGCCGACGGCAGCCGTCGAACAGGCCTATGCCGCGAAGCTCGACGACGAGTTCGTACTGCCGACGGTGATCGACGGCTATGACGGCATGAAGGACGGCGACGGCCTCCTGATGTTCAACTACCGCTCCGACCGTGCACGCCAGATACTGACGGCGCTGCTCGATCCGCGTTTCGACGGCTTTAACCGGCCGCGCATCGTGAAGTTCGCCGCGACGGTCGGCATGGTGGAGTATTCGGCCGCCCTCAGCCCTTTCCTTAAGACGCTGTTTCCGCCCGAGACCATCAAGATGGGTCTGGGCGAGACGGTATCGCGCGCCGGGCTCAAGCAGCTGCGCATCGCCGAGACCGAGAAGTACGCGCACGTCACCTTCTTCTTCAATGGCGGCGAGGAGCGCGTGTTCGACGGCGAGGAGCGCATCCTGGTGCCCTCGCCCAAGGTCAAGACCTACAATCTCAAGCCCGAGATGAGCGCACCGGAAGTCACGGACAAGCTCGTCGAAGCCATCGGCTCGGGCAAGTTCGACCTGATCGTGGTCAACTACGCCAACACCGACATGGTAGGCCACACCGGCGATCTTGCGGCGGCAACCAAGGCCGTCGAGGCGGTGGATACGAGCCTGGGACGCCTCATGGCGGCGATCAAGGCTGCAGGCGGCGTGATGTTCGTCACCGCCGACCACGGCAACGCCGAGCAGATGTTCGACGAGCAATCGCACCAGAAGCACACCCAGCACACGTTAAATCGCGTGCCAGCATTGCTGTTCAATGCTCCGGCCGACGTTCATTCGCTGAGCGACGGCAAGCTCGCCGATGTTGCACCCACCATGCTGGCCCTTATGGGCGTACCGCAGCCGCAGGAAATGACAGGCCGGTCGCTGCTGTCGACCGCGGCCCGGCCGACGGTCCTGACGGCACCGCATTCCGCCGCGGCAGCTTCCGCCTGATTTATTTGTGAGGTGGGGGCCCCTTGGCAGCCGTACCGCCGCCTTGATCCCGCCAAAGACCGCCCTGTATTCTCGATTCCGACGCTTGAAAACACTGGATCGCTGAGCCGACGGCGCAGCGGCCTTCCTGAAAGCACCCAAATGACCTTTCTGCGCTCCGCTTCCATTGCCGCCGCGACCCTGGCATTCCTGGCCGGCCCCTTTCTCGCGCCGGCCTTCGCACAGGACAAGGCCGACCCGAAGGCCGGCAGCGGCGACAAGAGCGAACTCTACCAGCAGCTCAATCTGTTCGGCGACGTGCTGGAGCGTATCCGCCGCGACTATGTCGAGCCGGTAGAAGAGAAGACACTGATCGAGAACGCCATCAACGGCATGCTCACCGCGCTCGATCCGCACTCGAGCTACATGAACCCCAAGGCCTACAAGGACATGCAGGTCCAGACCAAGGGTGAGTTCGGCGGGCTCGGCATCGAAGTCACGATGGAGAACGGCGTCATCAAGGTCGTGTCGCCGATCGACGATACGCCGGCATCCAAGGCCGGCATCCAGGCCGGCGACCTGATCTTCGCGCTCGACGGCGAGCCGGTACAGGGTCTCTCCCTGCAGGAGGCCGTCGAAAAGATGCGCGGCAAGGTCGGCACGCCGATCAAGATCTCGATCCGCCGCGCCGGCAAGGATCCGTTCGACGTCTCGCTGACCCGCGAGATCATCAAGGTGAAGTCGGTCCGCTACCGCCTCGAAGGGAACGACATCGGCTACATCCGCGTCACCTCCTTCACCGAGCAGACCACCTCGGGCGTGCTCGACGCCATCGAGAAGCTCAAGAAGGAAGCGGGCAACAAGCTCAAGGGCTATATCCTCGACCTGCGCAACAATCCGGGCGGCCTGCTCGACCAGGCGATCGCCCTGTCCGACGCCTTCCTCGACAAGGGCGAGATCGTTTCGGTCAAGGCGCGCAAGAGCGACGACGTGCAGCGCTGGAACGCCAAGCCCGGCGACGTGACCAACGGGTTGCCCATCGTCGTCCTGCTGAACGGCGGCTCGGCTTCGGCCTCGGAGATCGTGGCCGGCGCCCTGCAGGACCATCGCCGCGCGATCATCCTCGGCACGCGGTCGTTCGGTAAGGGCTCGGTCCAGACGATCATGCAGGTGACCGGCGGCGGCGCGATCCGCCTCACGACTGCCCTCTACTTCACGCCATCGGGCCGGTCGATCCAGAAGGAAGGCATCAAGCCCGACATCGAGGTCGAGCCCGCCAAGATCGAGAATCTCCAGGCGCGTGGCGGCTTCCGCGAGGAGAACCTGCGCCGCTCGATCACCAACCCGAACGAAAAGCCGGGCGACGCCGCCAAGCCTGACCCGAAGGCCGCCCCGAAGCCGGAAGCCAACAAGCCCGGCGACAAGAAGGACGAGAAGCCGGCGGCGAACCAGGCGACCGATCCCGACGAGCCGCCGAAGGAGCAGGCTGCCGACTATCAGCTCCTGCGTGCGGCCGATCTGATCCGCGGCATCTCGCTCTACAGCGGCCGCGCCAACTAGAGCGCCGCCGCCGGAGACGAGACCGTGCCCGGCCAGCGAAAAGCCAACGGCCGAGCCAAGGGACAGGAAATCAGGCCGCAGCGTAGCGGCCTGATTGCTGCTTATCTCCTGGTCTTCGCCGTCATTGCCGGGGCGGCGGCGCTGGTCCTGGGCAACGTCACCGTCACCGCGCCTCAGGTTGTCGACGCAGCCGTCGCCGCGACCCCGACACCGGCGGCGACCGCGGCGGTTCAGTCCCTGCCTTTGCCGGTCCGTCCGCCATCGGGCTTCCGCACCTTCTCGCCCACCGAGCTTGCCGCGATGTCGGAGACGACGAGCGACGGCCTGCAGCTGCCGCGCATCGCCCCGGATGGCTGGATGCCGTGGATCGCCCATGCCCGCCGCTTCGATCCTTCCGGACCACCCGCCCGCATCGGCCTCCTGATGATCAACCTGGGTGCCAGCGAAGCCGAGATGAAACGCGCCATCGAAAAGCTTCCCGCCGAAGTAAGTCTTGCCTTCCTGCCCGGCACCCCCGACCTGCCGCGCTGGCTCGCCCAGGCCCGCGCCTTCGGCCACGAAAGCTACCTGATGATGCCGGTCGAGGATCAGGGAACGGCCGAGCGCGGCATCCGCCCCATCGACAGCGCGGCAGATGCAACCGAGAACCTTCGCCGCCTGCGGCTCGCCATGGCGCGCGGCTCAGGCTATGTCGGCCTGGTGGTCTCTTCGCCGAGCCCCGTCACCCAATCCGAGACGACCTTGCGTCCACTGGTGAAGGAAATGGTCGACCGCGGCCTGGCCCTTGTAGAGGTCAATCCCACGCGGGAAACGACCCAGCGGCTGACGGCCGAGCTTGGGGCAGGCTATGCACGCAGCGCCGACGTGCTCGACTACAAGCTGGCAGGCGAGAGCGTCATGGCAAACCTTGATCGATTGACGGCCTGGGTCGCGCAGGCGGCGCCCGGCCGTCCGCCACGGCACGCCTTCGGTGTCATGCAGCCCGATGACGAGACCATCGATGCCATCGTGACCTGGAGCAAAGGCCTGCGCGAGCGGCATACGATATCGTTTGTCCCCCTCATCGGACATTTCGAATGCCGCGACGCCTGCATGGAGCACCTGCAGGCCCAGCCAGCGCAGCTTCGCCCATGACGTCCGGCCGTCCCGAAGAGTACCGCAGGAACGTCGGCCTGATGCTGATTGCGCCGGACCGCCGCGTGTTCGTCGGCTGCCGCACCAACCAGCCCGACGCTTGGCAAATGCCCCAAGGCGGCATCGACGACGGCGAAAGCGCGATCGAGGCCGCCTGCCGCGAACTGCACGAGGAGGTCGGCACGACGAAGGCGCTGGTTCTGCGCGAAAGTGCGCGGTGGATCCGCTACGAGGTGCCCGAGGAACGGCGGCCGCGCTACTGGAAGGGCCGTTGGCGAGGCCAGGCGCAGAAATGGTTTGCCCTGGCATTCACCGGCAGCGACGCCGACATCGACATCCATGCCCACGACCAGGAATTCGCGTCCTGGCGCTGGATCGACGCGCACGAACTCTCCGCGCTGATCGTACCGTTCAAGCGCGCCGTCTACGACGCCGTGTTCGAGGAATTTTCCGACCTGATTTCGTGAGGGCCGCCGCCGGCGGACCCGTCAGGCGCCCAGGGCGGCCAATTTGGCGGCGTTGCGGCGCAGGAACCAAAGGCCCGCCCGCGTCATCAGGCTGTTCAAGCGGCCCTGCGGTTCGAGGCCGATGGCCTTCAGCACCATCGCCATGGCGCGTTGCACGTGGCTCGGCCGATAGAGCGGATAGGCCCGACGCGCATAGGCCTGCATGTTGCGCTTGCGATCGTAGGTCGCGCCAACCGGCTCGTTCGCCGCGAAATAGGCGTAAGCGAGCTCGTCGTCCTCGCTCTCGGCCAGACGTCCCCAGCCGATGCGCAGCCGGGCCCAGCGGCTCAGCCTGTCACGCTGCAGACAACGCCGCAGATGCTCGTAGAAGAGCTTGTAGTGACGGAACTCGTCGGCCGCGATCTTCGCGCAGACCTGCTTCAGCACCGGCTCCTCGGTCGCATCCTTGAGGGCGCTGTAGTAGGAGCTGGTGCCGGTCTCGACGATGCAACGGGCCATCATTTCGCCGGCCTGGCTGCCACGCACCGAACTGCTGGCGTCGAGCGGCAGCTTGTAGCCGGTGCGAAAGCGATCAAACGCCGCGTCGAAGTCCCAGGACGGATCGGCAAGCTGCGCCCAGCGGCCAAGCGCCATACCGTGCTGCACTTCCTCGACCGCCCAGTTGTTCACCGCTTCCGTGAAGGCCGGATCGTCGGCAAACACACGGCCAAGGTAGATGCGGTAGTCGCCGCCATTGCGCTCCACCAGTGCCGCGGCCTTGATGTTGCGCAGGATCTCCGGATCGACCTTCGACGCATCGAAGCGATCCCAGGCGATCGACTCGAGTGTCCAGTTACTCATGGGAGACAATCCTCGGCATCATGTCGCTTTAACGTAATAAAGCGACGTTGGCCGCGGCTTTCAATGGCTAGGCCGTGCAGATCTTGACAGAAAATTACGCAGCGCCGCTGAAATCAGCGGCCGGCGTAATAGGCCTGGGCACGACGAAGATCCCTGGCGACAACCAGGCTCTTCTCAGCCGTCGCCTTTTCGGCGTCGGTCGCGGCGTCCATGAGATCGCGCTCTGCCGCACGCTCGCGCTCGGCGAGCTGCTCGGACGTCACCTGCTCGAACGGCAAGGCTTCGTCGGCCAGCACGGTGCAACGCTCGGGCGTCACCTCGGCAAAGCCGCCGGCCACGAGGAAGCGCTGATCTACCTTGTTGCCCTGGAAGACCTCCAGGACACCGGGGCGAACCGTCGAGATCAGCGGAGCATGGCCCGGCAGGACGCCGAAATCGCCTTCGCTGCCCGGGACGACAACCATGTCGGCCTCGGTCGCGAGCAATTCGCGCTCGGGCATCACCAGACGGAAGGAGACCTTGGCCATCTGCTTAGGCCGCCTCGGCCGCGAGCTTCTTGGCCTTGGCAACGGCCTCGTCGATCGTGCCGACCATGTAGAACGCCGCCTCCGGCAGGTCGTCGTACTCGCCGGCGACGATGGCCTTGAACGCCTTGATGGTGTCCTCGAGCTTCACGAACACGCCCGGCGTTCCGGTGAAGACTTCGGCGACGTGGAACGGCTGGCTGAGGAAGCGCTGGATCTTGCGGGCGCGCGAGACGACCAGCTTGTCCTCTTCCGAAAGCTCGTCCATGCCCAGAATGGCGATGATGTCCTGCAGCGACTTGTACTGCTGCAGCACGCGCTGCACCGAACGCGCCGTGTTGTAGTGTTCCTCGCCGACGACGCGCGGATCGAGCATGCGCGAGGTCGAGTCGAGCGGATCGACGGCCGGGAAGATCGCCTGCTCGGCGATCGAGCGGCTCAGCACCGTCGTCGCATCCAAGTGGG
>JAIUOY010000113.1:0-27122 GCA_020160995.1 Pseudomonadota bacterium | reverse complement strand
GCGCTGCTGGCCGACGACGAGGCGCGCGCCGTGGCCGCCTACGAGGATTGGGGCTTCACGGGCCTCGGCCGCGAGACGATCCGGGTGCTGAACCGCTGGGCCGCCTTCCTCTACGGGCCGCTGATGGACGACCGGCCGCGCCGCCTCACCGAAGGCATGGCGGAAGGCTATGGCCGCGAGATGGCGCAGAACGTCTTTGGCGAGCTGCGCAAGATGGGCGGGGTGCGGCCGCCGCGCGAGTTCGTGTTCATGGACCGCGCCGCCATCGGCCTCGGCTCGGTGTTCATCCACCTCCGCGCCTCGATCAACTGGCACCAGCTGTTCGAGGGCATGATCGAGGGCTTCGACGTCGACGCGCTGGCCGAGCGTCAGGACCTGGCGCTACAGGAAGCGGGCCTCAAGGAAGCGGGCCTCACGTGAACATCCTGGTGACGGGCTCCTCGGGCTGGCTCGGCCAGACCCTGGTGCCCCGGCTCGCGCGCGACGGACACAGGGTGATCGGGCTCGATCCCGAAGCGGGGCCGACCACATCGGTCGTGGGTTCGGTCGTCGACCGCGCGCTGGTGCGCCGGATCATCCAAAGCGAGGGCATCGAGGCGATCGTCCATGCCGCCGCGCGCCACAAGCCGCACATCGAGACCCACGACAATTCCGAGTTCGTGGCGGTCAACGTGCAGGGCACGCTGAACCTCCTGGAGGAGGCGGTGGCGCGCGGCTCCAAAGTGGACCGCTTCGTCTTCACCTCGACCACCTCGCTGATGATCTCGCAGGAAATCCGCGACGGAAAGGCGGGCGGGGCGAAGGAGGCGGTGTGGATCGACGAGACCATGACACCGCTGAAACCGCGCAACATCTACGGCGTCACCAAGCTCGCGGCCGAGGAGCTGTGCCGGCTGTTCAACCACCTGCACAGGCTGCCGGTGCTGGTGCTGCGCACCTCGCGCTTCTTCCCCGAGGAAGACGACATGGCGCACGCCATCGCCCAGTCCGGCGAGAACACCAAGGCCAACGAGTTCCTGTTCCGCCGCCTCTCGGTCGAGGATGCCGCCGAAGCGCATGTCGTGGCACTGGCCAAGGCGAAGGACATCGGCTTCGACACCTTCATCGTTTCGGCGCTGACCCCATTCCGCCGCGAGGATTGCCGCGCCCTGATCGCCGACGCGCCGTCGGTCGTGGCGCGCTATTTCCCCGACTATCGCCGGCGCTACGAGGCGCGCGGCTGGACGATGTTCGACGCCGTGGATCGCATCTACGATTCGTCGAAGGCGGCAAGGGTGCTGGGCTTCACCTGCCGTACGAACTTCAAGGAAGTGCTCGACGCACTGGAGTAGCGCCCGACCGGCGATGCTGCAATGGTGGCCATCATGACCTCCATCCGCAACCATCCCTTCGTCGCGCGGCTCGATCGGTCGATCCGGCTCGACGAGGAGGACCTGGCGGCGCTCGGACAGCTGCTGGGCCATCGCATCGTCGCCAGGAAGGCGAAAGACATCATCGTCGAGGGCTACGAGTACAAGGCGCTGCACGTCGTCGAGCAGGGCATCGCCATCCGCTACAAGCTGCTCGACAACGGCAAGCGGCAGATCGTGAACGTGGTGCTGCCCGGCGACATCGTCGGCTTTCCCGCCTGCTTCTACGAGCACGCCGTCTTCTCCGTCGCGGCGGTGGACCGCATGACATTGAGCCACGTGCCGCTCGACGCCTTCACCGCGCTCTGCCTGCAGCGCGCCAACATCGCGACCGCGCTGGTCTGGTTCGCCGCGCGCGAAGCGTCGATCTATGCCGAGCACATCATCGGCGCCGGCCGGCGCGAACCTTTGCCGCGGCTGGCGCATTTCCTGCTCGAATTGCTGACGCGCCTGCAGGCCGTCGGCCTGGCGACCGAAACGACGTTCGTAATGCCCTTGTCTCAGGAGGGGATTGGCGATGTGGTTGGCCTGAGTGGCCCGCACGTCAATCGCATGATGGCCGAATTGAAGGGCAACGGCCTGATCGCCGTCGACGGCCACGCGATCACGGTCCTCGATCGGCCGGGTCTGCAGGGGCTCGGCGAATTTCAGCCGGCCTATCTTTCGTCCTCGTGATCGCATCCGTGTCTTGAGCTAGCACAAAGCGCGGGTAGCCTGGGGATGCTATCGATTGGCTGTCGCAATCGAGAGGAGGCCATCATGGCAGACAAGCCGCCCAAACCGAACCGCGTCGGAACGTGGGCCGTGATTGTGTCCCTGCTGGTGATCCTCGTCTTCTCGCTGGCCATGCTCTATGTCGGCTGGGGCATGGGCGGCGACCATCCCGAAAACGCGGTGACGGCATCGGGCTATACCGCGATGACCATGGGCATCATCGCCACCGTGGTGCTGGGCGTCGGCCTGATGGCGCTGCTTTTCTATAGCCATCGCAGCGGACGCGACTGACGGAGCACGACCTGCTCGCCAGGCAGGCGCCGTCATAACGCCGCACGCGACTTTGCGTGCGCGCAAAGCGGGCGTTCCTGGCGGTGCTACCGATCGACTGTCCAAGTCGAGAGGAGGCCGCCATGGCAGAGCAGCCCTACAAGTCGAACCGCGCCGGAATGTGGATCGTGATTTCGGTCCTGCTGGTGATTCTCCTGTTCTCGACGGCCTTCCTCTATGTCGGCTGGGGCATGGGCGGCGACCATCCCGAGAACTCGATGACCTCCGCCGGCTACACCGCCATGACCATCGGCATCATCGCCACCATGGCGCTGGGTATCGGCCTGATGGCGCTGATCTTCTACAGCAGCCGCAGCGGACACGATTGATGGAACACGACCTGTTCACCATGCAGTCGCTGTCGTCGCTGGCGGCGATCGTGCTCATGGACCTCGTGCTGGCCGGCGACAATGCGCTGATCATCGGGCTCGTGGCGCGCGGCCTGCCGAAGGAGACCCAGCGCAAGGCCATCGTCTGCGGCACCCTGGGCGCCATCGTGGTGCGCGCCGCCATGGCGGTGCTGGTCGTCTACATCCTGGGCGTGCCGGGCTTCATGCTGGCGGGCGGTCTGGCGCTGGTCTGGATCGCGCGCAAGCTGGTGAAGCCTGCGCCGACCACGCCGTCGAGCCCTGCCGTCAAAGTGTCGACGACGACTTTCGCCGGCGCGCTGCGCACCATCATCGTGGCCGACGCCGTGATGGGCGTCGACAATGCGCTGGCCATCGCAGGCGTCGCCCACGGCAGCGTCGTGCTGGTCGTCGTGGGACTGGCGATCAGCATCCCCATCGTGGTGTGGGGCAGCCAGCTCGTGATCTGGCTGGTCGACCGCTTTCCGTCGGTCGTGCTGCTGGGAGCGGCGGTACTGGGCTGGACCGCCTATTCGATGATCCTGCGCGAGCCGCTGCTTGCCGGCTGGTTCGCGCACCACCGCGAAGCCGGCTTCGCCGTCGCGGTCGTCGTCCTGCTGCTCTGCATCAGTCCGCGTTTCGGCTGGGGGACGTCGCGGGCCATTCCGGGGCCCGCTCGAAGGGTGGACACGGGTGCGGGTTCAGGCCCCGTGCCCGTCGTCCATCCTTCGAGACGTGCTCCGCCGCAGCGTTAGGGAAGCAGACCGCGGACCACGTGCAGATCGTTTGCGATCAGGGCGCAGAGGCCCCTGATCTCGTCGGTGGGGTCGAGCAGGTCAGGCACCATGATCGTCATCATGCCGGCGGCCGAGGCGGAGCGGACGCCATTGTAGGAATCTTCCAGCGCCAGGCAGAGGCCGGGTTCGACGCCCATGCGCTTCGCCGCCATCAGATAGGGGTCGGGCGCGGGCTTGCCGGCGGCATAGTCGCCGCTCGCCACGACATGGTGAAAGCGTCCCGCCAGATTGTGGAACGCTAGGTGATGCTGCGCCGTCTTGTGCGAGGACGACGTGGCGATGGCGCGCGGCAGCTTGTGGGCGTCGAGACAGTCGAGCAGTTCGACGACGCCCGGCTTCAGCGGCAGGCGCGTCTCGACGATGGCGGAGAAGTGCCCGCGCCAGGATTGTGCGAAGCCGTCGACGTCGAACGACGGGCCGAAATGACCGAGGAGCAGCTGCGCACTCGCGGCCCAGGGCAGCCCGATCAGGCTGCGGAAGATCTCGGGCGTCAGCTCGCAGGTGAAGTCGCGCGCCGCCAGGACGCCGGCCTCCTGGTAGAGCGTCTCGGTGTCGAACAGCAGACCGTCCATGTCGAAGACGACGGCGACGGGCTGGCGGGGCAAACTCATGGTCGGGCGGACTCCTCGGGGGCAGCTCCATACAGGGAGGTCGCGGCTTCGTTCAAGCCGGCCCGCGATCCTTCATCGCTCTCCTGAGGACCGCGAAGGCTCGTTCGTCGGCCAGCTGCGCGACGTTGAAGCGAAGGAAGGAGGCCGCGGACTGCGAGACGCTGAACACGTTTCCCGGCGCGAGAATGACCTTGTCCTCCATGCAGCGCCGCGCGATCGCGCTCGAATCGTGGCCATCGGGCAGGCGGCACCAGAGATAGAAGCCGCCGCGGGGAACGATCCAGGGAACGAGGCCAAGCGGCGCCAGTCGGTCCATCGCCTTCTTCCGGGCGCGCGTCAGGCGCCGGCGCACCTCGTCCATATGCTTGCGATAGCTGCCGCCCGCCAGGATGCCCGCAATCAGTTCGGCCGCCACCGGGCTGGGACCGCCGAAGCTCGTGGCGACCTGCAGGTCGACAAGTCCCTCGATCCAGTCCGTCCGTCCGGCAATGTAGCCGCAGCGCACGGAAGCGGAGAGCGTCTTGGAGAAGCTTCCGATCCTGATGACGCGATGCAGGCCGTCGGGAATGGCGAGGCGCGGCGACAGGGCAGGTTCGAAATCGGCGAAGATATCGTCCTCGACGATCGTGAGGTCATGCGCCGCGGCCGCGTTGAGCACGCGATAGGCCGTCTGGGGCGAGAGGCTGGCGCCCGTCGGATTGTGAAGGGCCGAATTGGTGATGTAGAGGCGAGGATGCTCGGCGGCGAGGACCTGCTCGAAGGCGGATGTGTCGGGCCCCGTCGGCGTGTAGGGAACGCCGACGATCCTCACCTGATGGGCGCGCAACAGCGCCTGAAAATTGAAGTAGCACGGATCGTCGACGAGAACGGTGTCGCCGGGACGCAGCAACAGGCGGCAGATCAGGTCTATGGCCTGGGTCCCCGATGCCGTCAGCATGATCTGGTCAGCCGTTGCCGCGAGCCCTTCTTCTGCGAACCGGGCGAGAAGCAGGCGGCGCAAGGCGAGCGATCCCCGCGTGCTCCCGTAATCGCAGAGGACCGTTTCGCCGGCGCGCGCGAGCGACCGCAGGCCCTTGCGAAGCGCGTCGTTCGGCATCCAGTCGGCGGGCAGCCATCCGCAGCCCGGCATCAGGGTGGAGGGTTCGGCATCGAGGGATTGCCGGGAGACCCAGAAGGGATCGACGTCGCGCTCGCGGCGCGGCCCCATCTCCGTCAAGGCCAGCGGCGGCAGGTTCGTGCTGGTCACGTAGAAGCCGGAGCCGCGGCGCGCGCGGATGATGCCTTCGGCGGCGAGGCGGTCGTAGGCTTCGACCACGGTCGACGGCGAGACGCCCATCGTTTCGGCGAAGCGGCGAACCGACGGCAGGCGATCCCCGGCGGCGAGCGCCCGGTTGGCGATCCGGGTGCGCACGGCGCTCATCAGGGCTTCGGTCCGCGTCGTTTCTCTGTGCTCGCTCACCGTTCTCTCGTCGACGATCGTCTCCCGCCATCTGTATGGGCCATGTAAGCCATACAGATTGTCGTAATTGTACTGCACTGTTCCTGTTCGCACCAGCCGCCGCCCGGTACGGCATCGGCTGGAGAAAGCGAGGGTGCATGGGCCGAGCGTCTGCGGGCTGGGGCAGCGGCCTCCTGGGAGTCGTCATCTTCAGCGGGTCGCTGCCGGCCACGCGCGTCGCGGTCGCCGACTTCACGCCGATGTTCCTGACGTCCGCGCGCGCAGCGATCGCCGGACTGTTGGGCGCGATCCTTCTTCTCGTGCTCCGCCAGGCGCGACCGGCACGCGGCGATCTTCTTCCGCTCGCCATCGTTGCGCTCGGCGTGGTGGTCGGGTTTCCGTTGCTGACCGGGCTCGCGCTCCAGCACGTCACGGCGGCGCACTCGATCGTCTTCATCGGCCTGCTGCCGCTCGCGACCGCTCTCTTCGGTGTCCTGCGCGGCGGCGAGCGCCCGAAGCCCGCCTTCTGGCTGTTCTCGATCGGCGGGGCGGCAACGGTCGCCGGCTTCGCGCTTGCCGGAAGCGACGGCGGATCGTTCGTCGGCGATCTTCTGATGATTGCCGCCATTCTCCTCTGCGGGTTGGGCTATGCCGAAGGCGCGACGCTCTCGCGCCGGCTCGGCGGCTGGCAGGTCATCTCGTGGGCTCTGCTGCTGTCGTTGCCGATGATGGCGGCGATCGCTCTCTTCACTTGGCCGAACGGTTGGAGCGGCGTCGGCGCGCCCGCCTGGATCGGGCTCGCCTACGTCTCGATCTTCAGCATGCTGGTCGGGTTCATCTTCTGGTATCGCGGCCTTGCCCTCGGCGGCATCGCGAGCGTCGGCCAGTTGCAGCTTCTGCAGCCCTTCTTCGGGCTGATCCTGGCGGCCGTGTTCCTTCACGAGCCCATCGTCTGGACCATGATCGTGTCCACGGCCGTGGTCGTTCTGTGCGTCGCAGGCGCCAAGCGCTTCGCCTGATCTGCCACCTTCTGCAGACTTTAGGTACTTCTCGCCGTCCGCTGCCGAACGTATTGTCCGGCTGATGTTTTGCGCCGGCGCCGACGAAATGCGGGCCAGCGGATCGTCGTCGAGGCAAATGGAAGGATCACAATGCGTCGCATTTCAGTGCTGGTCGGATGTCTCCTGCTGCTCGCCGCCTGCGCCCCGCCGGGCGTGCCGGTGGCCGATCCGAACTACGACGCGCAGGGCAAGCGGTTCGAGGCGCCGTCGCAGGGCATGGCCGCGCTCTACATCGCCAACGTCGACCGTCCGAACAGCGGTGCGCCGCCGCTCACCGTCAGCATTGGCCCGCGGCAGCTCGGCACCCTGACCAACAGCACCTGGTACCGCGTCGAGCTGGCGCCCGGCACCTACGATGTGCGCGCCACCGACAACAACAGCGCCGGCCGCCACTATGTCAGCCTGTGGCCGGGCGAGATGCGGTTCCTGATCGCCTATGTGCGGGCGGGGGGCGCCGTCGACGTCGGTCAGGTGTCGAAGGAAGAGGGACAGCAATATGTCCTGGGCGGGCAACGCGCCCGTGCGAGCGAGTAAGCGGGGGACACGCGGATGACGACATCGTATTCCCGGCGGGGAGCGCTGCTCGCGCTCTCGGCTGCGGCGGCCCTGTTTGCCGCGACACCCACGCGTGCGGCCGACAAGCTGCTGGAGGAGACGGTGGGCTTCACCGGCGCGGTGCTGTTTCTCGACAGCAAGGTGCCGGGGCTGGTGATCGGCGCGGTGCGCGACGGCCAGACCGCGGTGTTCGGTTTCGGTGAAACCTCGAAGGGTTCCGGCAAGGCGCCCGACGGCAACACGATGATGCGCATCGGCTCGATCACCAAGGCCTTCACGGGGCAGGTGTTCGCCACGCAAGTGGCGCGCGGCAGCGTCCGCTTCACCGACCGGCTGCAGGACCGCATCGGCTGGAGCGTCAAGGTGCCGGAGAAGGACGGCAAGCAGATCCGCCTGATCGAGCTGGCCACCCACAGTTCCGGCCTGCCGCGCGAGGTCGAGCGCAAGGAAGGCCCGCCCAACGATCCGTTCAGCACGCTGACGCGCGAGGCCTACATCCTTGGGCTTCAGTCCGACCCGCTGGTGTTCGCGCCGGCGACCGGCTTCCTCTATTCCAACTTCGCTTTCGACATGCTGGCCGTGGCGCTGGCCAACTCCGCCAACAAGCCCTACGACGCGCTGCTCAAGGAGACCGTGCTCGATCCGGCGGGCCTCAAGGACACGGTGATGACCTTGCGTTCCGGCGATGCGGCGCGGCTGATGCAGGGCCACAATTTCGACGGCTCGCCGCTGCCCGACGTGCGCGCGACCGACGTGATGGCCGGCGCCAGCAGCCTCTACTCGACGCCCAACGACATCCTGCGCTGGCTGACCTGGCATCTCGACCGCTTCTCGCCCGACGGCGCGGAGGTGCGCCTGATCGACCATGCCGCCTACGTGCCGCGCGACGGCATGAAGCCCGCCGCGGGCCTCGACGAATCCGGTCATGCCAGCGCGATGGGCCTGGGCTGGATCGTGATGGCGCCCGAGGGCGACCAGCCGCTGATCCTGCAGAAGGCGGGCGGGCTGCAGGGCATCTTCACCTACACCGCCTTCGCGCCGACGCGCGGCGTGGGCGTGTTCGTGGCCATCAGCCAGTTCAACTTCGGCGCCGCCATGGCCATGGCCAAGGTCGCCAACGAACTGATCGGCACCCTGGCGCCGCGCTGACGGCGGGCGGTCTTCCGCCCGCAAGCCATCCGCACGGCCAACATCCATATCCCTCAAATGGGTGATGACGAGAACAGGACTACGTTCTCCAATGCTGCTTGCCGCCTTGATCAAATGGACTTCTGTGGGGGGCCGCTGCGCCACCTCTTTCAGTAGTAAATAGATTGACTCTTACAACGTGAAAGATAGGCTTCGCATTGGGGGGATACATCAATGCGCCTGCTATTCATGCTGGCAGTGCTCTGCATTGCCGTGACGGGGTGTGAAAGCGGACAGGTCATCAGATCGAGCAGGGATACGATGTCGGTGTCAGGGCCGGCCGTAACGCCGAGTTCGACCGCTGCCCAAAGCCTGCCTGCGCTGTTCCAGTTGACCTACCAGAATGCCTACGAGGCGCAGGTGAACGCCTATAACGGCGTTACTGCCGGCAGTCAGGAGCGATTCCGCAATATGGCGGAAGTGGGCTTCGGGCTCGTCCGGGCGCACTGCGCCGAGTTCTTCAGCAATCGGGGCGAGAGCCAGAAGTGGATACAGTTCAGCGCTGATCTGGTGGCTCTCGGCGGCGCATTGGCCACGGGACTTCTTGCGATTACGGGCACCAGTGCCCTGGCCGTCTCGATCGTCGCGCTCTCTTCTGCGACGGCTTTTTCGTCCATCGACGTCTACACGAAGAATTTTCTTTTTGGTGCGGAGAATATCGATGCCGTTCGAGTGTTGATAATGGACACCCTGGGCGCGGACGCGACGACATCGCTCAGAACGCCAATCGGCGAATGGAGCTTCGCCTACGCCGTGAACGCGATCATGGCGAACCAGGAAATCTGCAAGCCGGCCCGAATCCTGGCTCTTACGCGCAACGCCATCGCCACGAGCACCGTAAAGGCAGCCCCTTCGAGCGGCGTCGACGAAATGGACACTCTGCGCAAGGAATCGATAGGTCTGCTCGCGCGGCCGGCAGGTATCCGGCCCAGCGAAACCGAAGTGGCGGCTCTCTGCTGGGCGGCGGACTACAAGGAAGTCAGTGGCGCCGCTGACAAGGAAGCCATCAGGTCGAACACGAAGAACTTTCCCAAAGGGCCGAATACCCCCGGTGACTGGGATGCCATCAAAGGCAAAGTCAGGGAACTCTGTCGCGCTCTTTCACCTGCAGCACAGGCCTACATCGATCAGCAGATCGTCGAGATGCAGACCAAGGGAGGGGGCGCTGCGTCAACACCTGCGGCACCGGCGGCAGCGCCGGTGGCAAGGCAGACAGGCAACACCATCCTCCTGAACAACACGAAGAATTAGCGGGGGCTTCACTTTGGCGACCGGCGCCGCGCTGACGGCGGGCGGTCTTCCTCCCGGCAACGCGCACGGGCCATCGCACGTTACCCGTCCGGCAGTGCCAGCGATTGCAGGGGAGGGCGGCGTGAAGGGCTCGTTCCATCATCTCGACGTGACGGTGCGCGATCTCGACGCGTCGCAGGCTTTCTATACGCCGCTGCTCCGGTTCCTCGGCTACCGCTGCGTGAAGGCCAACGACTCCGTCATCGTCTGGCATCTCGAACCCGCCGGCCGCTATGTCTGCGCGCTGGCGCTCCGGCCCGCGCGCTCCGAGCGGCCGCACGACCGCTACTCGGTGGGCCTCCACCATGTCGCCTGGACCGCCGACAGCCGGGAATCGGTCGATGCCTTCCATGCGCTCATGACGTCGGCCGGAGCGACGATCCTCGATCCGCCCGCCGACTATCCGCAATACGGCCCGACCTATTATTCGGTGTTCGTCGCGGACCCCGACGGCATGAAGCTCGAATACGCCTATACGGGCTAGTTCGCTCGGGAACCTTATGCCGGTTCGCGCTTTGCCTTACGGAGGCAAGAAGGAGAAGCGCAATGGCTTTCCGGAATGCAGGGACCTGGGGGATGGTCGCCGTCCTGCTCGTGCTTCTGGCGCTCGCCGTCGCCTTCAGCGTGATCGGCTGGCAGACCGCCGGCGTCAGGCCCGCCCATGTGAGCAATTCGGGCTTCATCGCCATGGCGCTGGGCGTCATCGCGACCCTGGCGCTGGGCATCGGGCTGATGGCGCTGATGTTCCACGGCAATCGCCGCGACCACTGACGCCGGGATCGGGCGTCCGGACACCGTCGTCCGTTCGTCCGCGTGGAATGTGACGAAACGGTGAAATTTCGCTAATTGCGACGCAATCGCATCGTGTCGCATTGAAGGTTGCACGGGCGATGCGATATAAGGCCGAAATGTCGGCCCTACCTACACTTCTGATGATCGGGATTCCCCTGCTCCTGATCGGCGGCATCTTCTGGATGTGGATGAGGGTGCTGCATCGAGAAATCGGCCCGTCGCTGGTGGCCACCGTGCTTTCCGTCGGCGCGATCGTGGCGACGATGGGCTTCACCATGAAAGTACTGGAGCCGCCGCCGCCGCCGCCCCCGATGGTCTGGGACGACGAATAGGCGGGGCGCGGCCGGCGGCTGCGCGTCAGCGCGACGGCTCCGTCTTGATCCGGCCGCCTTTGTCGACGACGACGTTGACCGGAGTGTCGCCCTTCCTGGCGCGGCCTCGCCACACACCCCAGCTGTCGCGTTCGAGGACGGAAACCTCGCTATAGCCCGCGCGCTCGATTCTGGAGCGGACGAGATCGGCCTCCTCGGCCTGCGTTTCGGCGGGAATGGGATTGACCGCGAGGTTCTGGTCGCCCGGGATCGCGGGCGCGGTCTGCGCGAGGCCGTCGGCCACCGACACCGTCGCGATGACAACGAACGCAACCGCGAGCTTCGCCGCGAGAGTCATGAGCGTCTCCTCTCGAGGTGAAACGCCCGCTGCGTCGGCCGGGTTGCGGCTGCGGATTTCCCTATGCCGTGGGCTTCTCGTCGAGCATTGGCGCGAGCAGCAACGCCAGCAGCCCGCCGATTGCCTGAGCCAGGATGAAGGCCGGCGCATCGCCGGGCGCGATGCCGGCGAAGGTGTTGGAGAGCGCGCGCGCCACCGTGACGGCCGGGTTGGCGAACGAAGTCGAGGCGGTGAACCAGTAGGCGCCGACGATGTAGACCGCGACGGCGGCGGGCAGTGCCGCCAGCTTGCGGCGCACGCCCACCAGAATGAGCAGGACCAGGCCGAACGTCGCCGTGGCTTCGGCCGTCCATTGGCCGATGCCGGTGCGCACCTTGGTCGAGGCTTGCAGGATCGGCAGGTCGAACATGAGATGCGCCAGCCACACGCCCAGCACGGCGCCGGCGAACTGCACGGCCAGGAAGGGCACGGCACGAGCCGGGGCGCTGTCGCCACGACGGGTGAGGGCGAGCGTCACGACGGGATTGAAGTGCGCACCCGAGATCGGTCCGAACATGACGATCAGCGCATAGAGAACGCCGCCGGTCGCGACGGCGTTGGCGAGGAGGGCGAGCGCGGTGTTCCCGCCCGACAGGCGTTCCGCCATGATGCCCGACCCCACGACACCCGCGAGCAGCAGCGCCGAGCCGACGGCCTCGGCGACAAGAGCAGCACGCATCAGGCGGCGGCGGAGGAGGGTGTTCGCTGGCCGATCGCGTTCAGCCGGTTCTGCAGGGTCATCCGGTCGAGGCTGCCGAGCGGCAGACTGAGGAAGAGGCGGATGCGATTCTCAAGGGCAGCATAGGCGTTGCGGAACGCCGCGCGCTTTTCGATCTCGCTGCCGTCGACCGCCGCCGGATCGGGAATGCCCCAATGCGCCGTCATCGGCTGGCCGAGCCATACCGGGCAGGCTTCGCCCGCGGCGTCGTCGCAGACGGTGAAGATGAAATCCATCTGCGGCGCACCGGCGACGGCATAGAGATCCCAGCTCTTGGAGAAGAGGCCCTCGGTCGGCAGCCGAAGTCCCTTCAGCAGATCCAGCGTGTAGGGATGGACCTGGCCCTTGGGCTGGCTGCCGGCACTGAAGCCCTTGAAGCGGCCACCACCCAGATTGTTGACGATGGCCTCGCCCAGCACGCTCCGCGCCGAATTGCCGGTGCAGAGGAAGAGGATGTTGTAAGTACGGTCGGTCATCGCCGTCTCAACCGCAGCAGGCGCGCGCCGGCTTGTCGGCAGTGCGGCCGGGAAGCGGCGCGCTGCTGCCGTAGACCGTGCTCTCGCCGGTGGTATGGAAGGTTTCCCACGAGATGCCCTGCGGATCGGCGATCCAGCTCTTCTCCGACTTGGCGTAGCAGCAGGTCGTCTCGCCTTCCTCCAGCACCGGCCCCTCGGCCTGCTTGAGCCGGCCATAGATCTCCTGCAGTTCGTCGCCGTTCTCGACCTGGATGCCGAGATGGTCGACGCCCGGCGCGGCGCCGCTGTGCGTGGAGATGGCGAAGTTCACCCTCGGATCGTCGAGCATCCACTTCGCATAGTCCGACTTCACCACGGTGGGCTCGGCCGCGAACAGCGTCGCATAGAAGCGGATCGACTTGTCGAGATCGGCGACGGCCATGTGAACGTGAAGGCGCTTCATTGGCGGGTTACTCCTCTGCTGCGTTTACGGACGATGGAGACACGCTGGGGCTCGCACACGGGAACGCCGCAGCCCGCGGCTTCGCCGGCGCAGCAATTCTCGGTGAGGAAGCCCATCAGTTCGTTCATGCCGTCGAAGTCGGCGGCGTAGATCAGCGAGCGGCCGTCGCGGCGCATCTCGACGAGGCCGGCGTGACGAAGCTGCGAGAGATGAAAGGAAAGGGTCGGCGCCGGGATCTTCAGACGCTCGGCGATCTGGCCGGCCGGCAGTCCGTCGCGGCCCGCTTCGACCAGCAGGCGGAAAACTTCGAGGCGACTCTGCTGTGCGAGAGCGCCCAGGGCAGCGACGGCATTTTCGATTTCCATGATTCGATAAATATGGAAATATGAAATCGATGTCAATGCCCGTCCCGCCGTCCTCCACCACGCCGTCCTCCGGCTTTCGCCTCGTCCTTGTCGTCTGCGCCGCGCAGATCTTCGTACAGCTCGGCGCCGGTTTCTGGCCGGCGCTGCTGCCGCAGATGATGCAGCTCTGGCAGCTCTCCAACAGCGAGGCGGGGTGGATCACCGCGAGCTTCTTCGGCGCCTACATGGTCGCCGTGCCCGTGCTGGTGACGCTCACCGACAAGGTCGATGCCAAGCGTGTCTATCTCTTCGGCGTGGGCTGCACCGTCCTGGGGCATCTCCTGTTCGGCCTGGTCGCCGATGGTTTCTGGTCGGCCTCCGCGACGCGGGCGCTGGCGGGCATCGGATGGGCCGGCACTTACATGACGGGACTGAAGCTGCTCGCCGATCAGGTCGACGCGCGGATGATGTCGCGCGCCGTCACCGGCCATGCCGCAAGCATCGGCATCTCGGGCGCGGTGTCGTACCTGCTGGGCGATGTCCTGGCCGGTCAGTTCGGCTGGCGCTCGGCGTTCGTCATCTCCGCCGGCACCGCCCTGGTTGCCTGGCTGTCGGTCGCGCTGGTCGTTCCGTCGCGCACGCCGTCGCCGCGGCCGAAGAGCCAGGGCGGGCTGTTCGACTTCCGGCCGGTGATCCGCAACCACAACGCCTTCGCCTATTCCGTCGTCTACTGCGTGCACACGCTGGAGATGAGCGCGCTGCGCGGTTGGGGCGTCGCCTTCCTGGCCTTCGTCGCGGGCTATACGGGGGTGGCGGGGGAGACGCTGTCGCCGCCTCTCGTGGTCACGGTGCTGGCGTTGCTGGGAACGCTCACGAGCATCGTCGGCAACGAAGCGTCGATCCGGTTCGGCAGGCGGCGGCTGGTGATCGCAGCCCTCGTCCTGTCGATCGTCTTCGCCTGCGGTGTCGGCTTTCTCGGCTCGATGCACTACTGGCTCGCCGTCGTGCTGTTGATCGCCTACGGCATGATCGTGTGGCTCGACTCCTCGTCGCTGACCGCAGGGGCGGCGGGCAACGCCGAGCCCGCGCGCCGCGGCGCCACGCTCGCCGTGCATTCGACGCTGGGTTATGCCGGCGGCTTCGTCGGACCGCTGATCGTCGGATGGACGCTCGACCTCGCCGGCGGCGCCTCGCCGATGGCGTGGGGGATCGCCTTCGCAGCGGTCGCGGCGTTCCTCGTCGCCGGGCTGGTTGCCTTCGTCGTGTTGCGACCGCGGGAACTGGAAGGCGACAGGCCGACGATCCGCTGAACCTTCGCACGGCGGCGTCACTTGACCCCAAAGTGTCGCCACCTATGCGGCCATGAAGATTGACCGGCCGATGCAGCCTTTCCTAGTGTTTCCAGGAGGGGAAACAACCGGCGGGGGGACTTCATGGCCTATTTTGGCGTCTGCTATTCTCCGAGGCGCGTCACGAATCCGACGGCCGATACCGTCGATCAGGACATGCGGATCATCGCGAGCCTCGGCTTCAGGAATGTCCGCACCTACGGCGTCAATCCTCCCGACCAATGGAACATGTTGAAGGCGCGCAAGTACGGCCTGAACGTCGGCCTGGGCGTCTGGGCGTACGGCAACCAGCTCGACCAGACGAAAGCCAGAATCGATGTGGCGCTGGCCCAGGCCAACGAAGCGCAACGCACCTATGGCCCGTCGCAGCTCGCCTTCGATCTGGTCGTGGGCAACGAGGTGAACCGCCAGGAAGCGGGGCCGTGCACGCCCGACCACATCTTCCACGCCATGGACTATGCGCAGGGCCTGCGGTCCTTCCATCCCAATCTCAACTATCGCGTGACGACCTGCTTCAGCGGGACTGTCCTGGTCGATCCGGGCGGTGCGCAGTGGCAGAAGATCGTCACGAAGTGCGACGCGGCGGTGTACCTCACCGTCTATCCGTGGTGGTCCTTTGCGGCGGGACAGCATCCCGATCCCGGCAACATCGACCCCAACATGCAATGGTCCTGGAACAACGGGCTGAGCCAGGTCGTGAACCTCGGCAGGCAGGTGGTGATTGCCGAGATCGGCTGGCCGAGCGCCGGCAAGCCCGAGTGGAACACCACGGTCGCTTCGGAGCGCCTGAACTACAACGTGACGAAGAAGTGGATGTCGGGCGCCAACTCCCTGAGCCGGGCCTTCGACACCTACTGGTTCGAGATGTTCGACGAACCGTGGAAGACCAACGAAGGCCCGTTCGGACCGTACTTCGGACTGTACACCAAGGACGCCCAGCCCAAGTGGTCGCCCCTGTAGACGGGGACGTCGCGCGGGGAACGAAGCGGCATCGACTTTTCCCCAATCTCCACAGAACCATCCCCGGGCATTGGCAGACCTACGGGGGTTCCCCGACCCAGCCCTGGCGGGTCGGGCTAGTCCGGCATACCTGTCCGCCATACCGGCCAACACAAAGTCATCACAAAGGGACCGCCGACCGATCACAAAGGAACCTCAGGCCAATCACAATGGGTTCCTACAAAGCGGTCCTGGCTGCTTGGGGCGGCCGGACAACAGTAGTGTAGGAGAGGCCCGTCAGGGTGGACGGGCCCTCTCTCTCCCCCAGCTTCCCGTTCGCATCGATCGTTCGGATCCGTCGGCCGCCGCGACAGGCGCCGTCCGGTCGGCGCGCCTGCCCGTCAGGGCCGTTGCTTTTCATCCCTGCGATAGACGCCGGAGAAGGTGACATTCAGGCCGCCGCACTTCTGGTTGTCCATCGCGATCAGGTACTCGCCCTGCAGCCGCAGGCGCATGCCGCAATCGTCGGACCTGGGATCGTAGGGCACGGCCTTGCCGTCCGACGGCGTGAAGGCGAAGGCATCGCCCGGGATGCGCGCCGTCGCCTCGAACTCGCCGATATTGACCGCGCCGCGCTTGACGCGATCCGGGTCGCGGGCGCCATACGTCGCTTCGCCCGAGATCGCCAGCGTGTCTGCCGTCGGACCCGGCCGGATGGCGATGGTCTGCTCGGGCGCCTGCCAGCGGCCGATCCATTTCTCGCGGGCAATCGAGTCCTGCGGTGCGATCGTCGCCACGGCATTCTTCGGCAGCCAGCCGGAATGGCCGAAGCCCTTGCCGCTGATGTAGGTCGCGCAGACGAAGTCGCGCAGGCTCTTGCCCAGGATCAGCAGGTCGCCGTCGACGACATAGGCTTTCTGCCGGCATGCCGCCGTGTCGGCCGGGCAGGCGGGCGCCGCGGCATCGCCGTTGCGCAGGAAGGTCGCGCGGCCACCCTCGCGCGCTGCGACCTTCGCAACCACGAGCGCGTCGGCAGGTTCGCCGACCCCGCCGCAGATGGCGGCGTCTGTCTGCGCCGAAGCGGAAAAGCCGGCGAGCACGACCAGCAGGGCGGACAAGGGGGCAAGAACCTTCATTCGATCCCTCTGCAAGGCGCGACGACAACGGGGCCGCTCGTTCCTGCCAAAATTCTACCGGAACAGTAAAGAGCGAACCTCGCGCGCGATTGCGATCAGGTGCGATCAGGCCCGGCCTCTGTTCGCGAGCGACGCCCAGAAGATCGACAGGAGGTCCGCCTCCATCAGGGGAGGATGGAGATTGCGCATCACGTAAGGCGAGCGGGGCGTGTCGCGCACCGCCATGGCGATGCCGATGGCGCCGAGCTTGCCCAGCACCTCGAGCGTCGGCCCGCCGGGATCGACCCGGCCGTCGACGACCTTCAGGCCCGCCACCTGCTGGACCGCCGCGATCGCGCCGCGCGTCAGCGGGCCGGCGATGCCGTCGAGCACGAGGAGCGGACTTCCCGCGAGGCCCTGCCAGGCATTCAAGAGGAACTGCACGATCTGCACGTCGTCGTGGGCGTTGCGGCCATTGGCGCCGACGGAGCCCGTCAAGGCACGGGCGCGCATGTCGGGAACCATCTTCGGCGCCGGATAGGAGGCCAGCACGTTCCTGAACTGCTGCACGTTCGAGGAGGAGGGAACGAAGCCCAACCCCGGTGCGCTGGCCGGCTTCGGGAACCACGGCGGCAGCGGGATTTCCTTGAGCAGTTCGGGAAACAGGATGGCCAGGACGATGACGGCGACGATGGCGACGATCAGCGCCATCGTCAGGAGGGTCTTCTTGAAATCGGCGTCGATGCAGAAGGAATAGACGACCAGCCCTTCGATCTTGTCGTGCCGCTGGTACTCGAAGGTGACCGTGACCGGGATGGGGACGAACATCATTCCCGGGATGAATATGCTCTGCTTGTGGAGTTCGTGCCGCCCCGTCGGCCTGAACCCCGAGCCGGGCTTGTAGGGAAGGTCGACATCCTGCATCAGTGCGCGGACCGACGCGATCTTGGTTTCGCCCGCATTGTTCGTCTCGTTCGAGATGCCGGGTTTCACTTCGTAGAAGCGGTTTGTCGCCGGCGACTTCTCGCTCATGAAGTCGGGAATGTAGACGATCTGCCCGTCCGGTCCGGCAACGGCGCGATCGTTCATCAGCTTTTCCAGCTTCACCTTGTCGACGCCCGGATTCTTGTCGACGAGATAGGAGAAGTAGATCGTCTTGGCGCTGAGCTGCTGGCTGCCGTCCCTGAAGTCGTCGGCGGTGATCGGCTTGGGGTACCAGTCCTTGCGGCCGGTGAACTTCTGGTAGTCGTCGGCGACGTGATCTTCCGCGAACTTGCCGATCTTGAAGAAGATCTGGCCCTGCAGTCGTTTCGTCAGCGGTGGCGATGGAAACAGGATGCCCGGCGGAAAGCAGAACTTCATCGGCGCCCTCCCGTGCGGGCGGTGCGTCGCCCGCACTCGGGAAAGGCTAACCAGCTTCGAGGCTCCGATCAGCCTTCAAAGGCGCATAGCTTCGGGCCGCAATCGGACCTGCCGGAGAAGTCGGCCCTGCCGAGCCCGGCCTTCTCACAAGGTGGTCGGATCGCAGGATGTCGGATTACAAGGTGTCGGAGCCAAGCCGCACCGGAACGCCGCGAACGGTCTCGACCTCGGGCCGGCCATCCCTCTGGGACGGCGTGCGAGACGAGCGTGAAGACGGCGACGTCGGAAGGCCCGGCCGCCGCAGCGCGCCCGTCGCCGCAGGTTTCGCAGCCGGTGCCGTCTGTTTGGAGCGGGGCGTCTGGTATTGAAGCTGGGCCGCCGCCTCGCGGATACGGCGCAGCATCGCCGACGCCGTCTTGAACGATACGTTCAGAATCTGATGCAGATGGAACGGCCGTATCGGCTTGGTTCCGCCTTCGGTGAGATAGATGGCCTGCAGCCATTTGTGGGCGGGCACGCGGCTGGAACTCATCAGCGTGCCGTGCAGGCCGGAGAATGCCTTGCGGCAGACGTAGCATTTGTAGGTGCCGACGCGGGTCGTCGCGCCATTCAGCTTGCCGACCTTGCCGGCCTTGCCGCAGCGTGGACAGCTCACGCCGTCGGGCCACAGCAGACCTTCGAGATATCGGTGAGCGCTCAGCTCGTCTGCGAACACCGCAAGCGCTTCGCGAGCTTTGTAGTCCGGCCCCTCGTTCATGACCCCAACCCCAATCCCCACCTTCACACGAAGAGCCCGACCCCTCGGACCCTCGACTTCGATGTGTCCCACGACATCGAAATCGTCTGACATCTTTATAGCGTGATCAGTGCCGGTAGTAATGCTGGGTCGCTATTCTCCCACGTGACGGTTGTGCCGATCGATTCGGGTTGCATCGGTCATGTATCGATCAGAACGAGCGAGACTCGTCCATGAAGCGGAAGAGCGGCACACGTCAGCACTTGCATGGCGATATGCGGGCGGGCATTGCTGATGGGCTGATCGAGCGGTCGACGTCCAGCCAACACAGGGCATCACGATCGTACTGACGGTTGAGTCACCCGCGAACGTCCGCTGTGCAACACGGCAATGAGACGATGCGGTGAGCACCCGGCTCCATGTCTTCTGGAGAAGACCTAACGCCCGCCGGCGCTGATCAGGCAGATCGCGATCGCCGCGAGCGCAGCGGCGAACAGGAGGAGCGCCGCCCGCGTCGTGGTGCGGCTCGAACGGCCTGCAATCATCAAGGCGCCGCTCGCGGTGAAGCTGACGCCGGTCAGGATCAGGGCGACGAAGCCGAACAGCAGCGTGCGGGCTTCGAAGCCCGTGCCTCGAAACCCCGGCGTGGGCGTGCCCGCCGCCGACGGGAGCAGGCTGGACCAGGACCAGACGAGGCCGCCGATGACGCCGACGAGGATGAGGCCGAGAAGCATCACGTGTCGCCCGCGCCGGGCGAGCTCTTCGCGCCCGAAGACCGGGCGTCCGCATGCCGGGCAGCGCGGCACGGGCTCGGCGGTCCGCGCGCCGCAGAAGGGCGACAGGCAGACGCGTTCATCCATCGGGTCGCTCCTGCGCCGGTCTCCCCGGGCTTGCGGATGCCGAGCCGTCGACGCGCCGGACTCTCACTCTTCGAATTCTCCGAACCGAACTTGCCGTATGGATGTCGAGGTCACACGGCAAGGCTAAGGGCGACTTGTTTCGGAGACAATCCTCAATCGCGTCGACCGGCGTGCGCTGCCGGCGATACCGTTGCCACGCCGGCGGGATACGTTATGAACGGCCGATGACCACCGATTCTCCTTCGAACGCCGCCCTATGGGCCGGCCGCATCCTCTCGGCGCTCGTCGTGCTGATCCTGCTGGCCGACGCCGCCGTCAACCTGTTCGCGCCCGCGATGCTCAAGGCGGAAATGGACGCCACGGGTTTCGCGCCAAGTTCGGCGCCGGTCCTGGGGATCGTGATGCTGGTCTCGGCCATCCTCTATGGGATGCCGCGCACATCCGTGCTGGGCGCGATCCTGATCACCGGCTTCCTCGGCGGCGCGATCTGCACCCACTTCCGGCTCGGCGAGATCGGCTCGCCGCCGCAGATCATCTGCCTCGTGCTCGGCATCATGACCTGGGCCGGCCTTTACCTGCGCAACCCGACGCTGCGGAAGCTCCTGCCGCTGAGTGCCTGATCCGGGCGCTCGCGCTGCCGCGAAGGCTGGCTTACAGCGCGGCGGCCTGAGGCTGAACCTCGCGCGCAGCGACATCGCTCCGCACGGTCCTGTCCGGCAGTTCGGGTTTCGCAGCCGGTGCCGTCTGCTTCGGCCGTGGTGTCTGGTATTGAAGCTGGGCCGCCGCTTCGCCGATACGGCGCAGCATCGCCGATGCCGTCTTGAACGATACGTTCAGAATCTGATGCAGATGGAACGGCCGTATCGGCTTGGTTCCGCCTTCGGTGAGATAGATGGCTTGCAGCCATTTGTGGGCGGGCACGTGGCTGGAACTCATCAGCGTGCCGTGCAGGCCGGAGAATGCCTTGCGGCAGACGTAGCATTTGTAGGTGCCGATGCGGGTCGTCGCACCGTTCAGCTTGCCGACCTTGCCGGCCTTGCCGCAGCGTGGACAGCTCACGCCGTCGGGCCACAGCAGACATTCGAGATAGTGATGTGCGCTCAGCTCGTCCGCGAACACCGCGAGTGCCTCGCGAGCTTTATAGTCCGGTCCCTGGTTCATGACCCCAACCCCAGCCCCACCTTCACGCGAAGAGTCCGACCCCTCGGACTCTCGACCTCGACGTATCCCACCACATCGAAGTCGTCTGACAACTTTATAGCGCGATCAGTGCCGGTAGGAATGCTGGGTCGCTATTCTCCCACGTGACGATTGAGTCGATCGATCCGGGCTGCATCTGTCATGCATCGATCACATCGAATGAAAAGCCATGCGCGATGGGCCGCCGAAAGTTCAGTGAATGCCGCACATCGCGGGCGTATCGATGATCGCTCGCACCATTCCGCGGAATTTCTGTCGGACCACTACCGCCGGCTGGTCGCAGATCAGGGGGGATGCATGGTTGGCAATTCTGCTCTACCGCCGGAAGGGAAGCGGCTTTGGTCTCCAGAACTTCAAAATAAAGTGAAGGCGATGCCCTTCCGACCGGGAAGCATGTTCTCCGTGGATGGCACGGTCGATATCGCCGAGAGCATTGACCCGGATGTCATTCTCAAAGTTCAAGTTCTCCAGTTCCAGGCCGACAGCCGCCTCGTCTTCAAGAATCCAATCATCGGCTTCGGGCCGTCCTTTCGATCGATAGTCGTCGCTTGCAGAGAGATGGTTCTCAATTTTCCATTCGACTTACCTGCTCCGGTTAGAACGCCGACAATAACTTTCGAGCAAAGCTGGCGACGGCGACCGAAACTGGTGAAGGCGCCGCAAGCTTCTTCGGGAAGGGACGGAAGGGGAGAGAATGGCCACAATGGAGCACCCGGCTTCCCGGGCTCGAAGGGCAGTGGACGGTCTCGGCCCGACGTTCTCCTCGTCTGCGAGAGAGTTTCGCTGCCGACCGGCTTCGATCAGACGAGCCATTTTCTCACGATGGATTTCGCGGGGCTCCCAGGAGTGCAAGGCCAGGATGGCCAAGACGGCCAGGACGGTGGCGATGGTGGCTATGGCAGAGAAGGGGTCGTGAAACTGGAGCCAATCACCCTGACCCCGTATTGCGATAGAGGTCCGCAGCGAGGCGGTCACGGCGGACACGGCGGTAAAGGCGGAGACGCCGGCGACGGTGGAGACGGCGGCGCAGGTGCGAGGATTTTCGTCGTTGGGCCGCAATCTACGCTGCAGCATGCACGACACATCGCGTATCGCTTTACGGGGAGCATTGGCGCCGATCCCGGACAGCCGGGCAAGGGCGGACAGGGAGGTAGCGGCGGACGCCCCGGTGACTACATCCAGCCCTGCCAGCCTGAGAGACATGGTCTTGCCAGAGGCAAGGCCGAGGACGGGCGCAAGGGGCGACGAGGCAACAAAGGCGCCGATGGCAGCGTCGACTTCGTCGAACGCTCGGTGGGAGATTTTCTCTAGCAAGCCATGTGGCAAACTTTTTGCTAGCTCGCTGAGCCTCACCGTACCTTGGGCATCATGATCATGTCCCACGGGCTCGGGACGTCGCCGTGCGGGACCCAGACGAGGGCGGGGGCGTTCAGTGCGAAGGCTTTGCGCAGGGCGTCTTCGAGCTGCTTGCCGTCGATCGCCTTGAACGAAGCGATGCCGAAGGACTCCGCGAGCTTGACGAAGTCGGGGTTGTGCAGGTCCGAGGCGATGAGCCGGTTGCCGTAGCGCTCCTGCTGGATGCGCTTCACGTTGCCGAAGGCGCCGTTGTCGAACACGACGACCACGACGGCGAGATTGTGCCGTGCCGCGGTCGCGAGTTCGCCGACCTGATACATGAAGCCGCCGTCGCCGGCGATGGCCAGCACCTTTTTGTCGGGCATCGCAGCCTTGGCGCCGAGCTGCAAACCTCAAGAACGCGGTCGAACACCGTAAAACTGTTTCAAAGGTAGACCCTCGGAACGAGCTGAATCTACAGAGCCATCTCCGGTAACCGCTGCGTAATTGCCCCAGCCCAATAGCTTAGTAGGTAGCTCAGTAGTCTGACTCGTGACTGCCTTTTGAAACTCACGTGCTGAGCAGTAGCTAATGAAGTCAGCTACTTCCGATAGGAAATGCGATCCTGGAGAAGCGAATTTCGGTTCAAGGATAACTGCGCCCGAAGATAGCCACGTAAAAAGAGGCGTATCCTGGAGTCCCAAAAATACTTCTTGCGCCCACCCTTCAGTCTTCGGGCCGTTAGTCGTGTCCTTGATATTGTCGAACGTCCATCGCGGGGTTACCTGATGATCGCGAAGAAGTTCTAGAGATCCTAGGATAGCTAGAGAGAACAGCTCCTGCTTAACGTGTCGTAAGATCTTTTGCTTTTCTTTCTGCTCGGCTGGCAGGCGCACACATCCCGATACGTTGTAGGTGAAAAGCTGAGGTCGAGATTCAGCAATAAACCGCGCTAGGTCTGCGCCAAAAGCGAACTTTTCTGCATTGGAAGTAAAGGCAAAAACTCCTCCTTGACCTGAGCTCATCATCAATTCCGTAAAGTGAAGAGACCAAGTACCGGGTTGTCGGTTGGGCGATGCTCGAAGTTTAAGAGCATGCAATCGCTCCTCAAATGCGGGTCGAAAATTTCTACTGAGCCTACCAAGGTTATGCAGAAAAAGAAGAGAGGGGCACCTCCTCCTGCCGTCGGCTTATCAATAGTCCGGAATGCCTCGTCACCATAAAGCTCCATTGTTGCCCGATGTCCTTTATTGGGTATGGGCACCGATATTTGTTCAGCGCAGGCTGAACAGTTTATGCGGAAGTCCATAGGCACCCAGTACCTTCCGTCTACGGCAAGAATGGGCTGCTTGGGGAATGGCAGTTTCTCCAGCCAATTAATCGTGTTCGTGGCATTGCACTTTGTGCACTTTGCCGTACGGCCGACCAAGGAGACGGGAACCAATCCTGGCGCAGCTCGTCGAGGAAGTCGGAGTTCCTTGGCCATATGAAGTCGTTCCTCGTGAAGCCTTCGTCTTGTGGTGGCAAGGTGACTGCAAGAGTTACGCGTTCCTATAGCGGTGACGCTATTGAATCTTACCGCACCTTGGGCATCATGATCATGTCCCACGGGCTCGGCACGTCGCCGTGCGGGACCCAGACGAGGGCGGGGGCGTTCAGTGCGAAGGCCTTGTGCAGGGCGTCTTCGAGCTGCTTGCCGTCGATGGCCTTGAACGAAGCGATGCCGAAGGAGTCCGCGAGCTTGGCGAAGTCGGGGTTGTGCAGGTCCGAGGCGATCAGCCGGTTGCCGTAGCGCTCCTGCTGGATGCGCTTCACGTTGCCGAAGGCGCCGTTGTCGAACACGACGACCACGACGGCGAGATTGTGCCGTGCCGCGGTCGCGAGTTCGCCGACTTGGTACATGAAGCCGCCGTCGCCCGCGATGGCCAGCACCTTCCTGTCGGGCATCGCGGCCTTGGCGCCCAAGGCCGTGCCGAAGCCCCAGCCGAGATTGTCCTGGTAACCCGGCGAGAGGAACGTGCGCGGTTTCTCGACGGGGAAGGCGATGCGCGAGGCAAAGCCCATCTGCGAGACCTCGTCGACGAAGATGCCGTCCTCGGGCAACGCGTTGCGGATCGCCTTGAGGAAGGAGACCTGCGGCTCCAGCCGCGACAGCCGCTCGGCAAGCCACGCGCGATGGCCGTTCAGTTCGTCGGCGTGCGAGGGCCGCTTGCGGTTGTGTCTGGCCAGCGCGGCGATGAGCGCGCGCAACTGGTGCGCGGCATCGCCCACGAGCGCGACGTCGGGCTTGCGGAAGCGGTCGGGCTCGTCGGGGTCGATGTCGATCCTCACCACCTTGAGCTTGTCGTCGATGCCCCAGTTGCCGTTCTGGATGAAGAAGCGCGTGCCGACCGCCAGCACGGCGTCGGCATCCTTCCACAGGCGATGGCCGACCGGCATGTCGACGGCCAGCCGATGCGAGGAGGGGATGACGCCGCGGCCGCGCCGATAGGACGAGACCGGCGCTTCGAGCATCTCGGCGATCTGGATCACCTCGGCGACGGCATCGAGCGCGCCGCCGCCCAAGACAAGGATCGGCCGTTCGGCCTTGCCGAGGATCTTTGCCGCCGCTTCGATGGCTTCGTCGTCGACGACCTGCGGCGGCAACGGCAGCGGCGCATCGGGCAACGCCACCTCGCCGCGCCGCGCCCAGGTGTCGAGCGCGCATTCCAAAGCGACGGGACGCGGCCGGCCCGAGGTCGCCTGCCAGATCGCCTGGCTGACGAGCGTCGGCGCTTCCTGCGGCCCGCGGATGCGCTCCGCCCATTTGGTGATGTGGCGCATCAGGCCCAACTGGTCGTGGATCTCGTGCAGATGGCCGTGGCCGCGGTCGATGTCGGCCTGCGGGATCTGGCCGATCAGGCCGATCACCGGCGCGTTCATGCCGTAGGCGGTCAGCATTGCGGCACCGGCGTTCAGCAGGCCGGGACCGGGCACGACGCCGAAGGCCTGCGGCTTGCCGGTGGCGAGTGCCGCGCCCAGCGCCATGTAGGCGGCGGTCTGTTCGTGGCGCGGATGGATCACCCGCAGGCGGTCGGCCGCGTGGTAGAAGGCGTCGAACAGCGGGTCCTGGTGCAGGCCGGGCAGGGCATAGACCGTATCGAGGCCGTGGCGGAGAAGGGTTTCGACCGTGGCTTCGGCGGTGCTGAGGCGGGGCATCGACTCTCTCTTTGAACGGTGAGGAAGCGAACGTGACGACGGACGAGCAGGGATGGCGACGCGACTGATACTCTACGCACTCCTGGCGGCCGGCGCGGCAGCGTTGATCCTGGTGCTGCTGGCCTGGGCCGCCGAGCGCCGGCTCGACCGGCTGTCGGCACCTTACATCAGCGACGATCCCGCGCGACTGCCCGATGTCGAGGCGGCGCTGGTGCTGGGCGCCGCGCCCATCGGCCCCGAGGGCGGCCCCAACCGCTATCTCGTCTATCGCCTCGATGCGGCGGCGGCGCTGTGGCGCGCGGGCAAGGTGAAGCGCCTGATCGTGAGCGGCGACAAGCGGCCGCCGGACTCAAGCGGACAGGTCTACGACGAGCCCGCGGCGATGGCAGCCGGATTGATCGAGCGCGGCGTGCCGGCCGGCGCCATCGTGCGCGACGAGCAGGGCGTGCGCACCCTGGCTTCGGTGCAGCGCGCCGAAACGGAGTTCGGCCAGAAGCGCATGATCATCGTCTCGCAGCGCTTCCATCTTTCGCGCGCGATCTTTCTGGCGCGCGAACACGATATCGAGGCCTGGGGCTTCGAGGCGCGCGACGTGGCGCGGGCTCATAGCATCGTCACCGAACTGCGCCGCTATCCCTCGGCGCTGCGCGCCTACGTCGACGTCTGGGCCGATTGAGCGCCGGCCCGCCGCTCAGGTCATGCTGAGCTTCATCACCAGGTCGTTGTAGTCGAAGTCGCTGTGCTGGTTGGCGGCGAGGTCCTCGAAGCCGAAAGTGTTCTGGCCGTACAGCCTGATGTGGCTCAGCCCGTCGACATTGGCGGTGCCGACGACGAAGACGTTGCCGCTCTCGGTGGTCATGACCGGGGCGTAGTAGCCGTTGCCGCTCGATACCGTCCATTCCTGGTGCGAATTGAACGTGCCGCGGCCGCCCGACGCGGAGAAGCCGGCATCCCAGTTCGCCGTCACGGCGGCGCGGAACGCGTCGGTATTGCCGTAGGCCACGCCGCCGACGCTCCAGTCGCCGGTCGCGTGATCGACGTCGATCCGCACGAAATGCACCGCGTTGTTGTTGTAGGCGCTGCCGGCCACGCTGACATCGACGGTCGAGCCCTGCGTGAGATAGGTCAGGGCCTGGTTGGTCTGGCGCTGGGTTGCCGCCAGGCTGGCGTCGGCCGACAGCGTATTGTCGATGGACGCCGACAGGGCGAGGCTGCCGTTGTTGCCCGTCACCTGGATGCCGAGCGTGCCGGTGCCGGAGACGATGGCGTTGGGCAGGTCCTGGACGGCGCCGTTGCCGGTCTGGATGGCGAAGTGGAGCTGCTGGCCGACCGGCAGGTAGGCCGCCTGGTCGCCGGTGAACATCGTCGCGCCGGCGTCGGTCTTCACCAGGCCGATGCTGGCGACCACGGCGTCCTGCAGGGTGACGCCGCTGCCGGTCTGGCCGTCGCGCCCGATCAGGTGGCCCAGGGCGTCGGTCGTGTAGGCCAGCAGCGTGCCGTTCGGCAGATCGGACGACAGCACATGCAGGCCGAGCCAGTTGCCGGTCGCGCCCGTGCTGCCCGGGTCGAGCTGCACGGTGTTGCCGGTCGACGGCAGGAAGCTCATGTCGCCGACGTTGACGTTGACGGTCAGCGTCGCGCTGCCGGGAGCGCCCGCCAGCGGCGCACCGCTGGCCATCGCCTCCGTCATGGTCACGCTGTAGCTGCCGTTGCTCAGCGGCGTGCTGGCGGTGGTCGTCCACTGGCCGTCGAGATCGGCCGTGCCCTTGACGACCTGCGGCGCCAGCACATGCGCATTGTCGGCGATC
>JAIUOY010000112.1:0-18063 GCA_020160995.1 Pseudomonadota bacterium | reverse complement strand
GCGCCGTGCGAACGCTGTGAAGGACGCCCTGGTGCGTGAAGGCGTGCCGGCGACGGCCATCGCGGTTGTCGGCCGTGGCGAGCAGGGCCTGCTGGTTCAGACCGGCCCGAACGTCCGCGAGCCGCAGAACCGCCGCGTCGAAATCGTCATCCAGTAAGACGATCCGAAGCCAAGTCTTTGAGGACGGCCGGGGGGCGACCCCGGCCGTTTTCTTTTTCAGCTATGCGATGGGGTAGGGTGCTTTTCAGGTTGGCGGGGCCTGAGACGGCCTCTATATCCGGGCGAGGAGAGTGAATTCATGTCGCAAGTGTTGATGCCCAAGGCGACCGCCGTTTGGCTGGTCGAGAATACGACCCTCACCTTCGACCAGATTTCGGCCTTCACGGGCCTGCATCCGCTCGAAGTGCAGGCGATCGCCGATGGCGAAGTTGCAGGCGGCATGACGGGACTCGACCCGACCACCAACGGCCAGCTCACCAAGGAAGAGATCAAGCGCGTCGAGGCCGACCAGGGCGCCCGTCTGAAGCTCAGCCCGCGCGACGTGCCGATGCCGGTCGCCCGCTCCAAGGGGCCGCGCTACACGCCGGTCGCCAAGCGCCAGGATCGCCCCGACGCCATCGCCTGGCTGCTCAAGGTTCATCCGGAGTTGCAGGACAGCCAGGTCGCCAAGCTGGTGGGCTCGACCAAGAGCACGGTCCAGTCGGTGAAGGATCGCACGCACTGGAACATGCAGAACGTCCGTCCACGCGATCCGGTGACGCTCGGCCTTTGTTCGTTGAAGGACCTCAACGATGCGGTCGACAAGGCGCGCCGCAAGGCCGCCCGTGAAGACGCCACGCGCAAGAGGGAGGCTGCCAAGGCCGGCCTTCCGGTGGAGGATGTTTCCGACGCTGCGCCAGTCGACCCGGCCGAGGCCGATCAGCCCGACATCGGCGATCCGACACAAAGCTGACACCTCCGCCAAGTTCGTGCTCGCATTAGAGCGCGAACCTCGGCAGACTGTCCGCGGGATGAAAGCGCCCCAAAGTGCGCTGCGCCCGTAAGGATAGGAGGAAACACCAGCATGGTTCGAATGACTGCGGCGGCTGTTGCTGCCACGGCAGCCTTGGCGCTTGCTTTGACCGGCGCCGCCACGGCGCAGGACAAGAAGGCTACTGAGCTTCGCTACACGACAGGGGCGCCCGAGAAGACGCCATGGGTGACACCGCAGCTTCGGCGCTTCGAGCAGGACGTCGCCGAAGAGAGCGGGGGCAAGCTCAAGATTTCCTCCTTCGTCAACGCCCAGCTCGGCAACGAGCAGGACACGGTGCAGCAGGTCGCACGCGGCCGCATCGACATGGGTGGCTTTTCCAACGGTGCCGTGGCGTTGATCGTCCCGGAGCTCTCGCTGCTTGGCCTGCCGTTCTACTTCAAGAACATCGCCGAACAGGACTGCACGGTCGACGCCATGACCAAGACGGTCTCGGACATGCTGGCCAAGAAGGGCGTGAAGTTCCTCGGCTGGACGGAAGTCGGCACCGCCGACATCGTCGGCAAGAAGCCCTATCTCGTCCCGGCGGACGTCAAGGGACTGAAGGCAGCGTCGGCATCGAACAAGGTCTCGGCGACGATGTGGTCGACGCTCGGCGCAAATCCGTCGCCAATCGGCATCACCGAGATCGCGTCGGCGTTCCAGACGGGGCTCACGGACATCAACTCCACGGTCGTGACCTTCTATCTCCCGTCCGGCCTTGCGAAGGTTGCGCCGGTGCTGTCGCGCGTCGAACTGTCGGACGCTCCCGGCATCATCCTCATGAACAAGGCCGCCTACGATAAGCTGCCGGCAGCCGAGCGTGCGGCGCTGGACAAGGCCGTCGCCCGTCGCAGCGCCACTCAGCTCCGGCAGGAGATCCGCGGCTTCGAGGCAACTCTGCGCGACATGCATGTGAAGGCCGGCGGCACGATCGCGACGCCGACGCCTGAGCAGCGCGAGGAGTGGCGCAAGGTCCTGCAGCCAGTATGGCCGAAGATGGTGCAGGAGGTGGGCGGCGACGCCCAGAACTTCTACAAGCAGATGGAAGCGGCTCGCGCCTCCTGCGACAAGAAAAGTTAAGCGCCGCTCATGAGTGATGTGTCGGTCGCGGCCGCACCGCCTCTCGCGGTGCGGGTGCTGGCTGTCTGGCACCGTCTCGAGTGCTGGCTGGCCGTTGCCTGCTTCTCCTTCATCGCCATCATTCTCGTGCTCGACGTACTGGGCCGCGAGCTGGTCGGGCCGTTGTTCAATTTTCTGGGAATCGATGTCGGGCCGACCGGCATCTTCGCGTCGCAACGGTTCTCGATCTATGCGCTGGTCGTCGGCAGTTTCGCGGGCATCGGCATCGCGACGGCGACCGGGAGCCATCTTGTACCGCGGGTCGGCTTCGGCTGGGCGCCGGCGGCCTGGGGGCCGGCAATGGACAGGCTGGCGGACGTCGTCACCGGCATCTGTCTGATCGTCGTCGTCTACTACGGCGTGGAGTTCGTGCACTCGACCTTCGTAGCCGATCTGCGCGCGCCCGTGCTCGACTGGGTGGTGTGGCCATTCCAGATGGCCATCCCGATCGGCTTCCTGTCCGCGGCCGGCCGCTACTTCGCCTATGCGATCTGGCCGGGTCTCCGGCCCAAGCCCCCAGAGTTCCAAGAATGACCACGTTCGCTCTCGTCGGGCTTGTCCTTGTTCTCCTGTTTCTACGACAGCCTCTCCTGATCATCCTGCTGTCGATCACCGGCTACATCCATCTCGTCTGGGGCCGCGGCCAGCTCGACTACATCGTCGAGGACATGTGGGTCGGCCTCGACAAGGAGCTGATTCTCTCGATCCCGCTGTTCATCCTGTGCGGCAACGTCATGACGCGCGGCTCGATCGCCCAACGTCTGATAGAAATGCTGGCCGCCATCACGCGGCCGTTGCCGGGCGGCATGGCGGTGGCCTGCGTGCTGGCCTGTGCGGTGTTCGCGGCCATCTCGGGATCGTCGATCGTCACCATGCTGGCGATCGGCTCGGTGATGCTTCCGGCCATGCGCCAGGCGGGCTACGACCTCAAGTTCACCTTGGGCGCCATCATGTCCGGCGGCACGCTGGGCATCATCATCCCGCCCTCGATCCCGATGATCATCTACGGGCTTGTCACCGAGACCTCGATCGTCGATCTGTTCGCGGCAGGCTTCGGACCGGGCATCCTGCTCACCGTCGTGTTGTCGGCCTATGCCATCTGGATCAACCGAAAGCGGGCGGCCGAATCCTTCAGCCTGCACGAGTTCCTGCACGCGTTCCGCCGTGGCATCTGGGCGCTGCTGATGCCGGTGATCATGCTGGGCGGCATCTACAGCGGCTACTTCACGGCGACCGAAGCCGCGGCGGTGGCTCTCGCCTACGCCATGGTGATCGAGATCTTCGTGCACAAGGAGCTGAAGTTCCGCGACTTCTACAATGTCGTTCTCGAGGCCTCGAAGCTCGGCGGCTCGTTGTTCCCGGTACTGGCTGTCGCACTCAGCCTGAACATCATCCTGATCGAGCACCGCATTCCACAGGGCATGGTGGCCCTGATGCAGGGCTACATCGACAATCCCTGGATGTTCATGCTGCTGGTCAACGTGCTGCTGCTGATCGTCGGCTGCCTGATGACCACCGGCGAGGCCATCCTGGTTCTGGCGCCGTTGCTGGCGCCGGTCGCAGCGGCCTACGGCTTCGACAAGGTGACCTTCGGCGTGATCATGATCCTGAATCTGGAGATCGGCTATCTGACGCCGCCTGTGGGATTGAATCTGATCGTGGCGATGAGCGCCTTCAAGCAGCCGTTCGGGCTGCTTTGCCGGGCCGCCTTGCCGTTTATCGCATTGATGTTGGGCTGCCTCTTCCTGGTGGTGTGGCAGCCCTGGATCGCGATGTATTTCGTGACCGGGAAGTTCTGAGGCCTCAGACGGTCATCATGACCTTCCCGACATGGTCGGCGCGTTCCAGTTCGGCATGCGCCTCCGCGGCCTGCCTGAGCGGGAAGGTCTTGAAGATGATCGGCTTGATCTTGCCGGCCTCGAGCAGCGGCCAGACCTTTTCCTTCAGGCCGCGGGCCATGCGGCCCTTGTTCTCTACGCTCTGGGGGCGCAGCGTCGAGCCGGTCAGGGTGAGGCGATTCACCATGACGATGCCGGCGCTGATCGTGGCCGTTGCGCCAAGCTGTACGGCAATCACCACACAGCGGCCATCGAGCTTCAGAAGGCCGAGATTCTTCGGCAGATACTCGCCCGCCACCATGTCGAGCACGACATCGACGCCACCCGACAGCTTCTTCACCTCGGCGGCCCAATCATTGTCCTTGTAGAGGATGGCGTGATCGGCGCCGAGCTCCGTTACCGCCTTGGCTTTCGCCTCTGTGCGGACCGTGGTGAACACGGTGGCGCCGAACGCCTTGGCAAGCTGGATCGCCGTCGTGCCGATGCCGCTCGCACCGCCATGGATCAGGACCTTCTCGCCGGCCTTGAGCTGGCCGCGCTCGAAGAGGTTGTGCCACACGGTGAAGTAATTCTCGGGCAGTGCGGCCGCCTGTAGCATGTCGAAGCCCTTGGGGAGCGGCAGGCACTGCGGTGCGGGGACGGTGCAGTATTCCGCATAGGAACCGCCCGGCGTCAGCGCGCAGACCTGGTCGCCCACTTTCCAGTCGGTTACGCCATCGCCCAGTGCGGCGACCGTGCCGGCGGCCTCGAGGCCCGGCAGATCGGAGGCTCCCGGCGGCGGCGGATAAAGGCCAGCGCGCTGTGCGATATCGGGCCGGTTTACGGCCGTGGCCGCGACCTTGATGAGGATCTCGCCGGCCTTGGGCTGCGGTACTGGCCGTGTCGTCGGTACCAGCACCTCGGGGCCGCCCGGCTTGGTGATTTCGACGCAGGTCATCGTTGCGGGCAGGGCGCTCATGGTCGGCCTTTCGAAGCGAGGGGAGCAATGCTAGTCCTCCCTTAGCCGCTTCCGTGGAGCCGCGCTATGGCCTTTGACCTCGACGATCTCGACCCCCGGCAGAAGAAGCCTCAACTCAAGAACCTCGATGCGATGAACATCGAGGACCTGAAGGAGTATGTCGCCGCCCTGAAGGCCGAGCAGGCGCGCGTCGAGGAAAAGATAAAGGCCAAGCAAAGCCACGCCGCGGCCGCCGCCTCGCTCTTCAAGAAGTGAGCGTCGCGCGGCAAGACCGCTTGAGAAGAAGGAAGACATCGTGGTCGACGCCAAATTCCTGAAGCCCGATACACTGGCGCTGCATGCGGGCCAGCATCCGGACCCGGTGACCGGCGCGCGCGCCGTGCCGATCTACCAGACGACGTCTTATGTGTTCCGCGACGTCGACCATGCCGCGAGCCTGTTCAACCTCGAGGTCGGCGGCCATATCTACAGCCGCATCTCCAATCCGACGGTGGCGGTGTTCGAGGAGCGTGTGGCCGCTCTCGAGGAAGGCTCGGGCGCGCTCGCGGTGTCGAGCGGGCAGGCGGCGCTGCATATCGCCATTGCGACCTTGATGGGCGCGGGCAGCCACATCGTCGCGTCGACGTCGCTCTATGGCGGCACGCGCAACATGCTGGGGCTCACCCTGCCGCGCTTCGGCATCGAGTCGACTTTCGTGCATCCCGGCGACCACGAGGGTTTCCGCAAGGCCATAAAGCCCAACACGCGACTGGTCCTCGGCGAGACCATCGGCAATCCGGGGGGCGAGGTGCTGGACATTCCGGCCATCGCGGCGATCGCGCACGAGGCGAAGATCCCGCTGATGATCGACAATACCTTTGCCTCGCCGATGCTCTGCCGGCCGCTGACCCTTGGCGCCGATATCGTCTTCCACTCGGCGACCAAGTTCATCGGCGGCCACGGTGTGGCGATCGGCGGCGTGATCGTCGAGTCCGGACGCTTCGACTGGGAAGGGGCGGGCAAGTTCCCGACCCTGACCGAGCCCTACGCGGGTTATCACGGCATCGACTTCGCCGAAGAGTTCGGTCCGCACGCCTTCATCATGCGGGCTCGCACAGAGGGCGTGCGCGACTTCGGCTGCTGCATGGCGCCGCAGACGGCCTTCTATCTGCTGCAGGGCCTGGAAACCTTGCCGCTGCGCGTGGCGCGCCATGTCGAGAATGCCCGCAAGATCATGGCTTTCCTCAAGGCCAACCCGGCGGTCGAGCGCATCGCCTCGCCGGATATGCCCGATCATCCCGACCATGCGCTGGCGCAACGGTTGCTGCCCAAGGGTACGGGTTCGATCTTCAGTTTCGATATCAAGGGCGGCCGCGAGGCCGGGCGGCGTTTCATCGAACGGCTGAAGCTCTTCTCGCACCTCGCCAATGTCGGCGATGCGAAATCGCTGGTGATCCATCCGGCCTCGACCACGCACGCCCAGCTCGACGCCGCGGCGCTGAAGCAGGCGGGCATCGGCGAAGGCATGATCCGGCTCTCGGTCGGGCTGGAAGATCCCGAGGACCTCATCGACGATCTCGGGCCGGCGCTACGCGCCTCGCAGAAGGGCTGACCATGAATCTCACCGTCGATGGCCGGACCGTCTTTGCGACGACCGGCGGCGCCGAGTTCGATGCGGCCAAGCCCGCGATCGTCTTTCTCCATGGTGCAGGCTTCGACCGCACGGCCTGGCGCCTGCAGACGCGCTGGTTTGCTCATCATGGCCGCAGCGTGCTCGCGGTCGATTTCCCGGCGCATGGCCGGTCCGAAGGGCCCGCCCTCGACAGCATCGCCGCGATGGCCGACTGGACGGCGCGGCTCATCGAGGTCGCCGGATTGAAGCAGGCCGCCCTGGTCGGTCATTCGATGGGCGCGCTCGTGGCGCTGGACTGCGCAGCGCGCCATCCGGAGAAGGTGAGGGCGCTCGGCCTTTGCGGCGTTGCGGTCGACATGCCCGTGCATCCCGAGATGCTGGAGTCGGCCAAGGCCAACACGCTCAAGGTGCAGGAACTCATGACCTTCTGGGGCATGGGCAACGCTTTACATAAGGGCGGCATGGTCTCGCCTGGCCTGTGGCTGCGTCGCGAGTCGCTCGCCGTTCTGGCCGGCAACGAGCCCGGCGTAATCCACACCGATCTCGCGGCGTGCAATGCCTACAAGGACGCACCGCAGCGGGCCGCGGCGGTGAAGGCGCCGACCGTACTGGTGCTGGGCGATGGCGATCTCATGACGCCGGCCGCCAAGGGCAAGGCTTTGGCCGCAGCCATCTCGGGGACGAAGGCGGTCGTCATCCCGAACTGCGGGCATTTCATGATGGTCGAGCGACCGGACGAAACGCTGGAGGCTCTGAAGCCGCATGTCTGAGCGTGTCGCCCTCGTTACCGGCTCGACCTCGGGCATCGGTGAAGCCATCGCGCGTCGTCTTTCCCGCGATGGCTATAGAGTCGCCTTGCATGGGCGGCGTCAGGCCGACCTCGGTCGCGCCATGGCGGCCGAGCTGCCCGGCGCGAGCTACCATCAGGTCGACCTCGCTGACGTCGATCATGCCGGCAAGCTCGTGCGCGAAGTCGTTGCGCATCACGGCCGTCTCGACGTGCTGGTAAACAATGCCGGCATCGTGGCGCGCTTCCCGCACGCCGATCTCAAGGCCGCGACTCCCGAAATCTGGCGCAGCATGTTCGACGTGAACGTGATTGCGCCGTGGATGCTGATCGCCGAAGCCGAGGCCGCGCTGCGCAAGTCGGCGGCGCAGAGGAAGCCTGCCTCGATCGTCAATATCGGCACGCATGCCGCCGTGCGCCCCAAGGGCTCGTCGATCCCCTACGCCGCGGCCAAGGCGGCACTGCATCACGCCACGCGCCTCCTCGCGCTGACCCTCGGGCCGGATATCCGCGTCAATTGCGTGGCGCCCGGCCTCGTCGACACGCCCATGAGCACGGGCTGGGAGGCGGCCTACGAACTCTGGAACACCAGGTCGCCGATGAAGCGCCCTGCGAAACCGGAAGACATTGCCGATCTTGTGGCTGCATTGTGTGCCAACGACTACGTTACAGGAGAGATCGTCATCGCCGATGGTGGGCTGAACCTCACCTAGCCAGACACGGAGGAAGCAATGAACGTCCAGACCCTGCCGCCGGGCTACAAGACCGCGCCGTGGTCGCCGCCGGAGAAGATCACCGGCGCGATGCTGACCGAAGCGAGCACCAAGCTGATCGACCTCCTGCGCATCCGCACGCAGCCGATCGGCATGCGGCTGTTCGAGGACCCGGCCGAAATGGACAAGATCAAGGGCCTGCGCAAGCCGACCGAAGGCTTCAAGTTCACCATGTGCCAGATGGTGACGCAGGCGCGCTGGTACGGCTTTACGCTCGGCATCACCGTCGACAATACGCGCGGCGGCAATTGCGGCGGCGTGGTCGGCCTCAACCATCCGGGCGAGGGCTTCCTGTCGGGCGACCACATGAACGGCGTGTGGTTCGGCAACAAGGAAGCGTCGGCGGCGCATCAGGCGCAGATGCCGAGGGTGCCGCACGGTACCTACAACGGCCTGGTCGTGGCGCCGCTGCGCTCCGGCCGGCTCGACCCGCCGGACATCTGCCTGTTCTACGGATCGCCAGGCCAGATGATCTATTTCATCAACGGCCTGCAGTATCATCGCTATCGCCGTTACGACTTCACCGTGACGGGCGAGAGCGCCTGCGCCGACTCGTGGGGGCGGGCGCTTGCGACCCGCCAGACCTCGCTGTCGCTGCCGTGCTTCGCCGAGCGCCGCTATGGCGGGGTGGCCGACGACGAGCTCCTGATGGCCTGCCCGCCGGACGAGTTCCTGCGCGCCATCGAAGGCATGATCCAGCTCGGCAAGAACGGGCTGCGCTATCCGTTCCCACCCTACGGCGCGGCCATGGATCCGGCGCTGGGCATGGCCAAGAGCTACAGCTGATGCTCTACCTCGTGGCCTTGCCGGTCCTCGGCGAGGCCGACGATACCGTCCTGCGCCGCCTGCGGGCGCAGTACCATCCGGGCGAGGCCGACCTGATCGGCCCGCATTTCACCCTGGTATTTGGTGTGCCGCTCGATCGTGAAGCGGCATTGCGTGCCGCATTGGAGACCATCGAGCGGCGGCCTTTCTGGTTCGTGCTCGAGCGTCTGGTCAGGCACGATCTGCCGCCGCCATCGCGCAGTGCATGGCTCTACGCCACGCCGGCGGATGGCGCCGCCGAACTCACCGATCTCCACGAGACGTTCAATCCAACGGCAAGCGGCGAGCCTTTCGAGCCGCATATGACTCTCGGTCTCTTCGAGCGCGCGACCGAGGCCGAACAGGTCGCGCGCATTGTCGAACGTCAGCACCTGCCGATGCATGGCCGCGTCGAAGAATTGGCGCTACTGCGCCGCACGGCCGACGGGCTGGAGACACTGCAGAGCGTCCGGCTCTAGCTCGACTTGCCGTCCTTGAGCAGGCCGACGAGCGGGTTCGGCGCCGCCGGTCCGACACGCCGCATGGTGTTCGTGTCGTGGTGGTTGAAGGCCGGTTCCTTGCCCCGGACCGCCAGATCCAGGCGCGTCAGGTAGGTCCAGCTACCGTCGTCGTTGAAGGTGATGTCGATGCGGTAGTAGTCGGTGCGGAACGCCTCCTCCAGGAAGGTGGTCGAGCAGATCCCGAACCGGGTATCGCCGCGCCGCGCTTCCACTGAAATGTGCTTGTCGCCCGGTGCCGCCTTGCCACCCGCGAGAACCACCTGGCCACGCGGAATGGCGATGCTCTGCATGATCAATCCGGTGGCAGGCTCCCACAGCCAGTAACCGACCTGATCGTGGAAGGTGATGGCCTCTTCCGGCGTATTGATATGGATGTGGTAGCGCAGTCCGTAGAGGAGCTGCGGACCGTTGGCCTGCGGATCGCAAGGCTCCATCCGGATATGCTCGCGGTACACCCGCCGCTCGGGACCGTCCGCCTTGGGGCTGACATCGACGCCCTTGTCTGACTGCCAGACGCCGGCCAGGCGACGCAACGGTCCCAGATTGGCCAGCGTATCGGGCGAGACGTCCTCGGGCTCGGTGAAGATGTCATCCGGAATATTCGACATGGAGTTCCTTGTGCAGCGTTGACGCGCTCACGATACCACGGCGTGCGAGCGGACGAGACAGAGGCGGCGAAACGTCATCGGAGAAAATCCTCCGCGCTCCCGCATCGCTTGTGGCGGCGCTAGTGCCAGAGCGGTGGCAGGGGCGGCAGTCGGACATTGCCCGGTCGCGCCGTGATACCGAACTGAGCAAGGGCGTCACGCACTTCGCGCGGTAGGCGAACCGTCGGGCCGGCATCGGTACTGGCCAGCTTGAACAGGCGTTCGAACATGCGCTGCCAACGGTCGGTCTCGTCGGGATAACGCCTGATCTCGACCTTCTTCGTCTCGTCCAGGCCGGCCTTGGCCCGGGCAATATTGAGAGCGAGTTGCAGTCCACCCAGCTCGTCGACCAGACCGGCCTTCTTGGCGTCGACGCCGCTGAAAACACGACCGCGGGCGGCGGCGTCCATACGCTCGGCGTTCAGCTTGCGCGCGTCGGCGACGATGCTGGTGAACTCCGAATATATCGTGTCGAGCTCCCGGGCGACGGCCCGCCGTTGCACCGGGCTGGGCGGCTGAAAGGTCGAGTACATGCCGGCGTTGGTACCGACCGAGACCCGTTCGACATTGACGCCCAGCGAGGCCAGCAGTTCGTGCGCCATCGGCCAGATGCTGAAGACGCCGATCGAGGCGGTGATGGTCGTGGGTTGCGCCACGATGACATCGGCCCTGACGGCCGCGAGATAGCCACCGGAAGCGGCGACGTCACTCATCGATACGATGACCGGCTTTCCGGCTGCCCGCGCACGACCCACCGCGTCTGCAATGGCATCGGCTGCAGGGTAAGTGCCGCCGGGAGAATCGATGCGCAGGACGATCGCATGCACATCCTTTGCCTTGGAGGCTTCGTCGAGCGCATCGACCACGTCCTCCGAATTGGCCGAGGTTTCCTCCTGGAACGGGTTGTCGCCGGAGGGGCCGGACATGATGGCGCCGCTGGCACGGATCAGGGCGATGACCTCCCCTTGCACCTTGGGCCGCGTTTCGTCGCCGGCATATTCGGAGAGCGTCACGAGGTCTCGTTTGCCGCCGGCGCGCTTATAGACTTCGTCGAGGGCATCGGTGCGATAGCCGATCTTGTCGACCATGCCGTCGCGCCGCGCATGTTCGGGTTCGAGCGGCGCCGTGTCGATCAGGCGGCGCAGCTCGGCAGGCTCGAGGTGGCGGTCGCGCGCCACGTCGGCGACGAACTGACCGAACAGACTGTCGAGGAGCTGCTGGAGGTTCTCGCGGGCCGGACGGGTGTAGCCGCTCTCGAGAAAGCTGTCGGGAGCGCTCTTGTACTCGTAGCGCTTGCCGCCCTCGACCTTCACGCCGAGCTTGTCGAGGCCACCCTTGAGAAAGGGTGTCTCGACGGCGATGCCCGCGACGCCGAAGCCACCGCTGGGCTGCAGCCAGATCTGCTCCAGAGAGGCGGCGAGATAATAGTCGGCGAAATGACTGCCGCCGCTGCCCAGGGATTCGGCAAAGCCGATGGCGAACTTGCCCTTGCCGCGGAAATGCGCGATCGCCTGCCGCAGTTCCTGAACGCGCGCGAGGCCTGCACGCTCGTCGCCGATCTCGATGTAGAGGCCGGTTACCCGTGGATCGTCGGCTGCCTGCCAGAGGAGTTGCACGGTCTCGACGATGTCGCGCGAGCCGTGGAACAGGCCGCCGCTCAGGATATCGGTGGACGTCCTCTCCGGCGGCAGCGACCTCAGATCGAGCGACAGCACCATCTGCTGGGGAAGCGGCTTGGCCGAGAAGGGGCTCGATGCGACGAAGGCTATGCCAGCTGCAATCGCGAGCAGGGTGAGGGTGCCCACGGTCGCAAGAAGGCCGACGATGTATCGCCGCATGCGAGAACTCCGCTGTGTTGTCTAGGACTGCACCAGATTCGGCCGGAAGCGCTTCACGGCGTCAAGCATGGCAGCGGCCTTGGTATCGAGCCCGTTGTCGCGCACCAATACCGCCGTCGGCATGCCACGGATCGGACGCAGGCTGTCGTCGAGATTGAGCAGGGAGAGCCGCAAGTCCGCTGCAATGAAAGCCTCAGGTGCGATGCCGACCTGAAGCTGTGGACGCAAGGCCAGTCGGCGGAGACGGACCCATTGGATATCCTGCCAGGGGATACGCTTGTTACGCCCGAAACCCAGAATCACCCCTTCGTGATCGATGACGATTTGAGGGTCGCGGTCCAGGGTGTGACGGATTCCCAGGAAGATGTAGTAGGCCAGTGCCAGCGCCAGCACCGAGAAAAGAACGAAGCGCGGGTCGTTGAGCGAGAGCGTCGGTGCATTGGCGGAGCCCGACGCAAAGTGGACGATGGCTGCACCGATCATGAAGATCGACACGGCCGCCATGCCGGCATTGTGCAGCACGCCGTAACGGGCCTCGAGCTTGGGCAGCGCCAACGCTCAGCCGCCTGCGATCAGCCGCATTGGGCGCGGTGACGCATCAGGTGGTCGGCCAGCACGCAGGCCGTCATCGCCTCGGCCACCGGCACCGCACGGATGCCGACGCAGGGGTCGTGCCGGCCCTTGGTGCGCAGCTCGATATCACGGCCGTTGCGGTCGACGCTGCGGACGGGCGTCAGGATCGAGCTGGTGGGCTTTATGGCGAGCCGGCAGACGATGTCCTGCCCGGTCGAGATGCCCGCCAGAATGCCGCCGGCGTGATTGCTGAGAAAAGAAGGCTCGCCGTCCTTCATGCGCATCTCGTCGGCATTCTCCTCGCCGCTCATGGCGGCCGTGGCGAAGCCGTCGCCGATCTCCACGCCCTTGACGGCGTTGATGCTCATCAGCGCCTTGGCGAGGTCGGCGTCGAGCTTGTCGTAGACAGGATCACCCAGTCCGATGGGGACACCGGAAGCGACGACTTCGATGACGGCGCCGCAGGAGCTGCCGCGCTTGCGTACGTCGTCGAGATAGCCTTCCCAGCCCTGGGCGGCCTGGCGGTCGGGGCACCAGAAGGGGTTGTCCCCGGTCGCGTCCCACTCCCAATTGGCCCGGTCGATCTTTTGCGTGCCGATCTGGATCACGGCGCCGCGGATGCTGACGCCGTCTCCCAGGATTTTGCGGGCGATCGCACCGGCGGCGACGCGCACGGCCGTCTCGCGTGCCGACTGGCGACCGCCGCCGCGATAATCGCGCGCGCCATACTTCTTCCAGTAGGTGTAGTCGCCGTGGGAGGGGCGGAACTGGTCCTTGATCTCCCCGTAGTCGCGGCTGCGCTGGTCCACGTTCTCGATGTGCAGTGCGATCGGGGTGCCGGTCGTGACGCCTTCAAAGACGCCGGACAGGATCCTGACCGTATCGGGTTCCTGACGCTGCGTGACGAAGCGCGACTGGCCCGGCCGGCGCTTGTCCATCCACACCTGGATGTCGGCCTCGGCGAGCGGGATGCGCGGCGGCGTGCCGTCGACGACGCAGCCGATGGCCGGGCCGTGGCTTTCGCCCCAGCTCGTGAACCGGAAAAGGGTACCGAAACTGCTGCCGGCCATGGTCGCCGGCTCCTCGCTTTAATCGCCTTCGAAGGTGCCGAGCAATTCGGCGATCTGCTTCGCGGACGAGGTGTTGATCATGCCGACGACATGATAGCCGGCATCGACGTGCATCACTTCACCGGTCACGCCGGTGCCGAGGTCGGACAGGAGATAGAGGCCGGCATTGCCGACTTCTTCCGTCGAGACGTTGCGCTTCAGTGGCGAATTGAGTTCGTTCCACTTGAGAATGTAGCGACCGTCGTTGATGCCGGCGAAGGCGAGCGTCTTGATCGGGCCGGCGGAAATTGCGTTGACGCGGATCTTCTGCTCGCCGAGGTCGGCCGCGAGATAGCGGACGCTGGCCTCGAGGGCGGCCTTGGCGACGCCCATGACGTTGTAATGGGGGATGACCCGCTCGGCGCCGTAGTAGGTGAGCGTGAGCAGGCTGCCGCCATTCTTCATCATCGGCACCGCCCGTTGGGCAACGGCCGTGAATGAATAGACGCTCACGTTCATGGTGAGGGCGAAGTTGTCCGCGGTCGTGTCGAGATAGCGACCGCGCAGCTCATCCTTGTTCGAGAAGGCGATGGCATGGACCACGAAATCGAGGTCGCCCCACTGCTTCTGGATCTCGGCAAAGGTGGCGTCGATGCTGGCCGGGTTGGTGACATCGCAAGGCAAGATGATTTCGCTGCCGATGGAACTTGCCAGGGGCCGGACGCGCTTCTCAAGGGCCTCCCCCTGGAAGGTGAAGGCTACCTTGGCGCCAGCGTCGTGGCAGGCCTTGGCAATACCCCAGGCGATCGAGCGTTCGTTGGCAACGCCCATGACGAGGCCTTTTTTGCCGGCCATCAGTTGTGCAGCAGCGGTCATCCCTTGTTCTTAGCGGGGGATGGCTATTGGGACAAGATGCCGGTGGTGGAAGGCTTCCAACCCCCTCATATTGTGGTCATGATCCGGCAAACGACCGACCCGCTGGAGCTTTTCGGCACCTGGTATGCCGAGGCCGAGAAGAGCGAGCCCAATGACCCCTCCGCCATGGCGTTGGCCACAGTGGGGCCCGACGGAACACCGTCTGTCCGCATGGTCCTGCTAAAGGACTATGATGCCGACGGCTTCGTCTTTTACACCAACTACGAGAGCCGCAAAGGCACGCAGTTGCGGGCCCATGCCAAGGCTGGGCTCCTGTTCCATTGGAAGTCGCTGCGCCGGCAGGTTCGCCTGGAGGGGCCGGTCAGCCAGACGACGGCGGAAGAGGCCGATGCCTATTTCGCCTCGCGCGCGCGGGGCAGCCAGATCGGTGCCTGGGCGTCGGAGCAGTCGCGGGCCCTGGAAAGCCGTTTCGCCCTCGAAAAGCGAGTCGCCGAGGTGACGGCCCGGCATGTGGTCGGCAAGGTGCCGCGGCCGCCACATTGGTCCGGATTCCGCCTGCAGCCGACCCTGATCGAATTCTGGCAGGACGGCGCCTTCCGTTTGCACGACCGGCTCGAGTACCGGCGTGGCTCGGCGGCCGAGCCGTGGACCACGCGCGCCCTCTATCCCTGAGAACACGATGGCGATGGACCCCCAGCGGCTGATGCGGCTGGCGACCGTCGCCTCCACATCGGTCGCCTTGATCCTGTTGGGAGCCAAGGCCGTCGCCTGGGTGGTCACGGATTCGGTGAGCATGCTGTCGTCGCTGGTCGACACCTCGCTCGACCTGGTGGGATCGCTGATCACCTTCTTCGCCGTCCGTCAGGCGCTCGTTCCGGCCGATGCCGATCATCGCTTCGGTCATGGCAAGGCCGAAGCACTGTCCGGACTGGTGCAGGCCGGCTTCATCGCTGCATCGGGCTGCGCCTTGCTGTTCGCCGTCGTCGAGCGGTTCAACGCGCCGAAGCAGGTGCGGGAGGAAGGTGTCGGCCTGGTGATCAGCGCGCTGGCGCTGGTTCTGACGATCGGTCTCGTCGCCTTCCAGCGCCATGTCGTGCGTCGCACCGGCTCGATCGCAATTGGCGCCGACATGGCGCATTACGGCACGGACGTCGTGGCCACGCTGGTGACAGGCGTCGGCCTCTTTCTTTCGGGGCAGTTCGACATGCCGCTGATCGACAGTTCGATCGCCGGTTTCGTGGCACTGTATCTATTGCATGGCGCGTGGAAGATCGGCCGCGATTCGCTCGACATCCTGATGGACCGCGAGCTGCCGGACGAAGATCGCCGACGGATCGAAGAGATCGCCCGACGGAATCCCGGCGTGAAGGACGTTCACGAGCTGCGCACGCGCTCCGGCGGCGCCACGCGGTTCATCCAGCTTCACATCGATGTCGATCGAAACCTGTCCCTGATCGCCGGTCACGATATCGGCCGTCAGGTGCAGGGTGAGATCGCCAAGGCCTTTCCCGGGGCCGAGATCATTCTCCACGTCGATCCATCGCACGCATCATGACCGACAAACCCGCTTTCGTCGTCGAGGACCAGTCCGAGACCGTGGCCTTTCTCGAGAGGCAGTTGAAGCCCGAGCGGCGCATCGACACGCACGGCGCCGTGGTCTTTCTCGGGCGCGAGCGCGCCTACAAGATGAAGCGCGCGGTCAAGTTTCCCTACATGGATTTCTCGACGCCGCCGCGACGTGCCGCCATGTGTGCCGCCGAGATCGACGTCAACCGGCGGCTGGCGCCAGAGATCTATCTGGGCGTCATGCCGGTGTTCCGCCGTAACGGGCAGTTGAGCCTGGGCGAGATCGGCGAGAAAGGCGAGGAGGCCGTCGACTGGCTGGTCGCCATGCGCCGCTTCGACGAGGAGGGGATGCTCGACCGCATGGCGGCGCGGGGAGCGCTGACACCGGCCCTGATGGCCTCGCTCGGCGCTCGCGTCGCGCGCTTTCACGACGGCCTGCCTCCGATCTCGAGGGGCTTTTGCTCGCCCGACGATTACCGCCATTCCGTTGCTGCGGACGTCCGCCAGATGCGCGAGGCGGGTGAACGGCTGGATCCGCCGACCAGCGAGGCGCTGGCCGAGGCGATGCCGCGTTCGCTCGAGCCGTTCGTCGAACTGGTGGCGCGCCGGGTCGCGGCGGGCGCCGTGCGCCGCTGCCATGGCGATCTGCACCTGCGCAACATCGTGATGCTGCGGGGCGAGCCCGTGCCGTTCGATGCCATCGAGTTCTCCGACAAGATCGCCAACATCGACGTGCTCTACGATCTCGCCTTCACGTTGATGGATTTGGCGCGGCAAGGGCTCGGGGCGCTGGCCAACCGGCTGTTGAACGAATGGCTGTGGCGCATCGGCGAGCTGCCGGAGGCTTCGCACGAGGAGGCGCTGGCGCTCCTGCCGATGTTCCTCGCCCGCCGCGCTGCGATCCGCGCCTATGTCGATTCGGCAGTCACGGCGGTGAGCGGCGCCGACAATGCACCGGCGCGGGCCTACCAAAAGGCGGCGCTGGAGTTCCTGCAGCCCGCGCCGCCGCGGCTGCTGGCAGTCGGCGGTCTCTCGGGCAGCGGCAAGACAACGCTGGCGCTGAAGCTCGCCCCTGAGATCGGCCGTTCGCCGGGCGCGGTCGTGGTGCGCAGCGACGTCGAGCGCAAGCGACAGGCCGGCGTTGCTCTGGAGGAACGCATGCCTGCGGGCAGCTATACGGCCGAGGCCTCTGCCAAAGTCTATGCTGCCTTCATGGCACGGGCGGAGCGGGCATTGAGGGCTGGCCAGAGCGTCGTGCTCGACGCCGTCTTTGCCCGCGAGCCCGAGCGGGCGGCGGCGGAAGCGCTGGCCGCCAAAGTCGGCGTGCCTTTCCAGGGAATCTGGCTCGACGTGCCGAAAGAAGTCGCCCAGGAGCGCGTGGCCGCACGCGAGGCCGACGCGTCCGACGCGACCCCGGAGGTCGTCGAGCGGCAGTTCGGCTATGAGCTCGGGACGATCCGCTGGGAGCGGCGCACGCCCCGCTAGGCCCGCTTCTTCGCCGCCGAACTGCGTGGCAGCAGGCGGGCGAGGTACTGGCCGGTGTAACTCTCGGCGACCTTCACGACCTCCTCGGGCGGACCCTCGGCGACCAGACGGCCGCCGCCCGAACCACCGTCGGGGCCCATGTCGAGAATCCAGTCCGCGGTCTTGATGACTTCGAGATTATGCTCGATCACCAGCACGGTATTGCCGGTCTCGACCAGCCGATGCAGGACTTCGAGGAGCTTGCGCACATCCTCGAAATGCAGGCCGGTCGTCGGTTCGTCGAGGATGTAGAGCGTGCGGCCGGTGGCCCGTCGCGACAGTTCCTTGGCGAGCTTGACCCTCTGGGCCTCGCCGCCCGAAAGCGTCGTCGCCTGCTGGCCGATATGGATATAGCCGAGGCCAACCTGCTGAAGCGTCAGCAGCTTGTCGCGGATCACCGGCACGGCCTTGAAGAACTCGCAGCCTTCGTCGACCGTCATGTCCAGCACGTCGGCAATCGACTTGCCGCGGAACACGATCTCCAGCGTCTCGCGGTTGTAGCGCTTGCCCTTGCAGACGTCGCACTGGACGTAGACGTCGGGCAGGAAGTGCATCTCGATCTTGAT
>JAIUOY010000111.1:0-4572 GCA_020160995.1 Pseudomonadota bacterium | reverse complement strand
GTCGGCGTAGAGCCGTGCGATCGGGTACTCCCACATGTAGCCGTAGCCGCCGAAGAACTGCAGGCACTCGTCGATCACGGCGCACTGCAGGTCGGTGGTCCAGTACTTGGCCATCGCCGCGGTGGCGACGTCGAGCTCGCCCTTGAGGTGCCTGGCCACGCAGTCGTCGACGAAGACGCGCGCCACCTGGGCCTTGGTCTTGATCTCGGCCAGCTTGAAGCGGGTGTTCTGGAAATCGATGATCGCCTTGCCGAACGCCTTGCGCTCCTTGACGTAGGCCAGCGTGTGGTCGAGCGCGGCCTCCATCGCGGCGACCGCCTGGATGGCGATCACCAGCCGCTCCTGCGGGAGCTGCTGCATGAGCTGGACGAAGCCCATGCCCGGCCCGCCCAGCAGGTGATCGGCCGGCACGCGCACATTGTCGAAGAACAGCTCCGACGTGTCCTGCGCCTTCATGCCGATCTTTTCGAGGTTGCGCCCGCGGGTGAACCCCTTGGCGTCGCGCTCGACGACGATCAGCGACGTGCCCTTGGCCCCGAGCTTGGGATCGGTCTTGGCGACGACGATCACCAGGTCGGCGAGCTGGCCGTTGGAGATGAAGGTCTTGGAACCGTTGATGACCCAGTGGTTGCCGTCCATCACGGCGGTGGTCTTGACCGACTGCAGGTCGGAGCCGGTGCCGGGCTCGGTCATGGCGATGGCGGTGACGAGTTCGCCGCTACAGGCCTTGGTGATCCACTTCTTCTTCTGCTCCTCGCTGCCGTAGTGGAGCAGGTAGGGAACGACGATGTCGTTGTGCAGCGAGAAGGACGGCCCGGTCGCCAGTGCGCGGCCCTGCTCCTCGATCAGGATGGCGCTGTAGAGAAAGTCCGCGCCGGCGCCACCGTATTCTTCCGGCATGGTCATGCCGAGCAACCCCTGCTCGCCCGCCTTGCGCCACAGCTCGCGCGGTACGATGCCTTCCTCCTCCCACTTCATATGGAAGGGCATCACTTCCTTCTCGAAGAACCGCCGGCAGGTGTCGCGGAACATCTGGTGTTCGGGCGTGTAGTGGGCGGCCAAAGCAGTCACGGACTCTTCCTCCTGAACTCTTTTCGACGTCCTTCTTATAGGGACTTTGGGCCGTCAGCGGTCCACGCGCCAGCCTTCGGGGTGTAGTTTACCTTTACGTAAACGTCAACCCGCCCGACGGCCGCGACGGCGATCAGAAGCAGTGCAACCGTGTGGAGCATGCAGCGGGGGAACGAGCCGCGCCAGGCCGCGATCCCGGTCCCGGCGCGGGACGATATCGGCGCGCTGTTTGAAGCGCAGGCCGTTTGAAACGGAGACGGTGGGAAACTCGCATCACGGCGACAGGAACAGGAGCAAGTACGCGCTCTGCCCTGCCGCCGTGGGTCGAGCGACCGCTAACGGCTGTTCGCGGTCTCGACGGCTGGAGGTACGGGAATCTGCGAGCGGTCGAGGGCGCTCTTGAGTTGCTTCACGCCCGCCGCGTATTCGCCCTTGCGGCAATGTTCGATGCCCATGTCGGCGTCGAGCACCTTGCCGTTCTGCCTGAACATCCGCACGCATCCCCAAAGGAACAACAGAGATGCGCTTGAGTTGGGACTCCGCTCCGGCAACGACGAGCGAATTTATCGCCGAAACCACATGCAAAAATGAGACGTTACGCCGGAGTGAGTAACACTCGCTCGCCGGATACATGCGGATTGGGCGGATTGGGCGGATTGGAAGCGCACCTGCACGGGCCGCGCTTGACCGCCATGTGTTTCCGATTTCAGATGACGCCATGCTCTCGCGGCCTTCCACCCTCTCGCAGCGACGCCGACGCGGCCTCACGATGCGGCGCGGCGCGCTGAGCGTGCGAACAGGAAGGCCGGCGGGACGATAATTCCGCGCTTCGTTCGTCTGCAGCATCCCGCCACCGCATCCGGTCGGCGGGTTTTTTTGTGTTCATCGTCTGGAGAACAGCCATGACAAGCGCCCCTCATCTGGAGCCCCCGGCGGAGATTCGCCCCGCCGAACCGCACGAGGCGGCGGCCATCGCCGGCCTGGTGCGCGCGGCCTATGCACGATGGGTGCCGGCGATCAGCCGCGAACCGCTGCCGATGCGCGTCGACTACACGAAGGCGCTGCAGGAGCATCGCTTCGACGTCGTTGCCGAAGGTGATCGGATCGTCGGCGTCATCGAGACGATGCAACGCGACGATCATATCTGGATCGAGAATGTCGCCGTCGCGCCCGACGCGCAGGGAAGCGGCATCGGCCGGCGCCTGCTCGACCATGCCGAACGCCTCGCGAGGACCGCCGGCTGCTTCGAGGCCCGGCTCCTGACCAATGCCGCCTTCGAGGCCAACGTCGCGCTCTATCGCCGCCGGGGCTACGTCGTCGACCGCGAAGAGGAATTCCTGAACGGCATCACGGTTTACATGAGCAAGAAGCTGGCGACATGAGCAAGAAGCTCGCGCGATGAAGTATCGTGCGCGCTTCGCCCAAGAGAGGAAATGCCGTGCTCGTAGACCGCTATACCAAGATCGTCCTGACCGTGATCGCCGCCGCCCTGGTCGTCCAGACGGCCAAGGACCTCGTGTCGCCCGCCCTCGCCGACAACATTGCGAAGGTCGATATCGTGAAGGTCGACGGCCGGGGCCTCGGAAGATGGGACGGCGCCGCCCCCCTGCCCGTCCGGATCGTCGGCGGCCGGTGAGAAGCGACGTGCAGCGTACGACTTATACGTTATCCGCGGAAAACGTATAAGCCGGGGAAGCCGTTCGGCCTGGGTCAGGCCGCCTGCTTCCATTCCTTCTCGCCGCTCTTGCGTTCGATCGCTCGCCTCAGGCGGAACGGCTTCGCGCCTTTCCGACCAGTCCGTTCGGCAAGGCGGCCGAGCAGTTCCTTCAGCCCGGCATCGCCCTGCTTGAGTTCGCGGTAGTAAGCGCGCAGAAGCCGATCCGCCGCCGCGGGGATCGTCGTCTCCTCGCGCTCCCATCGCGAAACCGTCTGTTCGTCCGAGCCGAGGATGTCTCCCAGAGCACGCTGCGACTGGTCCAGGTGCTTGCGCAGGAAGCGGATTTCCTTGCCGTCGAGAGTACCGGCCTTCTCCACGAGATTGCGCGCAATGGAATCGTACAGCCCGTCGACATCTTCGATGGAGAGGGCATCACCATAGGCCGTGCGGCGGACGTGATAGCCGTTGACCAGCCACACATTGTCCAGGCCGCACTCCTTGTAGTGATACATCTTCTTCATCCTCGTCGCTCTCCTCTCTCCTAGATCACGGTGATCACGATCACGTCGTCGTCGAGCGCCGCGACCACCGTGATCTCCTGATCCGCGTGCGTCCGATAGATCGTCGCCTGCCAATGGCCCTTGTCGTTGAGGAATGGACCTTCGCTGACGATGCCCCTCAAGAGAGCGCCACGAACGTCCTCGTCGGTATGTCTCCGCTGCACCATTCGCCGGCGTGCGTGGTTCGTGATGAAAACGTTCTTGCTGTCCGCCGCCAGGTCCCGGAGCCGACGCAGAAACGCCGGCGCACTCATGCGCAAAGCCACAGCCCTGGGTTTCACGACCTGAAGATAGGGCGAGGGGCGCAACCCGTCAATCTGACGGGTCTATATAAACAAACTCAATATATTCAGTTACTTAAATCGAAATTCTTCCGCGCCGCGAGCCTCAGCTTCGCCCCCGATTACGAGGCAAGCCGAACGCTCGCGGCCGGAAGCAGCTCCGCCCCTACTCCACCGTCGTGGCGCTCAAGCCCAGCATCGCGCGGCGGCGGAGCCACTGGCTCGGACGATAGCGGTCGTCGCCGGTGATGGCCTGCGCCTGCACCAGGATCTCGTGGGTTTCCTTGACGCCCAGCCAGTCGGCCAGCGCCAGCGGCCCGCGCGGATAGTTGAGGCCCAAGGTCATCGCCGTGTCGACGTCGGCGGCCGAGGCGATGCCGATCATCGCCATCTCGCAGCCGAGGTTGGCGATCATCGCGACCATGCGCTGGGCGATGAAGCCGGGCGAGTCCTTGATCAGGGTGATCTTGGCGCCGGACTTGGCGAGCAGTGCCGCCACCGAGTCGCGCACCGCCGGATCGGCGCCGGGCGCGGTCATGATGGTGAGGCGCTTGGTGATGTCGCCCGTCAGGTCGACCGCGACGGTGCGCTTGGGATCGAGGCCCAGTTCGATGGCCGTCGTTGTGCAGTCCTTGCCGATCGGCGCGACCAGGATCGGGCTCTTGCCGTCGTCGGCACCCAGCATCTTGGCGCCGTCGGCGTTGACCAGGCTCACGAGCTTCTGGTTGTGCGTGTCCATGATGACGACGCTCCTGGCCGCCTCGACCGACGGCAGATGATCGCTGCCGGGATCGACCTTCGCGCCCTTGGCGTCATAGGCGTACCAGCCGCCGCCGGTCTTGCGGCCGAGCTTGCCCGCCGCATAGAGGCTCTCGTGATACGGGCTCGGCGTCATGCGCCGGTCGTGGAAGAAGCCCTCGTAGATGATCTTGCGCGCCGGGAAGTTCACGTCGATGCCGGTGAGGTCCATCAGCTCGAACGGGCCCATGCGGAAGCCGCAGCT
>JAIUOY010000110.1:0-2733 GCA_020160995.1 Pseudomonadota bacterium | reverse complement strand
AGAAGGCGTGGAGTTCGTCTGGCTCTCCGCCCCGCAGGCCTTCCTCGGCGACGACGCGGTGAGCCACGTCCGCACCGTGCGCATCCATCTCGGCATGCCCGACGCTTCGGGCCGCCAGACGCCGCAGGAGATTCCCAACAGCCACTTCAACATCGAAGCCGACCTCGTGCTGATGGCGCTGGGCTTCGACCCCGAAGACCTGCCGGCGATGCTGGCCGCGCCCGACCTCGGCGTCACCGGCTGGGGCACGCTCAAGATCGACTGGCGCAGCATGATGACCAGCCTCGACGGCGTATTCGCCGCCGGCGACATCGTGCGCGGCGCCTCGCTGGTGGTGTGGGCGGTGCGCGACGGCCGCGACGCCGCCGAGCGCATCCATTCCTACCTGACGGCCAAGACGCAAACGGCGCAACGCATCGCAGCGGAGTGAGCAGGATGCTGATGCTCTACGACTTCATGGACTCCGGCAACGGCTACAAGGTGCGGCTCACGCTGGCCGCGCTCGACATGCCCTACAAGCTTGTCGAGTGCGACATCCTGAAGGGCGAGACGCGCACGCCGGAATTCCTGGCACGCAATCCCAACGGCCGCATCCCGACCCTACAGCTCGAGGACGGATCGTTCCTCGCCGAGTCCGGCGCCATCATCTGGTATCTTGTGGATAGCACGCCGCTCGCGCCCAAGGACCGCAAGGCCCGCGCCGAGACGCTGCAATGGATGTTCTTCGAGCAGTACAGCCACGAGCCCAATATCGCCGTGGCGCGGTTCTGGAAGCACTACCTGCCCAAGCTCTCGCCGCTGCAGGAGATGGACCTGCCGAACCGCATGAAGGGTGGTTACGCCGCGCTCGACGTCATGGAGACGCACCTCGCGACGCGCCGTTTCTTTGTCGACGACCGCTTTGGCCTCGCCGACATCGCGCTCTATGCCTACACGCACGTCGCGCACGAAGGCGGGTTCGACCTGTCGAAGTATGCGAACATCAACGCCTGGATGGCCCGGGTCGCCGGCCAGCCCAAGCACGTCAGCATCAGTCACAAGAATTGAACCGAGGGAGAAGACAATGCCGATGATCAACGTCCAGATGTTCGAGGGCCGCACGATCGAGCAGCGCCGAAAACTGGTGAAAGAACTGACCGACGGCACCTGCCGCGCGCTCGGCTGCACACCCGACGCCGTGCAGATCATCCTTACCGACATCAAGAAAGAGAACTGGGCCGAAGCCGGCAAGCTGTTCTCCGACTAGACCTCTTTTTCAGGATACGACGTCATGTCCGCACGTCCCTTCGATGCCAAGCAGTTCGTCCGTGACTACCAGGACGAAACCGCCCGGCTGACCAACGCCTACGGCTACAACCCCGCCCAGGAGATCGACTCCTGTGGCGTCGGTCTGATCGTGGCGCTGGACGGCAAGCGACGGCGCGATGTGGTCGTGGCGGGCATCGATGCACTGAAGGCCGTGTGGCACCGCGGCGCCGTCGACGCCGACGGCAAGACGGGCGACGGCGCGGGCATCCATGTCGAAATCCCCCAGGATTTCTTCCGGGATCATGTCCGCGACGTCGGCGGCGAGCTCCCGCAGGTCGGACGTCTCGCCGTCGGCATGGTGTTCCTGCCGCGCACCGACCTCGGCGCGCAGGAGCGCTGCCGTACCATCGTCGAGACCGAGATCCTGCGATTCGGCCATACGATCCTGGGTTGGCGTCAGGTGCCGGTCGATATTTCCTCGATCGGCGCCAAGGCCAACGAGACGCGGCCGGAGATCGAACAGATCCTGATCGGCCGCGGTGACGCCAGGCTCGACAATCGCGAGTTCGAGAAGCAGCTCTACATCCTGCGCCGACGCATGGAGAAGGCGGCGATCGCCGAGAACATCGCCGAGTTCTACGTCTGCTCGCTGTCCTGTCGCTCGGTCGTCTACAAGGGCATGTTCCTCGCCGAGCATCTGTCGGCCTTCTATCCCGACCTGCTCGACGAGCGCTTCGTCTCGCGCTTCGCGATCTTCCATCAGCGCTATTCGACCAACACCTTCCCACAATGGAAGCTGGCGCAGCCCTTCCGCGTGCTCGCCCATAACGGCGAGATCAACACCATCCTGGGCAACGTCAACTGGATGAAGAGCCACGAGGCGCGCCTGGAACATGACGGCTTCGGCCGCGCCGTCGAAGACCTGAAGCCGATCGTCCAGCCCGGCGCCTCCGACTCCTCGGCGCTCGACAATGTGTTCGAGCTGCTGGTGCGCGGCCATCGCAACCTGCCGATGGTCAAGACGATGATGATCCCCGAAGCCTCGGGCACGAACCCCAACGTGCCGGCCGAACATCGGGCGATGTACAACTACGTGAACGGCGTCATGGAGCCGTGGGACGGGCCGGCGGCCATCGCCGCCGTCGCCGGCAAGTGGGCGCTGGTCGGGCTCGACCGCAATGGCCTGCGCCCGCTGCGCTATGTCTGCACCTCGGACGATCTGCTGATCGCCGGTTCCGAGGCCGGCATGGTCCCGCAGGAGGAGAGCAGGATCGTCGAAAAGGGCCGGCTCGGCCCCGGCGAGATGCTGGCCGTTGATATGGACCAGCCGCGCCTCTACAAGGATCGCGAGCTGAAGGACATGCTCGCCGCCACGCACGACTATGCAAGCTGGACGCAGCGTACGGTCGAGCTCGACTCGCTGATCAAGCAGGACACGCCGGCGGCCGAGCACTTCCCGGCCGACGAACTGCGCCGCCGGCAGTT
>JAIUOY010000109.1:0-21345 GCA_020160995.1 Pseudomonadota bacterium | reverse complement strand
AGCGGGTGGCCTTGATGCCGGGCTGCGGTCAGCAGGTGCTGGCGCCCGAGGTGAACGAGGCAACGGTACGGTTGCTGACGCGCCACGATATCGAAGTGGTGAATGTCGCGGGCTCGGGGTGCTGCGGTTCCTCGGTGCTGCATGTCGGCCGCAACGAAGAGGCCATCGAACTTGCCAAGCGCAACATCACCGCGTGGTTGCGCGAGATGGACGGCGCCGGCCTCGACGCCATCGTGATCAATGCCTCGGGCTGCGGCACGACGGTGAAGGACTACGGCAACATGCTGGCCGACGAGCCGGAGTGGCATGAGAAGGCGCTGCAGGTCGCCCGGCTTGCCAAGGACGTGAGCGAGGTCATGGCCGAGGTCGGTCTCGTGAACGTGGCTCCCCAAAAGCTTACCGTCGCCTATCATGCCGCCTGCTCGATGCAACACGGGCAGAAGGTCATCGAACCACCCAAGAAGCTGCTGCGCGACGCGGGCTTCGTCGTGAAGGACGTGCCCGAAGGCCATCTCTGCTGTGGCTGGGCCGGCACTTATCAGGTGCTGCAGCCCGAGCTGTCGCGCCGCCTGCGCGACCGCAAGGTGGCGAATATCGAAAGCGTGAAACCCGACGTGATCGCCGCCGGCAATTTCGGCTGCATCGGCAACATCGCGGCAGGCACTGGCATCCCGATCGCCCATACGGTCGAGCTGCTCGACTGGGCGACCGGGGGACCGAGGCCGGCCGCCTTTCGTTAGCCGCCGCCAGCCGGAGGCGCCATGACGCTCCTTCGCTCTTGCCTCGCCGCCCTGATCGGCCTGATGCTGGGAGCGAACGTGCTGGCACAGAGCCCAGGGAGCAACACCATGCTCGATACCCTGTTCGCCAAGCTGCAATCCGCAACAGATCCGTCGGCCATCCAGGCGTTGGAGGCAGCGATCTGGGAGCAGTGGACCATGGTTCCCGATGCAGATCAGCGCGAGCTGATGTTGCGCGGCATGGCGGAGATGCAGCAGCGCGACTTCCAGTCGGCCGTCTCGACGTTCACGCAATTGATTGCAATCGCCCCTGACCTGCCGGAAGCCTGGAACAAGCGCGCGACTGTGCACTGGCTGATGGGTAATTTCACGGGATCGCTGGCCGACATCTGCGAGACGGTGAAGCGCGAGCCGCGCCACTTCGGCGCCTATTCGGGCCTCGGCATGATCCGCGCGGAAATGGGCGAGAATGGACGCGCGATCGCGGCCTTCGAACTGGCGCGCAAGTACAATCCGCACATTCAGGGCATAGACGGTGAAATCGCGCGTCTGCGGGCGCTGGGGGGCGACGCGCCGTCCAATCCGCTGGATTGCGGAGAACGTACCGCCGGACGCTAGCGTCGCGCTTGCCGCGTCAACAACCCGGATGCACATTGCCGGACCATCTTTTCCGAGGGAGTAGGAAATGGCCACGTTGTATGTCGGCGGACGCCTGTTCGACGGCGAGAAGGTGCAGGACGGGCAGGCGGTGCTGGAAGAGGGCGGCCGCATCAAGCGCGTCGCACCCGTGGGCGAGTTCAAGGGCTTTGCCGGCCAGCGGGTCGATACGACGGGCGGCACGCTGATTCCCGGCATGATCGACTGCCACGTCCATTCGCTCTCGGGCGCCGAAGGCAATCCCGGTGCGGTGCAGGACCGGCTGAGCGCGGCGCAGATCACGGTGCGCGGCATGGAGTTCATGCAGCGCACGCTCGAAGGCGGCATCACCGCGGTGCGCGACTGCGGCGGCAAGGATTACATCGAGTTCGCCATTCGCGACGCCATGAATGCCGGTCGTTTCCTCGGGCCGACCATGCGCTGCGCCGGCCGCATGATCTGCATGACGGGCGGTCACGGCAATCGCACGGGCCGGGTCGCCGACGGTATCGATGAGGTGGTGAAGGCGGTGCGCGAGCAGGTCCATGCCGGCTCCGACCTGGTGAAGATCATGGCGACCGGCGGCGTGATGACGCCCGGCGTCAATCCGGAAGACGCACACTACAGTCCCGAAGAGATGAAGGCCGGCATCAGCGAGGCACATCGCTTCCACAAGTGCTGCGCCAGCCACGCCCAAGGTGCGCTCGGCATTCTGAACGCCGTGCGCGGCGGCATCGATTCCATCGAGCACGGTATCTTCATGGATGAAGAATGCTGTCGCGAGATGAAGGAGCGGGGCGTATGGCTGGTGCCGACGCTGGCCGCCGTGAAGAACATCCTCAAGGGCTACGACGATGGCGACCGCTCGATTCCCGACTACGTGATCGAGAAGAGCCGGCGCGTCTACGATCGTCACATCGAGGCGACCAAGATGTATTATTCGGCCGGCGGCCGTATCGCGATGGGCACCGATGCGGGGACGCCGCACAACCGCCACGGCGAGAATGCACGCGAACTCGAATTCATGTGCGACATCGGCATCTCGGCGCGCGACTCGCTGTTCTTCGCCACCGCCAGCGCCGCCGACCTGATGCGCCTCGGCGACCATGGTCGCATCAAGGAAGGCAACATTGCCGACTTCGTGGTGTGCGATGGCGATGCGCTGGCCGACATCAAGCGGGCCGCCCGCAAGGAGAACCACCGGATGGTGGTGAAGCGCGGCATCGTCGCTAGGGATAATCGTGCGGCTTTTGCCGCGCAGGCCACGCGCGTCGCGGCCGAGTAGGGCGCAGGCATCGGCGATCCCGAGGGTTTTGTGGAAGAGATATTTCTCATCCTGATCGGGATCGCCTGGGCGCTCGGCACGCCGCTGATCGCCATCGTCGCGCTGGTCCGCACCTCGAGCCTGCGCGCGCAGAACGAACGGCTGGCGTCGGAACTGGCGGGAATCAAGCGTCAGTTGGTGGCCGGCGAAGCGCTGCCGCCACCTTTCGCAGCTCCGGCGGTCGAACCGCCAACCATTCCCATCGAAGCAATGTCGCCGCCGGGGGCGCCGTTCGAGCCGGACACGCAGCTGGAGCCGGAACCTCCGACCGTCACCATCGAAAGCGTGCCGTCGCCGGTACCGACTGTCGCGCCCGTTTCTGCGGGATGGGAGCAGCGGCTGGGGGCGCGGGCCTTCCTGTGGATCGGCGCCATCACGCTGGCGCTCGCGGCGATCTTCCTCGTCCGCTACTCGATCGAGGAAGGATACCTCTCGCCCGAGGTGCGGGTGATCCTGGCGGCGCTGTTTGGCTTCGCGCTGATCGGCGGGGCCGAGCGGCTGCGCAGCAAGGACGACCGTGTCGCCCAGGCGCTGTCCGCCGCCGGCGTGGCCGCTCTTTATGGCTCGCTGTTCGCAGCCGTCGCGCTCTACGGCATGGTCTCCAAGTTTGCCGCAGGAGGTGCAGCCGCGGCGCTGACGGCCTTCGGCATGGGCCTGTCGTTGCGTCACGGCATCCTGGTCGCGGCGCTCGCCTTCGTCGGTGGCTTCGCGAGCCCCGCCGTCATCGGCAGCCAGGAACCCAACACGCCGGTGCTGTTCGGCTACCTGTTTGCCATTGCCGCGGGCACGTTGGGCGTCATCCGCGTGCGCGGCTGGTGGCTCCTGGGCTGGGGCGTGCTGGCCGGCTCAGTCCTGTGGACGGTAGCCTGGATGCTGATGGGCGCCGACATGTCGGAGCTCCATTGGGTCGGCCTGTTCCTGGTGGGCGTGTCCGGGCTCTTCGTCTGGGCGACCTGGCGGCGGATGGCGGAGGAGGAGAATCCTCCCCGCGATGTTGCAGCACTGGTCTGGTCGGCAGTCGGCATTTCGGGCGCGCTGCTCGTCGCTTTGATCGTGCAGGATGGCGGCCAGCAGATGACGGGTTGGGCGGCCCTCGCGCTGCACGGTGTCGGCGCTTTCGTCCTGGGACGATGGACGCCGCGCTTCCAGTACGCGGCAGCCTTGGCGCCGGCCCTATCGCTGGCAGCGTTGGCCCTGTGGTGGCTGGCTTCACATGACATGCCAGCCGAATGGAACGATACGCGTTTTGGCTGGCTGGCCGTCGGTTTTGGTGGCCTCTACGCCGCCGGCGCCTTTGCCTTGCTGTGGAACGCGGCGCGGCCTGGATTCTGGGCGGCCCTTTCGGTGGCTGCGGCACTCTCGCACTTCCTGCTGAGCTGGTACGTGCTGCGTGGGACCGGCGGCTCCTGGGGGCTGATCAGCATCGGGCTTGCGGCGCCTTTCCTGGTCGGGGCCGAGCGGCTGGTGCGGTGGCGCGAAACCATGCCCGGCGCCACCGAAGCCCTGGGTTTTCTCGCCGCCGGCGTCGCCTTCTTTATTGGCGCAGCGATCCCGCTCGAACTCAATCGCGAGTGGATCACGGTGGCCTATGCCATCGAACTGGCCGCGGTGGCGGCCATCGCGGCCCAGCTCGGGCTGGTGTCGCTGCGCCAGCTCTGCTGGCCGCTGCTGACGATCGTCGTCGTGCGCTTCGTGCTGAACCCCGAGATCCTGAAATACCCACTTGGACTCACGCCGATCCTCAACTGGATCCTCTGGGGATACGGCATCTCCATCGCGGCCTTGGTGGTTGCGTTGCGCTTCCTGCGCCCGACGGGTGACATTCGCCTCGTCCGCGCCGTCGAAGCTGCAGCGGCACTTCTCGTCTTCGTCCTGTTGACGCTCGAGGTCAGGAGCATCTTCCAGCCCACGGCGATGGACATGCTGGGCTCCAGCTTCATGGAGCGGGCATTCTATGTGCTGGTCTGGGGCGGGTTTGCACTGGCGGCACTCTGGTGGGCGCGCCGCGACCACGATCCGGTGGCGCTGTGGGCCTGGCGCCTCAGCGGTACGGCGGCTGCGCTCCTCGCGCTGATCGTACAGGTCGTGATCGCCAATCCGGTGTTCGAGCCGGCCGGTGTCGGCATGTTGCCCATCGCCAACGGGTTGTTGCTCGCCTATGCGGTGCCGGCCGCGATGGCCGTGCTGGCGCGGCAGTGGATCGACGCCGATCCGGAGCGCCGGGTGGCTATCCTGGCCGAAGTGACAGCCTCGATCCTGGCCTTCGTCTATGTCTCCTTCGAAGTGCGCCACGTCTTCGATCCGTCGTTCGAGCGGCCCGGCCTCGATGCGGACGGACTGGAACTCTACACCTATTCGATCGTATGGCTCCTGTTCGGCGTCGCCCTGCTGGCCTTGGGCTTCCTGCGCAAGGCCGCGGCGTTCCGGCACGCCGGCATGGTCCTCGTGTGCATCGTGGTCGCCAAGGTGTTCCTGATCGACATGGCGGGGCTGCAGGGCCTGCTGCGGGTCTTCTCCTTCCTGGGCCTTGGCGCGGCGCTGATCGGGCTGGGTTATGCCTATCGCCGCTTCGGCTTCGACAGCAAATGACGAGCGACCTCTTTCCAGAGACGAAGCTGTCTCTCGACGCCTTGCGGGCAACGCAGCTCGAACGGCTGCGTGAAGCTGTGCGGCATGCCTACGACAACCAGGCGCCGTATCGTGCCAAGTGCGACGCTGCAGGTGTCCATCCCGATCACCTGCGCACGCTCGACGATCTCCGCCGCTTTCCCTTCACGGCCAAGAGCGACCTGCGCGACGCCTATCCCTACGGCATGCTGGCGATCCCGCGCGAGCGTTGCGTGCGTGTGCATGCATCGAGCGGCACGACGGGGCGGCCTACGGTAGTCGGCTATTCGGCGCGGGACATTGCCACCTGGGGCGAGCTGATGGCGCGCTCGCTCCATGCCGGTGGGGCGCGGCCGGGCGATATCATTCACAATGCCTACGGCTACGGTCTGTTCACTGGCGGGCTCGGCGCGCACTACGGGGCGGAGCGGCTCGGCTGCACGGTGGTGCCGATGTCGGGTGGCTTCGGCGAACGGCAGGTCCAGCTCATTCGCGAATTCGGTGCACGGGTCGTGTTGATGACGCCGTCCTACATGCTGGCGATCGCCGAAGAGTTCGAGCGGCAGGGCATTGATCCGCGTGAGACGGCGATGCGCATCGGCATCTTTGGCGCCGAGCCCTGGACCGAAGCCATGCGTGCGGAGATCGAACGTCGCTTGGGTATCGATGCCGTCGACATCTACGGTCTCAGCGAAGTGATGGGGCCGGGGGTGGCCTGCGAGTTCGTCGAGACCAAGGACGGGCCCACGATCTGGGAGGATCATTTCTATCCCGAGATCGTCGATCCCGAGACCGGCACGCCGGTAGCCGATGGCGAGCCCGGCGAACTGGTCTTCACGACGTTGACCAAGGAGGCGATGCCGGTGATCCGCTACCGCACGCGCGATCTCACGCGGCTGCTTCCGGGCTCGGTGACGACGATGCGGCGGATGGCCAAGATTACCGGGCGCAGCGACGACATGCTGATCGTACGTGGCGTCAATCTCTTTCCGAGCCAGGTCGAGGAGCAGATCCTGCGGGATCCGGCGCTGAGCGGGCACTATGTCATCGAGCTCTCGCGGACGGGCGCACTCGACGATCTTCTGGTCAGAGCCGAAGCCCGCACGCCGCTTGGCGGCCACGCGGAAGCACGATCAGCCCGGGAGCTGATACAGCGCCTGAAGGGGATGTGCGGCCTTACCGCCACTGTCGATGTCCTGCCACCGGGTTCGATCGAGCGGTCGCTCGGCAAGGCCCGACGCGTAATCGATAAACGCACGAAAGATTGACATCGTCCGGATGGCGCCCTGCCTGTTGCATGGCATAATGGCAATACAACCCGGAATGGAGTGACGACATGAACACTCTATTTTCACCCGTGCAATGGCTGTTCGGTACACTGTTCAACTGGTTCGTCGGCTCGCTGATCGGGACCATAGTCCTTGCCGCGGGTCTGGCGGTGCTTGCCTTTCTGTTCTTCGGGCGGCGCCTCGTTTCGCGCGAGGGGATCATTGGCCTCGCCGGGCTGGCGTTGATCGTGGTTGGAGGCGGGGCACTTTATCGCTGGTTGAACGCCTTCGATGGGCCTGGCTTCGTGTTCTACGAAGGCAATGCAGCAACCCAGGGCATGCTCTGTAACCTGGCCGATGCTCCCGCGACGATCTCGCTGAAGAACCATCCTTGCCCGAACGACGAAATCCGCAGCGTCAAGCTCTTGAACGTGAAGAAAGGGACGGTGCTGCGCGTCTTCGACAATGAAGACGGCAAGCTCGAAGACGATTGGGCCGAGGTCGTCGTTCTCAAGGACGCGGCGGTGCATGTAGTTTCGTCGTTCGAGGCCGCCCAGGACGATGGCGTTGTGGCGATCCACTACAGCCGCAACAACGGGCTCGATGGCAAGATCTCGCGAGTGGAGGTCGCGCGGGTCGACGACCCCCGCAGCAACCCGCTCGGATCGACGATCGCGTTCTACGAAGGCGACAACCTCACGCAGAATAAAGTCTGCGAGCTGCGCATCACCGTTCCGATGGAAATCAACTTCAAGAACTCAGCCGAATGCGACAACGACGAGGCGCGATCGGCAATATTGCGAAACGTTCCGGCGAACGTCCGCATTCGCCTCTACGACGATCCGGATGGGAGCAAGAAGGATGATTGGCTCGACTTATCGATATTGAGGCCGGTCCCCGAGCTGCGCCTGGCGACCTTCGAAACCGATATCAATCAACCGACCCACAGGGTCCAATTTCATCGCAACAATGGTCTGCAGGGCAAGGTATCGCGACTGGAGATCAAGGCGGGCGGCCCCGAACCGCTGGCCGTGTTCTACGAAGGAAATGGCGGGACGCAGAACATCGTCTGCACGGTTTCCCTCGAACAGAATCTGCGACGCAAGGTGAGCGATCTAGGCTGCTCGAACGACGAAGCGCGTTCCGTGAGGCTGTATAACCTGCAGAGATCCAAATCCATTCGACTGTTCGACAGTCCCGACTTCGCATCGAGCGACGACTGGACGGAGATACTGGTGAAGCGTCCCTTCACAGCGGAAACCGTTCAGTCGTTTGATCGCTTGGCCTCGACGGCGAACGTCTCCGTTCATGCTCACCGCCAGAACGGACTCGACGGGAAGGTGAGCGCCGTCGAAGTAGCCGACGCGCCCCACGAGCCGGTAATCGACCTCTTCGAGGGCAACAATGGCTCGCAAAACCGAGTCTGCACGCTGCCCGGCAGGCAGGCTTCGATCAACTTCAAGAACTCGGGCAGTGCCTGCACCAACGACGAGGCTCGGTCGCTGGTCCTTCATCGAGTTCCCGTCGGGACGGTCATTCGCGTCTATGACGATCCGGACGGCAAGCGGAGAGACGACTGGAGCGAGATCGAAGTGGTCGAACCGCAGGACTTCATCACCGTGCCGACCTTTCAACGGCCGGTCGATGCAGGGCCTTTCAGGTTACGCTATTTCCGCAATAACGGCCTGGACGGCAAAGTCTCGAGACTTGAGATCGGTTCGGCAGCCCGTGCGTCGGGAATACTCTCCCTCTACGAAGGCGCCAACGCCACCCAGAACAAGGTGTGCGACCTCGATGTGCGACCCGGGCGGGCCATTCGACTTCGCGGCAGCAGTGAGTGCGAAAACGACGAGGCCAGATCTGCGGTTCTGACCAATGTTCGGGCCGGCCAGAAAGTCTCCGTTTTCGACAATCCCGATTGCCGGACAGGCGACGACTGGACCGTGATCGAGGTGCTTCGCGACGCTGCTTCTCTCACCATTCGGAGCTTCGAGGAGAATACCGCGAGCGAGGTCGCAAGAGTGACCTACAACAGAAAGAACGGCCTCAACGGGAAGGTGTCATGTATTAGAACCGAGGATTAACTCGGTTGCCGCCTTCGCGTCAGAGACCGGCCGCCAGCCTCAATCTTGCCTTGATCAGGCCTGGATCGTCCGGGAGCTGGCTGACCATTGCCGTGACGGCGGTGCCGGGTTTCGGCGGCGCGGATGCCTTGGTGCGGCCCATAGCAGCATCGGCGACGACGGCGAAGGTCAGAACCGTCGCCGCGATGACGAGATAATCGATCCAGGTCAGCCGGTTACCACGGAACTTGCCGACGGTGGCCGTTGCCTTGCTCTGGGTGCTGTTCTGGCCGCTTTCCACGATTGGCCTCTCGAATCTGGGCTGAAATATTTGCGGATAGGAATGATCCTTCATCCCTCCACATTCCGTCCCAGAAGAGGCTAGACGTAGGCAATTCGGAGAATGTTTGTGGCACCCGGCGTGCCGAAGGGTACCCCCGCTGTAATGACCAGCCGCTCGCCTTCCTTGGCGATCTCCTCCTGGCGGGCGACGCGAACGGCACGCTGCACCATGTCGGCGAAATTATGGGCATCCTCGGTTCGCACGGGATGCACGCCCCAGGTGAGCGTCAGACGTCGCGCCGTGTCGAGATTAGGTGTCAGGCAGAGGATGCGCACGTCCGGCCGTTCGCGCGCCGCACGCAGCGTCGTCGAGCCGGTGTTGGTGTAGGTGACGATCGCCGCGGCGGAGAGCGTGTGGGCGCATTGCCGCGCGGCGGCGCTGATTGCGTCGGCGGTAGTGGCCTCGGGCTCGTGGCGGCTCGCGTCCATCAGGCGACGATAGAGCGGATCGGCTTCGACGCTCTTCAGGATGCGATCCATGATCGTGACCGCCTCGACCGGATAGTCGCCCGAGGCCGACTCGGCGGAGAGCATCACGGCGTCGGCGCCGTCATAGACCGCCGTTGCCACATCGGAGACTTCGGCGCGCGTCGGCGTCGGCGAATGGACCATGGAGTCGAGCATCTGCGTTGCCACGATCGCGGGGCGGCCGGCGACGCGGCAGGCGGCGAGGATGCGCTTCTGCAACGGCGGCACGGCTTCGGGCGGCATTTCCACGCCGAGATCGCCGCGCGCCACCATGATGCCGTCGCTCTGCTCGATGATTTCGTCGAGATGCTCGATTGCCTGCGGCTTCTCCAGCTTGGCCATGACGGCAGCACGGCCAGCCACTAGCTTCTTCAGCTCGGCGATATCGTGCGCGCGCTGGACGAACGACAGGGCGACCCAATCGACTCCGAGCGACAGGCCGAAGGTCAGATCCTTGTGGTCCTTCGGCGTCATCGGTGAAACCGGCAGGATCAGGTTGGGCAGGTTGACGCCCTTGCGATCGCTGATCGGGCCTGCGACCTCCACTTCAGCGTCGATGGTGTCGGCATCGTGTGCGACGATGCGCAGCCGGACCTTGCCATCGTCGACCAGCAGCACGCCGTCGGGCTGGGCAGCTTTGAAGATCTCCGGATGCAGCAGCGGGATGCGTTTGGCGGTGCCCGGCGCAGGGTCCATGTCGAAGCGCAGCTTCTGGCCCTTCTTCAAGGCCATCGGTCCCTTGGCGAAAGTACCGAGGCGGAGCTTAGGGCCCTGCAAATCCATCAGGATGGCGATCGGGTACTTGAATTCCTTCTCAAGGGCACGCAGTTGATCGACCCGCTGCCGATGATCCTCGGGCTGACCGTGGCTGAAGTTCAGGCGAAAGACGTCGGCGCCAGCTTCGAACAATGTACGCAGACGTTCGAGACTCGACGTGGCGGGGCCGAGCGTGGCGACGATCTTGGTAAAGCGATCCCGATGCATGGTCCCAGTCTACTTCTTTGGCGACGACACTTTGAAGTCGCCTGCTTGTTCGTAGACCTTGACGACGGCGGCGTCATCCAGCTTACCCCAGCCGGCACCTGCAGCCGCGATAAAAAGCTGATGTGCCGCAGCGGCGAGCGGTAGCGGCAGGCGCAGCTCGTGGCCGGTGTCGAGGACGAGGCCGAGATCCTTCACAAAAATCTCGACCGCTGAGAGCGGGGAATAGTCGTCGTCCAGCATGTGCGGTACCCGATTGCCGAACATCCAGGAATTGCCGGCGCTGGCCGAAATGACGTCGTAGACCGCGCGCGTATCGGCGCCGGCCTTGGCCGCGAGCGCCATTGCCTCGGCGGCTGTCGCGATATGCACGCCCGCCAGGAGCTGGTTCACCGTCTTCACCAGCGAGCCGATGCCGGCTTTGTCTCCCAAACGAAAGACCTTGGCGGAAGTCGAAGACAGGATTGATTCCGTTGCCGCGAAGGCCTGCCTGTTGCCCGACGACATGAACGTAAGTTCACCCGATTCGGCGCGCGCGCGGCCGCCCGACATCGGCGCGTCCAGCAACTCGTGGCCACTGCTTTGAAGACGCTCGTCGAGCTTCCGGATGAAGGCGGCAGGGCAGGTCGCGCACTGCATGACGACGCCGCCTTTGCGCAGGGCCGCCACGGCGCCGCCCTCGCCATAGAGCACCGTCTCGACCTGCTGGGCGTTCACGACGGCCACGATGACGACATCGGCCTGCTGCGCAGCCTCGGCCGGTGTGCCGGCAAGGCTGCCGCCGGCAGCGGCGAAGGCATCGCGGGCGGTCGCACTGGGATCGACGCCGATCACTTTGTGTCCGTGCTTCAGCAGGTTCTTCGCCATGCCGAGGCCCATCGAGCCTAGGCCCACGAAGGCAACGACGGGTGTGTTCTTGTCCGCCATGGGTCAGGCCTTGATGCCGTACTTGGCGGCCCAGCCGAGACCGGCCCCCGTGGTTGTCTTAGGCTTGTACTCCAGGCCGACATAGCCGTCGTAACCCAGACGATCGAGCACATCGAGCAAGTAGAGGTGGTTCGCTTCCCCGATGTCGGGCTCGTTGCGGTCGGGGTTGCCCGCGATCTGCACATGCGAGGTGATGGGGAACAGACGCTCCGTGCGCTTCTGCAGATCGCCTTCCGTCACCTGCAGGTGATAGAGATCGAGCTGCAGGCGTAAGTGTGGTGCACCGACCTCGTCGATGATCGCCTTCACCTGGTCAGTGGTGTTGGTGAAGTAGCCTGGAATGTCGCGATGGTTGATCGGCTCCAGAACGATCGTGAGGCCGCTCTTGGCGGTGCGGTCGCAGACCTTCTTGAGGTTCGACACGAAGGTGCGATGCATGGCCTTGGTATCGGCGCCCGGGGCGATCATGCCTGACATGACATGCAGGGTCCGGCATTCCAGCACCTGGGCGTAGTCCAGCGCCTTCTCGAGTGCGGCAGAAAACTCGGATTCGCGGCCGGGCAGGGCGGCCAGTCCGCGCTCGCCCTTGCTGGCATCGCCTGGTGGCAGGTTGAACAGTGCCTGGGTCAGCTTGTGCTTCTTGAGCTCCGCCGCAATGTCGGCTGCCGGTGCTTCGTAGGGAAAAAGGATCTCGACGGCCTTGAAGCCATGTGCCGCGGCGGCACCGAAGCGCTGCAGGAACGGAACCTCTTGATAGATCCACGAAAGATTTGCGGCGAGCTTGGGCATTCTTGATGGTCCGATCAGGAGGGAAAGGCTTCTTCGACGTCGCGCACCTGGACGTCTGAGAGGGTCCGCACTTTGAAGCCTTGCAGCAGCAGGTGGAGTTTCGCTGTTTCCTCCAGCTCTTCTATCGAAGCCGAGGCGGCCGACAGCGAGGTCCCGGCAACGACCGGCCCGTGATTGGCCAGCAGGACGGCACGATGGCCCTTGGCGTAGTCGCGGATGGCGTCGGCGAGCTTGGGGTCGCCCGGTTTGAAGTAGGGCACCAGCGGCAGCTTGCCGACCCTCATCACGAAGTAGGGCGTGATGGGCGGCAGTGTGGTGTCCTGGTTGTGGTGGCACGAGGGATCGAGGCAGGAGATCGCCACCGCATGCGTGCAATGGAGATGCACGATGGCGCCGTCCTTGGGGCGTACGTCGTAAACCGAACGATGGAGCAACGCTTCCTTGGTCGGCGGATCGCCGCCGACATGCTTGCCCGACAGGTCGAGCTTGGAAAGCTGGCCGGGTTCGAGTTCGCCGAGCGAGGAGTTGGTCGGCGTCATCAGCCAGCCATCGGCAACGCGGGCGCTGATGTTGCCGGATGTGCCAGGGCAGAGGCCGCGGGCGGCGAGCTTGGCGCCCAACGCACAAATGGCGTCGCGCATCTTGGTTTCAGCAGTACTCATAGGCGCTCGAAGGCTTTGGTGAAGAAATCGGGGGCGCCGAAGTTGCCGGACTTCAACGCCAGCAGCATCGGCTTCTTGGCAATCGATGCCGTCCAGGGCACGCCGGGATCGATCTCGGGGCCGATCCGCAGCGCCGTGATGTCCAGGGCGCCGACCACGGCGCCCGAGGTCTCTCCGCCTGCGACGACCATCCGGCCGACTCCGGCCTCGACCAGTCCGCGCGCCAGCGCAGCCATGGTCTTCTCGATCGCGAGGCTCGATTTCTCGACGCCGTACTTGGCTTGCAGCGCCTTCACGGCCTCTGGCTTGTCGCTGGCCGAAAGCAGGATCGGGCCGTTGCCGAGCTTGCCCTTGGCCCAGACCAGCGCCTTGGCGGCGACATCCTCGCCACGGCAGATCGCGTCGGTGTCGAGCGCCAGATGCGCCCCTTTGAAGGCCGCGATCTGGCCCAGGGTCGCGGCAGAACAGGAGCCCGCGAGGACCGCGGCGGCACCCGCAACCTTGGGCAGAGCATCGGCCCCGGCCTTGTGGGTCAGCAGGCCGCGACGGCGGTAGGCGGCAGGCAGGCCGAGCGCGACGCCCGAACCGCCCGTGACCAGCACATCGTCGCCGATGGCTTCGCCGATGATGCCGAGATCCGTATCGGCCACGGCATCGACCACGACATGGCGCACGCCGTCGGCAGCGAGCTTGTCGAGCGCAGCCCGCAGGCTCGCGGAACCCGCCTGCACCTGCTTCAGCGGCGTCAGCCCGACCTTGTGCTTGGTCTGGCGCGCCAGCACCCGCACCAGGCTGGCGTCCGTCATCGGCGTCAGCGGATGGTGCCGCATGTGCGAGTCCGAGAGGAGTACATCACCGACGAAGAGGTGGCCGAAGAAGATGGTCCGGTTGTTCTCGGGGAAAGCGGGGCAGTAGATCGCCTGCTTTGCCTTGAGTGCGTCGAGCAGCGCGTCGCCCACCGGGCCGATGTTGCCGGCATCGGTCGAGTCGAAGGTCGAGCAGTACTTGAAGAAGAAGCGGGCGCAGCCCGCTGCCTGCAATGCCTTCAGCGCATCGAGCGACTGCGAAACCGCTTCCTTCGCCGGGATGGATCGCGTCTTGAGCGCGACGACCACGGCATCGACGTCGTCGGGGATCGTGCCCTTGGCGGGAACGCCGATGGTCTGGATGGTCCGCATGCCGCCCTTGACCAGCATGCCCGCGATGTCGGTCGCGCCGGTGAAGTCGTCGGCGATTACTCCGAGAATAGCCATGAACCGACGTTAGGCGATGATCGTCACTGGCATCCAGAACTTTCGACGCCGTGCACGTCGTCTGTCTTCATTCTCGCCGTCGTAGTGGTGCAGTGGCGGAGCCGGATCGAATGTATCGCGAGTATCGAGTGAATTTACATTTACGATACCGATGGCCTTACCGTCGTCGGGCATGGCAGCACCGACGTAAGTGCCGCACTTCGCGCACAGCAGGTAGTCGGTGATGCCGAGCCCGAAGCGATAGCGCGACAGGCTCCCCGGCGCCGCCTGGAACTCGACGGCTCCTGCGGGGTCACCCATCGTGCGCGCGCCATGGCGGCGGCAGAAGCTGCAGGCGCAGCGGCCAACCCGCATTTCCTCGGGCTTCTTGGCCGAGGTGAGGGTGATCTTCACAGCACCGCAATGGCAGGATCCGGGATATGTCGTCATGGCGTGACCAAGGTGACTCTGAAATCGTTGACGTTGGTGCGGGTGGGGCCGGTGACGACACTGTCACCTAACAGGCCGAAGAAGCCGTGGCCGTCATTGTCGTCGAGCATGGTCTGCGGATCACGGCCCTTGGCGCGCGCGCGCGCCAGCGTGTCGGGCGCGAAGATCGCACCGGCGATATCTTCCGCGCCGTCGACGCCGTCGGTGTCCGCGGCGAGGCCCCAGATGCCGGGCGTGCCGTTCGCGGCAATGGCCTCGGCCATCAGATATTCGACATTGCGCCCGCCGCGACCCTTGCCGCGGATCGTCACCGTGGTTTCGCCGCCGGACAGGATCACGACCGGCTTGCCGCCACGCTTCAGGAGATCGAGCGCCTGACGTGCGTGCGTGGCGCCGAGTTCGCGCGCTTCGCCTTCGAGATTGTCGCCCAGCATGACCACGTCGCAGCCCTGCTGGCGGGCGACGGCCGCCGCCGCTTCGAGCGAGCGCTTCGGTGTGGCGACCATGATCGTTTCGACATTCGCCAGCCGCGGATCGCCGGGCTTGGGTGTTTCCTCGACCTTGCCGGCGGCTCCCGCCTTCAGATGGGCGAGGACCGGGGCCGGCGGATCGAGGCGGTACTTGGCGAGGACGGCCAGCGCATCGGCGAAGCTCGTCCTGTCGGCAACGGTCGGACCGGAGCCGATCACGCCGGGATCGTCGTTGGGCACGTCGGAGATCAGCCACGACAGCACGTGCGCGGGTTGCGCGGCGATGGCGAGCCGCCCGCCCTTGATCATCGAGAGGTGCTTTCGCACCGTGTTCATCTCGACGATGTTGGCGCCCGACTTCAGCAGCGCACGGTTGACCTCCTGCTTGTCTTCCAGGGTGAGGCCGGGTGCCGGCAGCGAGAGCAGCGCCGACGCGCCGCCCGAGATGAGGCAGAGAACGAGATCGTCTGCGCCGAGGCCTTGCACGCGTTCGAGGATGCGACGGGCCGCCTCGCGTCCCTTGGCGTCGGGCACGGGGTGAGAGGCTTCGACGATTTCGATGCGCTTGCAGGCCTCGCCATAACCGTAGCGGGTGACCACAAGTCCTTCGAGCGGATGGGGCCACTGATCCTCGACGGCTTTGGCCATGGCAGCACTTGCCTTGCCGGCGCCGATGACGACGGTCTTTCCTTTCGGTGGCTGTAGCTTGGCGATGAAGGGGGCTAGACAGGTTTCGGGGCGGGCGACCGCCAAAGCGGCGTCGAACATGGCGCGCAGCAGGGCGCGGGCGTCAGCATCTTTCATTTGCGTGATCTTCGCACTATAGGGGCTCGATGCAACAACTGCTGGGGCCTGGCGATCCGCCGCCCTTTTCCGTCATGAATGAAAAGGGCAAGGCACCGCTGCTGTTGCTCTGTGACCATGCCAGCAAGGCGGTGCCGAAAGCGCTGGGCTCCCTCGGCATTTCGGAGACCGAGCTGTCACGCCATATCGGCTGGGATATCGGCGGTCTCGACGCCGCCATCGCGCTTTCCACCGTGCTCGATGCGCCGCTGGTCGCGTCAGGCTATTCGCGGCTGGTAATCGACTGCAACCGCTGGCCGGGCGGCGAGGGCTCGACTCCGGAGGTCAGCGACGGCACCGTCGTGCCAGCCAACCAGGGGCTCACTCGGGAGCAGGTCGATGCCCGGGCGGAGGCCTGCTTCTGGCCCTATCACCGGGAGGTCGACCGCGTGCTCGATGCCATGACCGCCGGCAACCGCCAGGTTTGCCTGCTGGTCATGCATTCCTTCACGCCGGTCATGAAAGGGTTCGTGCGCCCCTGGCGTGTCGGTGTCCTGTGGAACGACGATCCGCGCCTGCCGGAACCGCTGCTGACCGAACTGCGGCGAGACTCCGAACTGGTCGTCGGCGACAACGAACCTTACTCGGCTCGTGCCTCCTACGAGTACACGCTGACGGCGCATGCGCGATCCCGAGCTGTTCCGCATTGTTCGCTGGAAGTGCGTCAGGACCTCATAGCCACGCCGGATGACGCGCGCACCTGGGGCCGGCGTCTGGCGCCGGCGATCCGCTCGGCAGTTGCGCGGGCCCTGTCGTGACGTGCGCATCCTCGCCCTTGCCGGCTGGTTTATGCGGCGGGCTGCGCCTATATCCTCGGACGAAGCTTTGATCTTCGTGGTTCCAGGAGTCGATCATGGACGACAAGACCCGTACCGAACTAGAGGCCGCCGCTTTCCGACGCCTGGTCTCGCATCTGCAGGAACGTACCGACGTCCAGAACATCGACCTGATGAATCTGGCCGGTTTCTGCCGCAACTGCCTGTCGCGCTGGTATCGCGAGGAGGCGGGTTCGCGCGGCATCGAGATCGCCGACCCCAAGGCCCGCGAGATCGTTTACGGCATGCCCTATGAGGAATGGAAGGCCAAGCACCAGAAGGAAGCTTCAGCCGACCAGAAAAAGGCCTTCGACAAGGCCGGGCACAAGCATTCCTAGCCCTCGCGTGGCCAAGTCCACGTTATCCCCATCATTCATCACCCGAGAGTCGTTGAGTCGACATAGTCGCCGCTCCTATGGTCCGGCCGACGGGATCAAGGAGTTGCGGACATGCCGGACGGAAGCGCCGTTTCCAAGAAGACCAAAGCCGGGCCGGTTTCGGCAGACCGGCTGAAAAGCTTCGTCGAGCGCATCGAAAAGCTCGAGGAAGAGCGCCGCGCCATCGGCGGTGACGTCAAGGACGTCTACAGCGAGGCCAAAGGCGTAGGCTACGACGTGAAGACGATCCGCAAGATCGTGTCGATGCGCCGTATGGATGCCGCCGACCGTGCCGAGGAGGAGACCCTGCTCGACGTCTACAAGCACGCTCTGGGCATGGTCTGATTTGACGTGTTTGGGGTCTGCTTCCCCGAGCCCGGTTCAGTACCAGATGTTCATCGGCAGGCCGTAGCGATCGCGTAGCCGTTTCGGGCCAAGGCATGTGGCGGTCCCCGCGGCGATCAGGGTCGCCGTCCGGCAGACGGCCATGGCGTCCAGCACGTCGTCGCGGGCTGCTCCTGATACCGTCCGCGGTTTCCATTTGAAACCGTACTTCGCCAGGAGTTCGAGCCTCTCGGCGAAGCCGTCCGGCTGCCGCTTCTTGCTGAGCACGGGCTTGTCGCCATTCATGCGTGTGAAGGCCAGCTCGGGATGCGCCTCGTAGACGACACGCCGAAGCCTGGCGCTACGGCGCAGCAGCTCGTCGACCTCGCGCATCTTGGGAAATAGGTGAAACGTCTGCCGGTTGAGGCCGAGGCCCAGCTTTCGGCTGGTCGCATTGGCGTCGGCGTGCGTCGTACAGGCGAGTGCCGGACGACAGGGAGTAGGGAACACCGAACTGGCCTTGCCCGGCATCAGGGCGCGCGCCTCGGCTTCACAGGCCCGGCCGGGGCGGGGCGTGTCGGTGAAGCCGATCGGCATGTCGACCGCCAAAATGGAAAGGCCCTCGCAAGCATCTGCGAGGGCCTCCACAACGCTTATGTCCAGGCTACCATCGATGTGGCGCCGGCAGACGACCCAGCCGGTGCGGCAGCCATCGGCGCCCGCGACGATCAACGGACCGCTACCACGTGGCCATCTTGGACTTGAGGTTGCCGTCCAGCGTCGCCAGGAATTCCTCGGTGGTCAGGTAGGCTTGGCTCTTGTCGATGAGGATCGCGAGATCCTTGGTCATCTTGCCGCTCTCGACGGCCTCGACGCAGACCTTCTCGAGCGCGTCGGCGAACTTCACCACCTCGGGCGTACCGTCGAACGTGCCGCGATACTTGAGGCCCTGCGTCCAGGCGAAGATCGAGGCGATCGGGTTGGTCGAGGTCGGCTTGCCCTTCTGGTGCTCGCGATAGTGGCGCGTCACGGTGCCGTGTGCGGCCTCGGCCTCGACGGTCTTGCCGTCGGGCGTCATCAGCACCGAGGTCATCAGGCCGAGCGAGCCGAAGCCCTGGGCCACGGTGTCGGACTGGACATCGCCGTCGTAGTTCTTGCAGGCCCACACGAATTCGCCATGCCACTTCAAAGCGGAGGCAACCATGTCGTCGATCAGACGGTGTTCGTAGGTGATCTTCTTGGCCTTGAACTGGTCGGCGAACTCCTTGTCGAAGACCTCCTGGAACAGATCCTTGAAGCGCCCGTCGTAGCGCTTGAGGATGGTGTTCTTGGTCGAGAGGTAAACCGGCCAGCCGCGCATCAGGCCGTAGTTGAACGAGCTGCGCGCAAAGCCGACGATCGACTCGTCGAGATTGTACATCGTCATCGCGACGCCGCCGGCCGGGAAGTCGAACACGTTGTGTTCGATGACCTTGCCGTCCTCGCCCTCGAAGCGGACGGTGAGCTTGCCCTTGCCCGGCACCACGAAGTCGGTGGCGCGGTACTGGTCGCCGAAGGCATGGCGGCCGATGACGATCGGGTGGGTCCAGCCAGGCACCAGGCGCGGCACGTTCGTGCAGACAATCGGCTCGCGGAAGATGGTGCCGCCGATGATGTTGCGGATGGTGCCGTTGGGCGACCGCCACATCTCCTTGAGGTTGAACTCCTTCACGCGCGCCTCGTCCGGCGTGATGGTCGCGCATTTCACGGCGACGCCGTACGTCTTGGTCGCCTCGGCCGCGTCGACCGTGACCTGGTCGCCGGTCTTGTCGCGATGCTCGATGCCGAGGTCGTAGTACTTCAGGTCGATGTCGAGGTAGGGGAGGATCAGCTTTTCTTTGATGAATGCCCAGATGATTCGGGTCATCTCGTCGCCGTCCATATCGACGACCGGGTTCTTCACCTTGATCTTCGGCATGTTGCGATCCTCACAGTCAATGCGCGCGGGATAATTAGAAAAGCCGCCCCGGTTGCCCGGGGCGGCTCACCTAGCGCCGCATTAAAGAGAAGCGAGCGCTGCGTTCAACGTCGCACTCGGCCGCATGCCGGCCGATGTCTTTTTCTGGTCGGGCAGATAGTAGCCGCCCGTATCCACCGGCTTGCCTTGTGCCGCGATCAGCTCGGCATCGATCTTGGCCTCGTTGGCCGCCAGCGTCTCCGCCAGCGGCTTGAAGCGGGCCGACAGCGGCGTGCTGTTGTCGCGCCGGGCCAGAGCCTGGGCCCAGTACAGGGCCAGGTAGAAGTGGCTGCCGCGATTATCCAGCTCGCCGACCTTGCGTGCCGGCGAACGGTTGTTCTCGAGGATCTTGCCGTTGGCCTCGTCGAGCGTCTCGGCCAGGACCTTCACGTCCTCGTTGCCGGTCGTCTGCGCCAGATGCTCCAGCGACGCACCCAGCGCCAGGAACTCGCCCAGCGAATCCCAGCGCAGATAGCCCTCGTGCTGGAACTGCTCGACATGCTTGGGCGCCGAGCCGCCGGCGCCGGTCTCGAACAGCCCGCCACCCTGCAGCAACGGAACGATCGACAGCATCTTGGCCGACGTACCCAGCTCCATGATCGGGAAGAGGTCGGTCAGGTAATCGCGCAGCACGTTGCCGGTGACGGAGATCGTGTCGAGCCCTTGGCGGATGCGATCGAGCGAGAACTTGATTGCCTCGACCGGCGCCAGGATACGGATATCCAGCCCCTTCGTGTCCTCGCTCTTGAGGTACTTCTCGACCTTGGCGATCAGTTGCGCGTCGTGGGCGCGCTTGGCGTCGAGCCAGAACACCGCCGGGGTGTTGGTGAGCCGCGCGCGGCGCACGCCGAGCTTGACCCAGTCGCGGATCGGCTCGTCCTTGACCTGGCACATGCGGAAGACGTCGCCGGCCTCGACCTTCTGTTCCATCAGGACCTTACCGTCCTCGGCGACCACGCGGACGGTACCGGCGGTGGCCAGCTCGAAGGTCTTGTCGTGGCTGCCGTATTCCTCGGCCTGCTGGGCCATCAGGCCGACGTTCGGCACCGAGCCCATCGTCTTGGGGTCGAAGGCGCCGTGTGCCTTGCAGTCCTCGATGACGGCCTGGAACAGCGTCGAGTAGCAGCGGTCGGGAATGGCGGCGATGACATCGTGCAGCTTGCCGTCGGCGCCCCACATCTTGCCCGACTCGCGGATCATCGCCGGCATCGAGGCATCGATGATCACGTCGCTGGGGACGTGGAGGTTGGTGATGCCCTTGTCGGAGTTCACCATCGCGAGGCCGGGCCGCTTCGCATACTCGGCCTCGATGTCGGCCTTGATCGCGGCCTTCTCGGCGTCGGGGAGAGTCTCGATGCGGCTGAGCAGGTCGCCCAGGCCGTTGTCGGGATCGATGCCGAGCTTCTTGAACGTCTCGCCATGCTTGGCGAACACGTCGGCGAAGAATACCGAGACGCAATGGCCGAACAGGATGGGATCGGAGATCTTCATCATGGTCGTCTTGAGGTGCAGCGAGAACAGGATGCCGTCCTTCTTCGCCGCCTCGATCGCCGACGCGTAGAAGGCGTTCAACGCCTTGGCGCTCATCACCGAGCAGTCGATGATCTCGCCGGCCTTGAGCGGGATCTTGGGCTTCAGCACCGTGGTCGCGCCGTCGCTGGCGACCAGCTCGATGCGGGCATTGGTCGGCGCCGCGATGGTCGTCGCGACCTCCGAACCGTAGAAGTCGTTGCCCGACATGTGCGCCACGCGCGTCTTCGAGTCCTTGCTCCAGGCGCCCATCTTGTGCGGATGCTTGCGCGCGTACTGCTTCACGGCCCCGGCGGCGCGACGGTCGGAATTGCCCTCGCGCAGCACCGGGTTCACGGCGCTGCCCAGCACCTTGCCGTAGCGGGCGCGGATTTCCTTGTCGGCCGGCGTGGCGTCGCTGTCGGGATAGTTGGGAATGTCGTAGCCCTTGCTCTGCAACTCCTTGATCGCGGCCTTGAGCTGCGGGATCGAGGCGGAGATGTTGGGCAGCTTGATGATGTT
>JAIUOY010000108.1:0-31002 GCA_020160995.1 Pseudomonadota bacterium | reverse complement strand
GGCAGATCCATCGACGTGCGGCCTTCGGCCGGCAGCGGCGGGATCGCGTCGCGATTCTTGGCGATCATCCAGAGGCCGGCGCGCAGACGAATCGGCACCGGCTTCAGCATGCTCGGGAAGTAGATCGAGTAGACGCCGACGCGGACACCAAGCCGCGCCAATGCCTTGCGATCTTCTTCGGCCAGCTGGGCGAGCTGATCTTCGATCGGGCGGCGCGGCAGTACGCCGAGGCTTTCGCAAAGCTGAAAGACGATGCCTCGTGCGCCGGCCGGCAATTCGGTCGTGGCGCGCGCATCCATCAACTCGCTGAGGCCGAGCCGGATGCGGGTCTCCACCCAGATCGCGGCGCGCTTGCGCACTTCCTCGCGTGCCGGCCCGTCGAGCAGATCCGACGCGATGGCTTCGACCTTGGGCGCCAATACGTCGCCCGATGGCAAGAGGCGCGCGACAGGTCCACCGCCCCAGCACACGCGAAGCTGCGCATCGAACACGATCTCGCCATCGGGGCTGTTCGTGAACGCCTGCAGGCGCGCCGGCAGATCCTGGCGCAACGCACGCAATGCGGCACTCAGCACGGCCTTCTGGTCGGTCTGTCCTTCGGTCGCGTCCGCGACGAAGCGGAAGCCCTCGATGCGGCCGAGGTGCTCACCTTCGACCGTCACTTCGCCCGCTGCGGCGACTGACGAATTCATTTCACCCTCATCGCGCAATCTTCGTACAAGCAACGCCGCGCGTCTATCGACAAACCGTTGCGTCAAACGCTGGTGCAATACGTCAGAAAGTCGATCCTCGATAGCCCTTGCGCGCTCTTGCCAGTGATTCGCGCGCTGAATCCAGTCGGGACGATGTGAAATATACGTCCAGGTCCGAACGTGCGCGATCCGTGCCATCAGCGTGTCGATGTCGCCGTCGAAGCGTTCGAGACGTTTCACGTGTCCGTCGATCCAATCCTCGGGCAGTCGCTCGCCGCCTTGCGTCAGGTGCTCGAAGAGCTGGCTGAGCAGGCGCGTGTGCTCCTCCGTCATCGTCTTGCGGAAATCCGGCACCTGGCAGACGTCCCAGAGCAACCTGATCCGACGGGGCGAGCGCAGGCGCGGCAGGAATTCCGAATGCGCCGCCAAAGCCTGGAGCGCGAGCTGATCGTCCTGCTCGCGCACACGCTGCAGTGCAGGATGAGGCGGAAGCGCATTGAGCGACGCGATCAATGCCTGCACGGAGCGGAAATCGAGGTCCGAATTGCGCCATTGCACGTCGCGGAGCGGATCGAAACGGTGATTCTCGATGGCTTCGACCGTTTCGGGCTCCAGGCCGCCGACTTCGGCCGTCGTGCCGAATGTGCCGTCGTTCATGTGGCGGCCGGCGCGTCCCGCGATCTGCGCGATCTCGACGTTGCGCAGCGGCCGGAGCGTGCGGCCGTCGTATTTGCGCAGCGAGGCGAACCAGACGTGGTTCACGTCCATGTTGAGTCCCATGCCGATCGCGTCCGTCGCGACGAGGTAATCGACCTCGCCCGACTGGAACATTTCGACCTGCGCGTTGCGCGTGCGCGGGCTGAGGGCGCCCATCACGATCGCCGTGCCGCCGCGCTGGCGGCGGATCAGCTCGGCGATGGCGTAGACTTCGTTGGCCGAGAAGCCCACGACCGCGGAGCGATGCGGCAGGCGGGTCGCCTTCTTCGGGCCGACATAGCTGAGCTTGGAGAAACGCGGCCGCGCCACGACGTCGATATCGGGCAGCAGCCTGTTCAGCACCGGACGGATCGTGTCCGCGCCCAGCAACATGGTTTCGGCCATGCCGCGCGCATGCAACAGACGGTCGGTGAAGAAATGGCCACGCTCGGGGTCGGCGGCCATTTGCACTTCGTCGACGGCAAGGAACGACACCGGCCGATCGAGCGGCATGGATTCGACCGTGCAGACGAAATACCGCGCGCCAGGTGGGGTGATCTTCTCTTCGCCGGTGATCAGCGCGACCTGGTTCTCACCTTTCAGCTTTACGATGCGGTCGTAATTCTCGCGCGCCAGCAGGCGGAGCGGGAAGCCGATCATGCCCGACTCGTGGCCGAGCATGCGCTCGATTGCGAGGTAGGTCTTGCCGGTATTGGTGGGGCCGAGGACAGCGGTCAGGCGGCCGGAGGCGCCGGAGAGCGACATTGGCGCACCATCGCGCGCGGGGATGGCGGAAGCAAGGCCACTAGGGGGCGTGACTGGCACTCAGCCCGAGTAAGCAGGCTCCAGCTTGTTGCAGCCGATCACCGGCCCATGGTCGGCATGCTGCACGAGAACTGCCATACCCTGCAGCGGGCCGATCCGTTCGGCAGGAATCGTCCAGTCGGCGGCGGCACCGTCCCACCGGCTCACCAGTTCGAAATGGCGCACGACGTTGAAATTCTGCAGGGACCGACCCTGATTCTCGCCGCTGTTGATCGGTGTGGTGTGACGGCGATCGTAGACGGCCAGCGTGACGTCCGCCGACTTGTTTCCAAGGTCGAAGGCCGCGAGCTTGATGCTGAGCGGTCCGCTGGAGATGCGGGACAGTTCGGGCGTGGCGCGCTTGACCGACCGGCGCTGCGCCTTGTCGAGCAAGGCTTCGATCGGACCGGGATCGCGGCCGGTGTCGTGGCCGATACCGTCGACGACCATCTCCGGCGTGTAGACGTAGCGCTGCTTCAGGACGCGGGCGTAGGCGCGCTGACGTTCCGTCGTCTCGCGCGAGGCGAAGGGGTCCTTCCAGCCGATATAGTCCCAGTAGTCGACATGGAAGGAGAGCGCGACGATGTCCGGTCGCATCGAGAGGCGGCCGAGATAGGTATCGGCGGGCGGACAGGAATTGCAGCCCTGCGAGGTGAAAAGCTCGACCGCCCAAGGCCCCTCGGCGGCCGCCTTCCGGGCAGGCTTTGCGATGCCTGGCTCCGCGCGTCCGGCGACCAGCGCGGCACCTGCCGCTGCGGCAGCGCCGATCAGCAGAGATCTCCGGCCCCGGACTGGGAATTTGGTCATGGTCGGAAGATGCGCGCGCACGGCCCTCGCTGCCAATCAACAAACGGTTAGCCCACGGTAACGCATCGCTCGCGTTCGCTGGACTCTCGAAGGGTAACATTATAACAATCTATCTCCCATGCATGGACCCGTTTCGCCCGGCACTTTCCTGCTCGCCATGAGCGCTCCCGCTCGAGTGGCCGTGGCGCTTGGCGTGTCCGGCCTGCTCTGGCTCTGCGCCTGGTGGGCGCTGTCCTGAGATTCGAGAGATGAACGCCGCTCTTCGCCTGGTCGATCTGACCGTGAGCTACGACCGCCATCCGGCGGTGCATCACGTGTCGGCGGAGATTCCGGCGGCCGAGATGACGGCCATCGTCGGCCCCAACGGCGCGGGCAAGAGCACGCTCCTGAAGGCAATGCTCGGTCTGGCGCCGCGGATCGAAGGCCACATCGAATGCTCGGCGCGCCGCATCGCCTATCTGCCGCAGCAGGCCGAGATCGATCGCTCCTTTCCGATCTCCGTGCTCGATACCGTCCTGCTGGGACGCTGGTCGCGCTTCGGCGGCTTCGGTGCCGCCAACAGCGCCGACATCCACGATGCGCAGCACGCGATCGAAGCGGTCGGCCTTGGAGGCTTCGAGCGCCGGCCGATCGACACGCTCTCGGTGGGTCAGTTCCAGCGCGTCCTGTTCGCGCGCCTGCTCCTGCAGGATGCCGATCTCGTCCTGTTGGACGAGCCGTTCGCTGCAATCGACAGCAAGACCGTTGCCGATCTCATGGTGGTGATCCGGCGCTGGCAGGCCGAGAAGCGCACGGTCGTCGCCGTGCTGCACGATCTCGATCAAGTGCGCCGTGACTTCCCCAACTCCCTGCTGCTGGCGCGCGAACTGGTCGATGCCGGTCCGACGTCGCGCGTGCTTTCAGCCGAGAACCTGTTGCGGGCCCGCGCGATGGCCGAAGCCTGGGACGAGCAGGCCGATGCCTGCGACGTGCCGATGCGGCTCAGCGCCTGATCCCCTTCTCTTTGCCATGCTCTACGACACGCTGATCGCGCCGTTCGCCGATTTCGGCTTCATGCGCCGCGCCCTGGTCGCGAGCCTCGCTCTTGCCGCAGGCGGTTCGTCGATTGGCGTGTTCCTGATCCTGCGCCGCATGAGCCTGATGGGCGATGCGCTGGCGCATTCGTTGCTGCCGGGCGCCGCAATGGGCTTCCTGATCGGCGGCCTGTCGTTGCCGGCGATGAGCCTTGGTGGCTTCCTCGCGGGTGTAGCGACGGCGCTCCTCTCCGGTGTCATCGCGCGCTTCTCGAACATGCGTGAGGATGCAAGCTTCGCCGCTGCCTATCTCACGGCGATGGCGCTGGGTGTCCTGATCGTGTCGTTGCGCGGTTCGGCCGTCGACCTGATGAACATCCTGTTCGGCGCCATCCTGGCCGTCGACGACCAGGCATTGATCCTAGTCGTGTCGACCGCGACGCTGACCCTGGTCGGCCTCGCGGCCATCTACCGGCCGCTGGTCGTGGAATGCTTCAACCCCGGCTTCCTTGCCGCCATGGGCGTACGCGGCTCGCTCTATCACTATCTCTTCCTGTCGCTTGCCGTGCTGAACATGGTGGCGGGCTTCCAGGCGCTGGGCACGCTGATGGCGCTCGGCCTCATTCTGTTGCCGGCGGTGGCGGCTTCCTTCTGGGCCCGCGAGGTCTGGTCGATGACGGCGATTGCCGCTCCCATGGCATTCGTTTCGGCCGCGGTCGGTCTGCTCGTGTCCTTTCACGCGGGCCTGCCATCCGGTCCGGTGATCGTGCTTTGTGCGAGTCTTTTTTTCCTGGGTTCGCTGTTGTTCGGTACGCGCGCCTCGGTGCGGGCCCGCCTGTCTCGCCCTGTTCACTTGCGCGGCTGACGACTCTGGCTAGGTTTCCTTCAACGGAGGAAACCACGCATGACTCAATCGCCGGTTCCGGGCGTCGCGCTCAAGACGACCAACGCTAACAACATCCATATGCGCTACGCCGAGGCTGGAAGCGGTCCGCTGGTGTTGTTCTGTCACGGCTGGCCGGAGAGCTGGTATTCGTGGCGGCATCAATTGCAGGCGGTGAGCGCGGCAGGCTTCCGTGCGGTCGCGCCGGACATGCGCGGCTATGGCGGCACGCAGGCGCCGGAGCCAATCGACCAATACACGCTCTTCAATCTCGTGGGCGACATGGCCGAGCTGGTGAAGGCGCTCGGCGAGACCAGGGCAGTGATTGTCGGCCATGACTGGGGCGCGCCGGTCGCCTGGCACGCCGCTCTCTGGCGGCCCGATCTCTTCACCGCCGTCTGCGCCATGAGCGTACCCTACGCGCCACCGGGCTATGTCGACATCCTGTCGGCTCTGGAGAAGCTCGGGATCAACGACTTCTATCTGCAGTACTTCCAGAAGCCGGGCGTGCCCGAAGCAGAGTTGCAGCAGGACATTCGCGGCGCGCTGCGGCGCCTCTACTACACGGCCGGCGGCGAGATGACGGAGAAGGACAAAGGTTTCGCCCGGCTCACTGGCGGAACCTTGCTCTCGAACACCGTCGACCCCGACAAGCTGCCGCCCTGGCTGAGCGACGCCGATCTCGACTACTATGCCGGCGAGTTCTCGCGCACCGGCTTTCGCGGCGGCCTCAACTGGTATCGCAATCTTCGACGTAACTGGGAGCTGAGCGGTCCGTGGCGCGGCCAGCCGATCCGCCAGGCGTCGCTCTTCATTGCGGGCAGTCGCGACGGCGTGCTGCGCTTTCCGGCGGCCAAGAGCCAGATCGAGGCCTATCCCACGACTCTTCCTGGTTTGCGCGGCAGCCATATCCTGGAAGGGGCTGGCCATTGGGTGCAACAGGAGCGCCCGGCCGACGTTAACAGGCTGCTGATCGACTTCCTGAAGGGGCTATAGTTCTGGCCGAGAGGTCGTCTTCCACTTCGAGGTGCCGATGTCTCGTCGTTTCATCTCCATTGCCGCCCGGCTTTCCTTCTTGGGTGCCGCGCTGGCGCTCCTCGGCGCCTGCGCCAAGCCGGCCTCGCCATCGGCGATGGTGCCCGACGTCGCTGGCATCGGGGCCGGTCCCGCATCCGCTTATCGCGGCGCCATCACGGCCGGCGAGGTGAGTGGCGGCAGCAAGACCTCGCCACTTTGGACCTCCCAGGTCGATAACCCAGAGTTTCGGGAGGCGTTGGTTCGCGCCCTGATGGAGTCGGGACTGGGCCGGGCGGACAATGGTCGGTTCCGTCTCGATGCCGTGCTGCAAAAGCTCGAACAGCCCTTCGCGGGCTTCGCCATGACGGTCAGCGCCACGATTGCCTACCGGCTGACGGAGGTGGCGACAGGCGCGGTCGTCTACGACAAGGCGATCACGACGCCGGCCACCGCGACCATGGACGATGCCATCGACGGTCAGGCGCGTCTCAGGATCGCCAACGAGCGGGCGATCCGCGCCAATCTGCGCCAGCTGATCGAGGAGCTCTATGCGCTCCCCGATCGACCCGGCGTTACTTCTTCTCGTCGAACTTGAGCGCCGCGCCGTTCATGCAGTAGCGCTGCCCGGTCGGCTGCGGCCCGTCGGGGAAGACGTGGCCGAGATGCCCGCCGCACTTGGCGCAGTGGACTTCGACACGAGTCATGAAATGGCTGTGGTCGGTCGACGTATCGACCGCGCCTTCCATGGGCGCCCAGAAGGACGGCCAGCCCGAGCCGCTTTCGTACTTGGTCTTGGAATCGAACAGCGGCTCGCCGCAGCCGGCACAGCGGAAGGTGCCGGCGCGCTTCTCGTCGTTCAACGGGCTGGTGAAGGCGCGCTCGGTGCCATGCTTGCGCAGCACATGGTACTGCAGCGGATCGAGTTCCTTCTGCCACTCCGTTTCGCTCTTCTCGACGGTCTTGTCGGTCATGGGTGCTCTCCTGGGACCTGATGTGGTGAACTAGACCAGCGTTCGCAACTCGGCCGTCGCGACCGACAGCATGGCGAGGTCGAGTGCACCGGCGGCGGCGAAATCCTCCTTCACCAGGCGGTCGACACGATCCAGCGCAAGCTGCCGCGGCTCGCTCCATTTGGCGAGTGCGGCCTCAGGGTCGCAATTGCCGCCGCCGACAGCACGCAAAGCCGAGCCCAGCAGGTCGGCATGCAATCCCGCCAGCTCGTCCTGGATCGCAAGGGCTGCCTGCGACGGCCATTGGCCTTCGCGCGGCAGTTTGTGTGCGGCATTGGCCAGCGACGCCAGAGACAGGCGCTCGCCGATCCGGAAGTAGAGCCGCGCCGCCGATTCGATGTTGCAGCCGTTGGCTTCGGCGGCCAGTGCCAGGTCACCTGCCGATGCCAGCGTTTCGAGGGCGGCCGCCTGGCGCGCCGTCGCGGCAGGAGCGCCAATCGCTTCGAGTGCGGCCGCCCGTTCGCCGAGCGCGGTCGCCTCGGCCTGGCCGATCAGATCGGCGGGCAAGCCGCCCAGTGCGTCCACGGCGGCGCTGAGCTTCGTCGTGGCGGCAATCGTATCGAGCGGCTGCGGCAGGCGGCGCAAGGTCCACTGCACCGTGCGCACCAGGAAGCGTTGCGAAGCGACCAGCATGCGGACCTGGGCTTCGGCCTTGAGAGCGGAATCCAGGGCTTCGATGTCCGCCCAGAGCGTGCGCAGCTTCCAGGCGTCGCGTACGACCGTGAACGCCCGGGCAATCGTCGCGGCCGATGCGCCGGAGCGCTGGCCGACATTGTGCACGAAGGTCGGGCCGCAGCGGTTGACCAGCGAATTCACCACCTGCAGGGCGGTGATCTCGCGGCGCAGGCGATGGCCGCGGATCGCCGGTTCGTACTTCTCCTGCAAGGCTGCCGGGAAGTAGCGCAGCAGCTCTTCCTCCAGCCTTGGATCGTCGGGCAGGTCGGAGGCCAGGATCTCTTCATTGAGGTCGATCTTGGCATAGGCCAACAGTACGCAGAGCTCGGGGCGGGTCAGCGGCTGGCGATTGGCGGCACGCACGCGCATCGCCGCCGAGTCCGGCAGGAACTCGACGGCACGGTCGAGCCGGCCCTTGCGTTCCAGTGTACGCATGAAGCGTTCGAGGCGGTCATGCTCTTCCGCTGCCTGTCCTTCGGCCATGCTGATCGCCTGGCTCTGCTGATAGTTGTGGCGCAGCACGAGGCTCGCCACCTCGTCGGTCATCGAGAAGAGCAGGGCGTCGCGGTCCGACGCGGCGAGGGCGCCCGAGGTAATCGCGCCGCCCGTGGCGATCTTGATGTTGACCTCGTGGTCGGAAGTATCGACGCCGGCGGAGTTGTCGAGCGCGTCGGTGTTGATCTTGCGGCCGGCGAGGGCGGCCTCGACCCGTCCGCGCTGCGTGAAGCCGAGATTGGCGCCTTCGCCGATCACCTTTGCCCGGATCTGCGCGCCGTCGACGCGCAAGGCGTCGTTGGTGCGGTCGCCGGCATCGGCGTTGCTTTCGCTCGAAGCCTTCACATAGGTGCCGATGCCGCCGAAATAGAGCAGGTCGACAGGCGCGGTCAGGATGGCGCGCATCAGGTCGAGCGGCGCCAAGGTCGCGGTCTCGATGCCCAACATCTGCCGGGCCTCGGGCGACAGGCTGACCGACTTGGCCGCGCGATCGAAGACGGCGCCGCCGGTCGACAACAGGCTCTTGTCGTAGTCCATCCAGGAGGAGCGCGGCAGCTCGAACAGCCGTTTGCGTTCGGCGAAGCTCGTCGCCGGATCGGGCGACGGGTCGATGAAGATGTGGCGGTGGTCGAAGGCCACCACGAGCTTGATGTGCGGCGACAGCAGCATGCCGTTGCCGAACACATCTCCCGACATGTCGCCGACGCCCGCAACTGTGAAAGGAGTTGTCTGGATATCGCGGTCGAGCTCGCGGAAGTGGCGCTTCACCGATTCCCACGCGCCGCGCGCCGTAATACCCATCTTCTTGTGGTCGTATCCCGCCGAACCGCCGGAGGCGAATGCATCGTCCAGCCAGAAGCCGTAGTTGCGGGCCAGCGCATTGGCGATGTCGGAGAAGGTGGCGGTGCCCTTGTCGGCGGCCACCACAAGATAGGGGTCGTCGCCGTCGTGGCGGATCACTGCGGCCGGCGGGATGATGGCGCCGCCGGCATAATTGTCCGTGATGTCGAGCATGCCGCGGATCAGGGCCTGATAGCAGGCAATGCCTTCTGCCTGGACCTGCTCGCGCGAGCCGCCGGCCGGCGGCTGTTTGACATAGAAGCCGCCTTTCGAGCCGACGGGTACGATGACGGCGTTCTTCACCATCTGAGTCTTCATCAGGCCGAGAATTTCGGTGCGGAAATCCTCACGCCGGTCGGACCAGCGGATGCCGCCGCGCGCGACCCGACCGCCGCGCAGATGGATGCCTTCCATGCGCGGGCTGTAGACGAAGATCTCGACCAAAGGCCTGGGCGCCGGCAGGTCGTCGATGGCGCGGCTGTCGATCTTGAAGGAGATCCAGTCCTTTGGCGCGCCGTCGCTGCCGGCCTGCCAGTAGTTGGTGCGCAGGGTGCAGAGCACGGCGTTGTGGAAGCGCCGCAGGATGCGATCCTCGTCCAGGGTCGTCACGGCTTCGAGCGCGGTTGCAAGTGCTGCTTCGACGGCGTCGACCTTCTCCTTGCGTATCGTAGAGGTCGCATCGCCGAGAGACGGATCGAAGCGCGCCACGAAGAGGTCGACCAGCAGGCGCGCGACCGTTGGGTAGGTCGCCAGGGCGCGCTCCATATAGTCCTGGCTGAAAGAAATGCCGGCCTGGCGCAAATACTTGGTGTAGGCGCGGACGATGGCGACCTCGCGCCAGGCAAGCCCGGCCCCCAGGACCAGCCGGTTGAGGCCATCGCTTTCGAAGGCGCCGGCCCAGAGCCGGTCGAGCGCCTCGACGAACCGGGGGCCGGCAGCTGCGAGATCGACCGGCGACTTGTCGGCCGTTTCGACGCTCAGCACCTGCAGCGCCACCGGATCTCCGCCGTCAGCGCGCAGGCCGAACGGCGCTTCGCTGAGGATGCGCAGGCCGAAGTTCTCGGTCGGCGGCAGAATATCGGAGAGCGCAATCGGCTCGCGCGGATGGAACAGGCGCAGAGTGAAGCGATGCGACGGCGAGCCCGGCTCGCGGTCGAGGCGTACGGCATTCCGCCGGCCCTCGAGCGTGGCCTGCAGCGGGACGATGTCGGCCACGGCCTGGGTGGCATCGAAGCTGTCGCGATAGGTGGACGGAAACCACTGGCGCCAGCGGCGTGCGGCCGCGCGGCCTTCGGCTTCGCCGAGGTTTGCCTGCAGCGTGGTGCGCAGCCGGTCGTTCCACGACGTTGCCGCCTCGGCCAGGGCGCGTTCGAGTTCGGCGAGGTCGGGCGTCGGCGCGGTCGGCGAGTCGAGCCGCAGCGTATAGAGCGATTGCGCGAGGGCGGAGCCCGAGTCGGCCGACGAGGTGGTCGAAGTCACCTTGCCGTGCCAGCTCTGCTCGAGGATCGCGGCGAAGCGGTCGCTCAGCGCCGTGTCGAAGCGTTCGCGTGGCGCGTAGACCAGATTGGTGGCGAAGCGGCCGACGGCATCGCGGCGAGCGAACAGGGCCACGCGTCGTCGTTCCTGCAACTGCAGGATGCCCATGGCGTGGTCGTAGAGCGTGTCTTCTTCGATCTGGAACAGCTCGTCGCGCGGATAGGCTTCGAGGATCGCCATCAGCGCCTTGCCGTCATGGCTGTTCGGATCGAGTCCCGAACGGCGCAACAGACCGTCGACCCGGCCGCGTAGCAGCGGTATGTCGCGCACCATCGCGTGGTAGGCGGCCGAGGTGAACAAGCCGACCAGCCGCCGTTCGCCCGTAACTCGGCCATCGGCATCGAAGGTCTTGACGATGACGCAATCCATCGGGCCGCTGCGATGGACCATCGACGGTCGGTCGGTCTTCACGATCAGGACGTTGTGCGGGCCGCGCGCGAAACGCGACATGGCCTCGCCGCCGCCGAGGCCTGCCTCGAACAGCCGAACCTCGTCGCGGCGCAGGATGCCGAGCGCCGAGCCCGGCATCAGCTCGTAGCGGAGGCCGCCGGGCTGGCCGGGATCGTCGACATAGCGGTAGCGGCGGTGGCCCAGGAAGGTGAAGTGGTTGGCCTCGAGCCAGCGCAGGAAGTCCTCGTACTCCGCGAGGTTCGCAGCGCGGCCGGGCACGAGATCGGCGATGGCGTCGAGGCAGGCACGGCGCATGGCGCGCCAGTCCTCGACCGCGAGCCGCACCTCGGCCAGGACGCGCGTCAGCGCGGCGGCCAGCTCGTCGAGCGGTGCATGATCGGCCTGGCGGTCGATCTCGATGTGCATCATCGATTCCGCCTTGGCCCGCTCGCCGGCCTCCAGGGCGATGCCGATCATGTCGCCGTCGAGGTCGCGCCGGACCGCCAGGACCGGGTGCGCCAGCAGATGGACGGCGATCTCGCGGCGATTGAACTCGTTGGCGATCGAATCGACCAGGAACGGCATGTCGTCGTTGACGATCTGAACGATCGTATGGCGGCTCTCGAAGCCGTGGACACCGGCGGTCGGATTGAAGACGCGGACCTTGGCAACGCCAGGCAGCCGGCGGCGGGCAAAGGCAAGGAGTGCGTTGGAGGCTGCGGCACGCTGATCGGCGGACGCTGCCGCGAGGTCCTTGTCGGCGACGCGGCCGAACAGCCGGCGTGCAAATTGGGCGGCGTCCTCGCCGCCGGTGGCCTGCAGAGCGGCAGCACAGATGGCATCGAGCCCGTAAACACGCGGTGCGAGCGCAGTGGCCATGTCTTGTGTTTCCTCCTCGGACTGTGGCGGATGTTACGCCGCCCCATGACATTCTGACGACGGACTCTTGGCGAGCCCGGGAATGCCCACCGCATCTCGCGTTTTGGGAGGTGGGCCTTCGAGGGCGAGCCGATTCGCTGCGGTTTCTGTTTCTGACCCACGGATTCCGCGGGAAAGCGCGTTTTGTTCTCATCTTATGCTGCACCTGCGAAGGCGCAGAAACGGTCCAGGAAACAGAATTTCAAACCCCATTTCTTCAAGAAATATCAGAGCGTTAACAAGCCATTCCTGAGATTCACATTCGAGGGAAAAATTTGGAAATGACAGGACGGGTAGGTGACGTACTATCAATGGATAGTGGGGAGCGGCGAACTCCTCGCAATATCTAGGTGTCTTCCACAGGGTGTTCTTTCCACAACTGTGGACAAAAAGAAAAAGGGGACCGCAAGTGTTTGATGTCGTTCAAGTTCGCAGCGGTGCACGGGTTGTTACCGACTCCTCTCGGGACTCCCGCCTGACGGCCTTCGGCAAGGCCACTCTGACCGACCGATATCTTCTGCCTGGCGAAAATTACCAGGAGATGTTTGCGCGCGTCGCCTCGGCCTATGCCGACGACGATGCCCATGCGCAGCGTCTCTACGACTACATCAGCAATCTGTGGTTCATGCCGGCCACGCCCGTTCTCAGCAATGGGGGGACCAGCCGCGGTCTGCCGATCTCCTGCTTCCTCAACGAGGCGAACGACAGCCTCGAAGGGATCGTCGGCCTGTGGAACGAGAACGTCTGGCTGGCGGCGCGTGGCGGCGGCATCGGCTCCTACTGGGGCAACCTGCGCTCGATCGGCGAAAAGGTCGGCCTGAACGGCAAGACCTCCGGTGTCGTGCCCTTCATCCGCGTGATGGATTCGCTGACGCTCGCCATCAGCCAGGGCTCACTGCGCCGCGGCTCGGCGGCCGTCTACCTGCCGGTGAACCATCCCGAGATCGAGGAGTTCATCGAGATCCGTCGCCCGACCGGCGGCGATCCCAACCGCAAGGCGCTGAACCTGCACCACGGCCTGCTGATCTCCGACGCCTTCATGCGCGCCGTGGAGAACGACGAGGAGTGGGCGCTGGTCAGCCCGAAGGACGGCGCCGTGCAGCGCAAGGTCTCGGCCCGCCATCTCTGGATCCGGATCCTGACGGCGCGCATCGAGACCGGCGAGCCGTACCTGGTGTTCGTCGATCACGTGAACAACGCGCGGCCGGAGCATCACAAGCTGGCGGGCCTCGAGGTCAAGACCTCGAACCTGTGCAGCGAGATCACCCTGCCGACGGGCGTCGATCATCATGGCAAGCAGCGCACCGCCGTGTGCTGCCTCTCCTCGCTCAATCTCGAGACCTACCTCGAGTGGCACGAGCATCCGCACTTCATCGAGGACGTGATGCGTTTCCTCGACAACGTGCTGCAGGGCTTCATCGACAATGCCGGCACCGATTTCGCGCGGGCGACCTATGCCGCGATGCGCGAGCGTTCGGTCGGCCTCGGCGTCATGGGCTTCCACTCCTTCCTGCAGGCCAACGGTATTCCGCTCGAATCCGTGATGGCCAAGGTGTGGAACAAGAAGATGTTCAAGCACATCCGCGGCCAGTGCGACGAGGCGTCGAAGACGCTCGCCGGCGAACGCGGCGCCTGCCCGGACGCGGCCGACTTTGGCATCGCCGAGCGGTTCTCGAACAAGCTTGCCATCGCGCCGACCGCCTCGATCTCGATCATCTGCGGCGGTGCCTCGCCCGGCATCGAGCCGTCGGCGGCCAACGTCTACAACCACAAGACCCTCTCGGGCTCCTTCGTGGTGCGCAACCCGTACCTCGAAAAGCTGCTGGAGCAGAAGGGCAAGAACGACGAGGACACCTGGACCTCGGTCACCACGAGCCAGGGCTCGGTGCAGCATCTCGACTGCCTCGACGATCACGAGAAGGCCGTGTTCAAGACGGCTTTCGAGATCGATCAGCGCTGGCTGGTTGAGCACGCAGCCGACCGTTCGCCCTATATCTGCCAGAGCCAGTCGTTGAACCTCTTCCTGCCGGCCGACGTGCACAAGCGCGACCTGCACCAGATCCACATGATGGCCTGGAAGCGCGGCGTGAAGAGCCTCTACTACTGCCGCTCGCTCAGCATCCAGCGCGCCGAGACCGTCGCGGGCGAAGCCCTGTCCGCGCCGCTTGGCGACCACGCTCTCTCAGCCCCCAGAACTGACGTCCCCTCTCCTCTGCCAATCGGAACACCGACGCAGAGCAACGACTACGAAGAGTGCCTTAGCTGTCAGTAAACTCGAGTCGTCCCCTGTAGCGTCTCCGGACTCGTTCCGGAGTCGCTGCAGGGGTTTTTTCGTCTCCGCGTTTGTCTTCACGCTCCGACCAGCGGGTCCGTGCCATGTCCCTTCTCGACGCCAAGCCGATCTACAAGCCGTTCCACTATCCCTGGGCCTACGACGCCTGGCTGACGCAGCAGCGCATTCACTGGTTGCCCGAGGAAGTGCCGCTGGCCGACGACGTCAAGGACTGGCGCAACAAGCTCACTGATAGCGAGCGCCATCTGCTGACGCAGATCTTCCGCTTCTTCACCCAGGCCGACGTCGAGGTGAACAACTGCTACATGCGGCACTATTCGCGGGTCTTCAAACCCACGGAAGTGCAGATGATGCTGGCGGCCTTCTCGGCGATGGAGACCGTCCACGTCGCCGCCTACAGCCATCTGCTCGACACGATCGGCATGCCCGAGACCGAGTATTCGGCCTTCCTCACCGTCAAGGAGATGAAGGACAAGTACGACTACATGCAGGGCTTCAACGTCGACTCGAAGGCGGACATCGCCAAGACCCTGGCGGTGTTCGGCGCCTTCACCGAGGGCCTGCAGCTCTTCGCCTCCTTCGCGATGCTGATGAACTTCCCGCGCTTCAACAAGATGAAGGGCATGGGCCAGATCGTGTCGTGGTCGGTGCGCGATGAGACGCTGCACTGCAATTCGATCATCCGCCTGTTCCGCACCTTCATCCAGGAGAACCCGGACGTGTGGACGGAGGAGCTGCAGCGCGAGATCTACGTCGCCTGCTCGACCATCGTCGACCACGAGGACGCCTTCATCGATCTCTCCTTCGAGATGGGCGGCATCGAAGGCATGACGGCCACCGACGTGAAGCGCTACATCCGGTTCATCGCCGACCGGCGACTCACGCAGATCGGCCTGCAGCCCATCTACCGCAAGGATGCCAAGAATCCGCTGCCGTGGATGGACCAGATGCTGAACGCCATCGAGCACACCAACTTCTTCGAGAACCGCGCGACGGAGTACTCGAAGGCCTCGACGCGCGGCACCTGGGACGAGGCGTTCGGCTAACGCGGCGCAAGCCGTCCCGCCGAACTTCAGTGCACCACATCAACGATAGCAGATGTGGTGCCGCTAAAACTCCCGAACAGCTCTGCTGATTGATGCCGATCAGCCGACGTACTTTGCTACCTCGGCGCTTCCCTTGCGGCGCTCGAGTTCCTCCGCGACCGCGGCAGGCACGCAGACCTTGTTCACGGGATTGAGAACCGTTCCAAGGGATTTCGCGATGACCAGCGCGACGGGGATGCCGACGATGGACAGGCACAACAGAGCGACCTGGATGGCGTTGATCACCACGAAAACCAGTCCGAAGGGTATGTAGAGGATCATGATGATCGTCGAATAGGCCTGCCAGGCCGCGTTCCGGTCGCCTTTGAGGTTCTTGTTGTCGACCATCGCTCGCCCGAAGGGGGCGAGGAGGAACTTGCCGAATTCCATGAGGCCGAGGCCAATCGGCGCCGTGACGACCAGAGCCGTCAATAGCAGTCCCAGCAGCCAGTAGATAGCCGCGGTCACGAAGCCCAGAAATGGGAAATGCCAGAGGATGTTGCCAAGCGTTCGCACCAGTCTTCTCTCCCGTTAGACCTGCGGCGGTTCTTTTGCATACCCGCAATAGTAGTATTTATATACCACCTTCTACTCGTGGGAAAGTCGGTTGGCATTCGCGGTAGGAGTGGTGCTGTCGTCTACGCTTGCAGGCGCGCGGCCTTCGCCGCCTCGAAGGCCGCCAGCCGTTCGACGAACTTGCCATTGGCGGTGTCGGCGGTAGTCGCAATCGCGGGCTTGGGAATCGTCTCGTAGAAATGACAGGCGACGCGGTGGCCGTCGCCGGCATCCCGCAGCTCGGGCTGTTCCTGCTTGCAGCGCGGCTGGGCGTGCTGGCAGCGCGTGTGGAAGCGGCAGCCCGACGGCGGCGCGAAGGGGCTGGGCACGTCGCCCGCCAACAGGACGCGCTCCTTGCGCACGCTGGGATCGGGCCGCGGGATCGCCGACAGCAACGCTTGGGTATAGGGATGCAGGGGGCGGTCGTAGAGGTCGCGCTTCGTCGCGATCTCGACAAGTTGGCCGAGATACATCACCGCCACGCGGTCGCTGATGTGCTTCACCACGGCCAGGTCGTGGGCGATGAAGAGATAGGAGAGGCCGAAGCGCTGCTGAAGGTTCTGCAGCAGGTTGACGATCTGCGCCTGGATCGAGACGTCGAGCGCCGACACCGGCTCGTCGCAGATGATCAGGTCGGGATTGACCGCCAGCGCGCGGGCGATGCCGATCCTCTGGCGCTGACCTCCCGAGAATTGGTGCGGATAGCGCCTTGCATGCTCGGGCAGCAAGCCGACCACGTCGAGCAGGTCCCGCACCCGCTTCCCGCGCTCGGCCTCGGTGTGAAGGTCGTGCACTGCCATCGGCTCGGCCAGGATCTCGCCCACGGTCATGCGCGGGTTCAGCGAGGCATAGGGGTCCTGGAAGATGATCTGCATGTGACGGCGCAGCCGGCGCAGCGACTGCTTGTCGAGATTGGCGATCTCCTCGCCCTTGAAGCGCACGGAACCGGCCGTGGGATCCATCAGGCGCAGCACGAGGCGGCCGGTCGTCGACTTGCCGCAACCCGACTCGCCCACGAGCGCCAGCGTCTCGCCGCGCGCGATCTCGAAGCTAACGCCCTCGACCGCGCGGACCATGCCGATCACCTTGCGGCGAATCAGGCCGCGGGCGACGGGGAAGTGCTTTACCAGGCCATCAACCTGAAGCACGGGCGTCGATGCGCTGCTCATGCGGCCGTTCCTGCCAATTCGACGGGCGCCTTCCAGCAGGCCACGCGATGGTCGGCTCCGATGCCGCGCAGCGGCGGCGGTTCGCTATGGCATCGCGGATCGGCGAAGGGGCAGCGCGGTGCGAAGCGACAGCCCTTGGGCTGGTTGTTGGGGCTGGGCACCGTGCCTTCGATGGTCGACAGCCGCTCGCGGTCGATCTCGATGCGGGGGATCGAGCCCAGCAGGCCGATCGTGTAGGGATGCTGCGGGTCGGCGAAGAGGGCGGCGACCGGCGCGCTCTCGACGATCTTGCCGGCATACATCACCAGTACCTCGTCGGCGACTTCGGCGATCACCCCGAGATCGTGGGTGATGATCAGGATCGCCATGCCCAGCCGGCGCTGCAGATCCTGCAACAGGTCGAGGATCTGTGCCTGGATGGTGACGTCGAGCGCGGTCGTCGGTTCGTCGGCAATCAGGAGGGCCGGCTCGCAGGCCAGCGCCATGGCGATCATCACCCGCTGGCGCATGCCGCCCGACAGGCGGTGCGGATAGTCGTCGACCCGCTCGGCGGCGGAGGGGATGCGCACCAGGTCGAGCATTTCGATGGCGCGTGCCTTGGCGGCCGCCGGCGACAGCGTCGTATGAGCCAGAATCGCCTCGACGATCTGCTGTCCGATCGTGTGCACCGGATTGAGCGAGGTCATCGGCTCCTGGAAGATCATCGACATCTTGCCGCCGCGCAGCTTGCGGCGTTCGTCGGCCGAAAGGCCGAGCACATTGCGGCCTTCGAAGCTGATGGCATCCGCTTCGACCTGGCTGGGTGGACTCGCGACCAGGCCCATGACCGACAACGAGGTCACGCTCTTGCCGCGGCCCGATTCGCCGACCAACCCGACGGTGCGGCCGCGTTCGACGGAAAAGTCGATGCCGTCGACCGCGCGAAACAGGCCGCGGTCCGTGTGGAAGTGTGTCCGGAGACCGCGGACGTCGAGGAGCTTGTCCATCAGAAGGAGTAGTCCAGGCCCTTGTAGAAGGTGTTCTGGTAGAGCATGTGCGGCCGCACGCCCTTCAACTTCTTCAAGCTGGTGGTGTACATCGCGATGTTCATCACCGGCATCCAGAGATGCTCCTCGGTCACGCGCTGCTGGGCCAGCGCATAGTACTTGGCGCGGTCGGCATCGGTGATCGAGGCGCGGCCCATCTTCAGATACTCGTCGGTCTTGGGATCGTTCCAGTTCATGCGGTTGGGCGCCGGCATGTTCTTGGAGTCGAAGTAGAAGTTCAGCAGGTCACCGGAAGAGATGTAGGGGAACGTCACCGTCCAAAGATCGAAGTCCTGCTTGGCCATTTCCGCCGGTGCGATGGTCGAATCGAAGCCGACGATCTTCCAGTCGATACCGATCTTGCGCATGTAGCCCTGGATCGCCTCGGAGACGCGCGGGAAGTAGGAGACCTGGGTGAACAGCACCCGCGGCGCCAGCTTGACGCCGTCCTTCTCCCGGATGCCGTCGCTGCCAACCTTCCAGCCCGCTTCGTCGAGCAGCTTCTTCGCCCGCTCGACATCCTCCTTGATCAGGTTCTTGGTCGAGTCGGCGAAGTCGAGCGCCTTGGGATCGATGAAGGTATAGGCCGGCGTGGCGTTGCCCAGCATGATGCCCTTGGTGATATCGGCGCGGTTGATGGCGATGTTCATCGCTTCGCGCACGCGCTTGTCCGCCACCATCGGCCGCGTGGTCTTGTAGCCATAGTACATGAGCTGGAAGTTTGGCGTCGCCTCCTGGACATTGAGGTTGGGCGACGCCTTGACCTGCTGGATGAACTGCAGCGGGATCTGGTGCGTGACATCGAACTGGCCGCCCATCATGGCGGCGACGCGGCTGGAATCCTCCGGCACGATCTTGATCGAGAGCTTCTCGAATTTCACCGGCCCCTTGTTCTGGTACATCGAGGGCCCCCACTTGTAGGCATCGTGCCGCTTCAGCACGATTTCCGTGCGTGGCGTCCACGACTCGAAGCACCAGGGGCCGGTGCCGTCGATGGCCTTGACGCCGTAATCCTTGCCCAGGGCTTCCACGCTCTCCTTGTTGTGGATGGCGGTGGTGAACATGGTGAGCTGCAGCAGAAGATCGGCAAACGGCTCGTTCAGTTCGTATTCGACCGTGTAGGGATCTGGCGCGCGCAGCTCCTTGATATTGCCGGCGCGCCAGGCGAGCGGCGCCTTGAGTTCGGGGCTGGTCAACCGCTTGAAGGAATAGATCACGTCCTCGGCCGTGAACTTCTTGCCGCTGCAGAAGGTCACGTCGTCGCGCAGCTTGAAGGTGTAGAGCTTGCCGTCGGGGCTCACCGTCCACGATTTGGCGAGGTAGGGGATCGCCGTCTTGCCGTCCCAGTCCATGGCCACCAGCGTGTCCTGGAACATGTTGACGATGTCGGAGGTCGGCGACCATGTCGTGCGCTGACCATCGTAGTGCGGGGCATCGAGCGACTTCATCATCTTGAGGGTCTGCGCCTCCGCCGCCGCGGAGAGGCCGACCATGCCAAGCAACGCTGCTACGCTTTTGAAGAGAGTAGGCATCGTCGTTTCCTCGCCTTCTGGTTCGTCAGTGTGCGTCCTGTTCAGAAATTGACGTCCGGCCGTTTGTCGAAGGTGTTCAATACGAACGCCGCAGGCAGAACGGGTCCGATCATTGTTGCAGCCTTGGATCGAGGACGTCGCGGAGTGCGTCGCCTAGAAGATTGGCCGCCAGCACGATCACGAAGATCGCGAAGCTTGGGATCGTCGCAATGTGCGGTGCCATGAAGAGAAAGTCGCGGCCCTGGGCGGCCATCATGCCGAGTTCGGCGGTCGGTGGCTGGGCGCCCATGCCGAGGAAGCCCAGCGCCGAGCCGATCAGGATGATCTGGCCGAAGCGCAGCGTGAGGAAGACGAAGATGGTCGAGATGCAGTTCAGCGTCAGGTAGCGCCAGATCAGGGTGCGGTCCGAGACGCCGACGGCGCGACCGGCTTCCATGAACTCCTGCCCCATCACGCCGACGGCCGAGCCGCGCGCGACGCGCGCCACGTCGGGCACGGTGGCGACCACCAGCGCGATTACCACGGCGGTGAGGCCGGCGCCGAAGATCGCCGCGACCGCGAGACCGATCAGGATCGCCGGAAAGGCCAGCATCACGTCGACCAGCCGCATGATCCAGCCATCGGCCCGCGGATAGTAGGCGGCGAGGATGCCGAGCACGCCGCCCAGGAACCCGCCGATGATCACCCCGATCAATCCCAGCATCAGCGTGTTGCGCGTGCCGTAGAGGACGCGGCTCAGGATGTCGCGGCCGGTGTTGTCGGTGCCGAACCAGTGCTCGGCGCTGGGCGGCTGCATCACCTTCGTGAGGTCGGTGAGATAGGGATCGTAGGGCGCCACGACGGGGGCGAAGACGGCCGCCAGCACGATGAGCGTGAGAGCGATCCCGGCCAGGGCGGCGACCTTGTCCCGCATCAGCCGGCGCAGCACGCCGGAGCGGGAGAGCAGGCCAGTCTCTTCGGCAGGCGCGGCCGTGTCGAGGGTTTCGGCGCTCATGTCCGCTGTACCCGAGGATCGAGATAGACGTAGAGGATGTCGACCAGCAGGTTGATCGACAGGAAGGCAATCGCGAGGATCATGATCGCCCCCTGTGCCGTCGGAAAATCACTCGAGACGATGGCGCCGACCGCCAGACGACCGACGCCCGGCCAGGAGAACATGGTCTCGGTCACGACCGCGCCGCCCAGCAGGAACGCCGCCTGCAGGCCGATCAGGGTCACCACCGGGATCAGCGCATTGCGCAGTGCGTGGTGCACGATCACCACCGTCTCGCGCAGGCCCTTGGCGCGGGCAGTGCGCACGAAGTCGGCACCCAGCACTTCGAGCACCGCCGTGCGAGTCAGCCGCGCGATCGGCCCGATCAGGACGCTGCCCAGGGTCAGCGCCGGCAGCACTAGGCTGGGCAGGCCGCCATCCCAGATGGGGCCGGTGCGGCCGGTGAACGGGAACAGGCCCCATTTGAAGCCCATGTACTGGATCAGGATCAGGCCGATGAAGAATATCGGCATGGAAACGCCGGCGACGGAGACGGCCATGATGATGCGGTCGATGATGGTGCCGCGCCGCACGGCCGCGAGCGTGCCGAGCGCCAGTCCGATCGGGACGGCGAGCAGCATGCCGCCCAGCATCAACTCGATGGTCGGGCCGATGGTCAGCGCGAGTTCCTCGCTTACCATCTTGTTGGAGATGATCGAGCGGCCGAGATCGCCGCGCAGGACGCGGCCGATATACTCGGCGAACTGAACGGGGATGGGCCGGTCGAGGCCGAGTTCTTCGCGAATGGCGGCAATGGTCTCGGCCTTGGCGTCGGGGCCGGCGATGATCATCGCCGGATCGGCCGGCACGACCTGCAGGAGACAGAAGCACAGGAAAAGAACCCCGAGCAATGCGGGGAACGAGACCAGCAGGCGGTGGACGATTTGTCTTCCCATGCGCCGTCCTCGGACCGAACTCAGCCATGGGGGGAACGCGCCGGACTTACCGGCGTCGCTCAGACGTTCCTTCCCTAGCCGTCGCGCTTCGGTCAGCCGTGCGCGACATTGTTTGTGAAAGGAGTGTGCATGCGATCTATCGCGATGTCACGCCCACCCTCCGGCATGCGGAAGAACGTGACCAGTGATGAAACCCGCCGCGTCGGAGCAGAGAAAGCAAACCGTCGCGCCGAGTTCGTCCGATTTGCCAAGGCGCCCAAGCGGAATCTGCGCCGTCATCTTCGCCATGGCCTCGCTGTTTGCGAGCAGGGCCGGCGGAAAATAATCCGGGTTCTCGACATAGTTCGAGCCGACGGCGTTCACCGTGATGCCGTCGCGACCGAGTTCCTTCGCAAGAGAAGAAACAAGTCCGTTGGCGGCGGCGCGTGCCGAGACGTAGGGCGCGTAGTTGGCGATGCCGCGCAAGGGCGCGGCCGACGAGACGAAGACGATGCGTCCCGACTTGCGCTTGCGCATCGAGGGCGCCACGAGCTGCGTCAGCCGGAACGGCGCCACGGCCATGGCTTCGAGCGCCGCGCGATAGTCTTCGAGCCGGGCTTCGCCCAAGGGGGCTCGCAGTGCCGGATAGGCGTCGTTGTTGACCAGCGCGTCGATATGGCCGTGTCGCTTCAGGGCCAGGTCGACCAAGGTGGCAGGCTCGACCGCCGAGAGGGCATGGGCGCCGGGAAACTCGGCCTCGTACTTGCGGCGCGCGCTCGGCGCTTCGAACGAGGGATCGTGGGCCAGGACGGTCGCTCCCTGGGCCAGGGCCACGCGTGTGGTGCCGTGGCCTGCGAATTTCTCGACATTCGTGATCAGGATCACCCGGTCTTTCAGCAGCATGGCGATTCCTCTAGGTTGCGGCCCATGACAAACGACCCCGATCCTAGCGTAGCCAGCCCCGAGGGACAGGCCCCGGTCGGCCGCGCATCCTTCGGATTTCGCGACGTTCCGGCGGACGAAAAGGCGGGGCTGGTCGCGCGCGTCTTCGAAAGCGTGGCGCCGCGCTACGACCTGATGAACGACCTGATGTCGGGCGGCGTGCACCGGCTCTGGAAGAACGCCATGGTCGACGTGGTCCATCCGCGGCCGGGCGAGCGCATTCTGGACGTGGCGGGCGGCACCGGCGACATCGCCTTCCGCATGCTGCGCCGGCAGGGCGATCGCCCCGACGTCACCGTCTGCGACATCAACCCCGCCATGCTCGCCGTCGGGCGCGATCGCGCGATCGACCGCGGGCTGCTGCAGGGCCTCACCTGGGCCACCGGGGATGCCGAGAAGCTTCCGTTTCCGGACCGCTCCTTCGACGCCTACACGATTGCCTTCGGCCTGCGTAACGTGACCGACATCGACAGGGCGCTGGCCGACGCCTATCGCGTGCTGAAGCCGGGCGGGCGCTTCTTCTGCCTCGAATTCAGCAAGGTGACGTCGGCGCCGGTTGGCCGCCTCTACGACGCCTACTCCGAACGTGCCCTGCCGTTCTTCGGCAAGGTCATCGCCAAGGACGCCGATTCCTACCGCTACCTCCACGAGAGCATTCGTCGTTTCCCGCCGCAGCGCGAGCTGGCGGCGCGCATGCGCGCGGTGGGCTTCGCCAATGTCACCTGGCGCGACATGTCGCTGGGCGTCGTGGCGCTACATCAGGGTTGGCGTATCTAGATGTTCCGTGCTCTCCGCAATGGCTGGCGCCTGCTGCGCATGGCGCTGCGCTTCGCCCGTCACGATGCGCTGTTTCCGCTGGAAACGCTCGGCATCGCCCCGGCGCTGATCGCCTGGGCACGGCTCTTTGCGCTCAGGCGCGATTCGCGGCGGCCGGGCGAGCGCCTGGCGGAGGCGCTGCAGGAGATGGGGCCGTCCTTCATCAAGCTCGGACAGGCGCTGTCGACGCGCGCCGACCTTCTGAGCGAGGGCGTCGCCGCTGATCTCGCGCGATTGCAGGATCATCTGCCGGCCTTTTCCGGCGCCGAGGCGCGCCGCACCATCGAGGCCGAGCTGGGCCAGCCCATCGACGCGATCTTTTCGAGCTTCGACGATGTGCCGATAGCCGCCGCCTCGATTGCCCAGGTGCATTTTGCCGTCACGACCGATGGCCGCGACGTCGCGGTCAAGGTCCTGCGACCCGGCATCGAGAAGGCCTTCGAGCGCGACCTCGACCTCTTCTACTGGATGGCCGAACTGGTCGAGCGCACCCAGCCACGGTTTCGCCGGCTGAAGCCGGTCGATTCGGTGCGAGCCTTCGCGGACGTGGTGCGGGTCGAGATGGACCTGCGCATGGAAGCGGCGGCGGCGGAGGAACTCGGCGAGAATTTCATCGACCATCCCGACTACCGCGCGCCGAAGATCGATTGGGACCGTACCGCCGAGCGCGTCATGACCCAGGAACGGGTCGACGGTACGCCCATCGGCGACCGCGATGCCATCGTCGCCGCCGGGCACGATCCCGACCTCATCATGAAGAAGTGCGCCGAGGCCTTCTTCTACCAGGTGTTCCGCGACGGCTTCTTCCATGCCGACATGCACGGCGGCAACGCCTTCGTCGACCGCGATGGCTGCATCGTGCCGGTCGATTTCGGGATCATGGGTCGGGTCGACGAAGCCACGCGCGGCTATCTCGCCGAACTGCTGGTCGCCTTCCTGCGGCGGGACTATCGCGCCGTGGCCGAGGTCCAGTTCCGCGCGGGCTATGTGCCGCCCGACCAGTCGGTCGAGACCTTTGCCCAGGCCTGTCGTTCGATCGGCGAGCCGATCTTCGGCAAGTCCAGCCACGAGATCTCGATCGCCCGCCTGCTGGCGCAGATGCTGCGCGTCACCGAACAGTTCGAGATGAGCGTGCAGCCGCAGCTCCTGCTGCTGCAGAAGACGATGCTGATGGCCGAGGGCATGGGCACCAAGCTCAACCCGCACGTCAACATCTGGGAGCTGGCGCGGCCGCTGATCGAGGATTGGATGGTCACGCATTTCGGTCCGCGCGCCACCGTCGGCCGCGCCGTGGAAGACCTGACGCACGGCCTGCGTCGCGTGCCGCGGCTGATCGACAGCCTGCTTCTTGTCGCCGAGCATGAACGCCGCAAGGCGGAGCGCGCCGCTTCCGAATCGCCGTCGGCCAATCGCTGGCGTCCGGGCTTCGCCGAAGCCATCGCCATCCTCGCCCTGATCGCCGCCATCGCCGCCTGGTGGCATTGAGACCAAGCGTGCACCAGGCAAAGAGCTGACGGGATGTCTGCCGTCGATATCGTCGTTGGCCTTTCCGTTTTCCTGCTGGCGGGGACGGTGAAGGGGCTGGTCGGGCTGGGCCTGCCGGCGATCTCGATCGCGCTGATGTCGCTCTACCTACCGCTGCCCGAGGCGATCGCGCTGATCTCGCTGCCGACCATCTTCACCAACGTCTGGCAGGCCTCGGTCGGCGGCAAGTTCAAGGTGATCGTACGCCGCCAGTGGCCGCTCATCGTGCCGCTCGCGGTGGTCCTCTACCTGACTATGTGGCTGCTCGGACAGAAGGGCCCCAACTGGGCCTTCCTGGTTCTGGGGACCGTGCTCATCGCCTACAGCACCCTCGGCCTGTTCCGTATCCGGCTTCGCATCCATGCCGATCTCGAAAGGCCGTTGGCGCCGGTGATCGGCACGGTTTCGGGCTTCATCGCCGGACTGGTCGGCGTGCCGGTGGTGCCGCTGATGCCCTACCTGCAGGGGCTCGACATCAAGCCGTCGGAGCTGGTGCAGACCCTGGGCGTGGTCCTTTGCGCTACCTCCTTCGCGCTGACGGCCTCGCTGCTGTTCTTCGGCCTGCTCGATGGCCCGCGCGCCCTTGTTTCCGCGGCCGCGGTCGCGCCGGCTGTGGCCGGGATGTGGCTCGGCCAGCAGATCCGCTCCCGGCTCTCGGTCGAGCAGTTCCGTCTGGCCGTCTTCTGGGCGCTCCTTCTGACGGGCGTCTACACTTTCGCCACCCAGCTCTTGTGATAGTCTCAGCGGCATGTTGCATGGCAAGCGTATCCTATTGGTCGTCGCGGGGGGGATCGCGGCGTTCAAGTCGTTGGACCTGATCAGGCGGCTGCGGGAGCGCGGCGCGTCGGTGCGATGCGTCCTGACCGAGGCTGGCGCGAAATTCGTGACGCCTCTGTCGCTGCAGGCCCTGACCGAGGACAAGGTCTACAGCGACATGTTCTCGCTGACCGACGAGAGCGAGATGGGCCACATCCAGCTCTCGCGCGACGCCGATCTGCTGGTCGTCGCACCGGCGACGGCGAACATCCTGGCGCGCATGGCTGCCGGCATGGCCGACGATCTTGCCGCCACCGTCCTGCTCGCCACCGACAAGCCCGTGCTCGCCGCGCCGGCGATGAACGTGCGTATGTGGACGCATGCCGCCACCGTGGCCAATGTCGAGACGCTGAAGAAGCGCGGCGTCACCTTCGTGGGTCCCAACGACGGCGCCATGGCCTGCAACGAATTCGGGCCGGGCCGCATGTCCGAACCGCTCGAGATCGTGGCGGCCATCGAGGCGCTGTTGACGAGCGAGAAGCCGCTGGCCGGCCGGCGCGCGCTCGTGACCTCGGGGCCGACGCGCGAGGCGCTCGATCCGGTGCGCTACATTTCCAACCATTCCTCGGGCAAGCAGGGCCATGCCATCGCCCACGCGCTGGCCCGGCTCGGTGCCGACGTGACCCTGGTGAGCGGCCCGGTCGTGGTGCCCGATCCGGCCGGTGTGCGCGTGGTGCGCGTGGACTCGGCCGATCAAATGCTGGCGGCCTGTCTGGCGGCCGGTGCCGTCGATGTCGCGGTCTGCGCCGCCGCCGTGGCCGACTGGAAGGCGGCCAAGCCGGCCACCGCCAAGATCAAGAAGAAGGCGGGCGCCCAGCCGCCGGCGCTGGAACTGGCGCCCAACCCCGATATTCTGGCGACTCTTTCCAAGCCGGGAGCCAAGCGGCCGGGGCTGGTCGTGGGCTTTGCCGCCGAAACCGAGGACGTGGTTGCCAACGCCGTCGAGAAGCGTACGCGCAAGGGCTGTGATTGGATCGTCGCCAACGACGTGTCGCCGGCCAAGGGCACCTTTGGCGGGGAGCGCAATACGGTGCATCTGATCAGCGCCAAGGGTGTCGAGGATTGGCCGACGCTTGCCAAGGAAGAGGTGGCCCTCCGGCTGGCCGGAAGGATCGCGTTGCATTTCGGGCAGCCGCCCAAGGCGCAGGCGGCGGAGTGACGCCGCCCATGGCGGGACGATGACGGGGACTAGGGGAGACGAACGTATGAAGGGCGTGGAAAGTATCGAGATCGAGATCGTCCGTCTCGCCCACGCGCGCGACCTGCCGCTTCCCGACTATGCGACCTCCGCGGCCGCCGGCGCCGACCTGCTTGCGGCCATCGACCAGCCGGTCGAGCTGGGCTCACTGGAGCGCCGGATCGTACCGACCGGCATTTCGATTGCCCTGCCGGTGGGATTCGAGGCCCAGGTTCGGCCGCGGTCCGGGTTGGCCGCCAAGCACGGCGTGACGGTCGCCAATGCCCCGGGCACGATCGACGCAGACTATCGCGGTGAGGTCGGCGTCATCCTGGTCAATCTCGGCAAGGAGCCGTTCAGGATTGAACGCGGCATGCGAATTGCTCAGATGGTCATTGCACGCCATGCGCGTGCTGCGTGGCGAGAGGTGGAAAGCCTCGACGAGACGGCCCGCGGCGCGGGGGGATTTGGGTCTACGGGCGTAGGTGCGGGAGTAGCGGCCGGGTCGGCCAAGCGGGCTTGAGAGAGGGACGGGAACGGCAATGCCTCGCCTCAGCAAGAAGACGATGTTCGCGATCGAGGCTGTCCTCGACGTGGCGTTCCATGTCGGCGAGCATCCCGTCCGCAGCGGCGATATCACCGAACGCCAGCGCATTCCCAAGCGCTATCTCGAGCAGGTGCTGCAGCATCTGGTGCGGGCCGGCATCCTGAACGGCAAGAGGGGGCCGCGCGGCGGTTATCGGTTGGGGCGCGACAGGGGCAACATCACGCTCGGCGAGGTGGTGCGCGTGGTGCGCAACCTCGAAGTCGAGACCGAACCCAGCGATCCGTCGATCGGCTCGCCGCTCGCCCACGAGGTCGTCTGGCCGCTGTGGGAGAAGCTGCGCGAGGAGATGATGTCCCAGCTCGACAACATCACCATCGACGATCTCTGCCAGCGCGCCCATGCCAAGGGCCTCGACGTTTCGCCAAGCGCGCACGCCGATCACGCCCCTGTCTGATATACAGCCCTCTGGACTCATCCGGAGGAACAGACATGGCAAAGGCCACGAGGGCAAAGACCACGAGGGCAAAGGCGACCAGAGCTAAGGCTGGAACCAAGACGAAGGGCAAAGCAGCAAAGGCCAGGCCGAGCCCGCGCAACAAGAAACTCTACGACGAGGGCATGAAGGTCCGTAAGGCCGTGCTGGGTGCGGGCTACGTCGACAATTCGATGGCCGGCGCCGACGACTTCATGATGTCGTTCCAGGATGTCACGACCGAGTATTGCTGGGGCTATGTCTGGACGCGTCCGGGCCTGCCGAAGAAGACGCGCTCGATGCTGAACCTCGCGATGCTGGCGGCGCTGAACCGCGGCCCCGAACTCAAGCTCCATATCAACGGCGCCCTGAACAACGGCCTGACCAAGGACGAGATCAAGGAGATCTTCCTCCAGGTCGCGATCTATTGCGGCATCCCCGCGAGCCTCGACGCCTTCAAGACGGCGCGCGACGTCTTCAAGGAACGCGGCGTCTGAGCGATGGGCGTCGTCGTCAGGCCGGCTCGATCGGGCGAGGCGGCGACACTCACGGCGCTCTGCATCCGGTCGAAGGCCCATTGGGCCTACGACGAGGCTTTCATGAAGCTGAGTGCGGCGGCCCTTGCCGTCGACGAGGCGGATATCGCGGCCGGCCGTGTGCTGGTCGCGGCTGCGGGCGAAGGTGCGCCGCTCGGGATGGCGGCGGTCCTGGGCGACGGCGAGACGGTCGATCTCGACTCGCTGTTCGTCGATCCGCCGGCGATCGGATCGGGCGCCGGCCGCCTGCTGTTCCAGGCCGCGATCCAGAGGGCGCGCGACCTCGGCGCGCGGTTCGTGCGAAACGCGCCGTCCGACGCCATTCCCGGCCGGCTGCTGCCGCTCTATGAATACGACCTCACTTCAGGGGTAGAACCATGACGACGCTCGCGCCTCCCGCCACCATCGCCTTCATCGGTCTCGGCATGATGGGGCGCCCGATGGCGACGCGTCTCGTCGAGGCAGGCTTCAAGCTGCGCGTGTTCGACGTCTCGCAGAAGGCCGTCTCGGATTTCGTCGGCGCGCATCCTTCGGCGCTGGCCACGGCGTCGGCGAAGGCGGCGGCCCAGGGGGCGGCGGCGCTGATTACCATGCTGCCGGACGGCAAGATCGTGCGACAGGCCCTGCTCGAAGGCCGGGACGCCGCCGTCGAAGGCCTCGACGCCGGCGCGCTCGTCATGGACATGAGTTCGTCCAATCCCGTCGATACGCAAAAGCTCGCGCGCGACCTCGCCGGCCGCGGCGTGGCCTTGCTGGATGCGCCGGTTTCGGGCGGCGTGAAGCGGGCGGTCGATGGCTCGCTCAGCATCATGGTCGGCGGCTCGGCGGCCGATCTGGAGCGCGTGCGGCCGGTGTTCGGCGCCATGGGCAAGACCATCACCCTGTGCGGCCCGGCCGGTGCCGGCCATGCGCTCAAGGCGCTGAACAACTATCTCTCCGCGGCGGGCCTGGTCGCGATGTGCGAGGCGCTGGTGGTCGGCGAAGCCTTCGGGCTCGATCCCGGCACCATGGTCGATGTCTTCAACAGCTCGACAGGCAAGAGCAACGCCACCGACGTGAAGGGCCGCCAGTTCGTCGTGTCACGGACCTTCTCGGCAGGTTTCACGACGGCGTTGATGGCCAAGGACCTGCGCACTGCCGGCGACGTCGCCCGGCACCTCAAGCTCAACATGCCGAACCTCCAGCAGGCCGTGTCCTACTGGACGGCGGCCGACGGCAAGCTGGGCAAAGGCGCCGACCATACCGAAATCTTCCGCTATGCCGAGATGCTGGCAGACGAAGAGTGATGACCCAGGCCCTTTCACTCGACACGACCTACATCCATCTGCGGCCGGACGAGCGGGCGTCCGTCGTCGAAGTCGGCGAAGCCTTCTGGGCGACCGTCGATCAGCGCCGTGAGCTTCAGCAGGGCCGGCTGATGGGCATTTTCGACCAGTCCGGCGACTGGCCGCATTGGGAGCGCCATCCCGCCGGCGAGGAGATCCTGACCCTGCTGTCGGGCGAGATGGAAATGGTGATCGAGGCGGAGTCGGGAGAGCAGCGCACGCCGCTCGTTCCCGGGCAGACCTTCGTCGTGCCCCAGGGCGCCTGGCATCGCGGCATCGTGAAAAAGGCCGGGCAGCTCCTGTTCGTGACCCCCGGGGCCGGTACCGAACATAGGCCGGTGGCGACGGCGGGGCTTTGACGGCTGGACTTTGACAGAGGGCGGTCGCGTGCCTATATAAGCGCCACCTCAGGGCCCCTGGCATCGCCTCCCCGGCGGTAACTCGATGGGGCCCACCAGTACGACATAGCGCTGTTTTCAAGGTTTGGCCGTCCCGGCCAATACAGGCGCGTGCGTCATTTCCCCACCAGATTGAAGACCAATGAATCTCCAGGACCTCAAGAAGAAGAAGCCTCCCGAACTCCTGGCCTTTGCCGAAGAGCAGGGCGTGGAGGGTGCGGCGATGATGCGCCGCCAGGAGCTTATGTTCGCCATCCTACAGAAGCTCGCCGCCGCCGATCAGGCGATCTTCGGCGTCGGCACCATCGAGGTGCTGCCCGACGGCTTCGGCTATCTGCGCTCGATGGAAGCCAACTATCTGCCCGGCGCCGACGACATCTATGTCAGCCCCACCCAGGTCCGCAAATTCGGCCTGCGCACCGGCGACACGGTGGAAGGCGAGATCCGTGCGCCCAAGGATGGCGAGCGCTACTTCGCCATGGTGCAGATCAACAAGATCAACTTCGACGATCCGGACGCGCTGCGCCATCGCATCAACTTCGACTCGCTGACGCCGCTCTATCCCGACGAGAAGCTGAAGCTCGAACTCGAAGGCGGCGCCGCCGCCATGGCGCCGGCCGTCGCCGAGGAATCGGTGGGCGGTGCGCGCGCCACCTCCTCTGGCCGCGTCGGCACGCGCCGGACGGGCACGCTGACCAAGAAGGCCGGCACCACGCCGCAGCAGCAGCTCGATATCTCGACCCGCGTGATCGATCTGATCGCGCCGATCGGCAAGGGCCAGCGCGCGCTGATCGTGTCGCCGCCGCGCACCGGCAAGACGGTGCTGCTGCAGAACATTGCGCACGCCATCACCGCCAACAATCCCGAGGTCTACCTCATGGTGCTGCTCGTCGACGAGCGGCCCGAGGAAGTGACCGACATGCAGCGGACGGTGAAGGGCGAGGTCGTCAGCTCGACCTTCGACGAGCCGGCCAGCCGTCACGTCGCCGTCGCCGAGATGGTGATCGAGAAGGCCACGCGCCTGGTCGAGCACAAGAAGGACGTGGTGATCCTGCTGGATTCCATCACGAGGCTGGGTCGCGCCTACAACACGGTCGTGCCGAGCT
>JAIUOY010000107.1:0-37531 GCA_020160995.1 Pseudomonadota bacterium | reverse complement strand
GTGCGCCGCCTGCGGGCGGCGGGGCATACGGTAGGCCTGGTGGCCCGGCCGGGCTCCGACTGTCCGGCAGACGCCTTCTTCCCCTGGCCGGGGCTGAGCTCGCTTTCCCGGCGCGACACGCTTTCCAACATGTCCTTTCTCTGGCGGGCGGCGAGGACATTCAAACCCGACCTCGTACACAGCTTCTCGCGTGTGGCCTATCTCTTGCCGCTGCTGCGCGGCCGGACGCCGCTGGTGATGTCCTATCAACGCGAACCTACGCTGCGGACTGCGGGACTGGCGGTGAAGCTCGCCAAACCCGGCGTCCTCACCTTCACCGGGTGCAGCGACTACATCGCACGTCGCGGTCGGCCCGCCGGCGGCGACTGGCATGGCATTCCCAACTTCGCCGACACGGAGGCGCTGACGCTCAGCCGATCCGTGCCAGCCGACGCGCCTCTGGTGTTCCTGAGTCGTGTCGAAGAGATCAAAGGTGCCCACTGGGCCATCGAGATCGCGCGGCGCACCGGCCGACGTCTCGTGATCGCGGGGAACCATTCCACGGCAAACGATCCGGAAGGCGAGTTCTGGCGTCGCAGGATTGCGCCCGAGATCGGCAAGGATGGAATCGAGTATGTCGGGCCGGTCGATGACGTGCAGAAGAACGCTCTTCTTGGACAGGCGCGGGCGATGCTGGTGCCGATCCAGTGGAACGAGCCCTTCGGCATCGTCTTTGCCGAGGCGCTGGCATGTGGCACGCCCGTCATCTCGTGTCCGCGCGGCGCGCTGCCGGAGATCGTGCGTCCCGGTGTCGATGGTTTTCTGATCAACTCGATAGAGGAGGGGTGCGCAGCCGTGGAGCGGGTGGGCGCCCTGGATCGCGCCGAATGCCGGCGCCGGGCGGAGGACCACTTCTCGGCAGGTGCCGTAGTTGCCCGCTACCTCGACCTCTACTCGAAAGTCAGAGCCCGACTGGCAGCGACATGAGGCGGCGCATTGCCTTGGTCACGGGACATTTCGCCCCCAGCAACCTCGTGGGCGCACACCGGGCGCGCCTATGGTCGCGTTATCTGCCGGAGTTCGGCTGGGAGCCGGTGGTCGTGACCGGCGATCCGGCCAAGTACGAGGAGCGGCCCGATCCCGATCTCGAACGGCTCGTGCCGGCCGGCCTCGAAGTGGTGCATGCCGCCACGCTGCCGACACGGCCGGTGCGTCTGGTCGGCGACATCGGAGTCCGGGCCTTCTGGGGCTGCTATCGTGCGCTTTCTTCGATGGCGAAGGCCGGCCGGCTCGATTTCGTCCTGGTGACGATTCCGTCGAACTATCTCGCCCCTGTCGGCCGCCTGGTGCATATGCGCCGTGGTGTGCCGTTCGGCATCGACTATCAGGATCCCTGGGTCAATCGCTGGCCAGGCATCGATGTACCATTCAGTCGCGCCTGGATGTCCTACCGGCTCGCCGGCCTGCTGGAACCGTGGTCGGTCCGCGACGCGGCACTGATTACCGGCATGGCGCCCGGCTATGTCGCCGGCATGCTCGAACGCAATCCCGGCGTGGCCGAGCGGGCCGTACTGTCCTACATGCCCATGGGCAGCGCACCCGAGGACTATGCGCTGGTGCGCGACCTGCGACGCCAACCATTTCTCTTCCAGCCGGACGATGGGCATTTCCATCTGATCTATGCCGGCGCTCTGCTGCCAGCGGGACTTGAGGTCGTCGACGCCTTCCTTGCGGGACTGCGTGCCCTGCGCGAACAGGCGCCGCTGGCCGCTTCGCGGCTGCGCGTACATTTCGTGGGTACAGGCAGTTCACCGGATGATCCGCAAGGATTTCGCGTGCTGCCGCGGGCGCAGGCTGCCGGCGTTGCCGACATGGTCAGCGAGCATCCGCATCGAATTGGCTATGTCGATGCACTGGGCCATTTGATGCAGAGCAGCGGTGTTCTGGTCCTGGGATCGACCGAACGACACTATACGCCCTCCAAAGTGTTCCAGGCGATACTGTCGGAACGGCCCGTCTTCGCGATGCTGCACGAGGAAAGCACGGCCGTGTCGATGATTCGGCAAGCGGGAGCGGGCGAGGTGTTGACGCTGACCGGCCAGCGGCTTCCCGCTCCGGAAGAGGTGGCGACGGCCTTGCTGGCATTCATGGAAAATCCTGCCCGTCGGAAGGTCGATCTCGGCGGCTTCGAGGCCTATTCGGCACGCGCGTCGACGCGCGCCCTTGCCGAGGCGCTCGACCTTGCGGTTGCGCGGGAGAAGACTCGGTGATGCCGCGCGTTGGTTTTCTGATCAGCCATCCAATCCAGTATTACGCGCCGATCTTTCGCGCGCTTGCGGCACGCTGCGATCTCACCGTTTTCTTCGCGCATCGGCAGACGGCAGAACAACAGGCGGAAATCGGATACGGCGTCGCCTTCGACTGGGATGTGGACCTTCTGTCGGGCTATGAGAGCCACTTCCTGACCAACGTCTCGCGCCAACCGTCGACGTCGCGGTTCGGCGGCTGCAATACACCGGAGATCGCCGACAGGATTGCGAAAGGTTGCTTTGATATCTTTGTCGTGCCGGGATGGTCGCTGCGGTCCTACTGGCAGGCCGCGAGGGCCTGTCGACGCCAAGGGGTTCCCGTCCTGGTGCGTGGTGATTCCCAGCTCGGTAGTCCACGGCGCGCCATGCTGCGCCTGGCCAAGGAGCTGGCCTTCTCGCAGGTGATGAAACTCTTCGACGGTTATCTCTATGTCGGCATGCGCAATCGGGCTTATCTGGAACACTACGGCGCGCCGGCCGATCGGCTGTTCTTTTCTCCGCATTGCGTGGACAACGAAGCGTTCCGCGTTGCCAGCCGGAGAAGCGGCGAAGGAGCACGCCGCGTGCTCTTTGTGGGCCGATTGGTTCCCTACAAGCGGCCGATGGCCATCGTGGCCGCCGCGGCACGGCTGATGGCGGCCGGGAGGCCGGTCGACCTCACGTTTGCCGGAGCTGGCGAACTCGAAAGCAGCCTGCGAGAGGCAGTCAAGGTGGAAGGGGTGAATGCAAATTTTCTGGGTTTCACCAATCAGAGCAGGTTGCCGCAGGTCTACGGCAACGCCGATGTCCTTGTGCTGCCATCGGGTGCTGAGGAGACCTGGGGGCTGGTGGTGAACGAGGCGATGGCCTGCGGCACGCCGGCCGTGGTGTCCGACGCAGTGGGATGCGGGCCCGATCTGGTCGAGCCGGGCGTCACCGGAGAGGTTACCCCCCTCGACGACGTGCCGGCCCTGGCTGCCGGCATTGATCGCGTGCTTGGCTTCGATCCTGTCGTGGTCCGTCGTCATCTGGCGGAGCGCATGACGGTTTATTCGCCGGAGCGGGCGGCGGAGGGCATTCTCGAGGCCGGGGCTGCTCTTGCCGGTCTGACTCGACTAAGATAAGGCCTGCGGCGCAGTCAGCACCCGATCGGAAGATGACGACCACCACAGCGATGCCGGCACCTGCAGTCCCCAGGCTCGATTTCGAGCTGCTGCGGCGCGTCGCTTTCTATTTCGGGGTCGTCAACCTTTTTGCCGCGCCGTTCGTTCCCGATTCCTTTGCCTACGCCGTCGGTGCCGCGACTCCCTTCGGGTTGCTGGCGATCATCGGCCGGCCGACCATGCCCAAGGGCGTTGCCTTCTTTTTGCTGTGGCAATGGGCGCAGACATTCTCGCGCGCGCTCCAGTCCATCTTCGATGGCGAATCGATGGCCAGCGGCATTTCCGGCCCCGATGTAATCCAAGCCTATTGGTATGCGCTGAGCAGTCTGGTCGTACTGGCGCTTGCCTTCCGGTTGGTGCTGGGAGGCATCAAGCCGCCGACCGCTCGAGACTATTATGCCCACGAGCGTTGGCGCGCGCAGGACCTGATCGTCGTCTATGTCGGATCGATCGCGGCCTCTGTCTTCTTCAATATCCTCTCGCGGCAAGTGGGTAGCCTCGATCAGCCGCTCTTTGCCGCATCGCAGGTCAAGGTCGTCGCACTGTTCCTGCTCTGCACCTACGTCTTCACGACGGGGCGCGGCGGAGGGACCTTGCTGGCCGCTATCTTCATCGAGATCCTGGTTGGCTTTACAGGCTTTCTGTCGGACTTCCGCGCGGTCTTCATCTACGTCGCGTTCGCGGCCGTCGCGGCCCGCGTCAAGTGGACCTTTACAGCAAGTGCCGCCGCCGTCGCCTGGCTCGCGCTGCTCCTGCTGCTGGCATTGTTCTGGACATCGGTGAAGGTCGAGTATCGCGACTACGTTACGGGCGAGGCCGAGACCCAGCAGATCCGGGTACCGCTCGGCGAACGCATGGCCTATCTCGGCGACAAGGCGCTGAATATCGGAGACACGAAGTGGGGCGAGACATCCTACCTGCTGCTCATTCGTTTCGCCTATATCGACGTCTTCGGCCAGGTGATCAGCGTCGCCGAGAGCGTCCCTGAGGCGGTGCCGATGCGCCAATGGCGGGAGGCGCTCTCCCACGTCCTGCAGCCGCGTGTTCTCTTTCCCGGCAAGGCGCCTCTCTCCGACACCGATGTCTACATGCGCCTCACGCGTGCCGATCCGATGGAGTATGTCCGGCTCGGTACCTCGATCAGCGTCGGCTACATGGCCGAGAACTATGTCGATCTCGGCTTCCCCGGCATGCTGGCTGGTATCTTCGTGATCGGCGTGATGCTGGCGCTGGTCATGAAGTATTTCATGACAAGATCGCTGCCCTGGATGCTGCGCGAAGGTATCGTCATGGCGTTCGCCTTCAGCGCCGGCGGCGTCGGCATGGAAATGTCGCTGCCGAAGATGCTGGGCGCCATGCTGATGTTCTTCCTGGTCTGGTCGCTGATCGCGAAGTTCGCATTGCCGGTCGTCATGCATTGGCTCGACCAGCGCGCCGGCCTGTCGCGGACGACGACACCCTGACGCCGCCGCCGCGTCTCGTATGAGCGACATCTCCGTCGTCATTCCGACCTACAATCGGCTGTGGTCGCTGCCGCAAGCTGTCGACTCCTGCCGGTCGGCAGGCTGCGATGTGGAAATCATCGTCGTCGACGATGGCAGCACGGATGGCACATGGGAGTGGCTTCAATCGCAGTCCGATCTCGTCGCCATTCGCACGGAGAACTGGGGCAAGGACTGGGCCGTGCAGCGGGCGATGGAGTCGGCGAGCGGCGACTACGTGCGTTTCCTCGATTCCGACGATTGGCTTACGCCCCAGGCCAACCGCGACCAGCTCGATATTGCACGGCAGACCGGCGCCGACATCGTCGTTGCGGGATACGCAGACCACGACGACACTACCGGCGCCCGACACGTCAACGAATGGGTCGACAGCGACGACTTCATTGCACAGCAACTCGGAGAAGTCTGGTCCTCGCACTATTCGGCGTTCCTGTTTCGCCGCGACCTGGTTCGCGACATTCCACACCGGCAGGACTTCGCCTTGCGCGACGACAGGCTGTTCATCCTCGAGGTCGCGATGCGCAAGCCGCAGCTGGCGGTCTATCGGCAGCCGGGGTTCGTGCACCGGCGCCATGGTCGCGAAAGGCTGCAGCATACGGCCGGTTTCAAGCGCGATCTCGGCTACTGGACCTATATATCGATTTTTCGCAAAGTCCTGGCGATGTTGGAGGCGCAGGGCGAATTGACAATGCGCCGCAAGCGCGCGGCGATCGGTGTCCTGTGGCCGAATGTGCGTACCTTCGCCAAAGCCTATCCGGCGGAAGCCGCCGAGATCGTCGACTGGATCTACCGGCTCGACCCCGAGTTCAAGCCGCCGGTGCGGCCTGTCCTGACGCTCGCCTACAGGGTGCTGGGCTTCGCCACGACGGAGAGGCTGTTGCGTCTCGGGGCCTTCTGGCGATGACGTCGATTGACGGCCCGGTCGACGGTCGGCGCCTGCGTGTCGTCCATTGCGTCGGCTTCTACTTTCCCGATTCGACCGGCGGGACAGAAGTCTATGTCCGCGACCTCGTTTCGACGCTGTCGCGTCACGCGATCGACGGCACGATCATCGCGGCAACGGACGAGGGTTACGACCGATACAAGTGGCATGGTGTCGATGTCGTGCGCTATCCGATCGACGCGATCAATGTTCCTTCTATTCCCGCGTCCGGATTGATGCCGCAGCGACGCCGCTCGGTTTTCCAGGATATCGTGGAAGAGGCGGCGCCGGATATTTTCCACCTGCATTCGTGGACCAGCGGCGCGGGCCTCGGTCACCTGCGGCAGGTGGCGAGGATGGGGATCCCGTCGATCGTCACCATGCATGTGCCGTCGGCGCTGTGCATGCGCGGCACGATGCTGCTCTACGGCAAGGGAGCCTGTGACGGGCGGATCGATGCCCGGCGATGCGCGCGATGCTGGGCCTTGCATCGCGGGTTTCCGGGGCCGGCGGCGTGGCTGGTGTCGATGCTGCCGCAGTGGGATGCGACCGACAGCGAGATATCGCGAATGTCTCCTCGTGCCGCGGCGCTGCTCTCCATCACGGCAAGTGCCGCGACCAAGGCACGACAACTACGGTCGATGGCGACGCTTTCCGAACGCATCGTGGCGCCCAGCCAATGGGTACGTTCCGCTCTCGTTGCCAATGCGATCCCGCCCGAGAAAATCGTCGTGTCGGCGCAGGCTGCCAGTGAAACTTTCGTCGAACGCAGTCGACGGGTACGCGAACGCGACGACAGTCGCGAGATCGTCATCGGTTTTCTGGGGCGCCTCGAAGCGTACAAAGGCGCGGACTTGATCATCAAGGCCCTGGCACGAGTGCCGAAGGACTTGCCCGTCCGCCTGCGCATCGCCGGTACCGGCACCGAACCGGCCTATGTGCATGCGATCGAGCAGGCGGCGAAGCGCGACTCCCGGATCGAAATGATCGGTCTCGTGGAACATGAAGAGGTGCCGAAGTTTCTGGAATCGATCGACGTTCTTGCCGTGCCGTCGCGCTACATGGAAACGGGACCGATCGTCGTGCAGGAGGCACAGGCGCTGGGGATTCCTGTCATGGGCGCCAATCTCGGCGGCATTGCAGAGCGCGTACGCGACGGAACGGATGGCTGGCTTCTTCCGTTCGACGATCCGCGCCCGTGGACGGAGACGATGATCAAGGCGGTCACGAATCGTGACGAGCTCGCGCGTCTGTCGAGCAATATGCGTCGGAGCCGGACCATCGGCGATGTCGCTTCGGACATGGCGACCCTCTATTTCGACGTCATGGCCGCACGGAAGGTACGGACCGCCGGAAAAGCCCGATAGGGTGCGACCGCATCGACCTGTTTCGTTGGGTCGCAATTTCTTGTTCTCAGTGGCAGTGCAGTTTAGGTTTGCGCCGTCTCGTCATGCACACTCGGCCGCCCCTCAACCTATTCTATGAAGAGCCCGATGCGGACCGATGGACGCGCTTCGATCGCTATCCACGCCGCGTCGCACGCTGGGCATTGCGAGGCCCCAAGCAGCCCGGCGGTACGATGCGTGCGTATCTCAATTTGCGGGCGGGGCTCGATCGGCTGGGCGTGCGCTATCGTGCCAACGATTTCCGCTATCTCCAAGCCAATCCCGACGAACTGGCCTGTGTGATCGGTCAGCCGTTCGTCCTCAACAAATTGCCGCTCCAGACGCCGATCCTTTTCGGAACGTCGATCTACAATCATCCCAACGACAATCCCGATTTGCCGCGGCAACGACCGATCCGTCGCGTGCTGGTGCCGTGCGCCTGGACAGTGAGCATGTTCTCGGCTGTCTGGCCGGGGCTTGTCAGCGCCTGGCCGACGGGCATCGACACCGACCGCTGGTCATTGTCGATGCGCGCCAACAAGGATGTCGATGTCCTGATCTACGACAAGATCGTATGGCACCGCCCGCGATACCTGCGGACCATCGTCGAGCCGCTGCTCGCCGAGTTGCGTCGCCGCAATCTCAGCTTTCAGGTGCTGCGCTACGGTTCCTATCGCGAAGAGCAGCTCCACAAGCTCAGCCGGCGCGCGCGTTCGATGGTCTATCTCAGCCATCACGAGACGCAGGGAATTGCGGCGCAGCAGATGCTGTCTTCCGGCATTCCGCTCTTCGCTTGGGATCGTGGCGGTCTGTGGAAGGACCCTGCCTACGCGCCCCATCACGTGCGTTTCGCGCCCGTGACGTCGGTGCCTTACTGGGATGAGCGCTGCGGCGTGAAATTCAAGAGTGGCGTCGATCTTCTGCCGGCTTTCGACGAATTCTGGTTTGGCGTCGAGGCGGGGATATTCGCGCCCCGAGATATGATCGTGGAGAGTTTGACGCTTGAGCAACGTGCCAAAGCCTATCTCGACCTGGTCGACCGATTCGGTGGAGCGTCCTGATGATTAGTGGTCTCAAGGGTCTGTTCAGCAAGTTGGCCTACTGGGTGAACGACGTCTTTCCCAATGCCAAGTCGCTGGTTCCCAAACCGCTGCATCGGTTCGTGCTGCTGCGCATCGTCGGCATGAACGATCAATACGAAAGGATGCTGCGCGAAAACCCCGAGCGCCTGTTCCTGCAGAACGAAGCGCTGCCGTGGGTGAGCGCTTCCTACAAGCAGGTGCTGTTCGTCGGAACGGCGGTCTACACCTATCAGTACGAGAAGCTGTTTGCCGACGATCCGGACCGCTACACGACCATCGACCGCAATTCCTCCACCAAGGTCTGGGGCAGCAAGCACCATATCGTGGCGCCTATCGAGCAGATCAACCAGCACAGGCCGCCCGGCTTTTTCGACTGCATCGTTCTCAGTGGCGTGCTGGCCTACCGTATCCCAGAACATGGCGACTACGGTCTCGTCGAGCAGGACGACCTTCGGGCGCTGCTGAAAGTTCTCCACGGCGTCCTGCGCCCCGGCGGTCTGCTGCTGGTCGGATGGAACCAGCGCGACATGGCGCAATCGCTGTCCCAGCTCGGTCTGCTCGAGCCCTACTTTACACCGACCGACAAGACGCCCTGGGGGGCGCGGAAGGAGTTCCCGGGCGACCCGCACGCTTTCGAGTTCTACGAGAGGCGTTGAGGCGGCTCAGCGGTCGGAAACGCCGCGCTCGGCATCCCAGTCGGTGATCGTGCCCATCCGGCCGATCGTGCCGAGCTGGACCGGCAGCAGGCGATCGACGATCGAGGCGGGTAGGCGTTGGCGCAGGGCCAGAGCCAAACGCAGATAGGACGACGCGAAGTCGAACGGATGCCGTCGATACCGTGGCGGCCGATGCACGGTGAGCCGGTCGGGATAGCTGCGGGTCGCAACGAGCGACGGCGCGTTCTGGCTGACGAAGGCCCCAAGCATGCGCCGCTTGGCAGCGAGTTCGTCCGGATGGAGTCTGACCTTGAGCACGTGCCGCCGATCGACACTGTCGGGTTCACCGACATAGACGACGAGGAAGAGCCATCGCGCGGCAAGCGACAGAATGCGATGGGGCGTGTTCAGCAGCGACACATAAGGACTGTATTCGGGAGCTTCGAACAGATCGAAGCGATCGTTCGGGGTCACGATGGAATCGACCAGCGCGGCGACCATGTCGTGATGGATATGGCCTCCCTCGAAGGCCGGCATGACGATCGCGGTCGGGCGGAAGTCGTCGATCAAGTCCCGCAATACGGCTCTCGCCCGGTCGAGCCTTTCGGGATCGCGACTTTCCAATGGCGGCATCAGGTCGAGAAACAGCAGATCGTCCTCGCCGAGTCCGGCGAGACGCCAGGCCTCGCGCGCTTCGGCAGCGCGCCTCTCCGGCAAACCGGGGTTCTCGTCCCGTGCGAGATAGGCAATGCGGACAGCGCCGCCCAGGCGGGCGTTCCTGAAGCCGAGCCCGCCGGCTGCAATCACGCAATCGTCTTCGTGCGGCGCCAGGATGAGGAGGCGACCCGGCGAGTTCCAGTCCATCCAGCGCTCGATTGCGGCGATCCGCAGCATCGCGAAGCCGGAGAGGCCTAGGAGCATCGTGTAGAAAAGCGCAAAGGGAAGGGTGATCCAGAAGATGCCGGACCCCGTGCCCGCGGAGCAGGCGAGGAGCCAGAGCAGGGCGGCCACGACCGCCAGAGCCGCAACCACGATCGATGGCCGGAACCCGATATTGAGCTTCATTCGATCGCGGCGCCCATCCCTGCGACACCTATGCTATCAATCGGCCGAGTACATCAAGCCCTGCGAAGCCCTGGACGAGCCCTTGCGCCTTCTTCACGTCGTTCCGACCTACCTCCCTGCGGTGAGATATGGCGGGCCGATCCGTTCGGTCCATGCGCTATGCCGCGAACTGGCTGCGGCAGGCCACGATGTCGAGGTCTTCACGACCAGCGTCGACGGCCCCGCCGACAGCGACGTGCCGCTGATGAAGCCTGTCGATCTGGAAGGGGTAAAGGTCACTTACTTTCCAAGCCGCATCCTGCGCCGTCTCTACTGGTCGCCGCCGATGCGAAAGGCACTCGATGCTTCGGTTGCGAGTTTCGATGCCGTCCATCTGCATGCCGTTTACCTTTGGCCCATCCTGGCCGGCGCAAGGGCGGCGCGGGCGCACGATGTTCCGTACGTGATCTCGCCGCGAGGCATGCTCGTGCCGGAGCTTATTCGACGGAAGAGCCGATGGGTGAAGGAAGCCTGGATCGGACTGATCGAGCGACCCAACCTCGAAGCGGCCGCGGCGATTCATGCGACATCTGCCGTGGAGGCAAGCCACATAGCGAGTTTCGGCTGGCGCTTGCCGCGCATCGCCATGATTCCGCACGGCGTCGACGATCCGCCGCCGCCGAGTGCGGCGCCTTTGTCGGCTGACGTGGCGGCGGCTATTGCCGGCGGGCCGATGGTTCTGGCCTTCGGCCGGATCAGTTGGGAGAAGGGGCTCGACCGATTGATCGCAGCGCTCAGTCTGGTGCCAACGGCGCGTGCGGTGATCGCGGGCGACGATGCCGATGGTCATGCCGCGTTTCTTGTGTCGGAGGCGACGCGGCTCGGCGTGGCGCAACGCATTACGATCTTGCCGCGTCATGTCAGCGGCGCCGACAAGGAGGCGCTTTTTGCGGCAGCGCGTCTGTTCGCGATGACGTCGCTGTCGGAGAATTTCGGCATTGCCGCGTTCGAGGCGATGCGGCGTGGCCTGCCGGTGTTGGCGACGCCCGACGTCGGTATGTCGGAGATCGTGCGCGAGATCGACGCGGGTGCTGTCGTAGAGCCGACACCGGAAGCGATCGCGATGGGCCTCGAACGGCTGTTCGCCGATCCCGAAGCCTGCCGCAGCAAAGGCGAGGCAGGGCGCCGCCACGTCATCGATCATTATGGCTGGCCCGCCATCGCGCGCCGGATGGCGGAGCTCTATCGCTCGATTGTCGATGGCGCGAAGGGGGCGAGGGTCGCGGCATGATGGAGCTGCTTGCCCGCAGCCCGTTCGACCTCGCGGAGAAGCGGCTTGTCATCATCGCAGATTGGCTGCCGCCGGATTTCGGGGCAGTCGGCCAGTACATGCAGATGCGGGCGGAAGCGCTGGCGGAGAGGGGGCACGATGTAACGCTTGTCGGCCTCTCGTCCGCTGCCGGTGCGACGACGCGCACGACGAGGGGCAAGGGCACGCTGACCGAGATTCGCCTCCGGACGCGACCAGTGCCGCGCGCGTCCCTGGCCGGTCGACTGTGGTGGACCATTACAGCCAATCTGCGTCTGCTCGCAGCGGCGTTCGGTCGATTGCGCGCTGCTGACGGCATCCTGTTTACCGGCTCGCCGCCGTTCCTGATCCACTTTCTCGTGCCCCTGAAGTTTCTGTGGCGCGGGCGTTTGATCTACCGCATCACCGATTTTCATCCCGAATGCCTGATCGCCGCCCAGCCGCGGCCCTCGTGGGCGCTTGGGCTGATGCTGGCGTTGACGAATTTCTGGCGGCGACGGGTCGACGGTTTCGAGGTCCTGGGGCAGGACCAGGTCTGCCGTCTCACCGAAACGGGCATACCGGCCGATCGCATGACACTCGTGCGTGATGGTTCGCCGGTCTCATTCGAGGCCGGAGGGGAGGCGATGCCATTGCCCCGCGAACTCGAGGGTACTTGCGTCCTGCTCTATGCCGGCAACTACGGCGTCGCCCACGAGGTGGAGACCGTTGCGGCTGGCTACGAGCGCCATCACCGGCTGGGGAGCGGGCGAGTCCGCCTGTGGCTTAGTGCCACAGGAACCGGTGCCGATGCGCTGGCTGCGAGGTTTCAGGACGGGGGTCTTCCCTTCCATCGCTCGCCGCCGGTGCCGCTAAACCAGCTGGCGGCGCTCTTGCGGGCGCCGGCCGCTCATCTCGTCACCTTGCGAGATGCTTTTGTCGGCTTTGTCCTGCCCTCGAAGGTCTACGCCTGCGTGGATTCGGGAAAGCCGGTGCTCTTTGTTGGGAGCGCCCGCTCGGATGTCGATCTGCTCGCACGCCCTTCTCCGGCCGGCTACTGGCGGGTCGACTGCGGCGACGCAGCGGGATTTGCGGCGGCATTGGAGGCTTTGGCCGACAAGACCGCGGCCTCGGTTGTCGCGGAGGACTCGAAGGGCAGTGATATTGCTAGGCATTCGCTGTAACAATGTCATGTAATGTACTGAGGATTAGTGATATTGTGCTTCTTGCAGATCGATATTTTGTTTGCATAAAGAATGCTGTTTTAGGGTTTGTAGTCAAAACTGATTGTCGATGAGGCCGGGGACGGCCCACGATCCTAGATTTGCCGTATTCGTGCGGGAATTTGATTCGCAGGAGCGTCGATATGCTTGGATCAGGAGATTTGCTCAAGCCCTCAGGCTTCGTGAGGTCTTGGCTTCCTGCGTGCGAATCTGTATTTTACGTGCAAGACTTGGGTGGGGCCGCTTCGGAAGCGCCGATTCGGACCAAGCAGAATAGAGAGCTCCTTCTAAAGGATCGTGAAGTGGAAACATCGCACGATCGGGTTGGGTGTCATGTTTAATATTGCACTCAAGACGCAGAGTCTTGTTGCGTTGTCGGTTCTTCTCTCTGCGACGGCTGCTTATGGGCAGCGCGGGCCGGAGTTGGCGCAGGCATTGCCGGCGTCGCCGGAGCTTGCCCAAGCTCGGTCAGGCAATCCCGAACTTGCTCAGGGGCAGCCGGGTGGGCCGCAGCTGGGCAGCGGTCCGCAGCAAGGTGCGAATCCACTCGCGGGCAGCGGTCCACTTCAGGCAGGCGGCCCGCTTCAGGGCGCGGGGCCTTTGCAGGGTGGGGTGCCGCCGATGAATGTTTCCGGCGATCCACAGCAGGGCCAGCAGGGGCCGCTTCAAAGCGCGGGGCCTTTGCAGAGTGCCGGACCACTCCAGGGGGCTGGTCCTCTACAGGGGGCAGGTCCCCTGCAGAGCGCGGGGCCGTTGCAGGGAGCGGCTCCTTTGCAGAGCGCTGCTCCTCTGCAGAATTCCGGGCCTTTGCAGACGGCCATGCCGCTGCAGAATACGGCTCCGACCCCCGGCAATCTGGGCGGGCTGGAAGGCATGCCGCCGCAACTTGGCGGCTTGGCCTTTCAGGCAGCCGGGCCGACTGGCGGGCCTCTGCCGGCCGAGGCCTTCGTCCCCGCAACTCCTGGAAGTATGAACCAACTGGTGGCGCAGTTGCTTGGCGGTCCGAACGGTACGTCGCCGGCAACGCTGGCCAGCATCGTGAATCTCGTGACGCCTCCCGGCACCACGTCCGGCCCCGGCTCTACGCCGCCTCAGACATCGTCTCCACTCACCCCGGTGACAACGCCGCCGCCGACTGGGCCGACGTTCATCCCACCTGGTCAGACTGGGCAGCTGCCTCCTGTGTACGATGTGCCGACGCAGAATCGCACGAGCGGCAGCTGACGTTCTGAGTCCGCGCTGGAATTTCTTTCCTCCGACGCTCGGACCCATTCCTGGATGGCATGTCAGCTCCATGACTATTAGTGCGAGTCGCTCGCAATTAGTCTGGTCCCCCGTTCTGGGATGGATCCTGCTGACCTGTGCCACCGCGGTGGCGCAGGCTCAGGATTCGACACCGGCACCGGCCGCCCAGACGTTGCAAGAGCAGACACCACAAGTCGATCTTCCCGCTGGAGTGCCCGCCTCGGGGGCAGGCGAGGGCACAACTCGCGGTGAAGTCGGTATCGGGATCGGCGCTTTCACGCTCTACCCGTCATTGGACGTCCAGGTGGGCTACGACAGCAACGTCTTCGCCACTCCGGCGCCGACCTCCGGTTCGATGTACACGCACATCCGTCCGGCGCTCGAGCTTCGCTCCGATTGGATAAGGCATGAAGTCAGGGTGCTCGCCAACGGCGGCTTCGGTTTCTATCCCGCGGCGTCCAGCCAGAACTATCAGAACTACCTGTTCCAGTTCGATGGCAAGCTCGACATCCGCTACGATTTCTATGCTACCGGCATGATCGCTGCCCGGCGGGCGACCGAGGCACTCGGTACGCCGAACACCGAGTTTGCGACAGCGCCGACAGTGGTCGATACGATTCCGGTAGAGTTCAATCTCTACCAACGGTTCAATCGGTTCTTCTATCGCGCTACTGCCGCCGGGACCCGCTACTGGTACTACGACAACAGCATTATTACCGCCGGTGGCTTGCCGGCCGCGAGCCGTGATCGTACCGAATACGAGCAGCGCATTCGGCTCGGATACGAGGTTACCGAGGATCTCGCGCTTTGGGTCGCGCCGAGCTTCCAGCAGCGCATCTACGATACCTACATCAACGCGGCTGGCCAGGCGCGTGATTCGATCGGTTGGGGCCTGAACTTCGGTGCGACCTGGACGGTCGGGCGAAAGACCAAGCTGGAAGGCTTCGTCGGCTATCAGCAGCTGTCGTACATCGCCGATGGCAGTTCGACGCCTGCGACCGTGTTTGGCTTGTCCGGTTCCTGGAATGGCTACGAACCACTGACCATCCGCCCATCGATCAGCCGGACCATCAACGAATCCGCTTACAGCGCCTATCAGAATTACGTCTCCACGACGGTCGGCGTCGATTTCACCTATGAAATCCACGATGCCTGGACGGCGGTCGGCGGAACCTCGATCAATACAGCGGACTTCAGCCCCGCCGCAGGCGTCGCCAACACCAATCCGCGCACCGACTATTATTGGAAGGCGTCGCTCGGCCTCCAATACAGTTTCCGGCCGCAATTCTCGATCGGTCCGCTCTATGAGCACACGACCGGCTGGACCAGTGACCCGAGTGCAGGTGGGCCGCAGTACTCGCGCGATCAGTTCTCAATTCGTTTCGTGGCCAAGCGGTGATGCCGGTGTTTTTCAGTAGAATTCTTTCCCGTTGTGCCGCGGTCCTCGTGGTGGCGATAGGCTTGGCCGTTTCGGCGTGCGAGCAGACGCCTCCGACCTCCACGGCGACGATCCAACAGCCCTCCCAGGGAACGCAGAACCTTCGGCTGGGCGAGTATCGAGTGGCCCCGGGCGACCGATTGCGGGTGGTGGTGCTGTCGGATGCCGAGTTGTCGGGGGAGTACGAAGTCGATTCGACGGGCATGATTGCGCCGCGCATGGCGGGCCGCGTCGTGGTTCTGGGCATGTCGACGCCTGAGATCGAGACGCTGCTGGCCGACCGCTATCGCAGCGGCGGCTACCTGCGCTCGCCTCGGCTCAGCGTCGATCTCGTGTCGCGGCGGCCATTCTACATTATCGGCGAAGTGACGCGGCCCGGCTCGTTTCCCTATGTGTCGGGCATCAATGTGGTACAGGCGATCGCAATCGCCGGTGGTTACACGCGGCGTGCGGGCAAGACCCGCGTCACGATCCAGCGGTTCAATGCGACGTTGGGGCAGGAGGAAGCGGTAAACGAGGATTCCCCGGTGGGGCCGGGCGATATCATTCGGGTGCCGGAGCGTTGGTTTTGACAGTTTAGCGTAAGGGTAGTCGTTTATTTTCTTGGGGGGAGCGGTGTGGGACCGCTCATGGCGTAGACGGCGACAAAGGGGCCGGCACGTGGCGACGCCGGTGAGGCGTTCGTCCGAGTCGGTATTTTGTGGAGTGTGGTGGGATGGGATCGTTGTCTAGGGCCGACCAGATGCTGGACGAGCCAAATCAGGGGCGAATGGTATCGGCGGCCGACTCGTCGGCGCTGGCTCCCTTGCGTCCGACCGACAGCCCGAACGAGCTGTGGGAATGGTTGCGTCTGCTCAATCGCCGCAAGGCGCTGATCGTCGGTTGTGGCCTCATCGCGACGGCGCTGATGGCCTTGATGCTTGCGCAGGCGACGCCGCTCTACAAGGCGACGGCACGCATCATGCTCGACACGCGGACCTTCAAGGTTGTCAGCACCGAAGCCGCCCTCTCTGGCGTCGATACGCTCAACATGGGCGCCATTCAGAGCGAGCTGGAAGTCATCCAGTCGGATTTCCTGATCGGCCGCGTCGTCGACAAGCTCGGTCTTGCAAACAATCCGGAGTTCAACGGCACCAAGCCGCCGGGCTTCATCGACAATGCATTGCAGCCGCTGCGTGACCTTTGGAGCACCGGCATTTCGACCCTGTTGGCGCCGCCACCCAAACCGCAGCAGGCTTCGGCGCAGCCGCAACGTGCCGGCCGCCCGGCCGAGGATAGCGATCCCCGCCGTCGTGCCGCGATCGGCGCCGTCTCCAGCCGTCTCAGCGTTTCGTTGCTTGGCCGGACCTTCGTCATCCTCGTGACGGTGGAAAGCCCCGACGGCACCATGTCCGCGCGTATCGCGAATGCGATCGCCGAGGCCTACCTGGCCGACCAGGTCGACAACAAGAACGAGGCCAACCGCCGCGCCACAGAGTGGCTCGAGCAGCGCTTGGCCGAGTTGCGTCGCAATCTGCAGGTCGCTGAAGAGGCGGTTGCTGCATATCGGCGCGACAAGGGCTTGGCCGGCAGCCCGGAAGGCGCCATCTCGTCCCAGACGCTGTCTGACCTCAACACGCGCTACACGGCCGCCAAGGGGCGCCGCATCGAGCGGGAAGGGCGTCTGGTTGCGCTCAGCAAGGCGAGCCTCAATCCGGGCGAGCTGGCCAACATTCCCGAAGTGTCGGGCAATACGACCCTGGCGGCGCTGCGCATCCAGGACGTCGAGCTGACCCGCAAGGGCGCGGAGCTTGCCGCGCAGCTCGGCGACAACCATCCCAAGATGCAGCAGATCCGCAGCGAACTCGCGGCCGTGCGCGCGCGCTTCCTGACCGAGACGCAGCGCATCACGCTGGCCGTGCGCGCCGAGCTCGATGCGGCCAAGGCCGAGGAAGACGACCTCAAGGAGCTGGTCGACAAGGCCTCGGTCGTCGCCGGAACGGCCAGTCAGTACGAAGCCGAACAGAAGCAGCTCGAACGCGAAGCCCAGTCGAACCGGACGCTCTACGAAGGCTTCCTCAATCGATTCAAGGAACTGCGCGAACAGCAGGACATCCAGCGTGCCGACGCGCGCATCCTGGCCTACGCGCATCCGGCCGGAGGGCCGTCCTCGCCGAATTACCGCAGCGGCCTGATGATGGCTTTCATCATCGGCTCCATGCTTGGCATGGCCGGCGCCGTGGCCGCCGAGAAGCTCGACCGCGTGTTCCGTTCGGCCGCACAGGTCGAAGAGGCTGTCGGTGTGGGCGTACTCGGCATGGTCCCGGAGGTCCGGGGAGCCGCGTCGACGCGCTCCAACGTGGTCGCCCACGTGCTGGAGAACACGACGTCGCCCGCGGCGGAATCGATCCGCGCCGTGTTCACCGCCATCAGTCTCGGCAGCCTCGACCGGCCGCCCCGCATCGTGGCGGTCACGTCGTCGACGCCGAGCGAAGGCAAGACCACGTTCGTCGCCTCGCTGGGCGGCCTGCTGACCAAGATGAACGCCTCGCGGCGCGTCCTGATCGTCGATCTCGACCTGCGTCAGGCGCGTCTGTCGGCGGCGCTCGGCCTCAAGGATCGCGGCGGCACGATCGACGAGTACCTCATGGGGCTGAAGACGCTCGAAGAGTGCACCCGGCGCCATGAACTGTCGGGCGTCGACTACATCTGCGGCCGGCCGAATACGCCGAATGCACCGGAAATCCTGGAGTCGCATGCCATGAAGGCAGCGCTGGGCGTCTTCGCCGAGCGCTACGACCTGGTGATCCTCGATGGCCCGCCGGTGATGGCCGTGTCGGATGCCCGCATCATCTCGCGGCTGGCCGACTACACGGTGTTCATCGTGCAGTGGGCGAAGACGCCGCGCGAGGTCGTGAAGACGGCGGTCGGGGCGCTGCTCAGCGTGACCAACCACGTCGGCATCGTCATCAACCGCGTGAACCTCGCCAAGCATGCCCGCTACGGCTACGGCGACCACGGCGACTACTATTCACGCTACCGCGGCTACTACGGCGCCGGAGCCGATATGCCGGCCAACGTCGGTGGCCGGCCGCCGCTGAAGCTCGCCTCCAAGTAGGGGCGAGCCTTCGAAGCCTGAGACTGGCCGCGCCGATATGGTCGTGCGGCCCGACATGGGCTGCAGCCGGGTGTGGCGGCGATCCTGAACGAGTTCAGAGACGCCAGAGCGTGACGCCGGATGGCGTCGCGCTCCGGTCGAGCAGGGCAGGGACGTCGGCCACGAAGCCGCCCGACGGCTTCAGCAGGGGCTGGACGAGGTTCCAGCCGCCATCGCGATAGACGCGATGGGCAACGGCCAGAACCACGGCATCCGCCGGCTTCAGCTGGTCCAATGATGTCAGCGCCCGTCCGTATTCTTCGTGCAGCAGATCGCTGTCGGCCATCGGATCGTGGAGCTGGACGGTGATGCCGAAATCCTCGAGCTCGCGCACGATGTCGATTACCCGCGTATTGCGGATGTCCGGCACGTTCTCCTTGAAGGTGACGCCCAGCACCGTCACGGTCGGACGTCCATTGCGGACGCTGCGCATGATGCTGCGCGCCACCCGGTTGGCGACGTAGACGCCCATGCCGTCGTTGACGCGGCGGCCCGAGTGGATGACGTGCGGATGGTAGCCGACCTCCTCGGCCTTGTGGGCGATGTAGAAGGGGTCGACGCCGATGCAATGGCCGCCGACAAGGCCCGGCCGGAAGGGCAGGAAGTTCCATTTGGTGCCGGCGGCCTCCAGGACGTCGCGCGTATCGACGCCCAGCCGGTCGCAGATCAGCGCGACCTCGTTGATCAAGGCGATATTCACGTCGCGCTGGGTGTTCTCGAGCACCTTGGCGAATTCGGCGATCCGGATCGAGGCCGCCCGGTGCGTCCCGGCGCTGACGACGCTCCGGTAGGTCGCGTCGATGATGTCCAGGGTCTCCGGTGTGTCCGCCGATACGATCTTGAGGATGTTGTCGAAGCGGCGCTCCTTGTCGCCGGGATTGATGCGCTCCGGCGAGTAGCCGACATTGAAGTCGGTCTTCCACTTGAGCCCCGATGCCTTCTCCAGCATCGGTATGCAGATCTCCTCGGTGACGCCTGGGTAGACCGTCGATTCGTAGACGACGATATCGCCTCGTTTCAGCGTCCGGCCGATCGTTGCGGAGGCCCCCTTCAACGGTGCGAGATCGGGCTGCTTGCTGGCGTCGATCGGCGTGGGGACGGTGACGATGTGGAAATCGGCGGCGGCGAGATCCCCGGACTGCGAGGAAAAGCGCAGGCCGGGCGCCGTGAGGTCCGCTGCCTGCACCTCGCCGGTGCGGTCGTGGCCCTTGGCGAGCTCGGCAACGCGTCGCGGGTCGATGTCGAATCCCAGGACCCTGTAGCCGGCGCGACCGAAGCCGGTGGCGACAGGCAGGCCGACATAGCCGAGGCCGATAACGGAAATATGCCGCTTCATTGGGCCAATTTCTGACAGGTCGGGCATGGCCTGGCATTAACTATGTTGAGACGGTGACAGGTCGCCCGCCAGGGGCCGGAGGCTGGGACAACCCATCCGCGGACCGAAATCTGCAGGACCAAACCGATCCCGTTCGGCGCCAAGGCGGGCCATGATCTATTCTAGTCAGGAACACAACCAGTCCCCGAGGAGTTCGACATGGCTCGGCTAAAATTCGGCGCCTTTCTCGCCCCCCATCATCCGATCGGCGAGCACCCGATGCTGCAGTTCCGCCGGGACCTCGATCTCGTCGAGCAGCTCGATGCGCTGGGGTATGATGAATTCTGGTGCGGCGAACATCATTCCAGCGGCTGGGAGATGATCGCATCGCCCGAGATGTTCCTGGCAGCAGCGGGAGAACGCAGCAAGAGGATCATGCTCGGTACCGGCGTGGTCTCGTTGCCTTACCACCATCCGTTCAACGTCGCCCAGCGCATGGTCCAGCTCGACCATATGACGGGCGGCCGAGCGATGTTCGGCTCGGGTCCCGGCGCGCTTCCTTCCGACGCCTATACGCTCGCCATCGATCCGATGGTCCAGCGCGACCGCCAGGATCATGCGATCGGCGTCATACGGCGCCTGTTCAACGGCGAGCGGGTGACCGACAAGACCGACTGGTACACGATGCAGGATGCCGCGCTGCAGCTCCTGCCGTTGCAGGAGGAAATGCCGTTCGTGGTTGCCTCGCAGGTCAGCCCCTCGGGTATGACCCTGGCGGGCAAGTATGGCATCGGCATCATCTCGCTGGGCTCGATGTCGACCGAAGGCCTGCTGGCATTGCCGACCCAGTGGAGTTTCGCCGAGACCGCCGCGAAGAAGCACGGTCAGACCGTCGACCGCAAGAACTGGCGCGTCCTGCTGAACTGGCATGTGGCCGAGACTCGCGAGAAGGCGCGTGAGCAGGCCAAGCATGGCCTGCTGCGCTGGCACAACGAGTACATCGTCGGCACGCTGCAGCGGCCGGGCGCCGGTCCCTTCGCCTCGCCGGACGATGCCGTGGACAAGACGGCCTTCGCCGAGGGCTCGGCGGCCACGATCGGGACGCCGGACGACCTCGTGAAGATGATCAAGGACGTCTACGACAAGAGCGGCGGGTTCGGCACCGTCATTGGCTTCGTACACGATTGGGCGAATCCAGAGGATACCCGCCGGAGCTGGGATATGGTGGCGCGTTACGTGATCCCCGAGATCAACGGCTACGTGACCAAGCTGCGTGAATCGCAGAAGTACCTGATCGACAATCGCGCTGTTTTCGAGCGTGCCCAACAGGCGATCATGGCCAAGATCATGCAGAACGATGTGGCCGCGGAAGCACTGAAGCATACGAAGTCGCCGCGCTTTGCCGCTGCGTCCGCGGCGCTGCCCGATCTCGAGAAGGCGAAAGCTAAAGCGAAGTAGGAGCTTCCGGAGCCCGTCCCGCCGGGACCGTGACCGGGATGGCGTCCTTCGGGGCGCCATCTTGATTTGGAAGGCACGGCTTCGGAAGGAGAGGGATCTGGCGGCGCGCAAATTCTTTGAACAATATTGCCGCTCCGCTATAGTAAGAAAATGCACCCAAACTGCAGGATGGTCTACGAGCTATATGCGGCACCTTTGTTCCGAACCGGAATGAGGGTTCTGGAGATCGGGCCGGACAAGTTCCCCACCACCCTGCAGGACATTTCACACCGGCCCGGCATCGAATGGGACATTCTGGGGCTGGAGCCCGACCCGCAGTTGCAGATCGTCGCGACCAGCGAATACGAGTATCCGATTCCCGAAGCGAGCTACGACATGGTCGTGGCGGCGAATGTCCTGGAGCATGTTCGCAAGCCCTGGATATGGATACGGGAACTGTCGCGAATCGTTCGGCCTGGAGGTTACGTGGTGACGGTCAACCCGGTGAGTTGGCCCTATCATGAAGCGCCGATCGACTGCTGGCGTGTCTTTCCGGAGGGAATGCAGGCGTTGCTCGACGATGCCGGCCTGGAGACGGTCGTGAACCGCTTCGAGTCCCACGAGGCTATACGCTCAAGGAACGATACGCCCGGCCGCTCGATCACTGCTTATGGGTGGAAGCACCAGCTGGTCGATCGTCTGCTGGGTTGGATAGGCTATCCGCAGGAGAGGGCCTACGATCTCATAACCGTCGCGCGCCGGCCGGTGTGAGGGAGAGAAGATAGTGTCCGAGTGCAAGTCGGCGGATCGGCCGATGGTATCGGTCGTCATCGCGACATTGAATCGCGAGGCGATGCTTCGGCGAACGATCGAGGTGCTGCTCAGCCGCGAAGACTACCACCCGTTCGAGGTGATCGTGGTCGACCAGACAGAGCAGCACGAAGAGGCCACCACCCGGTATCTCGAGAGCGTGAGCTCGCGCATCGTCCACCGCCGCGCTTCCTACAAGAGCCTGCCCCGCGCGCGCAACGAAGGTCTGCAGGTCGCCAAGGGCGAGATTGTCGTCTTCATCGACGACGACGTGGAGACCGGAGATGGGTTTCTTGCCGCCCATGTCGCGCCCTATGCCGACGAAAAGGTCTGGGCCGTGACGGGCCCGTCGCCGACCCCGGGCGAGCGGCTGCTGAGCCGGGATGAGATTTCCGACGAACAGTACGCGAAGCTGTTCATCGACGACCGGCTGCTGCTGAATGTCGATTTCGACTTCGAGCCCTGCAGCTGGGGGATCGGCTGCAATCTTTCGGTGAGGAAGTCGGCGGCCATGCAGGTCGGCCGGTTCGACGAGAACTTCGTGGCCAATGCCATCGGAGAGGATGCCGAGTTCTGCTATCGCATCAGAAAGCACGGCGGCATCATCCACTACGCCGGCCGCGCTGCGCTCGTGCATTTTCAGGACCCCAGCGGCGGCTGCCGTACCGATGTCGGTGCCGACTATGTCCGGATGGCAGCCTACAATCTGAACTACTTCTATCGTGCGGTCGAAGGCCGCTTACCGGCCATCTTGAGGGCCAATTGGCGGACCTATCGTCAGTATGTCCTGAACAGAGACAATCTAGGCAGGACGGTTTCCCTGCATCTGGCCTATCTCGCCGGCCTCTATCGCGGCCGACGGCAGCCGCGTTGGAATTCGGGCATCTGATACATGCAGATCGACACGCCGATGCGGCGTTGGATGCATCAAGCCGGTCACGTCGCCAGGGCCATATACTCGGGCCGGACGGCCAACGCGGGAAGACTGTTGCTCGGCGTTGCGGCTGCCTTCTGCACCATCGTCGGCCTCTACGACCTGCTGACCATAACGCTTTTCCTGTCCGGAGGACCTCTCATCGGTCCGCAGCGCTGGGTTCTGTTCCCGGACTTTCTGGTATTCCACGCCGCGGCGCGCGCCTTCTTCGAGGGAAACCTCTCGATCGTCTACGATTTCTCGGCATTCGTTGCCTACGAGAACCGGATCTATGTTGATCGCTTCCCATCGCCCGTGGGATTCAGACCGTTCCTCTATCCTCCGGTCTGGCTCCTGCTGATATTGCCGGTGGCGCTTCTCGCGGTCGCGGCTGCCTATGGCGCGTTCATGGCCGTAACGGTTGCCATTTCGTACGTGTTGATTGGGCGCTCGGACCTCTACGGATGGTTGGCCGTGATCACCTCTCCAGCTGCGCTCTGGACGATGATCTCGGGGCAGAACACCTTCCTGACGATTGGGCTCTTCTACGGCGGCATGGGCCTGCTGACGCGATCCCCGGTCGCCGCCGGAATCTTGCTGGGCATTCTCTCATACAAGCCGCAGCTCTGGATTCTCGTCCCGGTAGCTCTGGTCGCGGGGCGTCACTGGAGGGCGCTTGTCTCCACGATCGGTACCGCGCTCGTGCTGGCCCTGCTCAGCCTGCTGGTTTTCGGCTTCGATTTCTGGATTCGCTTCTTCGAGATGGCGCGCGAGGCGTCTTCGCCCGAGATCGTCAACATGATGTTCAGGGACGTGTCGATCTACATGACGACCATCCTGGCGGCTGCACGGATCCTCGGCGTTGCGCCGGACATCGCTGGCCTGCTGCACGTCGTGGGAGCGCTCGCCGGGTGCGCGTTGGTCTGGTTCGGCTTCAGGCGCTATCCCCACAGCGACGAGCGGACGGCCGTTCTCGCCGCCGGCACGCTGCTGCTGACGCCATACCTGGTCAACTACGACATGCTGCTGCTGAGTCAACTACGACATGCTGCTGCTGATGCCGGCGGTGGTTGCGATCTTCCGTCGTCGGATGACATCGCGAATCTATCCGCTCGAACTCCTGTTCTTCTTCTGCCTCTGGCTCGTTCCGAACGTCGGTGTTCGCTTCAATATCTACCAGTTGCCCTTGTTCCCGATCTTCGTCGTCGGTTTCGCCTACCTGGCTTTCGTCACCTTGAGGGGAGTGAACCAGGGGACGTCGCCCTGCTGGCCCTTCAAGGCGTAGCGGAGATACCGGCAATCAGCTGTGAGTCGCCAGCCACCGACGAACGCCCAGGAGCGACTGATTGATGACCTGGTGCATGTCCAGATACTGGTACAGTCCACAACGGCCGATGAAGGTGATCTGTGGTGTCTCCTCGGCAAGCTTTGCGTACTGTTCGTAGACCTTCTGGAAACGGCCATCGCTGGTGCGGACCGGATAGTAGCGCTCGAAATTGTTGTCCCTGTAGTCGCAGGGCTCCTCGCGGGTGTGAGGGCCGATGGGGCGCCCATTGTCGTGATGCGGCAGCAGGTGCCAGGCCGTCTCGCGGGTCCAGCGGCTGCTGTCGGTGTAGTTGGTGACGGTCCAGCCCATCCCTGGCTGCTTCGCCTTTGTGATGTGTTCGAAGCGGATGGAGCGATAGGGCAGAGGGCCGAAGCATTCCGAGTAATATTCGTCGATCGGCACGCTGAGAAAGGCGGCATCGTAGTCCCGTTCGAGGCCGCGGCTGAAAGCATGGCCAAGTCCGATCTCGATATTGGGATGGTCGAGAAGTCGGTCGAAGATCGCGGTGTAGCCATGGCGCGGCATGAGCTGGAAGCGGTCGTCGGGAAAGTAACGATCCTCGTCGTCGAAGCGGAGCGGCAAACGCTTCACGACGCCGGCGTCGAGTTCTTCGAGATCGAGGGCCCACATCTTCTTCGTGTAGGGGCGGAAGAACAGGTCCGTCAGTTCCTTGCCGATTTGGCTGTTCAGGTAGTCGGCGGCATGCGCCGGGCGCTCGATCTTTTCCGAGACACGGGCCAGAAGGGACCGCGCGGCATCGGCATCGGGAAGATCGACATCGAACACGATCTCCAGAGTACGCCGGTTGATCGGCAGCGGGGCGGTCGACCCCGACGGCAGCAATGCCCGCACGCGATGATCGTACCGTACCCAGTCACCCCAGCGACCGAGCCAGCGGACAACCTCCTCGTTGTTGGTGTGGAAGAGATGCGGTCCGTAGCGATGGATGCGCGTGCCGCTCTGATCGACGAAGTCGTAGGCATTGCCGCCGACGTGATCGCGCTTGTCCAGGAGGGTGACGGCGTGTCCCGCTTCGGCGAGGTTGCGGGCATAGGTCGCCCCTGCAAAGCCGGCCCCGACGACAAGAATCCGCTGTCTGCTCATCGGCATGAAGCCTTCGGCTCGGTCATTTGAGTCCCAGCATGCGGTCGATCTCGGCGATCACTCCGGCCGATCCGTCGGGGGAAAACTTGCGGGCGAAATGCGACCGGAGCTCGACGATCCTGGGAAGGTCTTCCGCCTCGATCGTCCGAGGGTGGGAAATCTGCCCCAGCCAGTTCGTATACCGCTTGTTGTCCTTGCAGATCCTGAGCCCTGGCTGGTTGGCGAGGATAGTGTGCTGCACGGCTTCTTCGGGGCACAAGCGTCCCCTGAAGTGATCGAAGGTTCGCTGATGCTTCTCCGCTGCAGTCATCAGTATGTCCGCGACCTTGCCATTGCCCGTGAACCAGAAATCGCCGGCGTAGCACTGCCAGGTCGGTGAGAAGGGTTGGAAGGGGCTGAGGAGGAGCCTGTTGCGGATGATGATCTGCCGGTGCGTGTAGGTCAGGCGCTTGGTGAGGGAAGGGTAGCGGAACTCTTTCGATATGTAGCGGTCGTACGCCATGCACCGCCATGCCACCGGATGGGTGCCCATACAGCTGTGCGGCGGGTTCTCGATCGGCGCCGGATTCAGTTCGGCAAGCTGGTAGTCGAGATAGAGGTCGAAGGGACTTCCGCGCAACTCCGAGATGACGTCATCGCTCGGCATTACGGGATAGTCGGCCGCGCTGAGGAGGGTGAACCACTCCGGCGAGCCGCGCCGGTACAGCAGCTTCAATGCCGCCAGTACGGCGTATATGCAGGCGACGTCGGACCACTTCGTTTTGATGCTGGGCTGCACGAAGCCGACATTGTCCGGGAACCGGGTCGTATCGGCCGTCGACTGCGAAAAGTCGTGATGGATCGCGATGGCGGGGTGGTCGTAGAGGCGGTTCAGGGTGGCGACCAGTCGCTCGAGCTGGTCCGGAGCGGCATGCGAAAGAATGAGGAATCCGAGAGGGGCCGGCATGAACGCCTATGGGCTCCGTGCCTTGACGAATAACCGCGATTCATCCTTGCATCTATGGAGCAACCGCAAACCAGCGTCCTTCAGGCGTTCCCCGATCCTGGCCTGAACGGTAGCGAGCGGCCCGGAAGCTGGAAAGAAAATTCTATCCAGCAGCGGGCTTGGCCAAGACCGCGTGTGTGCAGACCTCACTCCTCGAAAGCCTTGCTGCCCAATCGGTGGACGCCGCACAAGCCGTAGCCAATAGTGCGGGCGTCACCACCGAAAGACAGTCATGACCAGTTCCGTTGCGTCCTCGCTGGACTACCGCGTCGTCAGCTATCCGGTCCGCGTCTACAGCGGACAGGGAGCGCTGGAGAGCCTGCCGGCCGAAGTCGGGCGGCACCGTGCCAAGCGCGCTTTTGTCGTCTGCGGCCGGTCGGTATCGCGCAACGCGCCGCTCGTGGCCCATATTCGCGAGCTGTTGGGCGAGCGGTTCGCCGGTCTCTACGACGAGATGGGCAAGGACTCGCCCATCGAAGACGTGGTTGCCGCCGCCGACAAGGCGCGGGCGGCGGAGGCAGATCTCCTGATCGCCGTTGGCGCCGGCAGCGTGCTCCAGGGCACACGCGTGGTCGCCATCCTGCTGGCCGAGAAGCAGCCGGTCGAGCAGTTGATCACGCAGTACCCGCCGGGACGGCCCGCAATCAGCCCCAAGCTGATGGCGCCCAAGCTGCCGATCATCAACGTCCTCACCGTTGGCTCGTCGGCGCAGAATCGTGCCGGCTCGGCGGTGAAGTCGGAGAAGCTCGGTCGCCGCATGGAGTTCTTCGATCCCAAGACGCGGCCGGTGGCGCTGTTCTGGGACAACGACGCGCTGCTCACGGCGCCGACCTCGATGGTGTGTGCCAGCGGCGGCGCGATCTATTGGCGTGCGGTCATGAACATGGGCTACGTGCAGGCCGCGCCGCTGGCCGACTTCGCCCGGCGGCAGGCCTTCGAGCTGATGAGCCGGGCCCTGCCGCGTCTCGGCGATCCGCAGGACGTGGCGGCGCGTAACGATCTTTGCCTCGCGACCTTCCTGCAGAATCGCGAGGTCGACGATGGCGGGGCGCCGGTTCGGCATTGGGTCAGCCGCGTCGTCTATGCCTTTGCGTCGAGCCTGTTCAATCTCCATGGCCATGTCTCTCAGGGTGCGGCGCATTGCGCACTGACGCCGACGGTCATGCGCCGGCTGGGCAGTCGCGATCCAAAGGAGATGTGTGCGATCGCCAAAGCACTCGGCGTCTGGAAGGAAGGCGACCCGGTCGCCGATGCGCCCTCCCGTGCAGCCGACCAGCTGGAGAAGGTGTTCGCCTCGATCGGCATGCCGATCAATCTCGCGCCGCTCGACGTTCCGCAGTCCAGCATCGACGCGATTCTCGAACCGTCGCTGACGAACTTCAATGCCGATCCCAAGCAGGAGTTCGTGAAGGAGAGGGATCTTCTGCGCGAGGTGCTGAAGGCTGCGTGGTGAGCACACGCGCAAACCCTCGACAGGAGGTCCGACCCGGAGGACGATAGACCTCCATGTGCGTTACGGAGGTCACGATGCATGAGGCAATGATCGACGATCGCCTGAACCGGCGCCGGCTCCTGTGGCTTGCCCTGGGAGGTGCTGTCGCGGGGGCGAGCGTGCCGGCGATGGCCCATCATGGATGGTCATGGGCCGAGGAACAGCAGACGGAGTTGAAGGGGAAGATCCAGTCCATTTCCATGGCGCCGCCGCATCCGTCCTTGCAGATGGTCGCGGCAGATGGCGTCCTCTGGCAGATCGATCTCGGCAATCCCAACCAGACGGCGCGGTCCGGCTTCACGGCCGCCTCCGCCAAGCCGGGCGACGCCATCGTCGTTCTCGGCAACCGCCATCTCGACAAGACCAAGATGCAGTTCAAGGCGGTGCGCATCACGATCGCCGGCAAGAACTACGACATGTATCCCGAACGGATCCGCACCAACTGAGTCCCGTTTCGCCGATGCAGCTCGCGGAATGGATCGGCGCCTGGCCGGGCGCCGTCCTGTTGCACCGCTCCGGTGTCGCCTATCTGCTGGTGAACGCCGCCCATATCCTCGGCGTGGGGCTGATCCTGGGCGCCATTCTCCCGCTCGACATGCGCCTGCTGGGCTTCTTCCGCAGTGTGCCGCTCGCCGCGATCGGCCCGTTCCTCGTGCGGGTCGCAGCGAGCGGAGTCGGTTTGGCGATCCTCACGGGCCTTTGGCTCTTCTCGGTGAAGCCCGTCGAATATCTCGGCAATCCGGCCTTTCTCTGGAAGATCGTCTTTCTGCTTTTGGCGTTGATGAATGTCGTGCTGCAGCACCGCAGCCGGCATTACCAGAACGCCCTGGCGAGCGGCGCCGTTCACCCGAGTGTTCGTGTCATGGCCGGCTGCTCGGCAGCCCTGTGGTTGACCGTCCTGGTGGCGGGGCGCTGGATAGGGTTCATCTAGGGCTTGCCGTCGCGGCCAGCGCCTGCGTGAGATCGGCAATCAGGTCGTCGGGATGCTCGATGCCGACCGACAGACGTATCGTCGTATCCAGAACGCCGATGCGGGCCCGCACATCGGCCGGCACGCCGGAATGGGTCATGGCGGCGGGATGGCTGGCGAGCGACTCGGTGCCGCCGAGGCTGACGGCCAGCTTGAAGATCTGCAGGGCATTGAGGAAGGCAAAGGCCTGTTTCTCTCCCCCCTTGATATCGAATGAGAAGGTGGAGCCCGCGCCTGTGCATTGGCGGGCGAAGACGGCCTGTGCGGCCGAGCCCTTTTCCAGGAACTCCAGGTAGTGGACCTTGGCGACCTTGGGATGGTCGCGAAGATATTCGGCAACGAGCCTGGCGTTGGAGTTGGCGCGCTCCATCCGGAGGCCGAGCGTCTCCAGCGAGCGCCCCAGCATCCAGCAGGAATGCGGATCGAGCTGGGTGCCCAGGCTGCCGCGCAAGGCCTTGATCGGCCCGATGATCGCCTTCGAGCCTAGGGTAGCGCCGGCGATAAGATCGGAGTGGCCACCGACATACTTGGTCAGCGAATAGACCGAGACGTCGGCGCCGTGGGCGAGGGGACGCTGGAACACCGGACCGAGCAGGGTGTTGTCGCAGACCAGAACGGGCCGAAAGCCCTGGGCGGCGCCGATCTCGTCGGCGATCTGGCGCAGGAGCTTGATGTCGACCAGCGTGTTGGTCGGATTGGCCGGCGTCTCGGTCATGATGACCGATATGCGCCCCTTGCCACGTGCCTCGTGCGCGGCGGCGCGAACGGCAGCCTCATCCACGCCATCGACGAAGCCGACGGCCTGGATGCCGAAGTCCGCCATTGTCCGCGACAGAAGCGTCTCCGTCCCGCCGTAGAGCGGTTGCGAATGCAGGATGACGTCGCCGGGACGGGCGAAGGCGAGGATCGTCGTGGAGATCGCCGACATGCCGGAGGAAAACAGCACGCAGGATTCCGCCCCTTCGTAGACCGCGAGCCTGTCCTCGACGATCTCGCTGTTGGGGTGGTTGAAGCGGGAATAGACGAGTCCCGCCGAGCTGCCCTTTGGCGGCTGCTTGCGTCCCGAAGCGTAGTCGAAGAAGTCGCGGCCTTCTTCAGCCGAACTGAAAACGAAGGTCGAGGTCAGGAAGACAGGCGGCTTCACCGCACCCTCAGACAGGACCGGATCGTAGCCATAGCTCAGCATCAGGGTCTCGGGCTTCAGGGCATGGTTGCCGATATGCGTCTTGGACGGGCGCGGAGCGGTCATGGTGTCTCCTGTCACAGGGGCGGCTAGGGCCCACTAACTTGGGCCGGGCGGCCCATTCGCGCGAGGGCTAACGAACGCAGCGGCGCGTTGGCCACGGCGAGGCGCCCCGATGGGACTCGGGGGACGAAAACGCGAAATTTTCAGAAGGAGCGCGCGAAAATTGGCTGGGGGACCAGGATTCGAACCTAGACTAACCGGGTCAGAGCCGGTTGTTCTACCGTTAAACTATCCCCCAACGGCCCGGTGACGGGCGGGTCGGGCGCACGATTTAGCGATGACCGGCCGAAATGGCAAGCGGCGCTCGCTCCCGGGCGTTTCATAAGTTACCATCCGGCCAAAGAAAGAGATTTTGATGGCCGGGGATTCCAAGCCACAGGGAGGCTGGCACAGCGGTCGGTTCGCGCACACTTTTGCCGCCATAGATCTCGGCACCAACAATTGCCGGCTTCTGGTGGCAAGGGCATCGGTCGAAGGTTTCGAGGTGATCGATGCCTATTCCCGCCCGGTTCGTCTGGGCGAGGGGGTGGCGCTGAACGGGACACTGTGCGGCGATGCAATCGAGCGCACATTGCATGCGCTGGGTGTTTGCGCGGCCAAGATCGAACGCAACAGCGTGACTCGCGCCCGTCATATCGCCACGGAAGCCTGCCGCCGTGCCTGCAACGGCGAGGATTTCCTGGGCATGGTGAAGGAGCGTACCGGCCTGCGCTTCGAGGTCATCGCGCCGGCCGAAGAAGCGCGGTTGGCTCTCGCAAGCTGCGAAAACCTGCTCGATCCCGCAGTCCCTTTCGGCCTGCTGATCGACATTGGCGGCGGATCGACGGAAGTGAGCTGGGTCCATGTGAAGCCGCGCAACGACCGGCAGGGGGGCGTCGCGACCGAGCTGATCGGCATGACGTCCGTGCCGTGGGGCGTCGTGACCCTCACCGAATCCTGCACCCGCGGCCAGCCGCGCGAGCGGCCGCTGAGCCGCGCCTGCTACGACGACATGGTCGAGCGCATCCGCGCCGACCTTCGTTTATTCTGCGCCAAGCATCAGATCGGCCCTGCCATCGCCCGCGGCGACGTCCAGATGGTCGGGGCCTCGGGCACTGTGACGACAGTGAGCGCGCATCACCTCGGCCTGAAGCGCTATAACCGCACCATGGTCGACGGCTCTCGGATCGGTCGTGACCACATCCTGCGGATTTGTGACGAGCTTTCTGTGATGTCGGTGAACGAGCTTACCCATTTGCCCTGCATCGGTGACGACCGTGCCGACCTGGCCCTGGCCGGTGGGGCGATCCTCGAGGCGGTGTGCCGCCAGTGGGCCACGCCGTCGGTCCGTGTGGCCGATCGCGGCCTGCGCGAGGGCGTTCTGATGGACCTGATGCGCCAGGCCGATCGCGAGGCCGATCCTCTCTGCCGACGGGACAACTGAGCATGGCCCGTGATTCCAGCGGCGGCCGCCCCACCGGGAGCAAGCCGACCGGCCGGCGCGCCACGGTGCGCGTGAAGACGGCACGCGGCCGCACCACCTCCTCGCAACGCTGGCTGCAGCGCCAGCTTAACGATCCCTATGTCGCCGAAGCCAAGAAGCGTGGCTATCGCTCGCGCGCAGCCTTCAAGCTGCTGCAGCTCGACGACCAGTTCCGGTTCCTGAAGCCCGGCGCCCGGGTCGTCGATCTCGGAGCCGCCCCCGGTGGCTGGACCCAGGTCGCCGTCGAGCGCGTGAAGGCGGGGGCGAAGGGCGGGAAGGGGGTCGGCGTCGTGGTCGGCATCGATATCACGCCGGTCGAGCCCGTCCCCGGCGCCACGGTGCTGGCCAAGGATTTTTACGATGACGATGCGCCGGCCGAGCTGACGGCGCTGCTGGGCGGGCCGGCCGATGTCGTGTTGAGCGACATGGCCGCAGCCGCCACGGGCGAAACGCAGGTCGACCATATGCGCATCATGGGCCTGGCCGAAGCCGCCCATGACTTCGCACGGCAGATCCTGAAGCCCGGCGGCACGTTCGTCGCCAAGGTGCTGCGCGGCGGTACGGAGCGGACGCTGCTCGACCTGCTCAAGAAGGATTTCACCAAGGTCCGCCACGTGAAGCCCGAAGCAAGCCGGGCCGATTCAGCGGAAATGTATGTCGTCGGTACGGGCTTCCGCGGCTGATTGCCCGAGGATCGGGGGCCGTCGCCGCAGTATAGAAGGCCGCTGCAATGGCTTGTGCTGAGCGTGAGCAATGAAGAAGTTTCTGGGTAGTGTGCTGCTGACCGCGATGTCGGTCGTGGTCTGCGTGGCTTTTGCCGAACTGGCGACGCGGATGATCGACGGCCTTCCGTGGTTCGCGGCAGATCTGCCTCCCGTGGGCGGTACCGAAGGCACCGATACGACGGCCAACCATCTCGGCAATCTCCCCAAGGCCGACGGTGCCACTCCGACACTCTACGCCAGCGATCCGCCGCCGTTGCCCAACCGCACCAAGGCGCCACAGGAATGGATCGACCTCGAAAGGGCGATCGTCAGTGGTACCGCCAAGGGCGGCGCCAAGACTGGCAAGCATCGCTTCGAAGACTGGGACATGTTCAAGGCATGGAACTCGGTCTTCGTGGGCGATGACGTCTGCAAGCACTGGTATCTCAAGGGCGCGCCGGGCCAGCTTTGGGTCTACGATCCGCCCGATGGCAAGGCGCGGCCGGTGTTCCGTTTCCTGCCCAACGTCACGACACCGCGAGGGCTCGTCACCAACGAACTGGGGTGGCGCGGCCCGCCGGTCCAGGCAGCGCGTCAGCCCAAGACCATCCGGATCGTCTTCGTGGGCGCGTCGACCACGGCGGAGGTGCACGGCTATCCTTATTCGGGGCCCGAGTACATCCAGAACTGGCTGAACCGCTGGGCGGCGGCGAAGCAGCTCGACGTCCGTTTCGAGGTGCTGAATGCCGGCCGCGAGAGCCTGCAATCGGCCGATATCGCCGCCGTCGTGAAGACCGAGGTGGCACCGCTCCGGCCGGACCTCGTCGTCTACTACGAGGGCGGCAACGAACTCGATCTCTCCACGGTGGTGAAGGAAGTGCCCAAGGGCGTGCCGCAGCCGGCCGGCAAGCTGGCGCGCTGGTTGCGCGAGGCCGCCAAGCATTCGGCGCTGGCACGGCGGCTGGAAGCGGTCACCGATGGCGGCGAATGGCCGAAGCCCGACTACCAGCTGACCTGGCCTGCCGGTGTCGACGAGAAGAATCCGGACCTGTCGCGGGGCGACCTGCCGGTCAACCTCAGCGGGATCCTGCGCAACCTCGACTCGATTCGCGAGGACGTGACCAAGGCGGGGGGCGAGCTTGCTGTTTCGTCGTTCACCTGGCTGGCCAAGGACGGGCTCCAGCTCGATGCCAACCGGCACAAGCCGCTGGTCGAGGGGCTGAACGTGCGTCTGTATCCGTATCGTTACCGGGATCTCGAACGGATGACGAAGTTCGAGAACCTCGTGTTCGAGAAGTATGCTGCCGAGCACAAGCTGCCGTTCATCGACGTCGCGGGCTGGATGCCGCACGATCCGGAGCTGTTCAGCGACGCCTTCCACAACACGCCGGCCGGTGTGAAGCTCAGAGCCTGGATCGTATTCTTGCAGCTGGTGCCCCTTATTGAAAAGAAGCTGGCGCTGGGCGAATGGCCAAAACAAGCGGCCGAGATGGGCGTGGCGCAAGCTCCTTTCGCCGTGGCGCCGCGCAGGATCACCTTCGATTGCAGCAACGCGCCCGACGTCGAGCGGCCCGCCGGCGACCAATAGGCCGGTCCGGTGTAGGGGTTCCTGTGCATAACGGACCCGCGCTGCCGGACTTGGCTTGGGCGCGGCAGTGTGTATAAAGGCTCGCCAACCCGGCGGCCCTCTCCCGAGGGCCGCCGTTTTCTTTTCTCCATTTGGAGGTTGGCATGCAGATTCAGGAAGCGCTCACCTTCGATGACGTCCTCCTGAAGCCCGCCGCCTCGGCAGTCTTGCCCGGCCAGACCGATACGCGGACGCGTCTCACCCGGACCATCGAACTCAACATCCCCTTGATGTCCTCGGCCATGGATACGGTTACCGAGGCTGCCATGGCGATTGCGATGGCGCAGGCCGGCGGCATCGGCGTCATCCACAAGAACCTCGACGCCGAGGCGCAGGCCAACGAGGTGCGCAAGGTCAAGAAGTTCGAAAGCGGGATGGTGGTCAACCCGGTCACCATCCACCCCGAGCAGAAGCTGGCCGACGCCTTGGCGTTGATGGAAACCCATCAGATCTCGGGCATTCCCGTGGTCGAGCGCGGCAACGGCAAGCTGGTGGGCATCCTGACCAACCGCGACGTGCGCTTTGCGACCGACAGCAACACGCCGGTCCATGCGCTGATGACCAAGGACAAGCTGGTCACTGTCCGCGAGGGGGCCACCAGGGAAGAGGCCAAGCGCCTGCTGCACCAGTACCGGATCGAGAAGCTCCTGGTGGTGGACGATGCCTATCGCTGCATCGGTCTGATCACGGTCAAGGACATCGAGAAGGCCAACAAGTTTCCCGGCGCCAGCAAGGACGAGAAGGGGCGCCTGCGCACCGCCGCGGCGACCGGCGTGGGCGAGGACGGGCTGCGCCGCGCCCAGCTCCTGATCGACGCCGAGGTCGACGTGATCGTGGTCGACACCGCGCACGGCCATTCGCGCGGCGTGCTCGATGCCGTGACCCGGGTGAAGAAGCTGAGCAACTACACCCAGATCATGGCCGGCAACGTCGCCACCCGCGAAGGTGCGCAGGCGCTGATCGACGCCGGTGCTGACGCTGTCAAGATTGGCATCGGGCCGGGCTCGATCTGCACGACACGTATGGTGGCCGGCGTCGGCGTGCCGCAGCTCACCGCCATCATGGAGGCGGCCGAGGCCTGCCACGCGGCGGGCGTTCCTGCGATTGGCGATGGCGGTATCAAGTACTCCGGCGACCTCGCCAAGGCGATCGCCGCCGGTGCCGACTGCGCCATGCTCGGCTCGCTGCTGGCCGGCACCGACGAGGCGCCGGGCGAGGTGATCCTCTACCAGGGCCGCTCCTACAAGTCGTACCGCGGCATGGGGTCGATTGGCGCGATGGCGCGCGGCTCGGCCGACCGCTACTTCCAGCAGGAAGTGCAGAGCACCTTGAAGCTGGTGCCCGAAGGTATCGAGGGCCGCGTGCCCTACAAGGGCGCCGTGGGCAACATTCTGCACCAGCTCGTCGGCGGCCTGCGCGCCGCAATGGGCTACACCGGCAACGGCACCATCAAGGACATGCAGAAGAACTGCCAGTTCCTGCGCATCACCGGCTCCGGCCTGCGCGAGAGCCACGTGCACGATGTCGAGATCATGCGCGAGGCGCCGAACTACCGCGGCGGCATGTGACCTGAGATTTTGTCGAGCGCGTTCCTGATCGCCTGGGCGATCAGGGCGTTGCCGGCCTCGTTCATGTGCCACAGCACATAGAGCTGGCGCGGGTTGGGCGTCGCCGCCATCGCGTCGTAGCTGTCGAGCGTCGCCAACCCGTTTTTACGCGCACAGGCCAGCAGACCCGAGGTGAGCCGGCGCTGCTCGGCGGCGAAGGCGGGGTTGTCCCAGACGACGGGGTCGTACTCCGCGACCAGCAACACCGGCACGCCATTCGTCTTCTGGAGATCGGCCAGCCGCTGTGTCAGCGCGCAGGCGATGCGCTCGCCGGTGCCGGCAGGATGCACGCGGACATGGTCGCCGAACCAGTTGTGCAGCAGGTCGAGGCGGCGCAGTACGAAGTCGAACAGCAACGAATAACCCAGGGTCCGCTGCCAGAAGGTGAGCGTGGTCCGGGGATCGGCGCGCGGCGGCACCGGCACGTTGCGCAAGGTGGCCGAGTTGCCGTCGAGATCGAAGTAGGGTTTGTCGGCGCTCCACAGGCGACGCATTTCGGTGCGGCGGATATCGTCGGCGATGAAGGCCACGATCACGGCTTCCGGCCGGTAGAAGGGCGCCAGCGCTTCCGCCCTGAGCACGATCTGGTCGAAGCCGTAGCCGCTCACGCCGGCATTGAGGACCGGGCGGCCGGTGAGGCGCTGGAGTTGCGAAGGCCAGGTCTCGGCGTCGTTCACCTCGTCACCAAAGGTGAACGAATCACCCACGGCGAGGATCGGCGCCGGACTGCCGGCTGGTGGTGCGCCGGTGCTGCGCAGACCGCTGGCTTCGATGGTGATGCCCGGTGCGGCATAGCCCGCGCGGGGCAGGTAACCCAGCCGGTCGTCGTGGATGTAGCGGTTGGAGTCGCGCCCGGCCAGGACCGTGCGTGCATCGAGCACGAAGTTCGACCAGGAGAAGAGATAATCCCAGGACCAGGCCCGCAGGCCCAGTTCGAGCAGGGCAAAGCCCACCAGGATTGCCACCAGGACCATCGTGATCCGGCCCGGAAGGCTGGAACGGGCCCTTGGCGTCGAGGGTGGACCCGGCTGCGGCGGGCGGGGACGTTGCGCGTCGGGCGTATTCATCGTAGCGGCATGCTTTGAAAGGAAAAACGGACGTGACACCAGGCGCGCGGGTTGCCGCCACCATAGAACTCCTGGACGAAATCGTCAGCCGATCCGAGCGGCCGGCCGATCTCGTCGCCAATGCTTTCTTCCGTGCGCGCCGCTTCATCGGCGGCGGCGACCGGCGTGCCGTGTCCGAACGCGCGTGGGGGATCCTGCGCCGCTACGGCCAGCTCACCTGGTGGCTTGAGCGTACCCGCCATCCCGATCGGGGTGGCCGCGCCATCGTCGCGGCCGACCTGATGCTGGTTGACGGCATGGGCATGCGCGACCTCGAAGCGATCTTCGACGGCGGCCGCTACCGGCCCTCGATGCTCGACGAGGCCGAGTATCGCGCGCTGCGTCAGATGGAGGGCCATTCGCTGCCTCATCCCGAGCAGCCCGACTGGGTGCGGCTCAACGTGCAGGAGTGGGTGGCGCCGCATCTCAAGGAGGCCTATGGCGATGCCTGGGGCCGCGAAGTCGCCGCTCTCGAAACGCCGCCGCCCGTCGACCTGCGCGTCAACCGCCTCAAGGCGACGGTCGAGGAAGCGCGCGAGGCCCTGGCGCGCGAAGGTATCGATACCGAGCCGATGCGCTATGCGGCCAACGGCCTGCGCCTGCGCAAGCGCCTCTCCGTCGTCGCAGGCAATGCCTTCCAGAACGGCCTGGTCGAAATCCAGGACGAGGGCTCGCAGCTCGTCGCGGCGCTGGTCGATGCCCAGCCCGGCATGCAGATCGCCGACTATTGTGCCGGTGCCGGCGGCAAGACGCTGGCCATGGCGGCCGGCATGAACAACAAGGGCCGCGTCGTCGCCATGGACGTGCTGGAGACGCGGCTCGACCGTTCGGCGCAGCGCCTGCGTCGGGCCGGCGCGCACAATGTCGAGCGCCGCGCCATCGATGCCGACAATCGCAAATGGCTGAAGCGCCAGAGCGGCGCCTTCGACCGCGTGCTGGTCGATGCGCCCTGCACCGGAACGGGCACGTGGCGGCGCAATCCCGATGGGCGCTGGACTCTGCGACCGCAGGACCTCGAAGAACTTCTGCCCAAGCAGGCGGCGATCCTCGACGCGGCGGCCCGGCTGGTGAAGCC
>JAIUOY010000011.1:0-2644 GCA_020160995.1 Pseudomonadota bacterium | reverse complement strand
TGGCTGAAGTCCGACGGCGTGGTGTATTCGAAGATGCCCTGGTTCTCGGTGAAGAACGGGCGCTTGTCGCTGACGAACGTTTCGGTGGCGCTGAAGTTCACCACCAGCTCGTCGCTCTCCACCTGCCCGAAATCGGGATTGACCGTGGCCGACAGCTGGAAGCGGCCGTTCGGCTTCCAGAACAGGTCGGCGCCGGCGTTGCCTTCGCCGCGCCCGCGGACGTTGTCGTACAGGCCGGAAACGTAGGGCGTGATCGCGAGCAGCGACTGGTCGTAGGCCGGCACCTCGAGCGGCGCGAAGTCGGACATGAAGCGGGCGCGCTCGTAGCTCGCCGCAGGCCAGGCCATGCGCTCGCCGGTATGCGCGAGCACGCGGCTGATGTAGAGCCTGACCTGCCGCTTGCCTTCGACGCCGTCGCGCATGGTGGCGACATGCCAGGGGATCAGGATCTCCACCGACCAGCCCTGCTCGTCCTCGGACACGGCATGCCGCCACTGTCCGTCCCAGTCGTCGTTGAACTGGTTCTCGTCGGTGACGATGCCGTCGCCGATGCCGCCGGTCGAGCTGATCTCGAAATTGTAGGCCTGGCGCGCGTCGGCGTTGAAGTCGACCATCACGTTGATGCGGTCGACCTGCTCGTCGAAATCGCGCTGCACCTTCTGCCGCGTCCGCGGCACTCCCGGCGGCTGTTCGCTCCTGACCGCGACCGCCAGGCCGTCCGGCGTGGCCAGTATCCACGCCTGGGTGGGCAGCGAGCCGGGCTCGCGCGTCAGCGGCTGGGTCTTGCGGAAGTCGGTGACGTGGTGCGCATCCTGCCATTCGACAGGATCGATGCGGCCGTCGATCTCGATGGCGTGGGCGAGGCTGCAGCACAGGGCCAGCGCGGTCAGGCTGGCGAAACGGAAGGCGGTCATGGCAGGCGATGAGGGTCCGGTGCGCGCACGCTAGCGGCGGCAGGCCCGGCTCGCACCTGCCTTCGGTCATTTCAACCCTCGGGCCTCCGGCCGCATCCGTGCCCGGGGAGGGCGCGCAGCGGGATCAGCGGCCCTTCTTGGGCTGCAGCATCGTGCCGGTGCACTTGCTGCTGCCGCAGCGGCAGGCCCACAGCTTCTTCAGCTTGGCCGTATGCGGTTCGTCGAGGGTGATGCCGTAGTTGTAGGTGAGTTCCTCGCCCGGCTGGATGGTGCGCAGGGCGTGGATGAACACCTTGTCCTTGCGCCGGCGGTCCTTCGCGTCTTCCTCGATCTCCGACTCGCAGTTCGGATCGCAGCTGTGGTTGATCCAGCGCGCGACGTTGCCATCGACGTTGCCATCGACCACATAGTCGTCGTTGAGGGTGAACAGGAAGGTATGGCCGTCCTCGTCGTCGTCGCCGTATTCCTCGTCGACCTCGGCGTGGCTGCGCAGCTTGCCCTTGTAGCGGATGATGCGTTCGCCCTTCTTGATGGTCTCGGTGGCGAACACGCCGTTGCCGTGGATCGGCGAGAGGCGGGCTTCGATCTTCTTTTTCTTCTTCGGCATCGTGGGCAAGGTCGGCTGCGGGCTCGCGATTGTCGCATGGCCGGAGACGCGCCCCTGCGCGTCCCCCGCCCTGCCTGCGGTTTGCGTGGTCAGAACGACCAGAACCCGGTCCAGTACGCCACCATCCCCAGACCGAACGCGGTCCAGCCGAGGCTGCGCAGTCCCCGCGCCGTCCGCCACAGCAGGAAGACACCGCCGGCGATCAAGGCGGCCTTCACCAGCCCGGATGTCTGCGCCGATGCGTGTGCGTGCATACCGATCATGTTCGCTTCTCCCTGGGTGGTCCGTCGTCCGCGATTGGACGTGGCCATGATCGGCAACCCGCCGCAACCCCGGCAGTCGCGGATATCAGCCATCGCGGGTGACAGACGTCATCCGTGTCCGGGCGCTGAACCCGGCCATTGAGCGGGCCGGCCCGAAAGAGTACAATTTTGGTCCAATTTGACGAGAGTCATTCGCATCCATGCTCCGCGTCACCAAGCTGACCGACTACGCCACCGTCGTCCTGACCGTGCTCGCCGCGCGGCCCGGCGCGGTGCTGAGCGCCAGCGACCTGGCCGAACATGCCGGGCTGGAAGTGCCCACCGTCAGCAAGCTGCTCAAGCCGCTGGCCCAGGCCGGCCTGGTCGAGGGCTTCCGCGGCGTGCACGGCGGCTACCGGCTGGCGCGTCCGGCGGCGCGGATCAGCCTGGTCGAGATCGTCGAGGCGATGGAAGGCCCGCTGGCGATGACCGAGTGCAGCCTCGACCACGGCGACTGCGGCCTGTCGCCACAGTGCGGCGTGCGCGCCAACTGGCGCCGCATCAACGACGTGGTTGCCGACGCCCTGCGCGGCATCAGCCTCGCGCAGATGCTCGAGGACACCCCGACCCTCCCTTCGCCCTCGCCGGCCAGGCGCATCCCCGCACGCCTGTCCGGCGCCCACGGCGGTTCCTGACCGCCATGCAGCCCGCATTGAAGACAGTAGGCAGCCCGATGGCCACCGACATCGCCGAACGCCCCGTTGACCCGCCGCGCCAGAACGAGGCGATCCACGAACAGCTCGGCCGTCGCTACGACGCCGGCTTCGTCACCGACATCGAGTCCGACTCGCTGCCGCCGGGCCTGGACGAGGACGTCATCC
>JAIUOY010000106.1:0-9540 GCA_020160995.1 Pseudomonadota bacterium | reverse complement strand
CTGCACTTCTTCTCGCCGGTCGAGAAGATGCCGCTGGTCGAGATCATCGTCGGCAAGAAGACCTCGCCCGAGACCTTGGCGCGGTCGATGGACTTCGTACAGAAGATCCGCAAGACGCCGATCGTGGTGAACGACAGCCGCGGCTTCTTCACCTCCCGCGTCTGCGGCGCCTTCATCAGCGAAGGCCATCGCCTCCTGAAGGAAGGCGTGCCGGCGGCGATGATCGAGAACTGCGCGCGCTACGCCGGCATGCCGGTGGGCCCGCTGTCGCTGAACGACGAGGTGGCCATCGATCTCTCATGGAAGATCATGGACCAGACGCGGCGCGATGCCGAGGCGGCCGGCCAGAAGTACGAGGGCAGCGGCACCGAGGACATTCTCGAGCTGATGGTGAAGAAGCTGGAGCGCTTCGGCCGCAAGAACGGCAAGGGCTTCTACGACTATCCGGCCGACGGCAAGAAGCGCCTGTGGCCGGAGCTGGCGAAGCATTTCCCGGCCGACCCGAAGCTGCTCTACGGCGAGGGCGAGGACAAGCGCGCCAAGGAAGACGAGATCAAGAAGCGTCTTCTGTACGTGCAGGCGGTCGACACCGCGCGCTGCCTCGAGAGCAACGTGCTGACCAACCCGCAGGACGGCGACGTCGGCTCGATCATGGGCCTGGGCTTCGCGCCGCAGACCGGCGGGGCGATCAGCCTGATCGACCAGGTGGGCATCAAGACCTTCGTGGCCGAGTGCGACGCGCTCGCCAAGAAGTACGGCCCGCAGTTCGAGGTGCCGAAGCTGCTGCGCGACATGGCCGCCAAGGGCCAGAGCTTCTACGCCAACTACCACGCTGCGAAAGCGGCGTAAGTAGCCTTCGCCTCCGGTATCACGGCAAAGGGCCCCGCTTCCGCGGGGCCCTTGTTCGTTGGCCTCTATGCTTGCTGGCCTATTGGGTAGACAGGTAGTCCATTACATGAGAGCTAAATCAGCTTCGCCTCGCTCTTGAGACGATCGAAGAAACTCGCGCTGGAGAAGCGTTTTCACGAGACGTTGCTGTTGCTTTAGTCGACCATCGGACTTCAATCGGTAGCTTTGCGTCTTGGTCTCACTCGGCGAGCGTTATACCTGAAGTGAATTTATTAGTCGGATGGCGCCTCGCGATAGAGCTACCCATGCTAGGATTGCAAGCCAAATGCCTGCCAAACTTGTAACAACGTTTGTTGCTCTCAACTGATTCTGAATCTCTTGCCGAAGCGCATACTCGCCACTGTCAACTTCGATGTCATGATGACGTTGCATTGCGAGCTTGTAGTCCAAATCTATGGACGACCAATTGACGCCTGCATGGATCTGAAAGTCGATATAGGCGATGGCACAAGTCAATGCAGCGGCCATTAGTCCGCCGGTAAACCACCAAGCTGACCATCTCGCATCGAGAATCGTTAGCACAGTCGCTGGGGAAGTTTTGGCGAGGCCGAGGAGATAGGGCAATGCAGTCAACGCTGCACCATTGCCGATGAGCGCATACTGGACACCAAGCCGGCCCCAGTTTGCAGATTCCTTTACATACTCAATAGTGTCTCTGCGCAGCGGATTGATTAGCAGATTGACGTCCTCTGCGTATCCGCGAGCTTGTTTCCGCACTTTCTCCCAATGGGCTTCTACTTGCGCGCGGTATTCGTCAGTATGCTGAGAATGATCGATGCGCTTTGTGGGCCGAGAAGCTTCGCGTAGCGGCGCAGCCGCGCGATAGGCTTTTATGATCGCAACCAACGCCCAAACAACGGCGAGCGCGCCGCTGGCAATCAAGAGAGTCCCGATAGCGATTTCCGCACATTCTTGCCAAGTCGCCATGCTGATATATTTGCACGCGGGCTTGGAGAATGCCACGGCCGCTCTCTCCCGTTCGCCCCGCGAACGGCTACCGCTTTGATCTTCCTCCCCGGCGAAGTACAAGGGCGCGAAGTCCGATAACGCCGATAGAGGAGACGACGCCGTGGACGCCAAGGAAATCGCCGCACTCGCCGACCGTATTGCCGAAGGCCGGCGCTCCAAGTCGACGATGGATTGGCTCGCCGACGCGACCGCAGGTCTGTCGGAGCAGGACGCCTACAAGGTGCAGTTCGCCGTGCAGGACCGGCTGGAAGCGATCGGCTGGGGCAAGCGCGCCGGCTGGAAGGTCGCCTTCGCCGTGCCCGCGCAGTACGAGCCGCTGAAGCTCTCCGGCCCGGCCTTCGCCGGCATCTACGAAGCCGGCATCCGCCCGAGCGGCGAAGTGTTCGAGAAGGGCTGGCCGCTGAAGGCCGGCATCGAATGCGAGATGGTGGCGCGCATCGCCAAGGACGCGCCCGCGGGCAGCGCGCCGTACACGGCCGAGACGATCAAGGCGCACGTCGCCAACCTCTACTGCGGCATGGAAGTGGTCGAGAACCGCTACGGCGACGTCGGCAAGCTGGGCGGCCCGGGCCGCATCGCCGACGACGTGCTGCAGGCTGCCTGCATCGTCGGCACCGAGATCAAGGACTGGCAGGGCCTCGACTTCGCCACCGTGCAGGGCCGCTCGGAGCACGAGGGCAAGGAGCTGGGCGCCGGCCCCGGCGCCAACGTGATGGGTGGCGCGCTGATCTCGCTCGCCTGGCTGGCCAACCGCCTGATCGCCAACGGCAAGATGCTGAAGGCCGGCGAAACGGTCCTCACCGGCTCGGTCCACCCGCCGCAGTTCCTGCCGGGCCCCGGAAAAGCCAAGTCCGAATTCAAGGGCCTTGGCAGCGCCGAGATCACCGTCAAGTAAGAGCCTATCTCGGGTCCTTGACAGGATCGCATTGGATGGCCAGATGTATCTACAATGTAGATACGGGGCGTCCGATGCGCATTACAGTGAGGAAGTGGGGCAACAGCGCCTCCCTTCGTATCCCGGCGGCGCTGATGAAAGCTGCCGACATCAGCGTCGACGATCAGGTCGAGGTACGCGAGGAGGAGGGGCGCCTGATCATTCAAGCCGTCCGCCCGGATCGTTACGATCTCGATCAGCTGCTTGCGGGCGTCACACCGGATAACCTCCACGACGAGACGGACTTCGGCGAGCCCGTTGGGAAAGAACTCCTTTGAAGCCGACACGGCGGTATGTACCCGATGCCGGGGATATCGTCTGGTTGCAGTTCGATCCGCAAGCAGGTCACGAACAAGCAGGTCACAGGCCGGCCTTGGTGTTGAGTCCGGCGTCGTATAATGGGAAGACTGGTCTCATGGTCTGTTGTCCCTTGACGACCAGGATCAAGGGGTATCCGTTCGAAGTGGCGATTTCGGGCCGCCCACCAGCTGTCGCCCTGGCCGATCAGGTCAAGAACCTGGACTGGCGTGCCCGGGGAGCGATCCGCAAAGGGCGTGCCGCCGATGCCGAACTTGCCGAGGTTCGAGCTAAGGCCCGCGCCGTTATTGGCGCCTAAGTTTCACGACAGAGCGAATACGACTCCGCTGCCGGATAGAGGTCCGGCGGTCAGGCCTGCCATCGTCCCGAGCGGTTGACAGGGGGCGGCGTGCCGTCCGATAGTTAACCGATCGGTTACATACGGGGGTCGCATGGCAGCCGGGTGCAGCATCGTGACGGTCGAGCGGCAGCTCACGGCCGTGGTGAAGGTCGAGGCGCCGATGACCGGGCTGATGCAGGCGCATCAGTCGGCGCGCGCCAAGATCGACGAGGCCCTGCCCAAGCTCGATGTCGGTCCGCTCGGGCTCACCTGCACGCGCTGGCGGCCGCCGGTCGACGGCGTGCTGCCGATGGAGCCGGGCACCATCGTGGCCAGGAGCTTCGCCGCGCACGGCGACGTCGTGGCGTCGGAGCTGCCGGCCGGTCGCGCCGCGCACTTCGTGCTGAAGGGCGGCTTCGAGGGGCTGGGCGGCGCCTGGCAGACGCTCTTCGACTGGTGTGCTGCGGAAAAGTTGGCGCTCGCCGGCCTCAACTGGGAGATCTACGGCGCGCCGGCCGCCGATCCGGCGCAACAGGAGACCTACCTTTACGCAAAGTTGGCGTGACGCTTTGCCTAAATGAGGCGTCGAACAGCCTTAGCGTGATGAAGTCGAAGTACTTTCTTCGACTTCTTGTGGATGACTTGAAATAGACAGTCACTGACTGAGGACTCTCTGCTGTCCTTTTCGCTATCCTAGGTAGCATCGGATATCGAGGGGAAAAGATGGCCATACTTTCGGTTGAGAGTATCGCGAGCACTTTCAGTGGACTGCAAAGTGAACTGGAGGCTTTGAAAAGCATCGGTGCGGGAGCTGCTCTCGATAGAGCAGTTGTGGAACTGAAAGAAAAAATACTCGGTGCGCGCGAGGCCCAATTGGCTGCCTTGCAGCGAATAAGCGAACTAGAAAAGAATGTGATGGCCTTTGAAGATTGGGAGGCCGAGAAAAAACGTTATCTTCCTCAGCAATTTGATCCCGGCGTTATTGTTTACGTCTTGAAACCAGAAATGGCGGCAGGCGAGCCACTTCATCATGCCTGTCCTAATTGTTACGCGAATCGCAAGGTGCGCATACTTCAGGGCACTCACGAAACACACTCAAGACGCCAGGTCCGTATATGTATGGAGTGCGACAAGAAATTAGCCTACGGCACACAAGGCCCACTTCCTCAAACCAGAATCCGCGGAAGCTGGATGTCAAATTGAGGTTCTTATGAAGTTGCTGATGCCGAGGGGCAGTCCGCAATCAGAGTCGCCAATGCAACGTTGCGAATGCTCCGTTTCTGCGACATCTGAAATCAAAGCGCAGCGAGTAGTTAGTCGAGAAGGTCAACCGCCTAGGAACGCCTGATTGTAGTAGCGAGGCTGGGCCACTCGCACATCAACTTCGATGATAAGTCGGACGTCGTGAGCATTACCCCCGGGACGAGACAAGAGCCGATGCGTCTCGATCTCAACCCTTGTAATCGCCGCGTCATCTTCGAGAAGGGTGTACATCGGATCGGGAGCATCCTGATCAGGCAGTACATGCTCCGCATGAGCTGGCACCGCCAATGAATCGAAGAGTGTTTTAAGGCGATTATCCATGTCGCCGCCCTGGTATACGCGGCCCGGCGGTTCTTTGCGTAGAAAGAGAATTTTCAATCCGCAATTCAGAAGAAAACTTTCCCGCACAATCGGGATGAATTTGCGCCCACCTTTTTCAATTGGGGCGCACAAATCGATATACTTGTGGTCACTGAGAAGATCTTGCTGCGGTATCTCCTCGCTATGATGCATCTCCGTATAGAGAACGCCACCTTGAGGCCAGTTTCGTTCAGCCCAAACTTTTTGGAGTGACCGATCAATCTGCCATAGCTCGGCGAGTTGAGGATGGAACTGTTTGCGGATTTCCCATTTCTGCTTCACGCCAGCGTTCGAGCGCAATTCGCCATCATAGGTGAGCGTGAATTTCATTTAGTCCGACTCCAAAGGTCACGCAGAGGATGCCGAATTCACCCCCAGACACAAAGGCTAGGCCGCAACTAGCGTGTGGATACAAGATAAAGTCGTTAGTCCTTGTTGATTGGCCTTTTTCGAATCTGCTTGATTCGTCCCTATGTGAGAACATAGCATGAACAAATCATCGCTCGCAGACACCGTCTGAGATGCCGCGGATCAAGCCAAAGTAGGGGGATCAGATGACTGCTGTACGGCCGACCGATCGCCTGTTCTTTGCCGTGCTGCCCGATCCCGCGACGGCGGTGCGCATCGCGACCCTGGGCGAGACCTTGCGCAAGGAGCACGGGCTCGGCGGCAAGCCGATTCTGCCGCAACATCTGCACATCACCCTGTGGCATGTCGGCGATGCCTTCTGGCCGCCGGCGAACGAGTTGATCGCCAAGCTCATACGCCGCGCTGCCTATGTCGAGATGCCGTCGTTCCGCATCGCCTTCGATCACGCCGTCAGCTTCCGCAACGGCGCGTTCGTGCTGGGCGGCGAGGAGGGCATTGCCGGCCTCGAGATGCTGCACGCGCGCCTGCGGGCGGTGCTGACGATTCCCGGCCTGCGCCGTCCGGTCGGCGTCAAAGGCTTCACGCCGCACATGACGTTGTTGCGCGACGAGAAGCATGTGCCGTTGCAGCCGATCAACGAGATCGTGTGGACGGCGCGCAAGTTCGTGCTCGTGCACAGTCTGATCGGCCGCACGACGCACCGTCATCTGGCGCATCTCCCGCTCGCCTGACGTAAGCGGGTATCGACCCCCGCAAAAACTTCCCGCCGAAAATATTGTCCGTCTTTCCGGAACAAGGAGAGAGCGTATGCGTAATGCGCACATGCCCCTATGGTTCTTTGGCCTCTGTCTGTCTGCAGAGGCGCAGCAGCGTACCGTCACACTGTTCGACCGCCTGTGTGAGGATTGGCTGCTCGAAGCCCAACCCGCTCCCATTGCCCACCGCCTGCACGTCACGCTGTTTCCCCTCGGGCCCTGCACCCATCCGGCGCAGGGCGACGTCGCCGATGCCTGCGCGGCCGCTGACTCGATCGGCTTTTCGCCGTTCGACGTGTCGTTCGATCGTGCGATCAACCGGCACGGCACGCACATCGCGTTGACGGCCGACAAGCCCTGCGACGCGCTGCTGGCGTTCCAGCAGACGTTGCACATCGCGCTGCGTCTTGCCGGCGTGCCGACGGTGAGGGGCTGGACGTTCGATCCGCATGTGACGCTGCGCTACCGCGAGAACATTCTCGTCGACCAGCCGGTGCCGCCGGTCTCGTGGCGCGTCGACGAGTTCGTGCTGATCAAGAGCCAGCAGGGCAAGACGATCCATAACTACCGGCGCAAGTGGTCGCTGGGCGGCGCGGACGCCGGCCTCACGGTCGCGGCCTAGCGAACCGGAACAGTCTCGACGGACGCCTTCTCGTAGCGGTCGCGATGGCCGCAGAACAGGCACGCGGCCTCGAACGGATCGGGCAGCTTCTCGACAGGCTGCCCGGTCGACGTCGCGATGCCGAACTTCTCTCCGCACTTCCGGCAGGAAACTAGGGAAGCGGTCTGCATGCGTGCAGGATACCCCGCGCAGATGTTTTTGTATCAATGGCTTCGCGCCGGCCAAAGGCATCTCCCGCCCGGCGGCCGTCATGTTATCGTTCCGCCCCATGATCAGAGACGACAGGAAACTCGCCGAGCTTGAAAAGGCTCTCAACGACCTGCGCAACGACCTCAACGATCTCTCGTCGAAGGTGAATGCGGAGCCGAAGAACCCCCACCTGGTCTTCCGGCGGGTCAGCTTGATGAGCCGCATCGTGGCGGCGCAGACGAACGTGGACCAGCTGCGCGCGGGGCTGCGTCAGGCGTAGGTCGCGACGCAGCTCCCGATATTGGGGGGCAGGCGGTCGTCGCGAGGAAGTAACACCGCAGGAGAGTGCCGGTGACGACGCGTCGGACGCCCTATGTTCTCTGCCACATGGTCTGCAGCGTCGACGGGCGCATCTGGGGAAGCCGCTGGCGGCCCAAGGCCAATGTCGTGCCCAACCTGTTCGAGCGGCTGCACGACCAGATGGGCGGCGGCTCGTGGCTGTGCGGCCGGGTCACGGCGCAGGAATTCGCCAAGGGCACGGCGCCGCACTATCCGCCGACCGACCAGGTGTTTCCGCGCGAGAACTGGTTTGCGCCGGGTGACCCCAAAGAGGTCAAGGCCTGGGGCATCTTCCTCGACGGCAAGGGCAAGGCCGTATGGGCGCGCAAGGACATCGGCGGCGACCCCATCCTCGTGATCCTGACGGAAGCGGTGCCCGACCGGCATCTCGCGGGCCTGCGCGCCGACGGCGTGTCCTACATCTTCGCCGGCAAGACCGAGATCGATCTTGCAGGCGCGCTCGAAACGCTGAAGCGCGAACTCGGCATCGAGCGGATCATGCTGGAAGGCGGAGGCGGGGCGAACGGGGCGCTGCTGCGCGCCGGCCTGATCGACGAACTGAGCCTCGTGATCTGTCCGGTGATCGACGGCAGCACGGGCGGGCCCGTCGTCTTCAACTCCGGCGACGTCGATCTGGGCCCCGCGCCCATCGAAAGCATGACGCTCGCGAGCCACGAGGTGCTGGACGGCGGCACGATGTGGCTGCGCTACAGGCTGCAGGCAAAGACCTCACCCTGAGGGCATCGCGAAGCGATGCGTCTCGAAGGGTGGCAACGGACAAGGTGCTCGTGCCCACCCTTCGAGACGCCGCACTTCGTGCGGCTCCTCAGGGTGAGGAGGTGCGTGACGACGAAGCGCTACCGATTGTCATCCTGACTAACTTGTCATCCTGAGCGAAGCGAAGCCCTCACCCTGAGGGCATCGCGAAGCGATGCGTCTCGAAGGGTGGCAACGGACAAGGTGCTCGTGCCCACCCTTCGAGACGCCGCACTTCGTGCGGCTCCTCAGGATGAGGAGGTGCGTGACGACGAAGCGCTACCGCTTGTCATCCTGACTAACTTGTCGTCCTGACTAACTTGTCATCCTGAGCGTAGCGAAGGATCCCATGCCGATTGCCTCACCAGTGGCGAGTGGCGATGAGATCCTTCGCTGCGCTCCAGCGCGGAGGTTACTCCGCGCGAGATGACAGAGGGCCAGCGTTTTCTACGCGCTCAAGCGGCGTAGAAACCGCTGTATCCATTCCGGCCCCGTGCGCTTCACGCCGTTGCGTGGCCGCGTCTTCGCCCAGTCCATCAGCATCGCCAGCGGAAACCAGCTCTCGCTTTCGTCCTGCAGGCTGCGGGCGGCCATCGAGACCTTCGGGACGGGCACGGGGGTCACGCCCTCCTGCTGCGGGCCGGCGCACAGTTCGGCGGGCGAGGTCACGAGATATTCGCGGCAGACCAGCGGCCGCTCGGGATGGATGGAGCAGCTTTCCTCTTCGAGGAAGGGGCAGGGGATGCCCAGCGCGAAATAGCCGACGGACAGATCGCGGTCCGATCGGCCCGCCGCCGCGTCGAGGCCCGCCGCCTTGATCGCCGCCGCCGCCGCTGCGAACCGCTCCTTGAGCGCCCGCTGCCGTTTCGCCGGCATCGCCTCGATCACCCCCAGCAAGCGTTCAGCCTCCGTGCGCGAAACCGGCACGAGCTGGCGGCAGCAGGCGCCGCAGCCCTTGCGGCAGGAGATTTCCGTCCCGGTTTCGGCGAGCTTCGTCTCGGCCGCGCCGACCACGGCATTCACCAGCCCCTGCAGGGCCGGCACGACGGCCGAGGCGCGGACGGAACCGCTCGGTACGGTGACAGGATGGACCACCCGGAGATCGCCCACGGTGAGCCGGAGAGTGGCGGTAGAATGGGCCTCGGCGGCCATTATGTGCAGGTTCCCTGTTCTGGACTTGGCTGGCTGGCGCACGCTACAAGGCCCGCATGCAAAGCGTCAGCGAAATCCGCCGTACTTTCCTAGAGTACTTCCGCAAAAACGGCCACGAGGTCGTGGACTCGAGCCCGCTCGTGCCGCGCAACGACCCGACGCTGATGTTCACCAACGCCGGCATGGTGCAGTTCAAGAACGTCTTCACCGGGCTGGAGACGCGGAACTACAGCCGCGCCGCGACCTCGCAGAAGTGCGTCCGCGCCGGCGGCAAGCACAACGACCT
>JAIUOY010000105.1:0-68809 GCA_020160995.1 Pseudomonadota bacterium | reverse complement strand
GCCACGCGCGGCGATCAGGTCGCGATCCTCAAGGGCGTCAAGGACGGCGACACGATCGTCAGCAGCGGCCAGATGAAGTTGCGCAACGGCGCACCCATCGTCGTCAACAACGACGTTGTTCCAAAGGACGACGTCAAGACCCCGCGCTCGATCGAGCCGTAAGAGGCGACCATCATGAAGAGCTTTACCGATATCTTCATCCGTCGGCCGGTGCTGGCGACGGTGGTCAGCCTGCTGATCCTCGTGCTCGGCATCAGGTCGCTCGGCTCGATGCAGGTGCTGCAGTACCCGCAGACCCAGAACGCCGTCGTCACCGTGACGACGACCTACTACGGCGCCGCGCCGGACATCATGGCGGGTTTCATCACCACGCCGCTCGAGCAGGCGATCGCCCAGGCCAACGGCATCGACTACATGACGTCGACCAGCGTCAGCGGCCTGTCGACCATCACCATCAACCTGCGCCTGAACTACGACGGCAACCGGGCGATGACCGAAATCAGCGCCAAGATCAACTCGGTGATCAACCAGCTGCCACCCGGCACGCTGCAGCCGGTGCTGACGCTGAAGGTCGGCCAGACCATCGACGCCATGTATCTCGGCTTCAAGAGTGACGTGCTGGCGGCCAATCAGATCACCGACTACCTGGTGCGCGTCGTGCAGCCGCGTCTGCAGGCTGTCGAAGGTGTGCAGACGGCCGAGATTCTGGGGGCCAAGAACTTCGCGCTGCGCGCCTGGCTCGATCCACAGAAGCTGGCGGCGTACAACCTGACCGCAGTCGATGTCGCCAACGCGCTGAACAGCAACGACTACATCGCCGGCGTCGGCGCGACCAAGGGCCAGATGGTCCAGATCACCTTGAACGCTTCGACCAACCTGATTGACTTGAAGGGATTCAAGGATCTGGTGTTGAAGCAGCAGGGCGGCGCGATCGTGCGGCTCTCCGACGTCGCCAATGTGGTGCTGGGCTCCGACGACTACGAATCGTCGGTGAGCTTCGACGGTCAGAAGGCGGTCTATATCGGCATCCAGGTGGCACCCTCGGCCAACCTGCTCAATGTGGCGAAGGGCGTTCGCACCATCTTCCCCGATCTCGTGTCGCAGTTTCCGCAGGGGCTTGTCGGCCAGATCGTCTACGATTCGACCGAGTTCGTGACCAGCTCGATCAACGAGGTCGTCCATACCCTCGTCGAAGCGCTGCTGATCGTAACCGTCGTGGTCTTCATCTTCCTGGGGTCGCCGCGTTCGGTTTTCATCCCGACGGTCGCGATTCCCCTGTCGCTGGTCGGCACCTTCGCGATGATGCTGGCCTTCGGCTTCTCCATCAATCTCCTCACCCTGCTCGCCCTGGTGCTGGCGATCGGCCTGGTGGTCGACGACGCCATCATCGTGGTCGAGAACGTCAACCGCCATCTCGAAGCGGGGATGAAGCCGATCCCGGCTTCGATCCTGGCGGCGCGCGAACTCGGCGGACCGATCATCGCCATGACGGTGGTGCTGGTGGCCGTCTATGTACCGATCGGCTTCCAGGGCGGCCTGACCGGCGCGTTGTTCACCGAGTTCGCCTTCACGCTCGTCGGTGCGGTAACCGTGTCAGCCATCGTCGCGCTGACGCTTACGCCGATGATGTGCTCGCGCATGCTGAAGCCGCATGTGCCGGGCGATCGCGGCTGGGAGGCGCGGCTGATCGCCATGATCGACCGCACCTTCGACTGGTTCCATCGCCGCTACGTGAAGTGGCTGCACGGCAGCCTGAACTACGTGCCGGTGACGGCGACCTTCGCCTTCATCATGCTGGGCAGCATCTACTTCCTCTATTCGTCGACCAAGAGCGAGCTCGCCCCGCAGGAGGACATGGGAATCGTGCTCACGATCTCCACGGCGTCGCCGACGGCGACGATCGACCAGCGCCTGATGTACTCGCGGCAGGTCTACGACATCTTCAAGGGCCATCCCGAGACGCAGAGCGTCTTCCAGATCGACATTCCCGGCCAGTCGATCGCCGGCATGGCCCTGAAGCCCTGGGACCAGCGAACCACGACGTCCAACCAGCTGCAGCCGATCATCCAGCAGCAGACGGGTGCCATTGCAGGATCGCAGGTCGTGGCCTTCCAGCTGCCGCCGCTGCCGGGCAGCACCGGCCTGCCGGTACAGTTCGTGATCAAGTCCACGGGCTCCTTTACCGCCTTGAACGACGTTGCCCAGACCTTCCTGGCGGAAGCGCAGAAGAGCGGCCGCTTCATGTTCCTGAGCACCGATCTCAAGATCGACCAGCCGTTGGCCACGGTGGTGATCGATCGCGACAAGACCTCGCAGCTCGGCCTCAAGATGAACGATGTCGGTGGCGCGCTAGGCTCGATGCTGGGCGGTGGCTACGTCAACTACTTCGCGCTGGACGGCCGCTCCTACAAGGTCATCCCGCAGGTGGAACGCCTGTCGCGCACTCAGGTCGCGCAGGTGCTCGACTATCATATCACCGCGGCCGACGGCACCTCGGTGCCGTTGTCGACCGTGGCCACCATCCAGACCAAGGCGATTCCCGAATCGTATAACCACTTCCAGCAGCTCAACAGCGCCACCATCCAGGGCGTGGTCTTCCCGGGTGTGTCGCAGTCCGAAGCCATGGACTATCTCAAGGACCTGGCGGCGCGCACCCTGCCGCAGGGTTACACTGTCGACTATGGCGGGCTGTCGCGGCAGTACATCCAGGAGTCGGGCGGTTTCATCGTCACGTTCGCCTTCGCCCTGATCATCATCTACCTGTCGCTGGCGGCGTTGTTCGAGAGCTTCCGCGACCCGATGATCATCCTGATCTCGGTGCCGATGTCGATCGCCGGTGCACTGTTCTTCCTGATGGTGCTCAGCACCATGAACGTGCCGGGCGCGACGTTGAACATCTACACCCAGGTCGGTCTCGTCACCCTGATGGGGCTGATCAGCAAGCACGGCATCCTGATCGTCGAGGTCGCCAACGAGCAGCAGCAGGCCGGCAAGTCCAAGCGCGAGGCCGTCGAAATCGCCGCCGGCATCCGTCTGCGGCCGATCCTGATGACCACCGCGGCGATGGTGCTGGGCGTCATCCCGCTGGTCATGGCGGCAGGTGCCGGTGCCGTGTCGCGCTTCTCGATGGGCCTGGTGATCTCGACAGGTATTGCCATCGGCACGCTCTTCACCCTGTTCGTGGTGCCGGCCGTCTATGTCTTGCTGGCTGCCGATCACCACAAGAAGCCGGAGGAAGAAGACGGGCTGGCCGCGGTACCGTCGGGGGACTGAATCGGGATTCGTTCCTGGAGTAGGGGGCGTCGTGATGGTGTATCCTGCCGGCCATGACGCCCCCCGCCAAACCCGCCCCGCAGAAGGGCGGCCCGCAAACCGATGACCGTGCCGAGCGGCTTGCAGCCGCCCTGCGCGAGAACCTGAAGCGGCGCAAGGCGCAGGCCCGGTCCCAGAAGACCCGGGACAATGCGCCGGCGGACGGCGTTCGACCGGGCGACACCGCCCAGACCGGCGCCAAGACCACTGGTTGAGCCGCCCCCCTCCCTCGTTTAGAAGCGCCCCCCATGAGCATTTTGTCCGATCGCTGGATCCGCCGCATGGCGCTGGAAAAGGGCATGATCGAGCCCTTCGTCGACGCCCAGAAGCGCGAAGGCGTAATCTCCTACGGCCTTTCCTCCTACGGCTACGACGCCCGGGTCGGCACCGACTTCAAGATCTTCACCAATGTCGACTCGGCGGTGGTGGACCCCAAGAACTTCGCGGCCAACTCCTTCGTCGATCGCAATACCGATGTCTGCATCATCCCGCCCAACTCCTTCGCGCTGGCGCGGACGGTGGAGTATTTTCGCATCCCCCGTGATGTGCTGGTGATCTGCGTCGGCAAGTCGACCTATGCGCGTTGCGGCATCATCGTGAACGTCACCCCGCTTGAGCCGGAGTGGGAGGGCCACGTGACCCTGGAATTTTCCAACACCACGCCGCTGCCCGCCAAGATCTACGCCAACGAGGGCGCCTGCCAGTTCCTGTTCCTGCAGGGCAACGAACCGTGCGACGTCTCTTACCGCGACAAGGCCGGCAAGTATCAGGGCCAGCGCGGCGTCACCCTGCCGAAGATCTGAGCGGAGACGACCATGGACCGTATCCGAATCAGAGGTGGTCGCCAGCTCAAGGGCGAGATCCGCATCTCCGGCTCCAAGAATGCCTCGCTGCCGCTGATGGTGGCGGCGCTGCTGACCGACCGGAAGCTCACCCTGCGCAATGTGCCGCGGCTGGCCGACATCTCGACCATGCTCCAGCTGCTGCAGCAGCATGGTGTGACCGTCGACGCGGCGCCCGGCGAGAACGGTCATGCCCATGGCACGACGCTCACCCTGCAGGCCGGCAAGATCACGTCGACCACGGCGCCCTATGACATCGTGCGCAAGATGCGCGCCTCGGTGCTGGTGCTGGGGCCGCTGCTCGCCCGCGAAGGCCGGGCCAGGGTCTCGCTGCCCGGCGGCTGTGCCATCGGTGCCCGTCCGGTCGATCTGCACATTGCCGGGCTGAAGGCGATGGGGGCGGAGATCGATATCGACGGCGGCTACATGGTCGCGCGGGCCCCGAAGGGCCTCAAAGGGGCGCGCTATACCTTTCCGAAAGTGTCGGTCGGCGCGACCGAGAACCTGATGATGGCGGCAGCCCTCGCCAAGGGCACGACCGTCCTCGATAACGCCGCGCGCGAGCCGGAGATTGCCGATCTCGCCGAATGCCTGATCGCCATGGGCGTGCCGGTCGCGGGCGCGGGCACCGAGACGCTCACCATCGAGGGCGTGTCGGCACTCAAGGACGCCACGCACAGCGTCATTTCCGACCGGATCGAAACGGGCACCTATGCGATGGCCGTAGCCATGACGGCCGGCGACGTCGAGCTGATCGGCGGGCGCCTCGACCTGATCGAGAGCGCCGTGCAGACCCTGCGGTCGGCCGGCGTCACCCTCGAGCAGACGCCGAGGGGCCTGCGCGTGCACCGGACCAACGGTGCCCTGCATGGCGTCGACGTCATGACCGAGCCGTTCCCCGGCTTCCCGACCGACCTGCAGGCGCAGATGATGGCGCTGATGACACGGGCCGAGGGCGCCTCGATGATCACCGAGACGGTGTTCGAGAGCCGCTTCATGCACGTGCCCGAACTGTCGCGCATGGGCGCCAACGTCACCATCCACCACGAATCGGCTCTGGTCCGCGGCGTGCCGAAGCTGCGCGGCGCCGAGGTGATGGCGACCGACCTGCGCGCCTCGGTGTCGCTCGCCATTGCCGCGCTGGCGGCAGAAGGCGACACGACCCTGCATCGTGTCTACCATCTCGATCGCGGCTACGAGCGCCTGGAAGAGAAGCTCAGCGCCTGCGGGGCGGACATCGAACGTCTGAAGGGCTGAGGGACATGTCCGGAAAACTGAGGCTCTCGGCAGTCGACAGCGAGGACCTCGCCGTGATTTCGGCGGCGATCCAGGACGCCCTCGTGGCGGTGCGCGACTGCGCCTACATCAAGGAAGAGAAGCGGTTCGTTCTCCTGCTGAACCGTTTCCGCTGGGAAGCCGATCCGTCGGTCGACGCCGCCTACTTCCGCACCCATTCCGCCCTGGTTTTCAACGAGGTGACGGCGGTACGGCATCATGAGATCCCCCTCGGCGAGCCCGACCGGATGCTGGAACTGCTGGCCGTCGCGCAAGAAAATGACCATTCAGTGACCCTGCGCTTTGCCGCGGGGCGGGCCATCCGGCTGGAAATCGGCCGGCTCGCGTGTCATTTGGGAGATGTCGGGGAGCCTTGGCCCACCCCGTGGAAGCCCGCCCATCCGGTCGAATAGCCCTTTGCGCAAAAGCTAGGGCCGCCCCGGCCAGGGGCGGGCATTCGTTACTGGAGCGATACGTGTCGAGCGAGGCGAACGAGAAGCTGATCCTGGCGTTGCCCAAGGGCCGCATCCTGAAGGAGGCGGCCCCGTTATTTGCGCGCGCCGGTATCCAGCCGGAGGCGGCCTTCGCCGATCCGGACGCGCGCCAACTGCGCTTCACGACCAACCATCCCGATCTCGACATCATTCGTGTCCGCTCTTTCGACGTTTCGACCTTCGTGGCCTTCGGCGCCGCTCATCTAGGTATCGCGGGCGCCGACGTGCTGATGGAATTCGACTATCCCGAAATCTACGCGCCGATCGATCTCGGCATCGGCAGGTGCCGCCTGGCCGTCGCCGAGCCTGTCGAGATGGCCGGTAAGGACGATCCGCGGCGCTGGAGCCATGTCCGCATCGCCACCAAGTATCCCGAGGTGACGCGCCGACACTTCGCGGCGCGCGGCGTACAGGCCGAATGCGTCAAGCTCTCCGGCGCGATGGAACTTGCGCCGTCTCTGGGCCTCAGCCATCGCATCGTCGATCTTGTCGACAGCGGCCGGACGCTCAAGGAAAACGGGCTGGTCGAGATCGAGCATATCGCCGACGTCACCTCGCGTTTCATCGTGAACCGCGCCGCGCTGAAGACGCGCCCGGAACGGGTCGGCCATTGGATTGACCGCTTCCGCGAAGTCGCCAACGGAGTGGCCAGTGCCGCTTGATAGGGGGCCGCTCAGGCTCGACGCCGCGGCACCTGGTTTCGAGAAGGCGTTTTCGGCCTTCCTCGGACGTAACCGGGACACCGACGAGAATGTCGACAAGATTGCCGCCGAGATCGTGGCCGACGTGCGTGCTCGCGGCGATGCTGCCGTCGTCGACTATACGCGCAAGTTCGACTGGCCGGAGCTCGACGCCGCGAAACTGCGCATTACGGACGCCGAGCGCGACGCAGCGGCGGCGCAGGTGCCCGCGGCGCAGCGCGAGGCGCTGACTTTCGCGGCCAAGCGCATCGAAGCCTTCCATCGCACCTTGCTGCCCAAGGACGTCGAGTTCACCGACAGCACCGGCACGCGGCTGGGCGCGCGTTACCGGCCGGTCGATGCCGCCGGCGTCTATGTGCCGGGCGGCACCGCGGCCTATCCCTCGTCGGTGCTGATGAACATCGTGCCGGCGAAGGTTGCGGGTGTGTCGCGCATCGTCATGGTCGTGCCGACGCCGGGCGGCGTGCTGAACCCGCTGGTCATGCTGGCGGCCAAGATCGCCGGCGCCGACGAACTCTGGCGCATCGGCGGCGCACAGGCCGTGGCAGCGCTGGCCTACGGCACGCAGTCGATCAAGCCGGTCGACAAGATCACCGGGCCCGGCAACGCCTATGTCGCGGCCGCCAAGCGCCGGGTCTTCGGCCAGGTCGGCATCGACCTGATTGCGGGACCGTCGGAAATCCTGGTGGTCGCCGACGGCCAGAACGATCCGGCCTGGATTGCGGCCGATCTGCTGTCGCAGGCCGAGCACGATGCGTCTTCGCAGTCGGTGCTGATCACCGACGACAAGGCCTTCGCCGATGATGTGGTGCAGGCGGTCGAATCTGCGTTGAAGATGCTGTCGCGGGCGGAGATCGCCCGCGCGAGCTGGCAAGGCAATGGCGCCATCATCCTCGTGCCCGATATTGCGGCCTGTTCGCCGATCGTCGACGCGATCGCGGCGGAGCATGTCGAGCTCGCGATGGAAGCCGCCGCTGCCGACGCGCTGGCCGGGAAGATCCGTCATGCCGGCGCGATCTTCCTTGGCCGCCACACGCCGGAAGCCATCGGCGACTATGTCGCCGGCACCAACCATGTGCTGCCGACCTCGCGGGCGGCACGTTTCTCGGGCGGCCTCGGCGTAGCGGATTTCCTGAAGCGGACCTCGCTCGTGGCCTGCACGCCGGAGTCGCTGGCTGCCTTGGGGCCGTCGGCGATGGCATTGGCCGAGGCTGAGGGGCTCGGCGCGCACGGCCGTTCCGTCTCCATCCGCCTCAATCGTCGCTAGGCCTGCAGATGACGAAGGCGCGCCGCATCGTCGACATTGTCCTGGACGAGGAGTCCGTTGCCCGCCGCTCTCCCGAGGTCGAGCACGAACGGGCTGTCGCCCTGTTCGATCTCCTGGAGGAGAACGATTTCCGCCTGGTCAGCGGAGAGCAGGGGCCGTACCGGCTGCGCATCGGAATCTTCGAGCAACGCCTGGTCTTCGACGTGCGTAACGGCGAGGACGTGAAGCTGCGCGACATCATTCTGTCGCTGACGCCTTTCCGAAAGGTCGTGAAGGACTACTTCCTGATCTGCGAAAGCTACTACGCGGCCATCAAGAAGCTCGGCCCTTCGCAGATCGAGGCGCTCGATATGGGGCGGCGCGGCCTGCACAACGAGGGATCCGAGCTGCTGCGCGAGCGTCTCGCCGGCAAGATCGAAGTCGATCACGACACCGCCCGTCGGCTGTTCACGCTGATCTGCGCTCTGCACATCAAATCGTGAACGCTGAACGGCGATGACCGGACTGCCTTCCAGCCTGCTCTTCGCCTGTAGCGAAAATTCCGTACGGTCGCCCATGGCCGAGGCTCTGGCCAAGCGGCTCTACGGCCGGTCGATCTATGTCGATTCGGTCGGCGTGCGGGCGAGCAATGTCGACGGCTTCGCGGTTTCGGTGCTCGACGAAATGGGCATCGACGTGCATCGCCACCACGCCAAGACCTTCGACGATATCGATCCGGCGTCCTTCGAGCTGATCATCACCCTGTCGCCCGAAGCCCATCATCAGGCGCTGGAGTTCACGCGCGGTACGGCGACCGAGGTCGAGTACTGGCCGATGCCCGATCCCAGTGCGGTGGAAGGCAGTCGCGAGGTGCGGCTCGATGCTTATCGCCGCACCCGCGATCAGGTCTTCGGCCGGCTTAAAGTGCGCTTTGGCGCGCCTATCGCCCCGACAGTCTGACGATCAGGTTCAGCGCTGCGTCACGTGGCCTGCCCGGTCGAGCGTCAGCTCGTAATAGGCTTGGTTCTTGAAGGCCTGTGCGTGCCATCCGCCGTCGGGCATGCGCTCCAGCATCGTGACGCCGCCATAGCCGGCGTCGTGGATCTGCTGCCGGACAATCGCTTCTTCGGCAGTAGGGGTCCAGTTCGGGCCCATCCCCATCGGCAATAGATGGTCGGAAGAGCCCACCTTGTCGGGGACAGGCGCCGTTCCGTCCGGCTCGCGTTGCTGCGCCAGGGCCGTACCGGCCGACAGGATCGTCGCGCCGACCAGCGTGATTGCAAGCATTCTGCAGTTCATGATTGCCTCTCCTCGAAGCGAGCGGCAGCAACATCGCTGCGCTCTCACGCGAGGAGATTTCCGGTCCGAATTGTGCACGAAATGCGGCTGGCGCGTTCCCGCCAATGCAACCGAGCCTGCGCCTGGGCGCAGGCCACTGTAAGGACTTTGTCAGTGCCGAGGCGTCAGTTCGCGCCGGCGTACCAGGCGCTGCGATGCGAGGTGCGTCGCGGTGACGGCAGATTGATGATGTCCATGAACACCGAGACAGCGCCGTCGGCGCCGGCGAGATCGCCTTCGAGCACGTCGACGTCGAAGGTGAGCTTGTCGCCTTCGAGCTTGGGCGTGCGCAGGGTGAGCACGGCGTCGACGACGCTGGCCTTCGCCTTGTTCAGCACGGACACGGTCGCGTTCGGGGGATCCTTGGCGAAACTGTCCGGTGCGTTGTTGCCCCACTCTTCGATGACGTGAGCGGTGAGCGCATGGCCTGCCGCGCGTACCGGCCGGTCGGCGAAGACGATGGCGTTGGGCGAGATGCCGTCGAGGATCAGTTGCTTGCCCTGCAGCTTGGCGCCGCGGGCGTTGAGCACGATCATCGACGGAACGATATGCGGCTTGTCGGCCTTGCCGACCGTCTTGGCCTTGCCCTGTGTCGTGGGTGTTGCGGCAGGCGGCGTCTGGGCGAACGACGATACCGAGGTGCCCGCCAGCAGGACGGCAGCGAACAGGGCAGCTGTGAGGCGAAGGGAATTCATGATCGTCTCCTTTCGTCTCAGTAGCAGGGCAGCAGCGGCGGCGCGCCGCAGGTCGGTGCGTTGTAGCGCTGCTGATAGCGGGGATCGATGTCCGGCGGCGGCGGTGCGCCCGGATTGTTCGAAGCGGGCGGTCCCGACTGGTAGACCGGGCTGTTGGGCGAGGCGTTGGACCAGCCCGAGAGCGTGCTGGTATCGGTCGGGCTGCCGATCGCCGGCGTAATCTCGCCGGTGGTCTGCGTCTGGCCGTAGTACTGCGCGCCATGCGAGCCGATGCCGAACCAGATCGTGTCGATGAACACCGAAGCCGGGCCGTCGGCATTGCCGAGGCTGCCTTCCAGCACCTGGACGTCGAAGGTGAGCTTGTCGCCGTCGAGCTTGGCGGTGTTGAGGGTGACGACCAGGTCGGAGACCGTCGAGCCATCCTTGCTGAAGACCGAGACCGTGGCGTTCGGCGGGTCCTTGGCGAAGCTGCCGGTACGCCAGATGTCGGCCATGTCGGGCGTCACCATGTGGCCGACCGATCGGACGGGCCGGCTAGTGAACAGCGTGGCGGTCGGCAGAACCCCGTCGAGAACCAGCTTCTGCCCGTCGAGCTTGGCGCCACGCGCGTTGATCACGATCAGCGCCGAAGAATATTGCCGCGCCGAGGGCGTACCGATCCTCTTCTGTGCAGGATGCGTGATGGCATTGGGGGCCGGCTTGGCCGGCGTTGCCGGGGCTTGAGCCCAGGCCAATGCCGGTACCAGGAGGAGGGCGGCCAGAAGGCCGTACTTACGCGAGCTCTTCATTCGTGCTGGTCCTTCCTTCCCCGGGCGTTCGCAGCGGCAACTTGTATAGGGGAGGGCAGGGCCCGTGAGAAGTCTGTGAATGGCCTGGCGGCGAGACTCGTCTGTCCACTCCGCTGTAGTTGACTTAAAGGCGTCCGGAGCCCATTTTCCGGCCGCTTTCTCCATATTCACCCCCGCCGGAGGCCGGATGGCCAAAGAAGATCTGATCGAATTCACGGGTGTCGTGGCCGAGTTGCTGCCCAACGCCATGTTTCGGGTGAAGCTCGACAACGACCATACGATCCTGGCCCACACGTCGGGCAAGATGCGCAAGAACCGCATCCGCGTGCTGGCAGGCGACCGTGTTACCGTCGAGATGACGCCCTATGACCTGACCAAGGGCCGCATCACTTTCCGCTTCAAATAGGCGTTGCGCGCTTCGCCGCTTCCTCCGCTCGTCCTCGCCTCCGCCTCGCCGCGCCGGCTCGACCTGCTGCGACAGGTCGGACGAGAGCCAGCCGAGATCGATCCCGCCGACATCGACGAGAGCCCGCTGGCCCGCGAACTGCCGCGTGCCTATGCGCTGCGCATGGCGACGGCCAAGCTCGCCGCCGTCGCGCCGCGCCATCGCCATGCGGTCGTCTTGGCGGCAGACAGCGTGGTCGTCTGCGGCCGGCGCATCCTGCCCAAGGCCGAAACGGTGGAGGAGGCGCGTACTTGCCTCGACCTTCTCTCGGGCCGTCGCCATCGCGTGCTGGGCGGGCTTGCCGTGGCGAGCCCCGACGGCCGGGTGAGATCGCGGCTGGTCGAGACCGTGGTGCGCTTCAAGCGCCTGGAGGCCGCCGAGATCGATGCCTATCTCGACAGCGGCGAATGGCAGGGCAAGGCCGGTGGCTATGCCATCCAGGGCCGCGCAGCTTCCTTCGTGGCCTTTCTTTCGGGCTCCTACAGCAACGTGGTGGGCCTGCCGTTGTTCGAGACGGTGCAGCTTCTGAAGGCCGCCGCATCGTGAGCGCTGTCGACCGCCTGATCTGCCATGTTCTGCCCAAGGCCTATCTGATGGCGCTGGTCGCCGATGGCCGGCTGGCCGAACTGCAGATCGTCCGCCGCGACAAGCCCTCGCGCGTCGAGAACGTCTTCCTCGGCCGGCTCGAACGGGTGATGCCCGATCTCGATGCCGCCTTCGTCGATATCGGCATTGGCCGCTCCGGCTTCCTGCGGGCCGAGGATCGTGCCGGCATCGACGGCTGGCCGCTGCCCGGCGCGCCGGTGCTCGTGCAGGTGCGTAACGATGGCGAAGGCGACAAGGGCCCGCGCCTGTCGATGAACATCGCCGTCACCGGCCGCTACCTCGTCTATCACCCCGTGGGGGCGGGGGTGAATTTCTCGCGGCGCATCGAGGGCGAGTCCGAGCGCGACCGGCTGCGCGGACATGTCGAAGACCTGCTGGACGGCGGCATCGTGCTGCGCACCGCGGCTGCCGGCGCGGCTCCCGACGTGCTGAAGGCCGATGCGGCGCGGCTGACGGAGCGTTGGGAGAGGATTCGCCGCCTGGCCCTGGACCTCGAACCGCCGGCCGATTTTTCCGCCCGCATGCCCAGCGAACGCGATCCCGTCGCCCGCATGCTGCGCGACCACGGCTCTACGCTCGAGGAGGTGATCCTCGACGACCGGGCCATGGCCCGCAGCCTGCAGGACGAAATGGACCGGCTGGGCGAGAAGATTCGCGTGCGCTGGCATAACGGGGCGATGCCCGCCTTCGAGATCGACGACGTCGCCGGACAGATCGATACGGCGCTGGCCGACCGCATCGTGCTGGAGAGCGGCGTCGAGCTGCTGTTCGAGCCCGGCGAGACGCTGTGCGCCATCGACGTCGACAGTGCCGCCGCTGCCGGCCGGCAGGGCCGCGCGCCGCGCCGGCCGGTCGAGATCAACCTCGAAGCGGCGCCGACGATTGCCCAGCAGCTTCGCCTGCGGAACATCGCTGGCGCGGTGGTGATCGACTTCGTCAACATGCGAAGTGCCTACGATCGCGACAAGGTGCAGGCGAGCCTGGCAGAGGTCCTGGCCGAAGATCCGGTGCCGACCCAGATCTACGGCTTCACCCGCCTTGGGCACTTCGAGTTGACCCGCGCACGACGTGGTCCGACGCTGGCGGCTCAGCTCGAGGCGCTGGAGAAGAGTGATGACTGATCGTTCGGGCCCGCCGCTGCGCGCAGTGCGCATCGCCGCCAAATGCCCCATCTGCGCGAAGCCTGCAGACGAGAAGTACCAGCCGTTCTGTACGAAGCGTTGCGCCGATATCGATCTCGGCCGCTGGCTCAAGGAAAGTTATCGCGTCGAGACGGAGGAGGGGCCCGGGGAAGAGGAGCCGGGCCGCGGAACGTCGGAGGAAGGTCTCGGTCGACCGTCTGGACAGCGGCGCTAACGCGTCCTATAAGCCCGCCGCCAGCGAAATGGCGCGCCCAGGTAGCTCAGTTGGTAGAGCATGCGACTGAAAATCGCAGTGTCGGTGGTTCGATTCCGCCCCTGGGCACCATTGCTCCCATTTCGTACGGCTCAACACCCTGGACTTCCATCGATGCGCGGGTTGCCTTGACGAAGGCTTCGACTGCTGCGGTTTCTGGCATCTCTTTGCGCGGCATCTGTCCGTCGGGCGACCAATCTCCAAAGGGCATTTGCGGTGGATGAGTAGTCCACAAACATTCGACGGGATGACCGCACGCGCCGTCGTTACAGCGACCTCGCATCTGGGCTAAAGCGTTCGCCATGAGCCCGTCTCAACAAGCCAATGTTTCTGCTCGTCTCAACTTGAGCCAGCGCATCGAACGTCTGCTCGATCTGCATCGTGCGGACCCCACTCACGGCCTCACAGGTTACCAAGCGGACAAGATCCTCGACGCCATCGATCACCTTCAAGGCGGACACTTTTCGGACGGAGAGTGGATGGTGCTGAACGCCGAGCGCAGCGACTTGTTCGAGCCCCGAAACTATGTGCGGCGCGGAAACCCCATAGACCTTGGCGCACTGATGGCACGGCTCAAGCTGGTCCTTGCCAACGAAGGGTGAGGCTGCTGGTCCAGAGAAGGCAAGCCTCAGTAGCAGGGCCGATCGGCAGCGGTCGCGACTTCTCCTCTTGGACGAGCTGTGGCATCCATGCCCGTATGGGCACGACCGTTGAACCTGAAGAGTCTCGGCGCGAATTTCTCGAACTCACACGTCGATTCGAGAGACTCCTGAGTGCGATCGATGGCCACAAGCGTCCCTTGAATCGGCGCGAGAGTTTCCACTTTCAGAACTTCCTTGAACTTCTCAAGCAGGAGCAGTGGCGGGAGGCCGATGCGGCTCTTCGACGTGCGGAGCAGGTGGCGCCGATACCCGCGCAATTCGCGGACCTGCAGGCCACCAACATCGTTGTGGGAACGAGCGAGCTGCGCACGCAACTTGCTCGAATAATTGCCGGGGAGTAGGGCGAACCCCACAGGGACGCGCTCGCCAAGCGGTACTCTGGGTGGTGGGAATTCAGGCGACCGGCGGGGGTTGGGGCCTCAGCCGGCACGGCGACTGCCGCAGCGCGTGTTTGGAGTGTAGTGTCCGTCTCGCCCTTTTTTGACATGCATTGTGCACAATCCTGGCGTGCCAGATGCGCTGCAGTTGCTGCAGGTGCGAGACCGCTCCGAAACATCAAGTCGACAATGCCCCTTGCAAAGAAGGGGGGAAGCGCCCATATCACCAAAAGTCGATAGAAGGACAAAATTTTTGGCGATGCTTCAGGCTTGATGTCTGCGCTTCGCTGGCGACTTGCTCCCGAAATAAATGCGAATTCGACGGTCTGCCTCGCTTGGGCGGGCCAGCATGACTATGCAGTGAAAGGGTTTTCCCATGACTACGGGAACCGTGAAGTGGTTTAACGCAACCAAGGGCTTCGGATTCATCCAGCCCGACGACGGCGGCAAGGATGCCTTCGTGCACATCAGCGCCGTCGAGCGCGCCGGCATCGGCGGTCTCAACGAAGGCCAGAAGGTCCAGTACGAGCTCGTCTCCGACCGCCGCAGCGGCAAGGTTTCGGCCGACAATCTCAAGCTGGTCGACTAACCAGTTCTGCCGCCGGTAACGGCTGGCAATTTCTCAAGCGTCGAGCCACGGATGTACTGGTGGACGTAGAGAAATAAGGGAGGCCCCGTAGCGAAAGCTGGCGGGGCCTTTGCTTTTTCAGCGATCGACACCCAGCAGGCGGGCCAGTCCGTCGGCCGTGTCCGACCAATCGGGACAGGGCCGCGAGTTCAGGCCATTTGTGAGCCTTGCTCGCGCCCGCTCGAGGGCATCGACGTCGCTGGCCAGAATGCGGATGGCGGTGGCCAGCGCATCCGTGCTGCCGCTCTCGACGTAGTCGACAAGATCGAGCCCGGCTTCCGGAATGCCCCCCGCTCTGGACGCAATGCAGGGCGTGCGATGCGCCAGGCTCTCCTGCACGGCCAATCCCCATCCTTCGTCGAAGCTCGGCACGACGGTGAAACTGGCATTCCGATAGAGCGCGGCGAGGTCGCTATCGGGGGCGTCCTTGATCCACTTCACGCGGCCAGCCAGCCAGGGGTCGTCCTTGAGGCGCTGGCGAATGGTTTCGGAACGCCAGCCATCGCGGCCAACCAGTACGCAGGGCAGTGCCGCCACGGCAGGCTCGGACCGCAGAAGCGCAAGTGCGTCGAACAGTCCATCCAGGTTCTTGCGCGGCTCCACGGTGCCGACGTGCAGCAGAAAGCGATGTCGCGCCAGCCCGTATTTGGCAAGCACGCCCTCGTCGTCCTGCGCCGGCAATGGCACCGGCCAGCCCATCTTTATGGTGTCGATCTGCGGATGAGGCAGCTTCTGCCGATCGAGATAGCCCGCCAACTGGTCGCCGACATAGCTCGACGTCACCAGCCAATGATCGACGGCAGGTGCGAGGCGGTCGAACTGCTCGAGGAACTGCTTGCCGTAGTGCGGATGCGTCCACTGTGGGTTCACGGCCGCGATGAGATCGTGGACGAGATGGATCAGCTTGGCGCCACTGCGGTGTTTCAGGGCGATCAGCGCCGGGACGTGGCCGCCATGGCACCAGAAGTCTCCGAGGCCGACTACGGCGTCGTAGGCATCGTTGGGGCCAATCGTTTGCAGCCTTGAGGGGCGGGCCACCCAGCGCCCGGCGCAACGGCTCTCCCAGAAGCGTTCCGTGAAGCTGAAGCCCAGCGCGATGTAGGGCACATGGATCGAGTGCATCTCACGCAGGAGGCGTGCCGGCTTGGCCAGGCGCATGCTTTCGGCAAACAGGCCACGCAGGCGGGCAATCGACGCGCGTCGGGTTTCGCGCGTGGTCAACCCCGCGATGATGTCCGGCTCGACGATGTAGAACGTGTCCGACCCGATCGCGCGCGCGACCAGGGTTACAGATGGATTCCGGAGCAGCGCGGGCTGGCTGAGGATGCTCTCCATCACGCGCTGGATGCCCGACGGGTTCGACAGGTAGGCGTACCATTGAACCAGTCCGGAGACATCGAACAGCACGCGGCGCACGACGCTAGTGTCCCTTCTTGGGAGTGCGCGCGAAGGGAACGGCGCGCGCCAGATAGCCGGCAACCAACGCCTTGCCGCCTGTCGGCAGCAGCACGAGTTGCATCAGCCAGTGAGCGACGACATCGACCAGAAAAGCGAGGTTCAGCGGCCTGCCGAGGCGCCGCGCGGCGAGTGCCGCACCGATGGTACGCAACACCACCAGCAGCGCGACCGTGGCCACCCAGCCCAGCGCAATCACAAGCGCCCAGCCGGGCGCCACCAGCCAGCACACGGCGGCGATCGCAAGAATGGCGACCAGAACGGCCGCGGCACTCGAATAGAACAAGGTCAGGAAGGCGAAGGCCGTGGCCTGCGGCCAAGGCATGCTGTGCAGGAGGGCCCAGGGAAGCTTGCGGAAGACCTGCGCCGTTCCCGTGCTCCATCTTTGCCGCTGCAGCGCCAGCGCCTCGAAGTTGTCCGGCAGTTCGCCGGCTGCGGAGACATTGAGCAGCAGGCGGCAACGCCAGCCGAGGGTGAAGGCGCGGAAGCTCAGGTCCTGGTCCTCGGCGACCGAATCGCCGCGCCAGCCGCCGGCCTGGTCGATGGCGTCGCGCCGCCAGACGCCGCAGGTGCCGTTGAAGGTCATGGGCATGCCCGCCATGTTGCGGGCCGCCTGCTCGAAGCCGAACAGCGTGTCGAGTTCCAGCGCCTGCGCGCGCGTCAGCAGGTTACGCTCGCGGTTGCGGTAACCCAGCCGCGCCTGCACGAAGGCCAGGCCGGGATCGGCCATGAGGGCCGCCATGGTCCGGCGCAGGAACGAGGGCGGGGGGCGATAGTCGGCGTCGAAGATCGCGAAGTACTGCGCCTTGGTCAGTTGCTGGCCGGCCGCCAGCGCGCCGGCCTTGAAACTGTCGCGGTGAGGCCGCCTGACATGGCTGATGGCAAGGCCGTTGAGACGCGATTCCTCGACCTTCCGGGCAACGATGGATGTGGTCTCGTCGGTGCTGTCATCCAACACCATGATTTCCAGGCGGTCGCGCGGCCAGTCGAGCGCGCAGAGCGAGTCGATCGCCGCAGCGACGAGCTTCGCCTCGTTGAAGACGGGAAGCTGCACGCAGACCAGGGGTTCGTGTCCGCGACCGCCGTCAGTCTGATGGCAACCAGCCGGCTCTTGTATCGGGTGCCGATGGCTTCCACGAAGATGGACGGCGATCAGGTAGAGGTCGGCCAGGACGAGCACGCCGACATAGAGACACAAGATCAGGCCTGCTCCAGCCAGTACGGCGCCTAGCAACCGATCCTCTCATCCGCCGGCGCGGCAACCAGCGTTGCAATTCCCGGCAAAGTCACGTCCATTGGCCTCGACCTGTCTATTTTGAGAAGCTGGTGGATGCAAGACCTACAGGCCTGGTTGGCGAAGATCGAAGCAGGTAACGCCGATTTTCGCCGCAAGATCGGCCCGCTGAAAGTCGGCCTGTTCCGGCTGGCTTCCTACCTGCTGGCAGGGCCGCGGCTCGTCGTGCTGGCCTTGACGGGGCGGCTGCAGGCGGTCCGGCCTGGCGCTTTTCAGTGGCCGTGGGTCCCGCGCTGGCCCGGGCTTCTGGCGAAACCCGTCCATGTCGACCGCGATCATGCGTGGACCGAGCGGGTCCGCGCCGCGCGAAAAGACATCCTGGCGGAAATGGACAGCGTCCATGCCGGCTTCGCCCGGGCCCGTTACGATTCCGACGAGAATCCCAAGGAGTGGAACACTTACTACTTCTATCTGCAGGGCCAGCCGATCGATGAGCATCTGGCGGCCTGTCCGCGTACGGCCGCGATCCTGCGCACCTTGCCGCACAACGGCCTGCACATCTGTTTCTCCGCGATCCAGCCCGGTGGATCGCTCCAGCCTCACACTGGCCCGACCAATGCCAGCCTGACGGCCCATCTCGGTCTCAGGAACTGCGCCGGCACCAAGCTGTGGGTCGGCGAGCAGGTGGCGGAGTATCGCGACGGTGAAGTGCTGGTCTTCGACGACAGCTTCGTGCACTGGGTCGAGAATAGCGGCACTGCCGTTCGCTACACGTTGATGATCACTTTCTGGCATCCCAGCCTCACCTGGATCGAGCGCCTGTTCCTCTCGCGCGTGCTGCGGTTGAATCCAGGCTGATCGTTCTTGTCACGACAAGAACACAACAAACGCGCCATCGAGCTGCATGCGTTGCATCACTGTGGCGAAGGTGTGAAGAGCTGCCGCGAGGTATGCCTCAACGAGTCGTGAAAAGTTTCTGGAGTTCGGCAAAGTCTGTCCATGGATACGACAGACAGCGCGTCGGACGACCTCGCCTCGTTGCTTCAAGCTGCCTTCGCCGGCGGTTATGTCGCGACCACCAGTAAACGTACTTTCACCGTCTCCGAACCGATCGTGATCGACGTCACGAACAGTTTTCACGGGCCCGTGGGCGTCGATCTCGGAGGTGCTGCGATCATCTCCAATGTTACGGGCGATGCGCCTGTCATCCAGATCAATGCGGCGCCCGGAGTCGATCTTGCAAATCTTTCGCTGCTCAACTTTTCCATCTATGGCAACGGCGGCGAAGGGGCCGGCATCAGGATCGTCGCGGATGGTGCGGACCGGCATATCCATGATTGGAGCGTGCGTGACGTCACCGTCCAACACGTAGGAGGCGCTGGCCTCGACGTCGTCGGTCACGTCACGAAAGGCACCGTGTTCAATGCCTGGATGCATGGCAATGCAGGCGGTGGCGCGCGCTTCGCCAACGGTGCGAATGGCGGCGTCGTGGGCGACATCGAATGGTCGGGCGGCGGTTTCCGCAGGAACGATGTCGGCGGTCTGGTCCTCGACGAAGGTGCGCAGGACGTGTCGGTGAACGGCGCCTATTTCGTGGAGAATCTGGGTCCCGGCATCGCCGCTCCGTCGGGCATCGCACGGGTCACCTCGAGCGGCTTCGAGAATAACGACGGCGCAGCGATTACCTTCAATGGCCACGGCGACTTCTGGGCCAATACCTTTTCGACCTACGGTCCTCAGACCGTTGGCATCAGTGGCGTCCTGTCGGGCAAAGCGAGCATCCTCGGCAGCGACAGCGAATATTACGGGCCAGGCGAAGACAACACCTTGCTGGCCGATGTCCGGGGGACAGGCACTCTTTCTCTGAGCGGCGGCAAGGTGGTGACCGGCGAAGGGGTCGTCGTGAACGAATCCACCGACCTCTCGGATCAAGTGGTCGTGAGCAGGCTCAATGTTGCCATGCCGTCACTGACTCCGGTGACTTCCGAGACGACTGCGCCTGTCGCCGACAGCAACGGCCACGGCGCATTGGAAGTGGCGTTGAGGGCAGCGCTGACCGAGGGCTATCTCGCGCATCTGCCGGCCGATACCTTCGTCGTGACATCGCCTATCGTCATCAACATCGACAGCAGTTCGCCCAGCCCCAAGGGTATCGATCTGGGCGGTGCCACGATCGTCTCGCAGATCACCGACGGCTCTCCCGTCATCCAGATCAATGTCGGCGCGGGGGTCGATCTGCGCTACCTGACCCTGTCGAACTTCACTCTTCAGGGGAACGGCCAGGAGGGCGACGGCATCAAGATCGTGGCCGACGGCAACGATCGCTGGCTCTACAACTGGACGGTGAGCGACGTGAACATCCGCGATGTCGGGGGGATCGGCCTCGACGTCATCGGCAGCGTGTTCGAGGGCATGGTGAGCAATACGTGGGTGACCGGCAATGCGGAAGGCGGTGCGCGGTTTGCTCACAGCCCCTCCGCCGGACTGGCAAGTGCGTTGCGCTGGTACGATGGTGGTGCACAGGGCAACGGCGTTGCCGGCATCATCCTCGACAATGGCACGCGCGATCTCAATGTCGATGGTGCCGTTTTTTCGGAGAATCATGGCCCCGGCATCGTCGCGCCCTACGGCATCACGTCCGTCGCCGACAGCCGATTCGAGGACAATCAGGGCGCCGGCGTGGCGTTCCAGAACTACGGCAGCTTCATCGGCAACGACTTCGTCACGTCGGGCGCACAAACCTATGGCGTCGAAGCCTGGCTGCAGGGCCAAGCCGTTCTGATCGACAACGCCAGCAGCTATACGGGCCCCGGTGCCGATCCGACGGCGTTGGCGAACCTGCAAGGGCTCGGGGTGGTCGGCCTCTCGGGGGACGGCAAGGTCATTGCCGGCCCCACGCTGGAGGTTAAGGGCTTCGAGGGGCTGACGACGTCACAGCCTCCCGCCGAGGACACACTGCCCGTTCTGCAGGAGGGCGTCGGTGTCGACCCGGCCTTGATCAATGGCATCGTCGACGAAGCCTTCCTCACGGGTGACGGATCGATCCAGTTCAGCGTCGAGATGGAGACCGCCATCTCCGGATATCGCAACACGCTCGGCGCCTACGAGGTTGCGGCGGACGGCACGATTTCCAATGTCCACATCCTGTTTGCCAACACGTTGGCGACCTCGGCCGGCGCGACGGTCGACCTGGGGGTGCCGGCCGCCAATCAGAAGATCGGCTTCTTTCTGGTCCAGGACGGGTTCGGCCTCTACGGCAATCTGCCGAGCGATCTCTCGTTCGTGGCGCCCGGCACCGGCATGCCGGCAGATCTCGACACCGGCCTGCCGCCGGCGCTCCACAGCGTCTCGCGCGGACCGCTGAGCGCGCCGATCTTTCATTCCTTCTCGACGTTGAACCCGGACGATGTCCATCAGGTCCTGTCAGGCGTTGCGTCCGGCGGCCGCGAACTCCTGATCGGCTTCGAGGATCTGGCCCGCGCCACCGGCGACAACGACTTTCAGGACGTCGTGATCCGCGTTACGGCCAACACGGATGGTTTATTGGCTGCCTGAATCTGGCTAGCGGCCGGCGACCAAGTTGATGAACGACGGTGCCTTGCGGATCTCCGGCAGTTCTTCGGCGATCGCATCGAGCACGCCGTCGATATGCTCCGGCGTGTGGCGGCTGGTGATGAAGAACCTGAGGCGCGACTGATTCTCGGCGACCCCTGGGAAGATGATCGGAATGACGTTGTAGCCGCGCGCCAGCAGGCGTTGCGACAGGATCACGGCATTCGGCGAGTTGCCGACGATGATGGGGACGACCGAGGCGCCGATGCTGAGCCCGGTATCTAGGCCGCGCGCCTTTGCCCCGGCCGCGAAGGCCCGGCCGTTCTCCCGCAGCTTCGCCAGACGCCAGGGCTCGCGGCGCATCGCTTCGATGGCGGCACCAGCGGCAGCGGTAACGGAGGGACAGCCCCCGACGCTGTAGACGAACCCCGGCGAGGTGTACTTCAACAGCTCGATCAGCTTGCGGCTGCCGGCGACATAGCCGCCGGTCGAGGCTAGCGCCTTGCTAAGGGTGCCCATCCAGATATCGACGTCGGCCGGATCGACGCCTTGCTCTTCGGCGATGCCGCGGCCGGTGGCGCCCAGCACGCCGACCGAATGGGCTTCGTCGACCATCAGCCAGGCATCATAGCGCCGCTTCAGGCGGACGAGGGCGGCGAGATCGGGCACGTCGCCGTCCATGCTGTAGAGGCCTTCGACGATGATCAGCGTGCGCCGATGGCGCCGGCGGTTGAGCCGCAGCGCCCGCTCGATGGCCTCCACGTCGCCGTGCGGGCAGAGGATGCGCTTGGCACCCGAGAGCTTGGCGCCCTCCACGACGCTGTTGTGGATCAGGGCGTCGCTGACCAGCAGGTCGTCCGGACCCAGCAGGCCGCCGATCACAGAGACGTTGGTGGCGTGGCCGCTCACGAACGACAGCGCATCCTCGGCGCCGTGCAGCTCGGCCAGCAGAGCTTCGAGGTCGCGATGCACCTGCCGCTCGCCCGCCGTCAGCCGGCTCGCCCCGACCGAGGTGCCGAACTTGTCGATGGCGGCCTTCGCGGCGGCGCTTACGTCGGGATGGCCGTTCAGGCCGAGATAGTCGTAGGAGGAAAAGTTGATGACCTCGCGGCCTTCCACCGACGTCGTCTCGGCGGCGCGCCCGTCGTGAAGCCGGTAGAAGGGGTTCTCGATACCGGCGATCTCGCCTGCCGCCTTCTGCAGCTTCAGCATTTCGTATTCCGGGAGGGTTCCGAAATCGAAGCGCCGCCGCTCTTCCACCGCGGCGACTTGCGCGGGACGGAGCGGTGCGCGTTCGGCACCCGCCGAGGGCTGGGCGAGCGCCTGGCGGACGCGGTTCACGACATCGAGGGCTTCGTCGGGAGGGCGGACGCCTTCGGTCATCAGAGTCCTTCCACGTTACGCGAGCGGTCGAGCACGGCACGGACGGCGGCCTGTCGGTCGGCAACATCCGTCGATTCGGCTTCGGCGGCGACATGGCTTGCCGACAGGGCGGCGAGCTGGCCCGGCATCGCTTCCTTGGGGCCATCGCCCACGACCAGGGTAGCGATCCGCCGGGCGACGTCCACCGGCGTGATGCCGTTGGCCAGCGACATGATGGGCAGGTCGACCTGCAGCGACTCTTCGACGGTGGTCCGCAGCTCCAGCATCATCAGCGAATCCATGCCGATTTCGGCCAGGGCGCGGTGCCGGTCGACTTCCTTCGGTGGCAGGCGCAGGACGCGGGCGATTTCCTCGACGATGATCTCCAGGAGCGCCTCGCTCGCCTGATCGACCGTCATGCCGCGCAGCTTCTCGAGCGTCGCTGCCGAGTCGGTCGTCTGGCGGGTGCCGGCTGCCGGAACGACGGCGCCGAACATCGGCGCACGCGTCACCGCCAGCTCGCGCTTCGCCATGCCCCAGTCGATCCGGCCGATCGAGAGGAACGCCATCGCCGGCTGTCCCTCGGCATCGAAGGCGAGATCGAGCGCATCGAGCGCAGGGCGCGACGCGATCAGGCTCGAGGCGAAGCGCTTCTTGAGGCTCGTATTGGCCGAGATGTTGCGGGCGAGATAGCCGGTATCCTCGATGCCGCCCCAGGCGACGGCCAGCGCGGGAAGGCCACGTTGCCGGGCCTGGCGGGCCAGCCCTTCGAGGAAGCCGTTGGCCGCGACATAGTTGAACTGGCCGGGATTACCCAACAGCGTCGTCGCCGACGAGTAGAGCAGCAGATAGTCGAGCTTCTGTCCCGCCGCCTGGAGCTCGGAGGCCAGCGCTTCGATGTTGAGCGCGCCGCCCATCTTCGGCTGCAGCACCTTGGTGATCGCTTCCTGATCCATGCCGTCGATCAGGCGGTCGTCGAGCACCATCGCGGCATGGACGATGCCCTTGAGCGGCCGATGGCCGGCGATGTTCTTGATGCCGCGTTGCAGGGCGCCGGCGTCGGTGACGTCGAGTGCGACCGTCCTGACCTCGACGCCGCTGCGCCGCAGCGCTTCGACGCGGGCGGTGGCGCCGTCGGCCAGCTCGCCGGACCGGCTTGCCAGCACGAGATGGCGTGCGCCGCGCTCGGCCAGCCACTCGGCCGTCGCCAGGCCGAAGCCGCTGGTGCCGCCGATCACGAGGTGAGCGCCCTCGGCATTGACCGGGAACCTCCCCGTTGCGCGGCTGTCTTCGCTTGCCTGCCGGGCAGGCGTCACGACGATCTTGCCGATATGTCCGGCGCGCTGCATCAGCCGGAAGGCATCGCCGAGGCGCTCGCCTCCGAAGATGCGATGCGGCAGGGGCTGGAATTCGCCGGTCGCGAACAGCTCGATCAGCTCGCCGAACAGGCGCTGCGTCAGGTCGCGATGTTCGATGATGAGCTGGTCGACATCGACGCCGAAGTAGCTGAGGTTGCGGCGGAACGGCCGCAGGCCGAGATGCGTGTTGGCGTAGAAGTCGCGCTTGCCCAGTTCGATGAACCGGCCGAACGGTCTGAGGCAGTCCATCGAGCGGATCATCGCCTCGCCGGCCAGCGAATTCAGGACGATGTCGACGCCGCGGCCATTCGTGTGGGTCGAAACCTCGTCCGCGAAGGCGAGCGTGCGGGAGTTCAGCACGACGTCGGCGCCGAGGTCGCGCAGCAGAGCCCGCTTTTCGTCGCTGCCGGCTGTGGCGATGACCTTGGCGCCGCAGAAGCGCGCGACCTGAAGGGCGGCGAGGCCGACGGCGCCGGCACCGCCATGGACCAGCACGGTCTCGCCTTGCTTCAGCCCGGCGAGGTGAACCAGCGAGTAGTAGGCGGTGAGGAAGGCGACAGGCAAAGTCGCCGCCGCCTCGAAGGTGAGATTGCCGGGCAGGGGGCTGACCGAGAAGACCGGCGTCACGACGTGGCTCGCGAAGCCGCCGGACACGAAGGCAACGACCTTGTCGCCGACTTCGTATTCCATGATCTCGGGCCCCACCGCGCTGATCGTGCCGGCGCATTCCATGCCGAGCGCAGGGCCGGCATAGCCGTCTTCGAGCGCTTCCTCCGGCAGGAGGCCGAGGTTCCACATGACGTCGCGGAAGTTGAGCCCGGTCGCCGCCACTTCGATTTCGACCTCGCCGGGACCCGGAACGGGCCGCGGCGTTGCCGACCAGGCAAGGGCTCCCCGATTCGAGCTCGAGCGCGGGATCAGTTTCAGCGCAACATCGTCGCCGCGCTCCAGCGGCTGCGCGGGCGGTGCCGCCCCGCGCGTGAGGCGGAAGACCAGACGCTCCCGGCCTTGGAAGTAGACCTCGCGTTCGTCGGTTGGGGCGGCCATTTCTTCGGCCGCGCGCTGCAGGGGGGCCGATGCCGGCGCACCCGCCAGGCCGAGGCAATGGATTTCGAGGGCGGCGTATTCGTTTTGCGCAACGCGCATTGCCGCCGTGAGGGCGCACCAGAGCGGGCTCTCCAGAGGAGAACGCCCCGGTGCCTTTTCACCGAAGTCCACCACCAGCCAGAGCCGCGTCGGCGCCGTGCCCAGGCGCCGGCAACGATCGACCATGCGCGACAACAGGGCGCTCATCTGTGGCACGGTCGCGCCGGCCCGGCTGGCATCGATGATCCAGGCCACGTCGGTCGTCGCCGTCTCGGGAGCACCGATGCCGGCGCTCGGGAGAGCCGCCTGAAGCGCCTTGCGGTTGGGCGTATCGTCGCCTTCCCAGGTGAATACCGGCTGATCCGATACCAGGTCGCTCGCCCCGTCGGCGGCGCCAGCGGTACCGTGGACGATGACGCCGATGCTTTCGTCGCCGAGGACCGGCTTGCCCGAAACGGTGTTGAAGCCTGCGCTCTCCAGTTCGTCCGTCCATTCGCGCGCTGTCAGCAAGGCGCCGACGGGGAATGAGGAATTGGCCGAGCGCGCCCACCATTTCGGGCGGATGCCGCGCACGATATCCCAGAAGAGACTGGGTGCCGGCTCGCCGGCCAGCAGTGGTGCTGCGGGACGCAGAACGCGCTGCAGGCGGTCGAGCCCGTCGCCGGAGGCGGCGATCTCGCTCAAGGCATCGACAGCGGCGGCAAGGTCGAACGTGCTCGCCGGCCAGGATTCGAGATCGGCCCAGGGAACGCAGCGAACGTACTGGGTGTCGTCGTCCATTGCGGCGCGCGCTTGATCGAGACGATCCGGATCGAGGTCGGTGATGACGATGTCGAGGCCGGGAACGCCGCGCAGTAGTTCGGCCGCGAGCACCGCGTGCTCGGCGCCGATCAGCAGCAGCCGCAGCAACCGGCCTTCCGGCCGCGCCGTGATGGCCTGGAAGAGTTCGTCGAATACGGCCCGACGAAGCAGGGTGATCTGTCGCGTCGCCGTATCAAGCTGACGCCAATGCGCAGACTGGAGCTCGGCCTGCACGGAGGTGTCGCCGACCACGACCCGTTCCATGATCTGGCCGAGGCGCGACAGGCTCGCCGCCTCGGTGGCCATCGTCGGATGACGGGCGAGCAGCGAACGTACCAGCGAATCGACCGTCGGCAGGTCGCAGGTCTCGGCCAGCGCCGGGGCGCCCTGCTGCTCGAGCACCAGATTCTTGGTCTCGAGATGCCAGAGCAGTGCCGAGCAAAGATGGGCCGCCCAGTCGGCTTCGCCCTCCGGTCCGGCCGGCAGTTCGCGCAGGTCCTGCGCTGCAGGTCCGTTGCGGAAGGCATTCCAGGCCGAGCGCAGGCAGCCGGCATCGAGCAGCAACAGCGCCTCGCTCAGGGCCGCCGGATTGCTCACGCCGTCGAGCATGGCAACGTCGCCATTGCGGAAATGCGCGATCGACGGCTTGCCGGCCCGTTCCAGCGACCAGGCGGTCGTCTGATAGGTGAAGGATCGCGGATCCGGGCCCAGCCCGACGGGCGCCTCGATCAACCGCACCGACTCGGCCACGGCGACAACCTTGCCGGTCTCGTCCAGCAGGTTGATGTCGACAAGCATCGACGTCAGCGATTGGCGTAGCGTCCGCGCGATCGCGCGCGTTGCCGTGGCGCCCGGCTCGAAGACACGCACCCGGCCGAAGCGGACCGGCAGCATGCGCTTCATCGGCATATCGGCGACACCGGCTTCTTCCGATGCGAACAGCGCATGGAAGGCCGAGTCGAGGGCCGTGAGATCGATGACGCGACCGCCAAGCGCCGTTGTCTCCTCGGGTTCGAGGGCCGCTACGGCGAGCTTGGGTTCGGGGAAGGAGACATGGCGAATGCGCTGGAAGGTCGGGCCGTAGTCGAAGCCCAACCCGCGCGACACGTCATAGACCTTGGCCTTCGGCACGATCACCGTGCCCATCATCTCGGCCTTGGCAGGCACCTTTCCTTCGCCGGCCGGCGAGCGACCGATGATGCCGCGCGCGTTCATGGACCACTCGGGGGCAGCATTGCGCGGACGGGACAGAAATTCGGCCATGCCGGTCTCGCGATCGAACCGGACCGAGGTCTCGAACGACGCTGCGCCGTCGAACACCAGCGGGCGCACGATGTCGAATTCGCGCAGTTCGATGGCGCCGTCGGGATAGAGTTCCCGCGCCACCGCCAGCATCACCTCGACATAGCCGGCAGCCGGGAAGACCGAGAGGCCGCCGACCTTGTGATCGGCCATCCATGGAAACAGGGCCGGGTCGATCGTCGAGAACCATGCCGAGTCATCCTGGCGCGGCCGCGAGCCCAGGAGCGCATGCGACGGTCCGGCGAAGGTGCTGGCGGCTTCGGAGGTCGGCCGTACCTTGAACTGCGAATGCCGCCACGGATAGGCCGGCAGGGGCAGTGCGGCCACCGGCGGCGGGCCGAAGAAGCGCTGAGGATCGACCTGTCCGCCCAGCAGTACCAGGCGGGAGACGGCCCGCTCGACCGGATCGCTGTCGTCCTGCTCCAGGGATTCGGTCAGCGATTCCACGACAGCGCCGCGGACATTGGCTTCGCGCATCGTGTCGCGGAGATAGCTGGCCAGGATCGGCTTGGGCCCGATCTCGACGAACAGGCGCAGTCCTTCCTTCAGAAGGCAATTCAGGCCGGCCTCGAAATGCACCGGCTCGCGGACATTCAGCCACCAATGTTCGGGGCCGAGCATGTCGCGGTCCGCGAATCCGCCGGTCACCGTCGACACGAAGCGGCGGCGCACGTTGAGTGGCTTCAGGCCCTTGAGTTCGCGCAGGAGCGGCGCCCGCACCGGATCGACCAGCGCGCTGTGGAAGGGATAGTCGAGGTCGAGTCGCCGGGCGCCGATGCGCAGGTCCGACGCGGCTGTCAGCATCAGGTCGATCTGCTTGACCGGCCCCGAAACGGTGACGCTGCGCCAGCTGTTGATCGCTGCGATATCCACGCCGGGCACGTTCGCCGACGCGAGGAAGCGGCGCGCGTCGCGCTCGCCCAGCATCAGGGCGGCCATGGCGCCGGAGTGCCGCACCGATTCCTGGTGGCGGCTGCGGGCGATCACGACGTCGATGGCCTGGTCGAGGCTCAGCGCACCCGCACACCAGGCGGCGGCGATTTCGCCGACGCTGTGTCCCATCGTGGCGACAGGCGTGACGCCCAGCGCCTCGAAGCTGCGCACGGTGGCGATCTGCAGGGCCAGCAACAGCGGCTGGGCATAGGTCGCCTGACGCAGCTTCTGCGCGAGATCGTCGGCGAACATCAGATCGACCAGCGATTCCTTCTGGCGCCGCGAGAAGTGGCCGTCGACTTCCTTCAGGGCCTCGCGGAAGCGCGGATTGGCGTGCCACGCCGTTCGGCCCATACCGACCCACTGTGAGCCGTTGCCGGAGAAGATGTAGGCGACGGGCAGATTCGTGCCGAGCGCCTGGCCGCTCTGGACTGCGGGCGACGGCTCGCCCTGGGTGAACTGTTCGAGATGCTGCTTCGTTTCCTCGGCGGTCTTGCCGCGCACGATCAGCCGATGCGGAAGGGGGTCGCGCAGATGGGCGGCGGCGCCGATGAAGTCGCCGCTCAGGCGCTTGTCTGACGGCCACTGCTCGATGAAGGCACGCGCCAATTCGGGCAGCGCCTCGGCCGTGTGCGCCGACAGCAGCAGCGGCGGCGGACCGGCCTCGGACTTCGGGTGCGCCACGCTCACCGACGTATCCTCGCCACGCAGGATAACGTGGGCGTTGGTGCCGCCGAAGCCGAATGAATTCACACCGGCCAGCGACGGACCGCGGCGTTCCGGCAGCGACCAGTTCTGGCCGACCACCTTGAGGTTGAGTTCGTCCAGCGGGATGTTCTCGTTCGGCGAGACCTGGTGCAGCGTGCCCGGCAGGACGCCGTGGTTCAGCGCCAGGATCGACTTCAGCACCCCCGCCAGACCTGACGCGGGTTCGAGATGGCCGATGTTCGATTTCACCGAGCCGATCGGCAGAGGCTGCGAGCGCCGCTGCGCCAGGCCCTTGCCCAGCGCGTCGGCTTCCAGCGGATCGCCGGCCTGCGTGCCGGTACCGTGCGCCTCGACGAAGGCGAGGTCGCTGGGATCGACGCCGAACTCGCCGTAGACCTGCTCCAACAGGCGACGCTGCGATTCGGCCGAAGGCAGGGAAAGGCCGGTCGTCCGGCCGTCCTGTCCGATGGCCGAGCCGACAATCGTCGCGTGGATTCGGTTGCGCGCCTTGCGGGCGGTGGCAATCGACTGCAGGACGAGCACGACCGCGCCCTCGGCCCGGACATAGCCGTCGGCGGCCGCGTCGAACGGCCGGCAGCGGCCGGTCGGCGACAGCATCGAGGCGCGGGAGAAGCCGACGAACGAGAAGGGCGAGAGCAGCAGGTTGACGCCGCCGACGATGGCCGTTTCGACCGTCCCGTTGCGGATGGCGTCCGCTGCCAGCGAGAGCGCCACCAGCGACGACGAGCAGGCCGTATCGACCGTGAAGCTGGGACCGTGCAGGTCGAGACTGTAGGAAAGCCGATTGGAGACGATGCTGAGCGTATTGCCCGTCATCATGTGGACGTCGGCCGCAGACGGATCGGCGAAGAAGCGTGCGCCATAGTCGACCGACGAGGCGCCGACATAGACGCCGGTATGGGTGCCGGCGATTTTCGACGGGCGGATGCCGGCATGCGCCAGGGCGTCGTGTGTGACCTCCAGCAGGTGGCGCTGCTGGGGATCGACCTGTTCGGCCTCGCGCGGGCTCATACCGAAGGCCGAGGCGTCGAAGCCCCAGACATCGTCGATCAGGCCGGCAGCGAAGGTGTAGGCACGACCCGGCTGGTCGGTCGACGGGTGGTAATAGGAGGCAGTCGGGAAGCGGTCCGGGGTGATCCAGCTTATCGCAGAGCGATTGTCCCGCAGCAGACGCCAGAAACCTTCGGCATTCTTTGCACCGGGCAGGCGGCCGGCATAGCCAACGATCGCGACTTCGTCATGCACCGTCATCGACGTTCAATGCCCCCCAACCGAACGCCAGTCGCCCCTCTCCACCTTATGAGTCGGCACTCGCGAACGACTTGATGATCAATCTTTGTCTTCAACCAATTCAGTTCAGCCGCGGGCTGACATTCACCATACTGGGGGTGGCAATTTCCTGCAACTGCTGCACTGCACAATGAGCGTCACAGAACTGAAGAAATCCCCAGATGCACTTGATGTGCAACGCATTGTCCTCTGCCACCTGGAGAGCCTGACCTGCGTACCGGCGCTCAATCGCATCTTCGACTCGTTCGGCGACCGCATCGGTCTTGTGCTCATCTCGCGCCGCTTCGATACGGCCCATGGCGGGTTCTTCGATCAGCTGGCCGCCAGCGTCCGCAAATCCGGCATCCGTATGACATTCTGGCTGGGCTTCGACCTGATCTCGGCCCAGGTCGTGGCGATAGTTGCCCGACTGTTGCGTTTTCTGGGCAAGCCTGCGCTCGAAACCTTGCCAGCGTTGGCTCGGCGCCATGGCGCGACGCTGGTGGAGACGGGCGACATCAATGGAGCGGAGACCCTGGATCGCCTGCGCGCCTATGCGCCGGATGTGCTGGTCGTCGTGAACTTCGATCAGATCCTGCAGCCGTCTGCCATCACGATCCCGCGCCTCGGAGCCATCAACATCCATCCGTCGCTGCTGCCCGACTTGCGGGGCCCCTGTCCGGTCTTCTGGGCCTTGGCGGAGGGGCGCACCACGAGTGGGGCCACCGTCCATCGCATTGAGGATGCCCGGATCGACGCCGGGTCGATCCTTCGTCAGGCCGAGCGGCCGATCGATGCCCGCAAGTCTGTGGCCGAGATCAATACCGATCTCTTTCTGGCCGGGGCAGGCGCACTGGGAGAGGCGCTGGAGGACGTTGCCTCCGAACGGACCGTCAGCCCGCCGGCCGCGGGCCGATACCGAGGCTTTCCAACCGCTGCCGAGGTTGCCGAGGCGCGGTGTGCCGGTGTGCGGCTATGCGGTCTCTGGTATGCAATTCGATTGATCGCTGGCGCCGTGTTGCCGACCTATCGCCGCAGCGGCACCGGCCGGTTTCGCCAGTAGGTTTGCCGGCGCGGCAGCAGGGCGGCCAGCCAGAGCGCCGGCGCCATCAGTTCGCGCGCCGCCCAGGCGAGCGGGAAGGCACGCCCGGCGGGCCAGCCGGCCAGCTGCAGGAAGGCCCATTCCGAGCCGAGAAACAGAATGGCCGTCGCCCCGGCCCCGGTAGCAAACCCCAGCCCCAGCGACCCCGCCGCCGCCCCACCCGCAAGAACCGCCACGGGTGCTGATGTGAGCAGCTCCAGGCCAAAGAGCAGAGGCGCAAACTGCCGCCGGCAGGTCGCCCAGCGCAGATGGCGATGCCAGACCTCGCCGAAGTCGCGCCGGCCGATCGGCTGGCGCACCGGCTCCGCCGTGAGCGCCACCCGCTGGCCGGCCTGGACGAGCTGGCGCTGCACCACGGCATCCTCGCACATCGTGTCGCCCGACGGCGCGAACCCGCCGCTGGCCAGCAGGTCCTGCCGCGACACCAGCATCGACTTGCCGGTGCTGAAGGAAAGGCCCACGGCGTCGCCGGCGCATTGCAGGCGGGCGAACTGCCCGTTCATGAAGGCGGCATCGACCTCGCCCCAGAACGACTCCGTCGCCTCGCCCAGGGCGCAGGCGGAGACCAGGCCATGGCCCGCCGCACGAACGGCCAGGTGTTGCGCGATCCGTTGCGGCGAGGCGACGACATTGTCGTCGCTGAGCAGCAGCAGATCGTGAGCGGCCAGCGGCACGGCCGCCGCCAGCAGAGCGGATTTCGGGTTGGCGAGGACGGCCGGCACGACGACGTGGCTTTGCAACGCCGGATGGCGCTGCACGGCCGCTTCGAGGGCGGCTGCGGCGGCCGGATCGGTTTCGGCACAGCACAGGATGATTTCCAGTGCCGGATGATCGAGCGCGGCCAGCGACGCGGCGCACTGGGGCAGGGCAGGCGCGGGCGAGCTTACCGGCACGATGACGGAGACAGGAACGGCCGAGGGGGATAGTAGAGCCGCTCCGTTCCGGCGCAAACGCTTCAGCGGCTGCAGCAAGGCCATGCCCAGTGTGCCGAGCAGCCAGCCTACGCCGAGCGTCCACAGGGCAGCACTCGCCAGCGTCGTGATCGGAAGGGTGTCTGGCAAAGTCCTGGCTTCTCTCGGTTGGCGACAGGCCTGCGCCGTCTGAACGCGCGCCCAGGCAGACCTTTGGCTGAATAAGGCTTCTGCGACAACTTCGCTGGATTCACAGCCCCCAGCCTAGGAACTTCACGGATATTCGCCTAACGTCCGGCCCGTGATGGCATTGGACAGAAACGTATCGGGCCTCGGGGCATCGGTGGAAGTATCGGGGCACGCGGTTTATGCGCGTGTCTTTCGCAAGGGCGTGGGCCTAGTCGTGTCGGCCTCGATGGCCGTGTCGTCGTTGACGTCCTGCTCCGGCTTGCCGGGGGCGGGGCCGACCGCCGGCGAAGTGACAGCGGCCTCCAAGCCGACCTCCACGGGAGAGACCCGCTTTGCGTTGATCGACGTCGATCCCAATGTCGTTGCCAAAATGGAGAGCTGGTCGGCGGTTTCCCTGCAGGGGACCTTCGGCAAGCAGGGGGCGACGGCCACGCAGGCGATCGGCCAGGGCGACTATGTCCAGGTGACCATCTGGGAGGCGGCGGCAGGCGGGCTGTTCTCGGCCCCGGCTAACGCTCAGCTTGGCGGCACCGGCTCGCGCCAGGCGACCATCCCCGAACAGGTGGTGGGACCGGACGGTGCCATCACCGTGCCTTATGCCGGCCGCGTCCAGGTCAGGGATCGCACGCCCCAGCAGGTGGAGCAGGCCGTCGTCGCGGCCCTGACGGGCAAGGCGATCGAACCCCAGGCCCTGGTCACCGTGACCAAGAACATCGCGAACACCGTCACCGTCGTGGGCGAGGTGACCGGCGGCGCGCGCGTGCCGCTGACGACGCGCGGCGATCGCATCCTCGATGTGGTGGCCAGCGCGGGCGGCACCAGGGCTGCGGCACATGAGACCTTCGTCACGCTGGTGCGCGGCCGCCAGTCGGTGCGCATCCCCATGCAGGCGCTCCTGACCAACCCCTCGGAGAATGTCTTCGTGAAGCCCGGCGATGTCATCAGCGTCGCCAAGGAACCGCAGACCTTCACGTCGGCCGGCGCCACCGGCCAGAACTCGGTGGTGCCCTTCGACTCGATCGGCATCACCCTCGATCAGGCGATCGCCCGCGCCGGCGGCCTCAGCGACACGCGGGCTGATCCCGGTGGCGTCTTCGTGATCCGCTACGAGCGGCCGGAGGAATACGATCAGCTCGGCTTCCGCCGTCCCGATCCGGGGGCATTGCCGCAGGTGCCGGTGATCTACCGTGTCAACATGCGCGACCCCAACGGCTTCTTCATGGCGCGGCGCTTTCCGATCCGAAACAAGGACATCCTCTTCGTCTCGACCGCGCCGGCTGCGGAGATGCAGAAGGTGATCAACGTGCTGATCGGCTTCGTCGGTGCGGCGGCGACGGTGGTCGCGGTCTCGGCGGCAACGAGATAGAGATGGAAGACGCCGGTTTGGAGCGCGGCGGTCTCGAAAACCCGCAAGAGGGTACTTTCACGCCGCTGGTCATACCCGGCTCGGATCCGCGGCTGCAGTCAGAATATGGGACCCGCAACAAAGGCGTGCTGCGAATTTCGGAGGTACCGGACGAGGGCCGACGGATCCTCTATGGGCCTCATATCTCGCTGCCGCCAGGCCTGTTCCGCTTCGAGCTTTCCTTCGATCTTGAAGCCCGCGGCACGGGCATGGTGACCGTCGACCTCGCCCGGGCAGGCGGCCATCGCGACTTCTACCTGCGTCGCTGCTTCGAGTGGGAATTGCAGCGCGGCTTGATTCGGATTTCCCATGTTCTGCCACATCCGACCGAACGGTTCGAGCTGCGCCTTTATGCAGGGGCGGGCTTCGTGGTGGCGGTGAAGCAACTGGCGGTGTTTCGCCTCGACGAGGTGTAGTAGGCGGCAGCCCTCGGGCGAGCTGGGGCTATGCCTTCTTCGCGCCGAGCTTGAGCGGCCTTTTGCTACAGCGCGTGCAGCCGCGCCCCGAGAGAAGGCGCCGCGAAAGGGAGGCGGAGCGTCGGCGAGGTGCTGGAGGGCCTTCAGCTTCTGGACACGATCGACGAAGACAGAGGCCTCCGGATCCAGGACCGGCGCCTTCTCGGAGACAGTAATGGCCTTCGCGAGATCGCCGTGCAGGGAGAGATGGACCTCGCTTTCCCAGTAGTGCATCTGGGCATTGATCGAACCGTCAGCCCGCGCCTTGTCGAAGACTGCCAGGGCCTCGTCGAACTGGCCGGCGTGGGCAAGGGTGAAAGCGTATTGCCCCAGTAGAGACGGGTCACCCGGCGACAACGCACTCGCTTTAGCCGACAATCGCACGCGGCGCGGCACGTGACGGCAGCGTGCGGCAAGCGTGGCATGCAGGATCGGTGAGCCATGTCGGGCCTGTCGCGCCCGGGCACGCAGCGCCGGGATATCGAACGTGCCATGGCACAGATCGAGGATGGCCTGCTGCAGGATACTGGTATCGGCCATGAAGTCCGAGGCGGGATGGCCGCAGTTGGGCAGCTTGACGTCGACGATCTTGGTATGGCGCCGATAGAATTTCCACATGCCTTGCATCGAGGTCGTGCGGATCGTAAACGACATAGGCCTTGGCAATGAAGTCATGGCCAGCGCGCCGTTCGAACTGAAAATCGATGCGGCCCGAATCGCCGACCCAGCGCGGCTCGAAAGCGGCAACGGCCGGATCGATGGAGAAATGCGGCGAGATGGCCGGCGTCACCTGCGCGCCGACGTGGCCGCCCAGCCGGATTGCGCCATAGCCGCCCATGCTCTGGCCGTAGGCGACGACTTGCGCATAGGACGCCGTCAGCGCGCGAACTGCGACGACAGGCCTCCTCGATCTCCGGATGCTGGTACCAGTCGTTGCTACGCGGGATGATGTGAATCGTATCGATGCCGTTCGCGTCCAACAAGGCTTCACCGAAGCCGGGGCGATCGAGCGTGCGGTTGTCCGTGTAGGACTCGAAAGACACGACGCAGCAGACGCTGGAGTGCCGCTGCAGGCTCTTGACGAGCAGCTCCGGGCTTTTGAAGATTTCCATGGAAGTAGGACGGTGACGGTCGGTTCAGGCAGCAACGCGGACGCTCGATAGATGGCCGCTCAATTGAATTGACGCAGGACGGCAAATCCCGGCCAGGATAGGGTCGAAATGAACGGAGCACAGAAAGGCTTTGTCGCGCTACCGACCGATCCGATAGTAGACGTGATGCCATTGAAGAGCCCACGAGCCAAGGATGAATGACAAAAAGGCAAACTTATTTGCACGCAGTGTGTGTTTGCCCCCCATTTGTGGCTGCGCGGCATGAAAGTCTTTCTTTTAGGTAGCGGTCCAGCCTGGTCATGGACACGCGTCTTTCTCGACAAGGTGACGGCGTCCGCAGCCAGAGCGGTAGAGATCGTCATCCTCGACGAAGCATTACCACGTGATGTTCTCGCGGAGTTTCACGCAGAGCCGTTGGACGTCCTTATTGTGGCACGGCAAGCATCTTATGTGGATGAAAACGGGCCAGCCGATACAGCGGCAGAGGCGGTGCGCAGCGAAGCGAGGAAAGCCATTCTCGCCATCGAGCTGGCGCGCCGTACCTCACGGATGCTGCTTTTGCGTCCGGCGGAGGCTACAGAGTGGCCGAGGTTGATCATTGATCTGTTGGAGCTGAGTACCCTCGATATCACTCTACTCAATGAGCCTATGCCATCCGAAGCTACAGTCGAAGACAGTGGCACGGCAGTGCCGAGCTCCTCGTCGCTATTGATTCAACGAACCTATCTTATGCCGCTCTTTGCCGCTGTGGCGAATGCCGCATCCGTCGTAGTTACATGGCCGCGCGATTGTTTTCTCTACGGTGATGCGCCAGGTGAAGCTCTGCCAGCAACGATAGAGGTCGCGGGAAGAGCGCGTATCCTTGCCTATGGGCCCTACATGCCGCTGCCCCAGGGCCGCTGGCGAGCGACGGCATATCTCGGCTTCAGCGCAGATATCGGCAGCATGCCGTTCATGCTGGAATCGGACACAGATTCTGGCATCACTCGTGGCTTCTTCGAGGTAAAGCAGGGTGGCATCTTTGCGCTCGAACTCGAGTTTGAGGTGACGGATTCCTTTCATCCAGTAGAGTTTCGCCTAGTCAGCCAAGATTCAGCTCTGGAAGGGCTCGCTTCATTGATCGAGATTCGATTGGAGCAGTCATTGCCACCGGAGGCATAGAACAGGACGCATGTAGGCTATGCTCTAGCAAGCCGTTGGGAAGTTTCCCGACGAATAAACGGGGTGGGGATTCCGCAGCGAGTGGTGACGCGGTGACCTTAAGAGACTAGACGATAGGGTGCCAGGTTGCCTTTGCGGGTATTGCTGAAGGACAATGCTTCTGTTGGCCGTTCCCTGCGGATGATTCGCAAGGATTATCACATGATCACTGATGCAAAGAAAGTTGCTTTCTCTTTCATCTTCTTGCTCGTTAGTAGTGTCTCTACGCATGGGCAGATGGCAAGCTCCTACTTTTCCGTGCCGGACATCTCGACGCTGAAGACGCAATCTTTGCGTCCTCCTTTGGTGGAGATGCTCGGAACTGATCCTGGCGTCTTTCGCCTGAGTTTCGGCAAATGCCAAATGCCCGATGATGTTATGCAAGTGCAACCAACGACCGACCCGCCAGCCTGTTACGTCCGCATGGCGACGCCTTACTCCATAGGAAGAAGTGAAACGACGAACGGCATCTTGGTCACCGATCGTGCTGGCTATCCTTTGATTTCGACGAAGTTGCCGCCTTTGACCTTCTCGACGCTTTCCCATATCGCGAAATGGCCGACTTCTTTGGGGTCGGTTCCCATGAGCATAGCGTCGATCAATCATGGCGATTATCCGACTAAGGGCATGATCCCGGCGGGTGTTCTGCAGCAGAACGTTGCGTCAATGGTCGTGCCTACTACCTATACACAACAGCCTTGGCCTGCCGTGAATTTCGCAGGGTATTCGCACAATCAAGGGCGTACTGCAGGCCAATCAGCAGTTAATTTTTTTAGCGTGGCAACGGTGACGGCACCAAACGCTCACGGAGCCAACTTCAATGGCGTCATCAGCAATGGGGAACCGGTCGACGCTTTTGCGGGGCAGGGACGCGGTCACGACTTTGGGACACTTGTTGGCTATGAAGTGAACCCGAACATCTGGAAGGTCGGTTCATCAGAGCCACAGGGTACATTGGACGGTCTCCGACTTATTGGTGGTGGTGATGACGTCCGCCCCGCTGGTGGGGCGTTCGGAGTGCGCGTTTTCCCGCTGTCAGGATATGGTGGTCCTTCACCTACCTACTGGAATTATCTATTTTTCTCCGAAGATGGAGCGGCATCATCTCCCGAGAATGAGAGTGCGTTTGCTTCTATCGGTGCCACGGGGATTGGCAATGGTGTGCATTCGCAGTCAATCAGAGGCCGTGCTCGAACTCCTGCTGGCAAAAATATAGCTGGGCATATCAACTTCGCTCATACGAACAATTGGTATGTGAACCCGGCACTCCTGGTTGGTTCCTCCTCTCAGGCAATGGACGTCGGGACGTTGCTACAAACATACGCCTCGTCAAATAGCTTACAGATTTCGGCGGTAATTAGAAACGACAACGGAGCAAGCCCAACGGCGGCCATTGGTTTCAATGTTGCTGCTTCGAGCGGATTTGAAGCATCTGCATCGAAAGGAGGAGTTGGGTTTACAAGGACTGGAACTCAAGGCCGTGGTTACGGCTCGCTTTACAATAGAGCCGCTTCGGATAGGAGTTCGTTCGATGCCGCCGACGAAGTGTTTCGATGGACGAGTTCAGGTGTAACAGTCATTGGCGCCCTTGAACTAGCTACGATGACTTCATCTGGTGCTGCGCCAAGCGTAAACGGGGGCAAGCTAGAGTTGGTATGTGGCACCGCATCCGGAACAGCAAAACTTCAGATCTATGCTGGCACATCTGCTGTTCCGACGACTATCCTCGATAATATTGGAGCTGGCGTGGCTGGATGCCCGTAACGTTTGCTGGTTACCCGACAGGCGGCGATGTTTGCCTGCCTATGTTGTAGGAATTCTATAGATTAGAGCTACCAACTCGACCATGTGGTCGCTCCGACGAGAATCGTACAATTCCATGCCCGAACCGTCATGGCAATATCTGATGGCGGAGCGGTTCTAGAGCAGCTTGCGATTGGAACCGTGCAGCAGTTCCAATCGAACGGGCACGTGTTGTTTCAGGTGTCTACTTGGCATCGTGCCTTCTACTGATGCCAGTTAAAGGCGCGATGCCCTAGACTATATCTTAGCGACTTGGAATCCCGATCGCGAAGAAATCTACTCCCGGATAGTGTCGCGTAAGATTCGCTATCCAGTCTCTCTGCTGAATTGTCATCAGTTCGACTCCTCGCCCTGCCTTGCCGACATTCAGGCGTGTCTGCGTAAGGTCGATTTGTTGTAACGACGCTGCCACGTCAGCAGCAGAGTGTGCGATCCCTTGTTCGACAAGAAAGCTGGTTAGGTGACCACTAAGAATGACATCCTCGTAGCGAACAATCGCTTCCTTCTTCCCGTGCCACCATGAGACATAGAAATTGAAGAACCATGGAGCGGCAAGTTCAACGACGGCCGCAAGCCTCTGCGGGAATGGCATCGCCGCATGATCCTGATTGAACCAAGCATGTGGGAAAGACGCAGATTCTCGAGCCATATGATCGGTCAGACTCACAAGCGCATCGTAGATGTTCCGCGCCAACACAATAGTCTTGATGTTCCATTTTTCAATCAAGGTGGCTGTATGCCACGAATCCCGGACGTGCAACTGCGCTATCTGAGTAGCGCCGACGCATTGGCCAATGGCCGTATCACACAATTCTTGTTCGCGGCGTTGATGATCTGGCACATATTTTTCGATCCTAAAGTCTGGTAAACTATCGATTACGCTAGCCAGAAAGGTGGAGCCACTCTTAGGAAAACAAGCAATTAATACACGCATTGCGGTATACTGACATCAGCAGTACTATCTCTCCAGCGTATGACAGCAGACCAAAGTAGCGTGCTAAGTGGCCGCTGAGGCTTGCCTAACTGCAGCGCAATTTCTCTTTTTGCCGTCGCGGATTCTACGCTCTATTCAGCAATGTCATCAGTGATGTCGGTAGGTCGCCGCGAGTTAGTCGAGCTTGGAGGCCAAGCAAAATAGCTATGCCGACCATATTTCCGATTTCTCCGTTCAATGCCATATCCACTGCATCATTGAAGGGGGCCCGTCGCAACGTTAGGAGTTCTTCTGCATCTGGTTGTGCGTCACCTTCCTCAATGTCCCAGGCTACATAACCCGGCGTGACCTCGTCAGATGAACCAGGTGCAGCGGAACCTTCGACGACTTTTAGCCAGCTTTGAGCGCGAGCTCCTGTCTCTTCTCTCAGCTCGGTAGTGGCAACTTGAAGAGGAGTTGTTGGTAAGGGCGCACTACCTCCAGGAAGCTCCCAAGTGTAACGATCCAAAACAAGCCGATACTGTCCCACCAGAATAACTCGACCTTCAGCATCGAGTGGTACTACTGCCACGCCACAGTACTTTACCCGGATGCTATTGTATGGCCGAGCTTTACCATTGACATGTCGTACGGTGTCTTGGCGGACTCTGAAATAGCGGCAATCGAACTTGGTTTCCTGCTTCAAGGTTTGCCAAGGATTTGACTCGTCGAGCATCGCAGCTTTCCTCTGAATTGTCGGTTTAGCGTTGTCGCTCTCTACAGAGATATGGAGCACTACTGGCGAGCTGCCTATCACCGGTGAGGCGAGCGTATCCATCGCAATGCCGACGACCGCATTCACCGCTGGAAATCCAACGAAGTAACTGCTTGCCAGTGGCGATGAAACGACACGCTACGGCCCAGAATAGTGGCACACGGATATTGATGGCCTCAAACAATACGGCGGAACTTTGGTGCTCAAGCTTTATGTACCTTGAGGAGTACACATCAGGATCTGGGCAACGATACACGCCAGATCGGACGACTTGAGGCTAGATCATCCAAACTCAAAATCTCACCGAGAACAAAACACTGCCAATAAGTTTGTCGGCGCACCAGCGGCGCTTGGAAGAGCAAGAAGCGGCTTTCAGAGAATGAAAGATCCAATCCCGAAGGCTAGCCTCTCTACCTTAAGCCATTCCCAAGGCCATGCGATATCGCTATCACTCGGCATGCTCAATGGCCTCACAACAAGCCTGTCGCTAGAATATGAAACACGAGAGGATCATCGAACTTCAGTCATGCTCAGGAGGACCGACGGCCGTAGAGCCACAACCCGTGACATCCGCCATGATTAGTCTGTTCAGTGTAGCAGTTGTATACTGCCATGCTTCTGCAACAAGCGAAACACCTTGTTGAGATCGTAATCATACATCGACATAGATCCAACATCCTGCGGCGTTGCCGGCTCCAAGATCCGTACGCTCTCGCCATCGTAGACGTACGCAGCCATCTCGCGATGCAGGGTGGTTTCGTGATTGGGCACATGAAAATAGGTAAGTTGTACGCTCACTAGACCATCTGGAGTCAGCCGTCGGAACAAGTCTTCCAAGATCGCATAGCCTTTGATCGGTGGGATGTGCTGAAGCACGATGAAGGAGTTTATCCAATCAAGGTGAAGATCAGCTGGCAGCTCGTGGACGAAGGTAGTATTGAGAATCTGTTTGGCCTGCCGCCGTTCGTTTGCTCGTCGCAGCATACCGGGAGCCACATCTAGTCCGTAGACGTGTTTGGCAAATTCACTCATCGCGAACGTCAACCGGCCAGTACCACAACCAAGATCGACTGCGGTTTCAGGAGAAACCGGACCAAAGTTGCGTTCCAATACGCCAACAACACGTCGAACTTCAGTCTGGCCAAGAGCATAGAACTCATCAATGCGCTCTGGAGTAAGGTTGGCCGTCAGAAATTGATCAGCAGTTAGCACTCCATACCAAGGCTCGCTTTCGCCAATCGCTTTCCAGTCTTGATCGGTGTCCCGCATCGCTGCACACATTCTCCTTGTTTGACTAGTTACGATCCTACAACGCGAAGGAAAACATGTCATCGCTACGCCGGACGTTTCCGTTTTGAACCGGAGTTCAGAATGGTCTCTCGCGTTGACCGATGTTCAAGAGGGTGCGCCTATGGAACCTCCGGTCGGAGAACGTACTTCTGAGGCTCTTCGCTTCTGGCAACACAACGTTTGTGATCTCCCGTTGGGGTCTTCGGTTCCGAGCTCTGGGATATGGCATGGTAGGCCTCGGAAGCGATCGCTGAGATTCGCGGAGCGCGAACGGCTGGTCTAGCGAGACTTGCGCCCAGGGGCATGAGCTGAGCCTCGGCAGCAAGGGACGGGACGACTCCACCAATGTCCTGCAATGGTAGGTGCCTTGCCAAGGCCCAGGCACTACGGCCAACGCAAGTAGAAGCTCAAAGGGTTTCAGCAGGCAGGCATTAGCGGGTGTGGCCAACCGATTTGCCGGCGCCCTCCATTCAGGAGCTCTTCCCATACGATAGTAATAGGCAAAATGTACTCATCCCGGCTAGATGACTGCCCGCGATAGTACGCTTAAAGAAGCAAGGCGTTCGTTGCTGCAGTGAATAGCACTCTGTAATGTGATCTATCTGTTGGAAAGATCGGGCGCAAACCACTTGTGATCGAGCCACAGTGACGAACAATCAGGCGGGTTGCTCCTGTCTACAGGGAGTGGCCCACCTCCACCTATGCTAAAGACATACTGATCTCACTTGCATTGATCCATATCAGAGAAAAGCATGCTTCTTATTGGGGGGCGCATGACCAAGACCGCAGGAAAGCAACGAAGCATTGAACTACGGGCGCTTTCCAAACAATGGAAGAAGGTGGAGAGGCGCCATTCAATCCAGCGCGTTTTCGAGAATCACCATGGCAACATGTCCGACAAGTGGGAGCAGTATCTTTCTATCTATGATGTTGAGCTGTTCTACTTGCTGGCTCGAGGCCGCCCGCTCCACTTATTGGAGATCGGTGTGCAAAACGGTGGTTCGCTGGAAATCTGGCAGAAGTTTCTGCCAGAAGGTTCAACTGTCACGGGAATAGATATTGACGCTCGTTGCCGCCGAGTAGCCTTCAAGGGCAACGTGACGGTGCTAATTGGAAATGCAGCCGATCCAGATACGCTTAACGAGCTTCTCGAAGACAAAGTATTCGACATAATTATCGACGATGGTTCTCATCGGCAATCAGATATCATTTCGACATTTCGCTCTTTGTTTTCTCGTCTGGCCGATGGTGGCGTTTTCTTTATTGAAGATCTTCATGCGAGCTATTGGGAGTCACATGGCGGTGGTCTTAGAAAACCTGGAACAGCAGTAGAATTTTTTAAAGAGATGATAGATGCTTTAAATTTGAACTACTTTCAGGAAGGCGATTTTCAAACAGCTGAAGCTAAGTTTGAAGCTCAACTATTTAATCGACATGTTGCGAGAATTTCTTTCTATGATTCAATCGCTGTAGTAAACAAATACCCTACACCTAGGACAAAGCCGTTTCGCCGTCTTGTGAGCGGCACGCATATGCGTGTCACCCGTCCTCTGGACTATCTTGAGGCACTGATAGCTGTACCAGGTTCATTTGGCGCCATTGGAGAGATCGCAGATGAGCTTGTTCACAAAGCCGCAGAAGAGTTGTCGCGCGCAAGAAGCGAAGTGGTGATGCTTCGAGATTCACTTAGTACTTCGGGATCCACTATTGAATCTCTTCAACAGAGTTTGGCTGAGCGAACAACCAAGTTGGCGAATGCCGAGTCTGAGCTGGATTCGTCGGCCGCTAGAGTAGAAGAGCTGCTTGGACAATTGTCTGAACGCGAAAGGCAGATTGAGAAGCTAGAGCAAGAAGCCACCGCTGCTGTGGCAACTATCGAATCGCAGCGCGGTCAGCTGGCTGAAAGGGAGGAGCGGGTCAGGGACGTCGAGCAGGCGGTGGCAACTGCTTTGGTAGATAACGATACCTTGCGCAACCAGTTGTCTGCCAGTGAACTAAAGGGCGAGGAGCTTGAACGCGCAGTAGCAGCCATAAGCGCATCCAGTGATGCGCGCAGTAGCCAACTGTCGGAGTATGAGCGACGAATTGCGGACTTCCAGGGCAAGCTTGATTCTCAATCTCAACAACTTGAGGTTCGCAGCCAATTGCTGGAAAGCGTGAGCGAGCAGTTGGCCGAAGCAAAATTGAAGGAAGAACAAGCCCAACTTATAAATAGCACCCTGAATCAGTCTTTGACGCAGATCCATCGTGCATGGATTTTTAGAGTAGACGCGGCCCTCATGAGATCTACAAGTATGAGTGCATTTGGGTTGGCTAAGCCTAAGTCATTACTACGGATTTCAGTAAAGCCAGATAACAATGATAAGACGAGTGCGGAGGGCCGAGAGTAACCGCTAAAGTGTGCTCTGTTCTCGGAAAATCGGATCGCATTTGACTAAAGGCTCTCGCGCCCCAAGGTCGGAGAGATGGAAAAGTCGAAGCGGGCATCAATTTGCTAATCTCTGATAGAGATGGAAGAGAGTGATCAATGTTATAGGGTGCCGTATACACGGCCCGCTAAGTCAAGATCAGCCATTAATCGACCACGGCCACCTTTGAGGAGTAGTACTGTTTGACAATATTCTTTGATCATGGCGGCGTCATGGACGGCCATGATCATGCCGCAGTGCTGTCGCCTGCCGAATAGCTCATCATGGCATTTCAGCTGAAACCTTCGATCGCCAACAAGAATGACTTCATCAATTAGGTAGCATTCGAAGTCCATGGCCAGCGATAGCGAGAATGCTAGTCGCATGCGCATGCCGTCAGAGTAAAATCGGACCGGCATGTACATATGCCGCCCTAATTCAGAGAAGTCCGCCACGTAGTCGAAGGTTTCCTTAAACGGCAGATCATACAGTCCGCTAAGAAACCGAACGTTATCGTAACCAGTCAACTGCCCTTCGAAACCGCCACCGAACGCAAGTGGCCAGGATAGCTTGAGGCCCCTTCGAACTTCTCCTGACGTTGGCATAATAAGTCCAGACAATATCTTGATTAGAGTAGATTTGCCCGATCCATTTGCCCCTAGTATTCCCATACGCTCGCCAGCACCGACGCGAAAAGAAATCCCGTCTAGGGCTTTCGACGTGCCGTGATCGCCGTGAAATACTTTGGTAACATTGACGGCCTCGAGGCAACGGGTTTGGCCGTTGCCAGTTGAAGTCTCGAAACTCGAAAGAGATTTTAGCAAAGGAGTAGGACTAGCTGGCGTCATCTATGACACTACAAATTAGTGTGGCGTAATGTATCGGCGGCCCAGACCCGCCACGTGCGCCAAGCCATGTAGCCAGCTGCGAATGTCGCCAAGCACCAAATTAGTCGCCACGGATATGTCGGGTAGTCTGGCTCGCTCGGAGTAGCGACTTGTTCCAGATACACCTGCTGTCGTGATGCTTCGATGCGAGCCAACTCAACCGAAGCCATTGCAGCCATGAGCGCTTTCTCAGCGAATTCACGCTCCAATGTTAATCGTTCGTATTCTGCAATCTTCGGCGCAATTGATTGCGTATCGCCAGCGAGACGCTGTCGCTCTGTCGCGATTTGTGCCTCCAGTGCAGTGCGGCGACCGCGTAGCACTCCAATTTGCGGGGCATTAGGTGAAGCTTTCGCTAGCTCACCGAGTTGTACACTGACTTGCGCAACTTCAGTAGAAAGTTTTGCTATCGCTTCCAAGACAGCGAGCGTTGCTTGGCTCGGATCGACTAGTCTCTCTCGCTCACGAAATGCAGCTAACATTGCCTGTGCTTGAACGACACGCTTTCTTGCTCGGTCTGATTCCGCTTCTGCGAATGCTACCGTATCATTTCGCGCACGCTCGTTGAGGTGGTTTACCAGTGCTTCCGCAGCTTTGAGGAGTTCTCCAGCCAGACGCCTTGCATCTGCCGGTGCAAAGGCCTGTACTTTCAACAAATTTACGCCGGTGGAACTATCGAAGCTCGTCGAAATCATGCGCTTGTACTGTCGATAGAGTCCCTCTTCTGAGTTGGACATAAAGGGATTTGGAAAGCGCCAAATGAAATCCCAGCGTGGCTTTTCATATATTTCCTGGAGCTGCCCGTTTTTCCCCAGAATCGCCATGGCGTCGCGTGATTCGAGATACTCTCGTACGATGTAACCATCCTCCGTTGAGCGAATAACTCCCATACTTTGTAATAGATTCGTGGTGGCTGCATTTGCGGCTGACCGGCCCGGCATGCGCAGCACAAAGCGAGCTTCCGATTGATAACGGTTTGCACTGATCGCGTAAAAATATGTGATCGCTAACAGCGTCGGCAACAGGACCATTATTGCAAAGGAAACCGCTCCTACGAACTTCCGCCTTGTCTTGGGAACATCCTTCTCTGTTACAGGAGTTTCGGTGTCCGCGAGGGGCAGCCCATCCACCTTCACAGGGATTAGTCTCAGCAAACGAGCGTAGGTAACGAACTGTGAGGTGTCGGTCATGAATCCTACATCCGAGGCGGAAGGCTCTGTGCTGGAGCAATCCTCGCTGGCTTGTTCGGCCGGGCCGGCTAAGTTATGCATGATTTTTGGGGTTTTTGCCACTGCTGGGGCTTGATGGGCATCGCTAAGGGACTTTGGTCGGGCTTGAACTGGCGCACATGGTCGAATGGACGACGGACGGGCCGGGAGCGATGGCTCGTATTTGGTGCAAGTTACGGCCGGATATTTAGCCATTTTTGGCGATTCCGAGTAGTCCGCGGAGCGATCTTGTTTTTGCCTACTTTGCTGGCTGCAGGCTATTTTTTTGGACTAGCGACAGATCAGTATGAAAGTGAAGCGCGGTTTGTTGTGCGCACGGCCGTTCGACCTGAGATTTCTGGTAGTCTCTCGTTTCTCGTTCAACTTGGTCTTGCTCGCTCCCAAGACGATTCGTTTATCGTTCAGCAATTCATGGAGTCGCGCGACGCTGTCGAGAAGTTGCGGACAAAGTTGCCGCTTGCAGCCATGTTCGGTGGCAACGATGTGGATTTGTTGGCACGTTACCCCTCCATTCTATATGGCTCGGAAGGGGAGGAGTTTTATCGCTACCTCCGACGCATGATTTCGGTCGTCCATTCGGACAAGACAGGGATCTCCACCCTCCGAGTGCGCGCTTTTCGAGCAGTCGACGCTCGAGACATTGCAGAGATGTTACTCAGACTGAGTGAGGAACTCGTTAATCGCATCAATGAGCGTCTCCAAACTGATGCTGTCGGTACTAGCGCAAAAGAGTTGATGGCCGCTCAAGAGCGATTGATCCAAGCTCAAATGGCGCTGACGGATTTTCGCAACCGCGAGCTTCTTTTGGATCCAATAAGCAACGCAGTTTCACTTGCCGAACTAATCGCACGCCTTTCGACCCAACTAGCGGAAACGCAAGCGCAGATTACTGAGATGAAGACCGGTAGCGTGGCAAGCCCTCAACTGCTGGGACTTCAACGGAAAGCAACAGCGCTGGAGGCTCAGATTCTTCTTGAGCGTTCCAAAGTTTCTGACGATTCGCTTGGGTTGGCGAAACGGATTGCTTCTTATGAGCGTCTTATGCTCGAGCGAGAGTTCGCGCAGCGTATGATAGCTGCTGCAGAAACCGATCTAGAACGTGCGAGATCTGAAGCTACCAGGCAGTCTCTGTACTTGGAAAGGGTAGTGGAGCCCAACTTGGCAGACTACTCAACGCAGCCGAGAACCTTCGAGTTGGTATTGACGGTCTTTGCCGTCAACTCGATATTCCTGCTGATTGTTTGGCTTTTTGCAACAGGCATTCGTGAACATGGCGCCGCGAAGAGATAACCTCCTCTCCGGACTCAAGATACAGTTTAGGAGTATCAAGGCATTAATGCTGCGCGACATGATCATGCGCAACGGCAGAGAGAACATTGGGTTTGGATGGGTGCTTCTCGAGCCAATGATACTCTGTGTCGGCGTTATGTTAATTTGGTCCCTCATAGGAGGGCACGGTCATGATGGAATAAGTATCATTGAGATGGTGCTTACGGGATACATGCCGCTCACATTGTGGCGCCACCTCACAAATTCGGCGGTGGGCATGTTTGCTCGTTCTGTACCTCTTCTCTACCATCGCCGAGTTTCTCCGTTTGACATACTTCTCTCGAAGATATTTTTGGAGTTCATCGGAACTACGGCTGCTTTTGCCCTTGTGTGGGCCATCCTCTATTCAATGGGATTTGTTTCGGGTGTTGTGGATCTCGGGCTGGTCATAGTTGGCTGGATAATGATGGGGCTGCTTGGTGTCGGGGGCGCCGCACTGCTTGCGACGGCTACTGAACGCTGGGAGGCAGCCGAACGGTTTATTCAGCCCGCTCAGTATTTGTTGGTGCCGATATCTGGCTGCTTCTTTCTTGTAGATTGGGCGCCGTCGTGGGCAGTCGATATTCTGCTGTTGAATCCTATGGTGCACTGCTACGAGGTAATTAGGGCAGGCTTTTTTGGTGAGACCATCCAGTTTCACTATGATTTTGGCTACTTTTTTGCTTGCGCATTTGTCTTGGTTTTCGCCGGGACGCTTTGCATCAATTGGGTGAGACCTTGGATACGAATTAATTAGAGCCTCCTCAAGCTAGTTCACGTGAGGGTAGCATTTCCGGTCGCGCGCTCGGTAATGTAGGCTTGCTGGTATCGCCTGCTAGGATTCTAGTCTTGATGTGGAACTCAAAAACAAGAAGAGTCGCCAAGCTCTACCGTGTAGCCAATGCTGCAAGGGATCGGCGCGATTGGTTAGTTGCGCGAGGCGCTTTCAAGCAAATTGTCGACTCTGAACCAGATGATAGTGCCGCGTGGGTACAGTACGGGCATGCTCTCAAGGAGAGTGGAAGTACAAGTGAAGCCGAAGCGGCATATCTTAAGGCCGCTGGCTTGGCGCCCAACGATGCCGATATTCAGTTGCAACTCGGCCATCTCTACAAAGTGATGAATCTAAGGCGAGCGTCCATTTGGGCATATCGCGCTGCCCATGCCTTGGATCCTGCTGCTTCCGATCCGGTTGCCGAGCTTCGCTCATATGGCGTCGCGCTCGAACCTGAGGAGGGCGATCCGGCAAGGCCGGATGTCGCGCGGTGTCAAGTTGGATCAGAAGGGGCCGTGGACTACACTCAACCTAGTATGCTTCTAAGAGCTCGTCCCATCGGGAGTTCCGAGCAAGCGGTAACAATCGGATCAAACGCCAACCGTTCCGTGAATCATTCAATTGAGAAATTCGACGGAACTCGGAAGTCGAGCAATGCAGATAGTGTCCAGGGGCCGAGCACGTTAACAGATGAGCGAAAGAACTCTTTTCCGCTGCATTCGATACCTCGACAGTTAAAGTCAACTACTAGACTTGAGGATATCGAGTGTCTCTATGAGCTGATGCTGGGGCGAAATCGAGAATATCAGGGAGATCAGGACGGCAGAATTGGCGTTGATTTCAATTTGGTTTGTCGTGAGTTCCTCCTGTCGTCCGAGTTCCTCCAGGTAGTGTTCGATCCGATGGTGGCAGGGCGATCAGTTCACGGAGGGAGATTCAACGCACCACCGACTGAGAGTATTTGCGAATGGGCAGCGGCTCGTCTGCCTCTCTCGGAGGAAAGCCGCGGGCGAGTGGTACGAGCGGCGTCGTGGTACGAGCTACACTCGGCGATCTTCGCTGATGCGATGTTTGCCCGTGATGTCTTTGGAGACAGCACGGTGGCGTTACAACTTGCTAACGCGCCTATGCCCTTGGCTCTCCAAGTAGCGATCATTGAGGCATCACTTCTTTTCGATCGGGATTGGTATCTCGATATGTATCGGGATGTTGCTGCGTCCGGAGGCGACCCCCTCGAGCATTATCTAATGCATGGTGTCGCTGAAGGGCGCAATCCAAATTGTTTGTTTCATACCCGTTGGTATCTCTCTGCTCATCCTGAGGTTCGAACGGAACAAATTAGCCCGCTGGTGCACTACGCTTCGGAAGGGGCGTTCCTTGGCTTCGATCCGCATCCCTATTTCTCTGCGAAAGATTTTTTACGGGCTCATCCTGAAGCTACTCAAAGTCACTTGACTCCTTTGGCGATTCTCTTGCACCGAAACCGCTCTTCGCTGTCTGAGATTCTTGCAAGTTTCGGCCCTTATGACGTGTACCGAGCTACCCATGGCAATTACCGCCGGTTAGAGCGTCCTGAATTACTTCGCCATATCGCGACAATGACGTTCCTGCCTACATTTGTCATAATGATCGATGGAGGTGATAGTGTCTCAGTGTCTTCGACACGAGAAAGTCTTTCGCGGCAAATTTATCCGCGATTGGAGGTTGCTAGTTCTCTGAAAGATGTAGTGGATGTCGCGGAACGCTTTGAGCAAGGCACTGCGTACTTTCTATGGCTTGATGCTGGCGATGAACTGAAGGATGAAGCACTTTACGAGTTGGCGGCCGCCCTCAATGGCGACTCCAGTCTTGAGCTGATCTACTTCGATCATGAGGTTGGCGCAAAAACAGCGCGTCATCTGCCTTATCACAAGCCTGCTTGGAGTCCGGACTACCTTGAGGCGACTGACTACATAGGGGCAACAGCCTGCTTCGAATTAGGGAAGGCTGCTAGTGCTTTGGCCCTTGCGGCAAGCCGCTACGATCTCTTGCTGCGTTTTACCGACACGATTGCCGGTTCCAATGTGTTGCGAATAGATCGTGTTCTAATGTGCCGTCAGCCCAGTGAAAGTTGCGGGCGACTCTTGAAGCAACATTCAGCAGATATTCAGGCTTTGAAAGGCCGCCTGGTGCGTACGGGACGCGACGGCGAGGTAACAGCGAGTCCGTATGTTGGCTTGTATGATATTCGCCTTGTGCTGGAGCGAAAGCCTCTGGTTTCTGTAATTATTCCTACCGCAGGCCGTATCATCGACTACGACGGCAAGAGAATCGACCTAATTGTTGATTGTTTAGAGGCTATCCTCAGGACATCAACCTACACAAATGTAGAATTCATCATCGTCGATAATGGAGACTTCGACCGCGAGCGATTGAAGCATATTCCAACCAGTAGATTGAAGTTTATTACCTACTCTCTACCTGAAGTGAATATTGCAAAGAAAATCAACCTCGGCGCATCCCTTGCCTCAGGGGAAATGTTTTTGATTCTTAACGATGACATACAGCCCCTCACAGAGGATTGGATGGAACAGATGCTTGGGCATTTCGAGAAGCCACATGTTGGTGTGGTTGGCGCCAAGCTTCTATATCCCAATCAGACTATTCAGCATGCCGGCATCGTATCGTGTGACGGCCAACCTGAGCATGTGAGACGTGGAAAACCAAGAAGTGACGCCGGCTACGTGTTCAGCAGTTGTGGCGTGCGTAACTATCTCGCTGTGACTGGCGCAGTTTCCATGATGAGAGCCGTGGATTTCTGGCGAGTCGGTGGCTATTCGGAAGAATTGCCGATCAATTATAATGACGTCGATTTCTGCTATAAGTTGGCCAGTGAAGGCTATTCGGTAGTTTATGAACCTAAGGCAGAGCTCATTCATTACGAGTCGGTTAGTATCGGAAAGACAGGCCGGCCCGAAGATGCGCAATTCTTCGCCAAAAAGTGGGCACCGCTAGTGAACGACTCATTTTACAACCAGTATTGTTTTTCAAAACACCCAGCCATGTTCGAGTATTCCTATTCGGAGCGCGGATATTAACCATGGTGGATGCAGTGTCACGGGTTGGTGTTTTCTATCTAGCCCGTGGGGCAGATGCAGACGCGTTTGCCAAGATGCGGACCTTTCGCGACTCCTATCTTCGTTGGCGAGCTGGTGCGGTGCATAAGCTGTACGTCATTTACAAAGGCTATGAGTCTGCCGCCGCGCTGGAACCGGCGCGAGATCTGTTCCGAGAAATTCCCAACCAAGCAATTTATGCCGAGGACGATGGGTTTGATATCGGCGCGTACTTTGTTGCAGCTAGTCGGGTAGACGACGAGAACGTTTGCTTCCTTAACACTTCCAGTGAGCTGAAGGGGCAGGATTGGCTCTTAAAACTTGTGACTAACCTTGGCCAAGCCGGCGTGGGCATTGTGAGCTGCACCGGCTCTTATGAAGCGCCGCAGCATCCGGGGCGGGTAAACATACCATTTCCGAACCCGCATCTTCGCTCCAACGCCTTTATGATTAGACGCGATCATCTTTTGGCTATTCGCCCGGATGTACCATTTTCAACCAAGTTGGATGCTCACCTTTTTGAGCATGGTACGAATAGCCTTACTCGGCTGACATTGGCTCTGGGATTGAAGGCTCTCGTTGTTGGAAGAAACGGCCGAGGATATGAACCGGTTTGGTGGCCGTTGAGCCAAACATTTCGGCAAGGAGAGCAGGCGAACCTTCTCGTTGCGGACAACCAGACAATGGCTTTTGAAACTGCACCTATTGCTGACAAGAGGGTCTTATTTCGACTGGCTTGGGGCAATGGTACGTTGGGGCGACTGACATAGCTTCGATCGAATTGTCCTTTCAATTCGACTATGAATCGAAAGTATGGTTGGGCGAGCTTGCACGAATTGGCGCTATCTCTAGGTGCTGCGGACCCAGACTACTTGAATCGCAAAGATCTTGGGGGGCGAATGTCGCGATTGACAATGGATGGTTTTGTCCTGCGGTTTCCTCGCACTGGGGTTGTTAACTACGTCTACAATTCGATCTTGGAACTGGTCGAGAGAAACGAGTTCGACCTTACAGTACTCGTTGAAGACATGAACTTCTCAGATGCCGAGATTTCATACTTCGCTAAAGCTTCGCTCAAGACCCAACTTGTTGAACGTTTTGTAAAAGCAGGACGGCTAAACCAGTTGGTGGAGAAGTTCCGCAACCGTGGATTGTCAGTTAGGCTCCCTACGCCCACAGAAGTTAGTCGGGTTGTCGCACCGGGCGATATATATCACGCGACAGACTGGTACTACTATCCAGTGCGTCATGCCCGAGGCAACGTCATTACCTATCATGATTTGACCGCAAAGCTTTTTTCTCGATTTCACGAAAAGACGAATATTGTCAAGGAGAGTAGAAAGGCCAAAGCAGTCCGAGACTTTGACCACATTGTTGCAGTTTCTAACTCTACCAGAAACGATCTGATTAACTACCTCAACGTTCCCCCAAGCAAAGTCTCCGTATCTCATTTGGGTGTTGATCGGATCTACGATGCGCCTACTCGACTATCTCGAGAGGGATTGCTTGCAAAGTACAATATCGACCCGTCGCGTCGTTACATACTTAGCGTAAGCACAATTGAACCTCGCAAGAATATCATCGGCATACTGAATGCTTATCGTATCTTGTGCGCCGAGCATCCGGCCTATCGAGATGTGCATCTTGTCTTGTCTGGACACATGGGTTGGCGCAATCAGGGCCTCAACGAGTTCATGGCTTCCTATCCCAATCGCGACAACGTTGTTTTCATCGGATACGTCCCATTGGAAGACATGCCATCTCTCTATTTTCATGCCGAAGCTTTTGTTTACTTGTCTTTTTATGAAGGGTTTGGGATTCCCATTCTGGAGGCAATGAAATCGTCGTGCCCAGTCGTGTGTTCCAACACATCGTCCATGCCTGAAGTCCTTGGTGATAGTGGGGAACTGGTGTCACCGCATTCGCCGGAGCAAGCGGCATCGGCGGTGGCCCGCATCTTGGACGATTCTTGCTATGCTAATTCACTTCGTTTTGCGGGTTTTGCTCGTAGTAAGAGCTTTACCTGGAAAAAACATGTAGAGGATCTCTCGCAAATATACGGTGCCTTTTAGGATCAGCGCCGGGTACGCTAGTCAGAAGCGTCGCCGGGAGCGCTGAATTTGTAAGGCATCGATGCGCACATAATCGAGAGTAGTTCATGAGGATATGCATACTCACCGAGCGCATGAGGCTTGGCTACGGTGTTGACCTTGTCGTCGATCAGCAGGCGACGCGCCTAGCGAAGCTTGGATTTGATGTGACTGTTGTTGCAATTCATGCGGATCTGGTGCAGCCGCCTCGGCCGTATCGACTTGTCGTAATTAATAGAATGATGCGTGTCAGCGACTTCGGAACTGAAGCGTCGATGCGGCACATTCTATCCCGCTGTGATGTGACAGCGGATATTTGGGTTCTACATACACCTCCGTTCTATGACTGGGTCGGCTACCTCCATGGTCCAGTTGTTGTTGTGGAGCATGGTGCGCCGCCAGGAACCTTTTTCGACGCCGAGATTGGGCGCCAAATCGACAACATGGCTCAGAGGCGGCTGCAAGAAACGTATAGGAGGCTGCTGCCCGATGATGCAATCGTGTCGATCTCCCGGTCAATTCACGATTGGCTACCAGATAACGTCAAACCATTCTCGACGATAATTTACCATGGGTGTGATCACTACAAACCCATCTCACCGATTGAAGCCAGTCAAGTTCGCATGAACCTAGGAGTAAATGACGAAGACTGCCTAATACTGTGGGTCGGTAGGTTGCAGTTGGAACGCGATGAGCAACCGTATAAAGGTTTCCAGGAGCTATTGGGATTGCTTCCACTAGTTCGCCAACAAGTGCCGAATGCAAAGTTCGTCCTCGCCGGTCGAGTCTCTGAACGCGACAGGTTTGTACTTGAGAGTCGAGGTATCTCGGTTCTGCCAAATCAATCGCCTGAGGAGTTAGCTCGCGCCTACGCGGCGGCCGATGTTCTGGTAAATTTGTCGAAATGGGAAGGGTTCAATCTGGCCCTTTTGGAGGCCCAATTTCAGGGCACTCCAGTAGTGGCCTATGATTTGGGGCCTCACTCGGAGATCGTCCGACATAACGAGACAGGGCTCTTAGCCAAGGACGCTAAGGATTTTTTTCTTTCAGTCGTTAAGATCGCAGCCGATCGGACTTTAAGAGAAAGACTTGGGAAGAAAGCCAAAGAGTTTGCGTGGGAATTTAATTGGGATACTAGCGTCGCCTCGCTCGTGGAGGTCATAGAGAAGTGTGTGTCGAACGAATTATCTCGGCGCAATATGACGACGGCCAATGACCAGGCATCAGAAAGCGCAAGGACGTCAGCTCAGCGTACCACAATGCCCGACGAGGCATTGACTGTACGTGATCTACTGAGGCTCCCTGCGCGAGATTTCGTGAAACTGGCCCACGTGCGCATTTTGGGACAGAAGCCCGACGAAGCTGCCGAGGCATTCTGGCTGAAACAGTTGGCAGGGAGCCTGGATAGAAGATCGGTTCTGTTGGATATGGCCGATTTGGCCCGGGAACGTGGGTTAGAAAGTGTTGCTCTTAGTCTTCGCGCTAGTCTCGCTCTAACTCGCGCCCAAAGATACTCTAGACTCGGCGCGAAGGCCTTAAAAAGCATCGGCAGTACGTCATCATCTGTGTGGCTGCAGCTCCAGGACGATGTCTTCGTAAAACACGCTTTCAGAGTCTTGCTTGGTCGCGAAGCGGAGCCCGAAGCCGTAGCCGGCAGAGTTCACCAACTGAGAAATGGTTACAGCCGACATGACGTACTGCTGTCCATTCGCTGTTCAGATGAGGGTAGGAATAGGCCTCTTGGTGATCCAGGCCTACTCCGAATTCTTGGACAGAGAGGCGGCATCCACGCTGTCGAGAAAACGCGATCCCTAGTCGATTGGATGTGGGACACTCTTGGTCTCACTGCTATTTCGCAACCGGTGCTGTCCAATGAGTGGTTTGATCTTGGGAATGAGGAGTTTGTTCGTCGTGCCTACCGCGCTCTACTCGGCCGCGAGGCAGAGGGCCTGGCGGTGGAGGGGCGAGTCAATCAATTACTGAACGGATCTAGCAGAAGGGCAATTCTTGCAGAGATACGGTTTTCAGAGGAAGGTCGAAACCGTACGCTAAACGATCCTGGTCTGCGTCGTATTCTATTTGGTGAATCGCTTCGCCAAGCCCCGGTGCTTGGATGGTTCTTTTGGGATCGTCGTCGACCAACTGTGCGCGAACTGGAAGATTCATCGCGTCAGCTTCGCCGACTGGATGCTCGCCAACGAGCTTTCAAGTCCGATCTAGGTAAGATTGGTGGAGAGCTGAACCAGGTATTGGGTGAAATTGGGCGTCTTCGAGATGCCTATATGAGAGATAACGAGCAGAAGCAGAAAATCGATAACTCCCTAGCAACGGAGATCTGCGCGCCACGACACGGTCGAGATGCTGGTAGCTTTCCAGATTCGCCATCTAATGCCGAAGAGACGGTCTCGAAGGTGGCTAGTCGAGAAGCAGGATATGCAATTCTCGTAGCTCCTGGGGCAGCCGTGACTGCCGGCGCAGTGCCGCAGCTTTTGCGGGCGGCCAGGTTAGCCAACAGTGACATTATTCTTGGTAACGAAATTGAAATTCTGGATCGGCCGCCGTTCAAAAGGTTGAAGGCTCATGGACCGTTCTCGCATTTTCGTTTCCTTCGAAAACCTGATCTCGGGGGGGTGGTTGCCGTTCGCGGAGATTTGCTAAGGCGAATAGGAGTATCATCGGGCGCCGTGTTGACGGGCGCTCTGGGCCTGCAGCTCATTGCCCGCGCACACACGATAGCGCACGTACCTGTTGAGCTATGCGAGCGTCGAATCAGCGATACGTTGTCTAACTGTCCCACTCTCACTGAAGTGCAGCATTACATCGGTGGAATTGGACGGGAAGCGTCGGTCGCTCTAGATAGCCTCACCGGATTTGACGTGCGCTTTACTCCAACTGGCCCGTGGAAAGTTGGGATAATCGTTATTTCAATGCACGATGAGGGTGAGCTTGAAAGGTCCGTGATTGGCATTCAAGCGACGACAGAGCCGCAAAGCTATCATATTCTGAAAGTGCATAGAAGGGACGCTTCGACGCGAGCCATTGAGCCGCTGTCGGAGTCTGACGGTTCTTCTAGCTCGATTATCGTCCCCAGCGCCATGCCCTATGGTCAAATGGTGAATGAGGCTGAGAAGTGCTTACCGCCAGATTGCAATCTTGTGGTTGTGATGGATGCAGGTGTTCGCCCAACGGCTGCTGACTGGTTGCCGCGATTGGCGGAGTCGGCAATGAATCCCATAGTCGGTGTGGTCGCCCCTAAGACAATCTACGCTAATGGCCGAGTCCGACACGCGGGGATGGCCCTGGGCGGCGACGAAATTTGCCGCTACGTCGCCCGCCTCGTCGGCTCTGAGGACGTTCAGAATGGTGGCTACGACGTCTATCTGGACTATCTCAATGGCTTGCGAGAGGTAACCATCGCCTCTCACCACTGCATGATGTTTCGAAGATCAGTGTTCGTTGAGCTGGGCAGATTTGAGGAGAAGCTTGGCATTGAATCGAGTGACATTGACTACTGCTGTCGATTACGCCTTGTAGATATGTCTATTCTTGTAGATGGGCGAGTAACTATGGTCCAACCCGATCCATCGCCGAGATGGACAAGGAGCATTCCACCAGCTGAGCTTGGGGTCTTGAAAACCAAGCATGCTCACCTGTTCTCTCAGGGTGAAATCTTCTGGACGCCGATGCGCGGCGCTGTCGATAGCGGCATAAATAATGCGGAAGGCATTCGAATAGTTCGAGTGCCACCACTGGTGGATCGGTAGCCTAGCGAGCCAGCGCATGCGTGCGTGCTCGACAGAATAAAGCGCTTTGGGTTGGGCTACTGTTGTGACGTACTATTGGACGAGATGTATCGAAGCGCAGCCGCGGCATAAACCTTCTCAGTGTTTGGGGGCGTCGTGATCAAGAGAGCTGTTATACTTGCAGGAGGTTTGGGTACTCGGATCAGCGAGGAAACCGAACTTAGGCCCAAGCCGATGATTGAAATTGGCAGTCGCCCGATACTTTGGCACATCATGAAGATCTATGCGCATTACGGCGTAAACGAATTCATTATTTGTCTCGGCTATAGAGGGTATCTCATCAAGGAGTATTTCACCAACTACGGTCTCCATCTCTCAGACGTAACTCTAGACTTCGTCAACCAGAAGACGATCATTCATCGTACCAGTGTAGAGCCGTGGAAGATCACGTTGATCAACACGGGAGAGCATACGATGACTGGAGGGAGGCTGAAGAGAATTCGCCCATACCTGGAAAACGAACCATTTTTCATGACTTATGGCGATGGCGTCGCAGATATTGATGTTTGCGCGTTGGGCAAATTTCATCAGAAACATGGTGCCCTTGCCACTGTCACAGCTGTGCAACCTACAGGACGTTTCGGCGCGCTCAATCTTGCTGGAGATGTCGTGCAAGGGTTTCGAGAAAAGCCGACAGGGGATGGAGGATGGATTAATGGCGGATTCTTTGTTCTTGATCCATCCGTTCTCGATCATGTCGAAGGTGACGACACTGTTTGGGAGCAAGCGCCCCTTGAAGGGTTGGCAGCGAGTGGTCAGTTGCGAGCCTATTACCATCGTGGATTTTGGCAGGCGATGGATACGCTCCGCGACAAGCGCTACTTAGAAGAGCTATGGGGCAAAGGGCAGGCGCCGTGGAGACTATGGTGAGGCTTGATCCAGATTTTTGGGGCGGCAGACGCGTATTCGTTACCGGACACACTGGCTTTAAGGGGGCGTGGCTTTGGCTTTGGCTGCGCCGGCTGGGGGCAATCCCAACTGGATTTGCGCTGAAGCCCGAACCAGGACCAAGCCTCTGGCGTGAAGTTGGCGCAGCGGAAGGTGAGAATTGGTTGGGTGACATCCGTGATGCGGACGCACTTGTTAGCCATATGGAGATCGCAAAACCAGAGATCGTAATTCATCTGGCGGCCCAAGCTCTCGTGCGTCGGTCGTATGTGGAGCCCACTCAAACAGTGGCGACGAATGTGACGGGCACTATGAACGTCTTGGAGGCTGTGCGCCGAACATCTTCCGTCAAGGCGGTCGTATCTGTTACCACTGACAAGGTTTATGCGAACAGAGAGTGGGTTTGGCCTTATCGCGAGGAAGACGCTCTAGGTGGATACGATCCATACAGTGCTAGTAAAGCATGTGCGGAGATTGTTACGGCCGCATGGAGACAGTCATTTCTCAACGAGAGAGGTGTAAGGGTCGCAACTGCGCGCGCGGGCAACGTAATTGGGGGGGGGGACTGGTCAGTTGACCGATTGCTGCCGGATTGCATCGCCGCGCTGGAGCGTGGGCAGCCGATCCATATTCGCAATCCCCACTCAACGCGGCCTTGGCAGCATGTATTGGAGCCGCTTAGTGGTTATCTTTTGTTGGCTCAACGGCTCTGCCAGCAAGGCGCTTCTAGCTTCGCCGAAGCTTGGAACTTCGGTCCGTATCCCGGTGATGTGCGTCCAGTTGGCTGGATAGCCGATCGAATCGTGGAAGCGTGGGGTGCGAATGCGCAGTGGGTGCGCAAGGGCGATGATGGGCTGCACGAAGCTGGCTTGCTTGCCGTAGACGCTTCTAAAGCTCACGCTAAATTGGGGTGGCACCCACGACTGACGCTGCTTGAAGCTCTGAATTGGACCGTTGATTGGGCGCGACGGCACAAGGCCGGAAAGGCAGCGAGTAGTCTTATTTTTGAACAGATAGACGCATATGAAGCGCGCGAGCGCGCTGATGAGCATTCAGCCGGGAGATACGAATGACGCAAGCTGCGGTTTGTCGCTATTGCGGTGCGGCCCTGACGCAGATCTTCTGTGATCTCCGGGCTACGCCACCGTCGAATTCATTTTTGCGTCCTGAGGACTTGGCCAAAGGCGAGGTGAACTATCCGCTAACGACGTATGTTTGCCGCGATTGCGCGCTTGTGCAGTTGCCAGAACATGCATCAGCTGAGTCAATCTTCGACGATTACGTCTATTTCTCGTCATACTCAGATAGCTGGCTGGCTCACGCGCGTGCCTATTGCGACATGATCGTTGGTCGTCTTGAGTTGGGGCCGGGTAGTTTGGTTGTCGAGCTTGCGTCCAACGACGGCTACTTGCTTCAGTATATGAAGTCTCGCGGCATCCCAATTTTGGGCATAGATCCATCTCGCACTGTTGCAGAAGAAGCGAACAGGAAGGGCGTGCCAACTATTGTCGATTTCTTTGGGACCGATTTGGCTGGCAAGCTTGTAGGAGAGGGCAAGCTTGCAGACTTAATCATTGGGAATAACGTTCTTGCTCATGTTCCAAACGTCAACGATTTCGTTGCGGGCATTGCGAAGCTTTTGAAGCCTTCAGGCGTCGCTACGATGGAGTTTCCTCATGTCGTTAGGCTCGTTGAGGGATTACAATTCGATACGATTTATCATGAGCACTTTTCGTATTTTTCACTTCACACAGCTGAGCGAATTTTTGCATCACAAGGGCTTGCTATCTTCGATGTGGAGGAACTCCCGACCCATGGCGGTTCGCTCCGCATTTACGCTCGTCATGCTCTGAATGACAGTTTGCCTGTCAACCAGGCCGTAGGCGCACTGAAGACTCGGGAAATTGCCGGTGGCTACGATACCGCGCAAGGCTACATCGGATTCGAGGAAAAAGTACGTCGAGTGAAGCGTGACCTCGTTCACTTCTTGATCGACCTGCGCGAGAACGGAAAGTCAATCGTGGGCTATGGAGCTGCCGCGAAAGGCAATACGCTCCTCAACTATTGTGGAGTTGGTGTTGATCTCCTTGACTACGTGGTTGACCGCAACCCAATGAAACAAGGTCGGTTTCTCCCTGGCGTGCGTATCCCAGTGAAAACACCTGAGTTCATCACGAAAACGCGGCCAGACTACGTTTTGATACTACCTTGGAATATCAAAGATGAAGTCATGGAGCAGCTTGCTCATATTCGCGATTGGGGAGGGCGTTTCGTTGTGCCGTTGCCATCTCTCCAAGTAATCTAGCCGGGCGCCAAGCTATGAGGTTCGAGAAGACCGTGTTTGAGGGCGTGTATACTGTGCATCCGGAACGTCACGCAGACGAACGCGGTTACTTTGTCCGGGCTTTCTGTGAAGAAGAGTTTTCACGAGCAGGGCTTAGAGAGCATTTTCCGCAGACAAGCTTTTCTTTCAACGTCAAAGCGGGGACGGTTCGAGGTATGCATTTTCAACGGCCTCCTAACGCTGAAACTAAACTTGTGCGGTGTGTTCGGGGGGGCGTGCTTGATGTAGTTGTCGATCTGAGACCTGATCAATCAACCTATTGTCAGTGGCGTGGATTTAGCCTCTCTGCCGAGAATGGAGTGGCGTTGTATATCCCAGAAGGTTTTGCGCACGGATTTCAAACGCTGGAGGACAATTCCGAGCTAGCGTATGCAATTACGCCTTCTTTTGTTCCGGGAGTGGCGGAAGGCATACGTTGGAATGATCCGATGATCGACGTTAAGTGGCCGTTGCCGATTTCAACGATTTCTGAGCGTGATACAACGTGGACCCTCCTTGGGGGTGCGCAGTGAAGCCAAAAGCGCTCCTAATCGGTGGCTCAGGCCAGTTGGGTAATGAATTGCAACGGCAGGGCAGCGAAGAATGGGGGGTTGCCGCCCCGGCTAGGTCGGAATTGGATGCTTCGAACTTTGCTGCCCTTGCAGAGTGTGTTACGTCATTCAGACCCCATCTTATTTTGAACTGTAGTGCCTTTCATGTCGTGGATCTGTGCGAGAGCCGCTTCTTAGATGCACTAACTATCAACGCAGTGACTGTTTCGGTTCTTGCCAAGGCAGCGGAGCAAATTGGGGCACGTTTTGTTACAATTTCAACGGACTACGTCTTCGATGGTGCGAGTCGCACACCTTATCGTGAAGTCGATGTTTCTAATCCCATTCAAGCTTATGGAATCTCAAAGGTAGCAGGTGAGCGGGCTGCTCTTCTCGGGCATCCGGAAGGTGCGTTTGTTGTCCGCACTTGTGGACTTTATGGACGTACGACAAGTAGACAAAAGTCTGGGAATTTTGTGACTAACCGACTTAGTGATGCGCGAACCAGAACGGTTGTTGAAGTAGGCTCCGATCTCGTCTGCACTCCAACCTCCGCATCAGACCTTGCTGCCGCGATTTTGACCTTGCTTCGAACCGGGGCTCAACCAGGTCTTTATCATCTCACGAATACTGGTGCTTGTGATTGGGCGACTTTCACTTCCGAGATATATAAGTTGGCAAAAGTGTCGACCCGAGTCATTGCTGTCGATCGCGGTGGGCGATACGCGCCGGCTCGTCGGCCATCTTACACCGTCCTTGATACTCATAAAGCGCGCGAAGTGGGAGTATCGATGAGGCCATGGCAAGAAGCTTTAGCTGATTACATTAGTGGCGCTAATTGATTGGACTTTGACGACGCATTTGCGTGGTCTTGCCCATCATGTGGTTGCATTCGTGCCATCAAGATATTTAGCTAAGAGGATCTTCATCGACAAGCAATGCGCGGCGGACTGATTGTGTTACTGGTCAGCAGATTAACGACTGACCGTCATCACATGTTGCGGCGAGTGCATATCCAGCATGTTTGAGATGGCTTTTGTGCTCGTGCTCGAAGCGCAAAGGTGGTCGGATCGTAAACAGAAGTAATTGCGCTGCGAGCGTCTCGGTCTTCAAGTGCGTGGCGCACGCATCCGGCGACCCGGCACGTTAGGCGTGCACAGGACGTTAACTCGCCGTTTGACCTAGAGCGGGATGACTCTACGTTCGGGCGTATCCTGCCTTGTCGAAGAAGTTCTGGCATTCGGCTGGCTTGACGGTTGGGAGCAGGTCGACGATGGCGTCGTAGAGTGCGTCTTGAGTGCTCTTTGCGGCGGCCCGCAGGCCGTGTTTGAGCTTGGAGAAGAGCATCTCGATAAGGTTCAGATCCGGCGTAAGCGTCCGGCCTCGGCCCTTGGCTGATTGATGCGGTGGGCAGGTCATTGGCGGATATCCGAGGCAAGCCTGTCACGGAGGTTCCAGGGCAAGAGCTCGGCGACGCGGTTGATCGGGTGATCTGCGATCACTGTGAGGACGTGGCGCAGATAGGCTTCGGGATCGATGCCGTTGAGTTTGCAAGTCTCGATCAAGCTGTAGATCGCAGCCGCGCGCTGGCCGCCCGCATCGGAGCCGGCGAACAACCAGTTTTTGCGGCCCAAGGCGACGCCACGCAACGCGCGTTCAGCAGCGCTGTTGTCGATCTCGAGCCGGCCGTCGTCACGATAGCGACAGAGCTGAGGCCAGCGCGAGCGGGCATAGCGGATGGAGGCAGCGAGCTCGGATCGGCCCGGCACCCGGCGCAAGCTCGTATCGAGCCAGCATTGCAACTCCTCAAGGAGGGGGCCAGCGCGGGCTTGGCGTACCATCTGGCGCTCGGCCGGGCTGTGCCCGCGGATGCCAGCCTCGATGTCGTAGAGGACGCCGATGCGTTCGAGCGCCTCCTGCGCGAGTTCGGAGCCCTTGTCGACGTACAGGTCATGGAACTTGCGCTTGGCGTGGGCCCAGCAGGCGACCTCGACGATCTCGTTGCCGTGGAGCCTGGAGTAGCCGGCATAGCCGTCCGCCTGCAGGAAGCCCCGGAACGTCCGAAGGTGGGCTTGCGGCCGTTCTCCTTTGCGATCGCCGGAGTAGCGGAACAGCACCGAAGGCGGCGCGCTGTCACCAGCGGGACGATCATCGCGCACGTACACCCACAGCCGGCTGGTCCTGGTCCTGCCATGCCCCGGCGCCAGCACCGGCGTGTCGTCGGCATGCAGCTTGCCGGCCCAAAGCATCTCCTTCGCCAATGCCTCGACTAGCGGCTGCAGCAGGGCGCTCGTGCCGCCCACCCAGTCGGCCAGCGTCGAGCGCTCCAACCCTACGCCCTCCCGGGCATAGATCTCGCTCTGCCGATACAACGGCAGATGATCGGCATACTTGGCCACCAGCACATGGGCGAGTAGGCCGTGGCCTGCCAGGTTGCGGGCGATCGGCCGCGACGGGGCTTCGCTTTGCACGATCCGATCGCAGCGCGAGCACGCCAGCTTCGGCCGAACGTGCCGGACCACTCGGAAGCTCGCCGGCACGTACTCCAGCATCTCCGAAGTGTCCTCGCCCAGCCACCGCATCGGGCCGCCGCAGTCCGGGCACGTACAGGCCGGCTCGTGAACGATCTCCTCGCGCAGCAGATGATCAGGCAGCGGCCGCCGTCCCGCACGGGCGACGCTTCGCTCCGGTTCGCTTGCTGCGCGGCGTGCCGACGATGTCTCTTCCAGGTCCTCCAGCTGCAGCTCCAACTGCGCGATCTCGCGCTCGATCTTCTCCGATGAGCGGCCGAACTGTTGCCGACGCAGCCAGGTCAGCTGCGCCTTCAGCCGCTCGATGATGCCATCACGCTCGGCCAGCGTCGCGCGCTGCTTCTGCACCAGCTGGCGCAGCTCCTCGGCACTGTCGGGCAGGACATCGGGGTCGAGCACGCCGCATGATATCGACCCGTCGACCAACAGGAACACTTACCCGGCCACGCGAGTCGTTGTGCCGCATCAGCTGGGCTTCTCCGGACGCCAGGTCCGTTCCGGCCGGCGCCAATCGATGCCTTCCAGCAGCATCGACAGCTGAGCCTCACTCAGCGCCACCGTCGTTCCGCTCGATGCCTGCGGCCATACGAAGTGGCCGCGATCCAGTCGCTTGCTGAATAGGCAGTAGCCGTCGCCGCTCCACCACAACACTTTCGCCAGGTGCCCGCGACGGCCGCGGAACACGAACAAGTGGCCATTGAACGGATCCTCGCCCGGCACCGTCTGCACCAGGCCGGCAAGGCCATCGAAGCCCTTCCGCATGTCCGTCGCTCCCGTGGCCAGCCAGATCCGCGTCCCCGACGGCAAGCCCATCATCGCCGCAATGCCCGCAATACCCGCTTCAGGCTTTCCTCATCGACGCCGCCTTCAACCCGCACGCGCACTCCGCCCGGCAGCTCGATCTCAATCCGGCTATCGGTCTCCGTCTTCGACGGTGCCTCTATCGCCCTCGGCATCTCCTTCGCCACCGTAACCGGCGTGAACCGCACCGTCGCACCCAGCAGCAAGGCCGCTTCCTGGCGGCGCCAGTTGTGGATCAGGCTGCGCGTGATGTTGTGCCGGCGCGATACCTCCGACACCGTAGCTCCTGGGGCGGCCGCTTCCGCCAGGATCGCCTTCTTCTCCTCCGCGCTGTAGCGTCGACGTCGCGCCACGCTGCGGGGCGCCACCGCACTCCTGTCACGCACAGGCGTGACACTTGTCTCTTCCGATCTGTTCACACCGCCATTACCGCCACCGCCCCGCGTCAGCTCAAGGCGGCCACGAGCGGACGGTTACCGCCTTGAGAGCTTGGCGGACGGCGCTGCTGCGATGCGAGCCGAGATTGTCCATGACGACGATGTCGCCGGGACGAAGGGTCGGGACGAGCACCTTGTCGATGTAGAGGCGGAAGCTTTCGCCATTGATGGGCCCCTCGATGAGCCAAGGTGCATCGACGCGATCATGCCGAAGGGCGGCCAGGAAGGTCATGGTCGTCCAACGACCGTGTGGCACGCTGGCGAGCAGACGCTCGCCTCGCGGGCCCCAGCCGCGCAGCGGCGCCATGTTGGTCTTGGTCCAGGTTTCGTCGATGAAGACCAGACGGGCCGGATCGATGCGATCCTGATAGGCCATCCATTGTCGGCGGCGACGCGCTACGTCCGGGCGATCCCGCTCGCTGGCGACCAGCGTCTTTTTTTGTAGCTCAGCTTCTCTTCATGGACGAAGGCCCAGACCACCCGATAGTCCACGCTGAGGCCCCGATTGGCCAGCTCGCTGACCAGCCCACGCAGGGTGAACTCGCGCTGCCGGCAGCGCTGCAGCAGCCACTCCCGATACTCTCCGACGAGCTTCTTCGGCCGGTGCCCACCTAATCTGCCCGGGAGCTAGGCTGCCCGTCTGCCGGAACCGATTGACCCAGTCGATCGCCGTGCTGATCGCAACATCGAAGCGGACTGCCGCCTGGTTACAGGACAGCCCGTCCCGTTCCACTGCCTCGACCACCCGCCTGCGAAGGTCCAATGAATACGCTTTCGCCATCCTGGCTGCCCTCCTGCCCAGCCAACAGGTTGAAGCAGATTTCGCCGCTCCAGGGAATCCATGCGATTCCTTCAAAAATCATCCCACTCTAGTCGCTTGTTTCAGAGCTTCGAGCACAGCCTGCGAGCCTTGCGGAAGCACCGTCTATTTCCAATTGCGAATCTGGGCTCTAGAGAAGCATCTGGTAGAGGTCGCGGAGCCGAGCCTCGTAAGCGCTAGGTGAGAACTTCTGAGCTTGGATACGACCACGCTGCTGCAGTTCACTTCGAAGATCCGCATCCGCTTCAATCGCAATGATGCCACGCATGATATCGTCGACCGAGTAGGGGTCGACAATTAGCGCTGAGTTCCCGGCTATTTCAGGTAGGGACGATGCATTCGAGGTAAGGACAGGGGTCCCCAGTGCCATCGCTTCGATCACCGGAAGACCGAATCCTTCGTAAATCGACGGGAAGAGAAGGGCCCTGGCACCCCTGATTAGAGTGACCAGCTGATCATGCGGCAGAAACTCAAGCCGTCGCACCTGCCTCTCACGGCGCACGACATTCCCATCGATACGGAAGTTGGTGAAGCGTTCGTCGCGGATCTTGCGCAGGTCGGCGCGGTTCTGCCAGCCGCTGCCGCCGGCGATGATCAGGGGCAATTTGCTGCCGGAGGCCGCGTAAGCGTCGACCAGGCGCGAGACGTTCTTCTTGGGCTCGATGGCGCCGTAGAACAGGAAGTAGCCGCCGAACTCGAGGCCGAACAGTTTGGCGAGGTCGTCGGCCACTTCGCCGTCGGTGCGGTCCAGCAGATGGGCCGGGATGTCGACCGCTTGGTAGGTGTTGGTGACGCGGCTCTCGTCGATGCCGAGAAACTCGACGATGTCGCGGCGGGAGTGCTCCGACACGGTCACGATATGGTCGGCGGTGCGGGCCAGCGAGGTCAGCAGGCGGTAGAAGTATTTCTTGTTGTCGAGCGTGGTGTAGGGCAGCCGCAGCGGCACCAGATCGTGGATGGTGTAGATGTTGGGGCAGCCGCGCACGGCGAGCGGCACGGGATGCGTCGCGTGGAAGATCGACGGCCGTTCCGGCACCTTGATGCGCGCCGCCCGACCGTAGAGCTTGAAATGCATCATGCTGATGTCGATCAGCCGGGTCGAGGCATAGGCGCGCTTGAAAGGGCGCAGGGCATCGGCGATCGGCCCCGTCACCAGTCCGCTGCGCGGCAGCTCGACCGGGCGCATGCCACCCAGGGCATTGAAGGGATAGTTGAGGGTGCGCCAGGCGGCCTGGAACGGCGAGAGCCATTCATTGTCGTCGACGGCGTCGAAGGCCAGGATCTCGTTCAGCGCATCCTGGCCGCGCGACAGGCCGCGCTCGACGCCGAACAGGCCGTCGACCTGATAACCCAGGCGGCCGGCGGCCTGGGCCAGCGCGCGGGCATAGGTGGCGATGCCGGTGCCACCCTTGAAGGTGAGGTTGTGCGCCTCGTAGAGGATCGTGCCGCGCGCCGGACGGGCGGTTGCAGCCGCGGCTTTGCCTTGAGCTTGGGTGACGGAAGCCGATTTAGCAGGGGAGCGGGCGAGCACGTCGGTCATTCGAACACCAGCAGCCGATCCTCGTAGCGCGCCTGGTCGAGCACCGAAGCCCGGTCTAGAGGCACGATATCACCGGTCGGCCGCAGTTCAACGGTGCTGCCATAGTGCGCCAGCAGGCCATCCAGAAAGGCCGCCGGTTCGGCATACCGGGCGGCGTTGAACTCCAGCACGATCAAGGGCCGGTCGCGGGCGATCAGCTGCTGCATGCCGGCGACGATCCCCTGCTCGCCGCCCTCGGCGTCGATCTTCACCAGATCGACGCGGGGATAGCCCAACGCCACCTCGTCCAGAGTGACCGTGGAAACTTCCAGGGTCGTGCCGCCCGGCAGGTCCGGCTGGCCGACCAGGGACGCATTTTTGGGTTCGCCGTCGGGCGCATAGAGCCAGGCGCGCCCCGTGCTGGCGCCAAGGGCCTGGGGGACGATACGGGTTCGCGCCAGATGGCCGCTCAGGCTGACCGACTCCTGCAGCAGCGAAGCTGCGTCCGGGTTTGGCTCCACGGCGACCACGCGGCCGGTCTCGCCGACCGCTTCTCCCATGAGAAGAGTGTAATATCCAAAATTGGCGCCGACATCGATCGCCGTCATGCCGGGCTTCAGTCGTTGAGCCAGGAACTGCGTCAGCCACATTTCCCAGTAGCCGTCGAGCATGACGTGGCAGGCGAAGCCGCGGTCCGAGCTGCGCAGGAACATCTTGTGGTGGCCGAGGACCCGGGCGAGGACCACGCCCTTGCCGAGATAGGCCGTCTGGACTCGCCGACGGATGGCGGCCTCCAGGGTGGAACGAGGCCAGGTGGCGAGATGATGAGTGTACAAATCCATGAGCATGCGAAGAAACGACCTGCGCCAGCCGCTGCGACCGGGCAGCGGGGCTACGCTTGAGAGGAAGAAGGGTCGGCTTGATTGTCCCTTGGCTGGTCACTCTCCTTCCGTGGGTCGCTGCCTGTATAGGCTGGCGAGTCCGCGAATGCCACTTTCCGCCGACGCTCGGACTGCCGATTGAGCGAGGCGGGATTCGATGACGAGGTGGTCGTCGTCCGGTGCGATTGAAATCTTTGATACACTTTCCGGGGGAGCGTTTTTCCTCAGTCGAGGAGCCGAAAGCGCGAAAGGGGGCCGATCGGCGCGCGCCCGGGCGACGCGTGCAGGCGGTCGGGTCGCCTTCGGAAACGTCGGTTTTACTGGCAAAATAAGGTCGCCCTCTTATGAGAGGGAAATTCTCTGCAGAATTTGAGGGAAATGAGGCATCTCTGTGTGGCCTCGATGCCACACAACCTTACAGAGATGAATTCCTGTGCAGCAAAGGGCTAAACAAAGGCACGAAAATCCTTATTATCGGTCCCGAGTTCAGCCGCTCCATTACGCCGTACGTCAATCGGGAGATACAACCGTGAAAATGACCAAGGTTTTCCTGGCCGCCGCGTCGCTCGCCGCACTGCCCGTGGCAGCCCAGGCGCAGATCAACGCCCAGCCGGGCATCTACGTCGGCGCCGGTGGCGGCCTTGCTTGGGGCATCGGCTCCAACAGCAACGCCTCGACCTCGACCGGCTTCGCCTTCGGCGGCCAGGTCGGTTACGACTTCGTCGGCCCGCGCGTCGAACTCGAAGTGGGCTACGGCCAGCTGCCGACCAACGTGAACATCCCCGGCACGGCGATCACCGGCAAGGTCGGTCAGCTGACCACCATGGCCAACGTGCTGTATGACTTCATGCCGACCTCCTCCATCACGCCGTTCGTCGGTGTCGGTGCCGGTGTCGCCTTCGTCGACAGCAACGCTTCGCTGGGCAGCACGCAGTTCGCCTACCAGGCGATCGTCGGCCTCGCCTACAACATCAACGAGTCGATGCGCTTCCAGGTTCAGGGCCGGTACATGGGCACCACGAACCCGAGCGTGAACACCCCGTTCGGCAACGTCAGCTACCAGAACCAGAACATCCTGGCCCTGGCCGGCGTGACCTGGAAGTTCGGCGTGACCCCGCCGCCGCCGCCGCCGGCCGCTGCCCCGGTTGCTCCGCCGTCGTACATGGTGTTCTTCGATTGGGACCGCTCGAACCTGTCGGCCCAGGCTCTGAACACGATCAAGCAGGCCGCGCAGGCCTACAAGACCAAGGGCAACGCGCGCATCACGGCGACGGGCCACACGGATACGTCGGGCTCGGAGCAGTACAACATGGCGCTGTCGCTGCGCCGTGCGAACGCTGTGAAGGACGCCCTGGTGCGTGAAGGCGTGCCGGCGACGGCCATCGCGGTTGTCGGCCGTGGCGAGCAGGGCCTGCTGGTTCAG
>JAIUOY010000010.1:0-3536 GCA_020160995.1 Pseudomonadota bacterium | reverse complement strand
GGCGAACATTGTTCTATGAGCGGCCAGGCGAAATTCAGACTGATGGAGGGCGCGTCTCGCGCCGCACCGGAACGTGCAAGTCAGTCAACGCCGGACGGTCATCGGCCACCACTTTGATGCCCTGTGCGACGACGTTGGACTACATAACCGGCGCCAGCCTGGTCGCAGCCCGTAAGTTCGTCGAGGCAGCGGGGCCCATGGAGGAGGACTATTTCCTTTATTACGAAGAGGTGGATTGGGCTTTCCGGCGCGGCACGCTGCCGTTGCGTGTATCGGCTAGCATGGTCGTATACCATCGCGGAGGCACGACAATCGGGACGGGCGACACCACCCGCCGACCAAGTGCGTTCGCGAATTACTTCAACTTTCGGAACCGCCTCCGTTTCGTACGTCGCTTTTTACCCGGCAGCCGGCTGGCCACAGTTGGCTATGGCCTTGCGAAAGGCGCGCAGTTGCTTTGCAAGGGCGCTATTGGCGAGGCGGCAGCAGTGATCGCCGGTACCCTAGCCTTGCCGCCGCCCGCTCGCGTCAGCGAGCGCATTTCCGATGCGACCGCTCGAGCCTACGCGTTCGGAGATAGAAGTTGAACCAATTCATCCTCAACTTCCACGGCATCGGTGTGCCGCACGCCGGCGTGGACGCAACAGAGCGGCCCTACTGGATAAGCGAAGACTTTTTTGCGTCCATCGTCGATGCCGTTCTCGCCCGCGCAGATGCCGACCGCATATCTTGGACATTCGACGACGGCAACCGATCGGACCTGACAATAGGTGCCCGCCTCCTTGCCAAACACGGGCTGACGGGCAGGTTCTTCCTGCTTACGGGGCGATTGAACGATCCGCGCTATCTCTCACCAGAAGACGCGGTGACGTTAACTGGCATGGGCATGATGCTCGGTCTGCACGGCCGCGACCACGTCGACTGGCGGAAGGCGACACCTGAGCAGCTTTACGCAGAGACCGTGGGTGCGCGCGAAGCGCTAGCGATCGCGACAGGAAGGACGATCAGCGATGTGGCGATCCCCTTTGGGGCCTACGACCGTCGGGTCATCGCCCATCTCAAGCGGCTGGGTTTTGCTCACATCTATACCAGCGACGGCGGCCCTTCGCGATCCGATCAGCGCGTGAAGAGTCGCACCTCGGTGCGAAGCGATATGACCATGGAGCGGTTGATGTGCTTAGTCGATGATCGCCTGCCGTTGTCGAAGAGGCTGCGGCGCGCTGCGTCCACGACCGTTCGCCGCCATTTGCTCTAGGAACGGCAATGCTCGCACAGCTGAGGTCGCAATGGGCGCGCTTCTGGCTGCGCCGATCAAAATTTAGCGGTCGCTACCATGACCTTCAGCGTCTTTACGCGATCAAGGACCCATGGAATTTGCGCAGCGCCAAGGAGCAGCATCGTTTTGCAGCGAGCAATGCGATAATTCGTCGGATTGCCGGTGACTGCGATAGCCTGTTGGAGTTGGGCTGTGGCGAAGGCTTTCAAACCATATGGCTGGCACAGGTAAGTCGTACCGTTGCGGGCATTGATGTGAGTGAGAAGGCGGTGGAACGCGCCCGCCTGATGAATCCGCAGGCCGAAGTGAAGGTGGGAACGGCGGAAGACGTCAGGGCGTTATTTCCGCAGCGTCACTTCGATCTGGTGACGGCGTTCGAAGTGCTATACTATTCAGATGATATTGGCCGCGTTCTCGACGAGATGCAGCAGATCAGTGACCGCCTGCTCGTCACTAACTATGCCGAGCGGGCACGGCAGATGCGCGCTTATTTCACTGGCCCGGGCTGGAGCCGACTTGAAGACATCGTCGCCGACGGTACCGTGTGGGAGGTCTACACTTGGAACCGACCGCAGGGTCAGTGAGTGGCGGGGTGGATTTGGTCCCAGTCGTGGTCGGCTTTAGTGAAGTGCCAGCAATCCTCGGCAGCAATGCGGGTGAGCAAGGCCCGATCGGTACTCACCGCAGTAGGATGATGGGTCTTCACGGTGACGAAGCCGCGCGATCGCAGCGCGTCGACGAGACGCAAATCGGACGCGCCGGCGATAATGGCTTCGCAATTGGCCATCGCCGTGATCGCGTGGTCGATACCTGCGCGTAGCGCGGTCCCGTCGTTCGGATCGGCCAGCAGGTCGACGAGAGTTCCAACTGGCAATTCTACCGGTCGTGGCAGGCGCCAGGTGACGAGCGCGCGAGCGGGCGCGTCAACTTCGGCGAAGCGGTAAGCGAGATCGGGGGCGCCGTTGAAACGCCACGTATGGAAGGATGCGCTCCGGTCGAAGCTGGCACCAACCTTGGTGGTGAGCAACCCTGCCAGCCGATCGATCGTCGCGGCATCGAGAGCGGCAATTTCGCGCATCGGCAAGGAGCTACTCGGCGCCGCGCCGCGCTGCAACCGAGCGACGAGTGATAGAGCGCGGGCGAGCAGCGCCGGTCCCATCAGCGACCGATTGAATAGTGAAATAGGATGTCGCCATCGCGCCCGATTGTCGGCAATGCGTTCCAACAGCAATGCCACGCTGGTGCCAGACAGCTGATTCAGGCGAACCATTTGCTGTACCGGCGGCAGCGTTACGCAGTCGGCCGCCTCCATGATACTGCGCGTGGCCGGTGCCATGGTTAAGGTGATGAGCAAGCGTCCGGAAGCGACGACCGCATCGTTTATTCTGCGACCAAGACCTCGGCCACGGTGCGCCTGGTCGACCATCACATCAACAATCCAGCTTGCCGGAATTACCTCCATGCCTAGCCGTAGCAGACTGGGTTGAAGTGCAATTTGACCCACCACTCTGTCGCCTTGAAGCGCTATCCAGACCGGCATGTAGTCATCCGGCTCCCGCTGGTACGGAGTATCGCAGAACTGCCAATGCCACCGTGGATAATCTTTATAACGAGCACTGCTACCATAGGTTCGGTTGATGAAATCCCGAATGGAGGGCCAATCCTGAATGGTCGCCTGTCGAATGTGATACATGATTTGACCTGTCTATCCAGGAGCGCCTTATCATCAAACCACCCCGAATGAATAGCAGGGCTAAGTACCTCGCACGCATGGGGATTTGATCCGAGATGATCTGAGCCCTTAAAACTGGATCGCTTTGAGCTAGCACTACTTTGGCAGATTTTTTGAGCGGCACGGGTTTTTGGGATTCCCACGGCGCGGATTGCGTGATTCATGGGTGGTCGGCTTTCTGGAGGGCCGGCCTTGGACGAGAACTGGAAGTCCGATCTTGAGGGCTGGCTTGCGCCCTTTCTCGATGCTCTGAGGCACAAGGTGCGGGCGCGGATGTGCCCGGCCTATGTGGCGGGGCTGATCGGCGCCGGTGATCGCAAGAGCATCCAGCCAATGGCGGCCCGCGATGGTGGTGTCGGCTACGACCAGCTTCATCACTTTATCGCCAGCGGCGTTTGGAACGCCGCGCCGCTTGAGAAGGCCTTGCTCACTGAGGCCGACAGGATGGTCGGCGGCGCCGAGACCTGGCTGATCGTCGACGACACAGCCCTTCCGAAGAAGGGCGAGCGCTCGGTCGGCGTCGCGCCG
>JAIUOY010000104.1:0-72062 GCA_020160995.1 Pseudomonadota bacterium | reverse complement strand
GCTCGATCTGGTGCGCATCCCCGAGCCGGCGCAGCGCGCCAAGGAATATCCGCATCAGCTCTCGGGCGGCATGCGCCAGCGCGCCATGATCGCCATGGCGCTCGCCTGCAACCCCAAGGTGCTTATCGCCGACGAACCGACTACAGCCCTCGACGTCACCATCCAGGCGCAGATCCTGGAGCTGATCGTCGATCTGCAGCGCGAGTTCAGCGCCGCCGTGATCCTGATCACCCACGATCTCGGGGTCGTTGCCGAGACGGCACGACGGGTCATCGTCATGTATGCCGGCCGCAAGGTCGAAGAGGCGACGGTAGGCGAACTGTTCAGCAATCCGCTGCATCCCTACACGGTGGGCCTGCTGGCCTCGATCCCGCGTCTCGACCTGATGCGCGGCCAAACCGATCGCAGCCAGGAGCGGCTGCAGGAGATTCCCGGAATCGTCCCGCCGCTGTTCGACCTGCCGGCCGGCTGCGCCTTCGCACCGCGCTGTCAGCGCGCCGACGATCTTTGCCGCCGCGAGCGGCCCGCTTATGAGGAGAAGCAGTCCGGTCACTGGGCCGCCTGCTGGCACACCAATGGTTAGCGCAAACGCCCCCGTCATCGAGGTCAAGGACCTCAAGAAGCACTTCCCGATAAAGAAGGGACTGCTTCGTCGTACCGTTGGCCACGTCTACGCGGTCGATGGTGTCAGCTTCACCGTCAAATCCGGCGAGACGCTAGGGCTGGTCGGCGAGTCGGGCTGTGGCAAGACCACGGCCGGCCGCGCCGTGCTGCGGCTTACGGAGCCCACATCGGGCTCCATCCAGGTCGATGGCACGGAGATCACCGGCCTCTCGAAGTCGGAGCTCAGGCCCTACCGCCGGCAGATGCAGATCATCTTCCAGGACCCGTTCTCCTCGCTCAATCCGCGCCAGACGGCGGGCGACATCGTGGGCGAACCGCTGCTGGTCCATGGCGTGGCGAACGCCAAGGAGCGGCAGGAGCAGGTCTCGGCGCTGTTTGCGCGCGTGGGCCTGCGGCCGGCACAGATGAGCAACTACCCGCATCAGTTCTCGGGGGGGCAGCGCCAGCGTATCGGCATCGCCCGCGCCCTGGCGCTGGGGCCGAAGCTGATCGTCGGCGACGAGCCGGTCTCGGCGCTCGACGTGTCGATCCAGGCGCAGGTCATCAACCTGCTGATGGACCTGCAGCGGGAGCGTCAGCTCTCCTATCTCTTCATCTCGCACAACCTCGCGGTGGTGGAGCATATCAGCCACCAGATCGCGGTCATGTATCTCGGCCGCATCGTCGAATATGCCGACACGCGCTCGATCTTCACGCGTGCCCAGCATCCCTATACCGAGGCGTTGCTGTCGGCGGTGCCGGTGCCGGATCCCGCCGTCAAGCGCCAGAAGCGCGTGCTGCAGGGCGACGTGCCGAGCCCCGTGAAACCGCCGTCGGGCTGCCACTTCCACACGCGCTGCCCCTATGCCGAGGCGCGCTGCAAGGTAGAAACACCACCGCTACGCGAAATCGCTCCGGGGCATCACGTTTCCTGTCATCTGCGCTAGACTGCGCCCGCCAAACAAGTAAGGGCGGGAGCGGACGTATCATGGCTGATTGGGATTACATCGTCGTAGGCGGTGGCTCGGCAGGGTGTGTACTGGCGGCGCGACTGAGCGAGGACCCCAACGTCAGGGTGCTGCTGCTTGAGGCTGGTCCGCGCGACAAGTCGATCTGGATCGACGTGCCGGTCGGCTTCTCCCAGCTCATGCGCGGCACCAAGTTCAACTGGGCCTTCGAGATGGAGCCCGAGGACAATGTCGCCGGTCGTGCCATCCCCTGTCCGCGCGGCCGCACGCTGGGCGGTTCGAGTTCGATCAACGGCATGCTCTACGTGCGCGGCCAGCCGCTCGACTACGATACCTGGGCGCAGCAGGGCAATCGCGGCTGGTCCTACGATCACGTGCTGCCCTACTTCAAGAAGTCGGAACATTACGAAGGCAAGAGCGACGACAGCCGTGGCAAGGACGGCCCGCTGAACGTCGCCGACATGATCGAGCGCCACGAACTCTGCGACGCCTTCATCGATGCGGCCGAAGGCATGGGCTATCCGCGCAACCCCGACTACAACAACGGCAAGCAGGAAGGCTTCGGCTACTACCAGACGACGATGAAGGGCGGAAAGCGCTGGTCGACGGCGCGCGCGTTCATCGACCCGATTCGCCATCGTCCCAACCTCGACATCGAGACCGATGCGCTCGCGAGCCGTCTGCTGCTCGAAGGCAAGCGCTGTGTCGGTGTCGCCTACACCGTGCACGGCCGCGAGAAGCAGGCCAGGGCCAACCGCGAGGTCATCGTTTCCTGCGGCGCGGTCCAGTCGCCGCAGCTGCTGGAGCTGTCCGGCATCGGCCAGCCGGAACTGCTCAAGACCCACGGCATCGAGGTGCGCCACGAGCTGAAAGGCGTCGGCGAAAACTATGGCGACCACTTCGCACCGCGCATGAACTGGCGGGTGAAGAACAAGTTCACCCTGAACGAGCAGTCCCGCGGCCTCAATCTGGTGAAGGAGGTCGTGAAGTACTACACGACCCGTCGCGGCATCCTCACCTGGACGGCCGGCATCGTGTACGGTTTCGTCCGCACGCGGCCGGGCCTCGAAGGCCCGGACATGCAGTTCCACATGGCCCATGCCAGCTACGGTACGGCAGCGACCCGTCTGCTCGAAGCCGAACCCGGCATGACGGTGGTCATCGGTCAGTGCCGGCCGGAGTCGCGCGGCTCGATCCATATCAAGTCGGCCACGCCCGGCGCGCCGCCCGCCATCCGGCCGAACTTCCTGTCGAGCCAGACCGACCGCGACTGCACGGTCGCCGGCATGCAGATCGCCCGCAAGATCCTGCAGCACCCGGCGGTCGCCAAATACATCGCCTACGAGAACAACCCTGGCGACAAGGTCCAGAGCTACGATGAGTGGCTCGATTTCGCCCGCCGCACCGGCCAGACGACCTATCACGTCGTCGGCACGTGCAAGATGGGCTCCGACCCGATGGCCGTGGTCGACGATCGGCTCCGAGTGCACGGGCTGGCCGGCCTGCGCGTGATCGACGCCTCGATCATGCCGACCGTGACCTCCGGCAACACCAACGCGCCCACGATCATGATTGCCGAGAAGGGGGCGGACATGATCAAAGAGGACGCCAAGGCGGGCCTCAAGGCCGCCGCCTGACAGGGGCCATAGAGGGGGACGAGATGAAGCCGATCAGGACAATCCTTGCCATCCTGGCGGTGGGCGCCGCCGCTGCGGCCTGCTCGTCCAAGCCGGAATCCAAGCAGGACATGCTGGCGGATTCGGGCTTCAAGATCGTTTCCCTCAAGACGCCCGGCCAGGCGGCTTCGTTCAAGAAGCTGCCGCCGCACAAGCTCACGCGCAAGACCTACCAGGGCAAGACGGTCTGGCTGTATGCCGACCCGACCATGTGCGGCTGCCTCTACATGGGCACGCAGGATGCCTACAACGCCTACATCAAGGAAGCGTCCCGCCAGATGATCGCCCAGGCCATGAAGGCCAACTACCAGGACGATCCCTACAGCCCGACGGCGATGGACGCCCAGGTCGACAGCGACTGGGACTGGGGCGAGTGGGGCAACCCGGGCTATTACGGCCTGCCGTACTAAGGGCCGCCCGGAGCAGGCCGACGGAGGCGTCTAGCCCGCCCCGTTGAGCCTGTAGAAGCCGTAGTTGAGGGCGGTCGCAAAGCCCACCCACAAGACATAGGTCACGAACAGGCCGGCCGATATCCGATCGTTGCTGCGCAGAGCGGCGACGATGAAGGCCACTATGGTGGCCAGCAGGAGTACGATGACCACCAGCGCCAAGTCGATGCGATGGGCGGCAAAGAAGATCGGGCTCCACAGGAAGTTGAGGGCGAGCTGCGCTCCCCACAACATCAATAGGCCACTCCAGGGTGCTTCGGGCGATCGCTTCCAGGTTCGCCATCCGGCGACGGCGATCATGATGTAGAGCACAGTCCAGACCGGGACGAACACCCAGGCGGGTGGATTGAACGACGGCTTGAGAAGCTGATCGAACCAAGGTCCCGGCGCGGTGAAGGCACCAATCAGGAGGCCCCCGCCGACAACCAGGATCAAGAAGGCAACGAGACTCAAATTCGGATCCTATCGGCAAGGGGCCAAGTCTGCATTCTACGAAGCCGTTCGACAATCGGATCACCGGAATTGTCGCCCCCATAACGCCCTGCGCAGTGGAACGTTGCCCGAAATGCGCTTCTGCCAGTATCGACTTGTCCTCTACGGGATAGTTGGAGTTTCATAGACGGGAGGCCGAGGGTAGGGCCACGAGAGAGGACCGGGCGATGCCGTTGCGCTGGGAAATCCTTCATCCGGAAAAGCTCGTGCACGTCATCGCGGAAGGGCCTGTCACCCTCAAGCACATGGAGGAGCATTTCGACGCCATCGTCACGGCAAACGCTCTGTCCTACTCGAAGTTGTTCGACGCCACACGTCTCGAGCCTGTCTACGACGACCACGACGTCATGATGATGGGCGCGCGACTCAGCGCCTATACGTCCCACTTCGACAGCGGGCCGCTGGCCGTCGTCGGCGAGAGCGAAGAAGCACAGATGGCCTTCAAGCGGTTCGTCAATATTTCGCCGTCCAAACGGCCGGCCAGGATGTTCAAGAGGGAGGCCGATGCCCGCGCCTGGCTCGCGACGAAGCCTCAGCCAAAGTTCCCCTGACCTGCGCGGAGCGCGCTCACGCAGCTTCCAGCCCGGCTTGCAAGAGCCAGGGTGGGTGCGCCAGAGTCGAGCTAACGGGGAGGGGAGTACGAAGACCATGGCTCGCAACAAGCAATTGATGACGCGGCGCACCGCACTTGCCGCCGGCATGTCTGTTCTCGCGGCAGGTGCTTCGCCACTATCTCCGAGGGCTCAGGGGCGTTTTCCCGACAGGTCCATCAAGCTGATCATTCCTTGGGCCGCCGGCGGGCCGGCCGACGGCGGCTTTCGCATCCTCGCGGAGTCGGCGGCGAAGAAGCTCGGTCAGCCGGTTGTCGTCGAGAACAAGGGTGGTGCTGCAGGCGTGCTGGGCGTGTTGGCGCTGCAGGACGCAAAGCCCGACGGTTATACGATCTCCCAGATGCATATGGGCGTACTGCGCCAACCCCTGCTCAATGCGCAGCTTCGCTACGATCCGATCCAGGATCTCACCTACATCCTGCAGATCACCGGCTTCGTCATGGGCGTCGTGGTGCGGGCCGATGCGCCCTGGCACACGCTGCCGGAACTGCTGGCCTATGCCAAAGCCAATCCTGGCAAGTTGAACTGGGGCACCTTGGGCATCGGCTCGACCCAGCATCTCGCGATGGAACGGCTCGGCATGATGCAGGGCCTGTCCTGGACACATGCACCCTATCGCGGCACCGCCGATACCATGCGCGCTTTGCTGGGTGGCGAAATCGACTTTGCCTCGGAATCCTCCGGCTGGGCGCCCATGGTCATGGCGGGCAAGCTGCGGCTTCTGGCGGTCTTCACCGCCAAGCGGGCGAAGCGCTTCCCCGATGCCCCGACGGTACGCGAGCTCGGCTTCGACATCGTCGTCGACAGTCCTGGCGGCCTGATCGGCCCTCGCGGCATGGATCCCGCTGTGGTGAAGACCTTGGCCGATGCCTTCCGCGTGGCCGCCGAGGAGCCGCAACATCTGCAGTTCCTCGACAATATGGATCAGCCTTTGATCCTGCTCGACGGTCCCGCCTATCGCGACGAGATGGCCCGTACACTCGAAGAGGAGCGCGAGCTGTTGCGGCGGCTAAAGCTGCTGCCGGCGTAACCTCGCCCTTACCCCTGAGTCGCGGGAACGCCCAGCGACAGCATCAGCCGGTTGGCCCAGTTGAAGAACGACGCGGCACCGATCAGGTCGGCGATGGCCGCATCGTCGAGGCCGACCTTGCGTAGGCGCTCGATATGCTCCTTGCCGAAGGTCATCGGGATGGTGGTGAGCGCCACCGAGGCGGCGACGATCGCCTCCCAACGCTCGTCGAGCCTGGCGTCGACACCTTCGTCGAGCAGGCGCTGTACATCGTCGACACGCTTGGAATAGGTCGCCGCGAAACGGGCATGGACCGAGGCGCAGTAGATGCAGCCGTTCAGTCGCGACGTTGCGGCGGCCGCCAGTTCGCGCTCGGCGCGCGGCAGGCCGGCTTCGGGATTGTAGAAGATGTCCTTGTCGGTGCGGGTGCGTGCTTCCAGCACGTCGGGATCGCGCGCCAGCAGCCTGAAGTAGGGCGACTTCACGCGCGCCGCGTCGACCAGGCTGGCCAGGTGCCGCTCCGTCATGTCGGCTTCCGCCATGGGCTCCAGCCAGGGCAGCCAGTCGAGCATGTCGCGGGTGAAGACCACCGGCTCGGTATGAGGCGGCGGCGTCAGCGTCTTCTCTGTCGTCTTGGTGCTCATAGCGTGCTCGCAAGCGTGGTCAGGCCGGCAACGACCCGGATCTGATAGGAGAGGAAGGAGACGAGCTGGGAGATCGTCACGATGTCGGTGGTCGACCAGCCGGCATCCAGCAGCGACTGCAGCGCCGGCGCCGAGGCATCGCGCGGATGGAAGACCAGCATATGGGTGTGCTCGAAGGCGGCCGCGAGGCGAGGCCCCAGCACCTTGCGGCTGGCATCGCTCACCTTCCAGGTCGGACCCGGCGCATCCTCGGCCGAGAGCGGTCCCTTGGGAAAGTGACCGTAGGGCCCTTGGCTCTTCGCGGCAGCGACTTCGGCGGCAATGGCGGCGCCGAGGCCCGCCGGCAGCTTGGCGGCATAGAAGGCGCCCGTCTTCGGCTCGCCGTGCAGGCCTGCCACGAACGCCGCGACGGCGTGGCGTTCGTCGGCAGTGACGCCGCCCAGGTCCTTCGGCTCGAACAGGGACGTGTAGCTTGCCTGGGCGTGCTTGCGCGCTTCGGACCGCTGGGCGCGGATCGCGTCCAGCTTCGAGCCGGGCGCGATGCCCACCAGCGTATCGATCACATCGGTCATGCGACTTGTCGTGCTCCCGCTTCCTTGTGGGGCGTCCAGCCCAGAGCCGGCGCAACCTTGCCGGCGAAGAGTTCGATCGAGCGCAGGATATAGGGATGCGGCGGATCGATCGAGTGAACCTGCATGGTGAGATCGGTGGCGCGCTGCAGGGTCGAGTCGGTCCGCAGCGAGGCGATCACCTCGTCGGGCGTGCCGATATGCACGTCCATGGCGGCGATCAGGTCGCCCACCAGACTGCCCGAGGTGAGATTGCCCGTGGCCGCCAGCCGGTGGCGCATGCGCGACAGGCCGACTTCGGCAAGCCGCATGGCCTCGTCGTGGTCGTCGGCCACGAAGATGGTGCGCGAGGCCAGGATGCGCGGCTCACGCCCCTTGGGCAGCGCTTCGAGATAGGCGTCGAGCATGGGGTTCTGGATGTCGGCCAGCGAGGCCTGGGGCGCTTCCGGCGGGCGCGGCTGGGTGCGCGACAGCATCAGCCCGTCGCCGGCGGCGCCGGCGCGGCGCGCGCCCGACACGCTAAAGGTCGCCTGCCAGATGCGGTCGACCAGGCCCGCGCTCGATGGATAGAGCTTGTCGCCGCCCTCAAGCTCATGGCCGGCCCAGGCCGTCTTGAGCGTTTCGAGATGGCTGTCGAAGAGCCTGTGGCGGTCGTTGCTGTCGAGGCCGAAGGCGGTGAAGGCGGTCAGGTTGCCGCCCGGGCCGACGCCCACTTCGAGGCGGCCATTGCTCATCAAGTCGGTGACGACGGCATCCTCGGCTACGCGGATCGGCAGTTCCAGCGGCAGGGTGACGATGCCCGTCCCGAGCCGGATGCGCGACGTGTGGGCCGCGGCATGCGCCAGAAAGACGAAGGGCGCCGGCAGGCCGCCTTCGCCTTCGTGGAAATGATGCTGGGCGATCCAGGCCGAATCGAAGCCGTTCTTCTCGGCATGCACGATCTGCTCGGTGGCGAGCCGATAGCGCTCGGCCGCGGTCGTCTGGTCGAGCAGGCGCGTAAAGAAGCCGAGGCGCTTGATCGGAAACGTCGTCATGGGCTCGACCATGCGTGAGGATCGGTCCGGGAGGCAAGTCCCGCAATCGCAGGCATGCTGCGACCGGCAATGGCGACGATCAGCTCGCGCGTACAGGTGATGTCGGGCTGGCCGAAGACCATCCCGAGGAGACCGCCACCACTTACGCTGCGCGGGCGAACTTCGCCAGGCGCTCGCCGATGATGGCGTCGGCTTCCGCCATGATCCGGTCGATGAGCTGCTTCACCGTCGGAACATCGCGGATGAGGCCCGCGACCATGCCGCAGGACCAGGCGCCGGCATCCATCTCGCCCTTCTGCATGATCCGCGGATAGACACCCGCGACTTCGGGGAGGATGTCCTCGAACTTGATCTTCGAGCCCAGCTCCTTCTCCTTCTCGATGAGCCGCTCGACGGCGGCGTTCTTCAGCACGCGCTCGGTATTGCGCAGAGGCCGCATGACCAGCCGCGTGTCGAGTTCGCTGGCGGCGACCAGCGCCTGCTTCACATGCTCGTGGATCGGCGCTTCCTTGGTCGCCATGAAACGCGTGCCCATGTTCATGCCGTCGGCACCCAGCGACAGGGCGGCAACCAGCGAGCGGCCGTCAGCCATACCACCCGAGGCGACGAAAGGAATCTTGAGCTCCTCGGCGGCGCGCGGCAGGAGGATGAAGTTCGGCACATCGTCCTCGCCGGGATGGCCACCGCATTCGAACCCGTCGACGCTGACGGCGTCGCAGCCGATCTGCTCGGCCTTCAGTGAATGGCGCACCGACGTGCACTTGTGTATGACCTTGATGCCGGCTTCCTTCAGTGCCGGCATCCATTTCTGCGGATTGTTGCCGGCCGTCTCGACGATCTTCACGCCGCCCTCGACGATGGCGCGGATGTAGCCCGGATAGTCGGGCGGCGTGACCGACGGCAGGAAGGTCAGGTTGACGCCGAACGGCTTGCTGGTCATCTCTCGGCAGCGCTTGATCTCGTTGGCCAGCGCCTCCGGTGTGCGCTGCGTCAGGCCGGTGATGATGCCCAGTCCACCGGCTTCGGAGACGGCACCCGCCAGCTCGGCGAAACCGACATAGTGCATGCCGCCCTGGATGATCGGGTGTTCGATGCCCAGCAGCTCGGTGATCTTGGTCTTCATCGGTTTCTCTCCCTTGAACGCGTAACGGGCTTCTTGGCGCCGGGCGCCGGTGGCAAATGCTGCGGATTGCGTGCCCCAGGCCCGCGATGGGCATGCACCCGCTTTGGATCGAGCGGCTCGCCGCATTGCGAGCAGATCATAACGGGGTCGAAATCCTTGCCACAACTCAGATGCTGATGCAGCACCGGCCGGCCCTTCTTGCCGGGCATATGGACGTCGCCCCAGTGAACGATCGACATGACGATGGGGTAGAGGTCGAGGCCCTTCTGCGTCAGCCGGTATTCGTAGCGCAGGGGCCGCTCCTGGTAGGGCACCTTGGCCAGGACAAAATCGTCGACCAGCTTGCGCAGCCGGCTGGCGAGGATGGGGCGTGTCACGCCGAGCCGGGCCTGGAAATCCTCGAAGCGTCGGATGCGCAGGAAACAGTCGCGCAGGATCAAGAGAGTCCAGCGGTCGCCGATGACCGAGACGGTCCGTGCCAGCGAACAGGCCTCGTCTTCGAGGTTATTCCACTGCATGGCGGTTTCGGCGTTCGCGCATTCTCACTCTATCGTTTGGCGACAATCGCCTCTTCGACGTCGCGCAGCCTGTCCTTGCCGAAGTAGATGTCGTCGTCGACGAAGAAGGTCGGCGAACCGAAGGTGCCGCGATCGACGGCGCGCTGCGTCTCGGCCATCAGAGCTTCCTTTACCGGCGCCGTCTGTACAAGCTCGAACAGGCGGTCCGCCGGCAGGTCCGATTCGAGCAGTGCCGCGCGCAGCACGGCCGGGTCGTCGAGCTTCTTGGGTTCGGCCCACATGTGCCGGTAAACCTCGTCGACATAGCGCTCGAAGATGCCGAGCTGCTGTGCCGCGACGGCGCCGCGCATGATCATCAGCGTGTTCACGGGGAAGAACGGGTTATGCTTGTAGCGCGTGATACCGTGCTGGCGGACGAAGCGTTCGGTTTCGAGGCGCTGGTACTCCGGCTTGTTCTTGATGCCGGCATTGCTTTCGGCCGGGGAGCGGTTGTTGGTCAGCTTGAAGACACCGCCCAGCAGCACCGGCAGATAGACGAACGTCGCACCCGTCCGCTTCTCGATCCCGGGGATCACGAGGTGGCTGAGATAGGCGTTGGGGCTGCCGAAATCGAAGAGGAATTCTACCTTGGGCATGGGTCACCACTTCTCGCCGAAAGGACGGATCTCGAGTTCCGAGCTCCAGGCGTCGCGCGGCTGCTGGTAGAGCGACCAGTAGGCTTCCGCAACGGCTTCGGGGCGCATCAGCCGGTCGGGCGGCAGAGCGGCAAGCGCGTCCTCGCCCTCGCGCTGCTTGATGCGCTCGCGTACCCAGGCCGTATCGACGCCGGAGTCGATCACCAGGTGGGCGACGTGGATGTTCTTGGGGCCGAGCTCGCGGGCGGCGGATTGGGCGACGGCGCGCAGGCCCGCCTTGGCCGACGCGAAGGCAGCATAACCCACGCCGCCGCGCAGGCTGGCAGTTGCGCCGGTGAAGAAGATCGCGCCCTTGCCGCGCGGCAGCATCAGCCGGGCCGCTTCGCGTCCTGCCAGGAAGCCCGAATAGCAAGCCATCTCCCAGACCTTGCGGAAGACGCGCTCCGTCGTGTCGAGCAGGGGGAAGTTCACATTGGCGCCGACGTTGAAGATGCAGACTTCGAGCGGCGCCAGGGCTTCCGCCTCCTGCAGGAAGGAGGTGATGTCGGCCTCGTTGCGGGCGTCCAGCGACCGGCCCTTGGCGATGCCACCGGCCTTGGCAATGTCGGCGAGCAGGGGGCTGAGCTTGTCGCCGTTGCGCCGTCCCGCAAGGACCGAAAACCCTTCGGCGGCGAACTTGCGCGCGATGGCGGCGCCGATGAAGTCGCCGGCGCCGATGATGGCCGCCGATGCGTTGCGTGCTGTCATGTTCCCTCCCGACGACTGCGACTGTCAGTTCTGTTTCAACACTTGTCAAATCTGATCAGGATTGAAGTTCTCGCGGCAATATGAGTTTTTAGAATTTGAACAGTGTTGTTTTCACACTGACTATTGAGCCGGATGAGGTTTGTCGGGGCGGGCCGCTCTAAGATGCCGGGCGTTGTCTCGGCAAGTCCGACGAAAAGGAGAGATAACGCATGTCGACCAGCGCTACCCCGAGCCAGGGCCGGGTCTTCCACGAACGTCACGACCACGTCCTCAAGATCGTGATCGACAATCCGGCGAAGAAGAATGCCTTCAGTCCGGAGATGATGGCGGAGCTGTCCGACGCACTCACCCTGCTCGACAAGGACGACGACCTCTGGGTCGGCGTGCTCTGCGCCGAGGGCAAGGACTTCACGGCCGGTCTCGACATGCCCAAGTTCTTCGGGCCCACGGCGACCCGCAAGCCGCGGCCGGAGGGCAACACCGATCCCTTCGGGCTGGCGAACCAGTGCCGCAAGCCGATCGTCACGGCGGTGCAGGGCATCGTCTTCACGGTCGGCATCGAGCTCATGCTGGCGGGCGATATCGTCGTTGCCGCCGACGATTGCCGCTTCTGCCAGATGGAGGCCAAGCGCGGCATTGCTCCTCTGGGTGGCGCCCACTTCCGTTTCATCACGCGCGCCGGCTGGGGCGACGCCATGTACCACCTGCTGCTGTGCGACGAATTCTCGTCGGCCGAGGCGCATCGCATCGGCTTGGTTCAGGAGGTCGTGCCGGCGGGCCGTCAGGTCGAACGGGCGATGGAGCTGGCGCGGATCATCGCGCGCAATGCACCGCTCGGCATCCAGGTCACCAAGGAGGCCGGCCGCAAATTCATCGAGGCCGGCGAGAAGGCCGCCATCGACGCGATTCCGCATATCCGGGAGCGCGTGATGGCCTCGGCCGACGCCGCCGAAGGCATCAAGTCCTTCGTCGAGCGCCGCGCCGCGGTCTTCACGGGCCGATGATCGGCGTCAGCCGCCCAGCAGGGCGGCGGCGGGCTTTAGCTCCTTGCGCTCGACCTTCTTCACGATCTCGGTGAGCTTGGTGTGGGCGGGTGCGGGCACGCCGATATAGGTGCCGCGCTCGGCGACGTAGCCGTTCATGAACTCGATCTCGGTGCGGCGGCCCTTCAGGATGTCCTGCGCCATCGAGGGGCGCTGGATGTCCGCACGCGGGTTGGGATTGGTGTTGGAACCAGGCCGCAGGATCGCCTCGACCTGGTCGAGGGCGGCCTTGTCGTTCTCCGACGCCTTGGCCAGGGTCTCGGGCTCGAGCTTGCCGATCTTCTCGATGTGATAGCCCAGCGCCTGACCGACCCGCACGGCCTCGCCGCCGAGCTGGATCGAGAAGCGGCGCACCGCGTCGTTGCGGTCGCAGTCGGTGCCGGTCATGCCGGTAGCCGCCGAAACGCCGTTCTTCATGCCGTTCTGGCAGAGCTTGGCCCAGCGCTCGCCCCACAGGTTGGTCGTGGTCTTGGCGCTGTCGATCATCGCGACCATCTCGCGCAGCTCTTCGACCCGCTTGGTGATGCGGCCATGGACTTCGCCGACGCGGAACACCGTATGCTTGTCGCCGCCCTTGGCGACGGTGCGGCGGATGCGGCCGGCCTCGTACATGTCGACGGAGATCAGCGAGGCCACCATGCCCACGGTCTTGCCCCAGCCGACGACGCCCGCAATGCGCTCCTCGTTCAGGCAGTTCTGCAAGGACACGATATAGCCGTCCGGCGAGAGATACTGCTTGATCAGCGCCGTCGCCCATTCGGTATCGTAGGACTTCATCGCCACGAAGGCGATGTCGATCGGCTTCTGGCGCGACAGGTCCTGCATCTCGGTGAGGTGCATGGTCTTGGCGTTCTTGACCGTGAACTTCTCTTCCGGCGTCACGCCGTCGAGCTCGAGGCCACGGCTGCGGATGATCTCGATGTTCTCCGGCCAGAAGTCGATCAGGGTGACGTCGAGGCCCGCCTTGGCGAGATAGCCACCGACATAGCCACCCAGGGCGCCGGTGCCGACGACCGCGATCCGCTTGCTCATTGTCTTCTCCTTTAAGCCTGTGGCAGCTTGGCGAGGAACGCCTCGACTGCCTGATTGAAGAGGGCGGGCTGGTGCAGGTTGGCTGCGTGGCCCGCATCGGGAATGACCGCCTTGGTCGATCCCTTGATCTTGGCCGCCATGTAGTCGGTGGCGGCGAGGAAGCCGGTATCGTTGGCGCCGACCAGAACCAGGGTCGGTACGGCGACTTTGTCGAGCGACTGGATCACGCGGTCGTTCTGTTGGGCCAGCATACCGCGCGCGGCGCCGGCAAGGCCCGATGCATCGCGGTGGCGGACGATCCTGACTTCGTCGCTGCTGTTGAGCGCCGAGAGACCCTCGGCGTCGAAGCGGGCGGCGCGCTGGTGCGCCGTCTCGTTCCACTTGGCGCGGGCCTCGTCCTTCTTGAAGCCGGGGCCGGTGTCGAACAGCATCAGCGCACCCACGCGCTCGGGATGCGTGGCATGGAAGGCGAGCGACATGTAGCCGCCGAGCGATAGGCCGGCGACGATCGCTTTCTTCGCGCCGACCGCATCCAGCAGCGCAGCCATGTCGCCGACGGTAAGGGCTTCGGAATAGCGGCTCGGGTCCTTGGGATAATCGCTGTCGCCGTGGCCGCGCATGTCCCAGACCACGACCTGGTAACGGTCCTTCAGGGCGGCGACCTGACCGTCCCACATGCGCGAGGTCGAGCTGTAGCCGTGGCTCAACAGAATCGTCGGCCCTTCACCATGCACTTCGTAATGGATCTTCACGCCGTCGCGATCGAGCTTGGCCATGGCGATCTCCTTCAGGGTTCGACGCGCGGCTCCCGACGGGCGCGTTCCAGGTAGAGTGTGGCGTCTTCAGGCAGGATCAGCCGGTCGGCCAACAACTGGTCGACAACGGCCTGAACCTTGGCGAGGTAGTCGGCGCCGCTCGTGTAACGCTCGGTGACCGAGAGTCGGGGATCGCCCGAGCTTTCGCGGGACGCCTTGTCGACCGGAAAGGGCAGGCAGCTCCCATCACGGTCGGCGATCTCGCCCCTGGGGTAGGGCGGCTTGTACTCATTCCAGCCGGTGTAGGTGGCGAGCGGCACGGCGATGTCGGGCAGGCGCACACCCGCGACCTCGTTGCCGTCGGCGTCGACCTTCGAGACCAGCGTGCGATAGGTCTTGCCGGCAGGCTTCGGGTCCGTCCAGTCGCCGGGCGGCGAGACGCTGTTGGTAACCCGCACCACGGCCGTTCCGGGCACCGACGGGAAGCCGGTCTTGCCTGCATCGACGAGGGTGCCGGCCGCGAGCGTCGGCACCTTGCTGGGCGGCGGCGCCTTGCCGGAGACGACCCACTCGTCCAGCGCGACGAGGAGCGCGCGCACAGCCGGCATCGGATTGTGCGGGTTGCGTGGATTGATGTTGGGCCCGGGATCGGTCGTGGCGCCGGCGCGGCCGCCATGCTGGGTGCCGGCAATCATGTAGACGCGCGAATTGGCCGGCAGTTCGATGTCGCGGGTACCGAGCGGATCGGTATGCAGCAGCGAGGCGCCCTTCTGCCAGTACTCGGTCGAGGTGTTGGTTTCGATCAGCAGCGGATCGCAGCCGTCGCCGCGGAACAGCGCGCCCGTCTTGCCGGTCAGGGGATCGTCGAGGCGTGCCGTCGAGAAGGGAAACTCGTTCTCGGGAAAGCCGTGATCCTCGTGCTGGGTGTTGGTCCGCGCCGGCTGGGCGAACGGCGTATTGAAGAAGATGCGGCCGACGCCCGCGATATGGCTGTGCACGCCGTCAAACACCCGGCGGCCCTGCTCGTCGCGATTGAAGCCTTCGGAGATGTGATTGCGCAGATAGCGGCCGGCCTGTGAGAAGCCGATGGCCAGCGCATGCGAGATCGGTGCGCCGGTCGCCTTGGCCGCGGCAGGGTCGTGGCGCAACCAGCTGACAAGGTCGCGCGTGGCGGCGAAGCCCAGCCCCTGCACCTTGGGATTCTTGGCGTCGTAGTGGAATTCGTAGAGATAGCCGGGCTGCGCCTTGGTGCCGTCGCGCAGCTTGATCGAACGGCCATCGACGAAGGACCATTGATCGAGCGGCAGTTCCTGCGGCTCGTCGCTGGCGCGTTCGCGCACCGTGAGGCGGGCACGGTTCTGCTCCAGGGTGGCGGCTTCATGCGAGAGCTTGAAGGTTTCCAGCACGCCGAGCCGCGTGCCCGACACCCACTCCTCGCGCACGGTCTGGACGATGGGCTGGCCGTTGTCCGTGGCGATGGGCGCTGTAAGGGCGAGGCCCATGTTGGCGCGTGGAGCATCGGGATCCCAGCCCGACCAGACGATCGTGTAGCCCTGCCGCAGCGGAAAGGCGTTGCCGAGGTCGGCCAGGGTCTTGGGATCGTTCACGCCCTGCGGCCCGTCGGCGATGTTGCCGAACAGCATCTTGCGGCCGCGATTGTTGACTTCGTAGAGGATGCGGCCGTTGCCGCGCGCCGGATCCTTGGGGCGCAGGATGAAGACGTCGGTCCTGTATTCGACCTTGCCGGCTGCATTGCGCGGCGCTTTGTCGATCAAAGCGATGCCGCTGTTGCCGGGATGCGTGGGATCGACGTCGCCACGCGCCGTTGCGATCACACGCTCATAGCTACCGGCCTCGCCGAACGGGGCGCCGTCGGCGAGGGGCTCAACTCTCTCGATGTCGAGGGCGAGGAGCACTTACGCTTTGGCTTCCGCTTTGGCTTCGTCCGGTGGGAAATTGAGCTCCACGCCGACACCGTCGGGGTCGTAGAGGAAGATTTGCGCGGCGCCGGTGCGCGGCACGATCTGCTCGCGGAACTTGACGTTCTTGGACTGCAGCCGCTTGCGCACCCCCGGCAGGTCACTGGCGGCGAAGGCGATATGGTCGAACCGGCCGGTGTCGTCGAACTTCTTCTCGGTGCCGCGGACCACGATGCCTTCACGCGGCTTGCGCTCGCCCAGCAGGTGCACCGTCGCCACGCCGCCCGAATAGAGCCAGTAGCCGGGGAAACCCAAAGGGGGCCGGTCGCCGTTCTCGAGGCCGAGCACGTCGCAGTAGAAATCCTTGGTGGCTTCGAGGTCGGAAGGTTCGATCGTGTAGTGCTGAAGAACGCCCAACGGCATGGTCCGTCTCCGTGGCTTTGGTCAGACGAAAGTGAGGTCGGCGTCGACGCCCATCATCCAGGCGCCGACGGTCTCGAAATGGGAAAGCCGGCCCTGCAACTGCTGGGTCACGGTATGGATGTCCCGGAAGCGACGCTCCAGCGGATGGTTCTCGAAGATCGCCGTAGCGCCGGCGGCGTTGTAGGCGAAGTCGACGGCGTCCTTGGCCTTGTGGATGGCGTGGGTCGCAGCCATTCGGACGGTGATGCGCTGTTCGATGCTGATCGTGGCGCCGGCCGCGAGGTCCTTCCAGATTCCGGCCATCGTCTGCAGCACGTAGGCGCGCGCCGAGCGCAGCCCGACCTCGGCCTGCGCGAGGCCGGATTGCACGACGGCATTGTCGCGGATCGGGCTCTTCATGCCGCGCGGTACCTTGTTGCGCGCCACGTCGACGAAATTGTCGAGTGCGCCGCGCGCAATACCGCAGGCGACGCCCGCGAAGCCCACCTGGTAACAAGTTCCGGCGCCCATGCGGTAGAGCGGGCCGGGTTCGCGACACTCCTTCTCGAAGTCGCGGGTGATCGAATGGTCGGCGCGGACGAAGAAGTCGGTCAGGGCGAACTGGTCGCTGGCGGTACCGCGCAACCCGACTGTGTTCCAGATGTCGGTCCACTGCACGTCTTCGGTCCGCACCAGCATGGTGCGCTCCTGCTGTACGCCATTCGGGTCGAGTCGCGGCGAGCCGTCGGCCTGATAGATTGGGCAATGCGCGCCAAGCCAGGTCGCATGCCGCCCGCCCGAGGCGAAGGCCCAGACGCCCGTGACCTTGTAGCCGTCCTCGCATTCGATGGCCTTGACCCGGGGGCCGGGACCCCAGGCCAGTACGGCGCGCGGATCCTTGCCGAAGATCGATTGCGCGACCGGCAGGTCGAGATAGGCCGCCGACATGGCGCAGCCGCCCGCCTGGCTGAGGCACCACGCCGTCGAGGCATCGCCGCGGGCGATGGTCTCGATGACATGGAAGAAGGTGACGGGATCGGTCTCGATCCCGTTCGACGAGCGCGGCAGCAGCAGGCGGAAGAGCTCTGCCTCGTGCAGCCTGTCCAGCAGCGCCGGCGGCAGCCGCCGCTTGTCCTCGATCTCGTTCGAAGCGGCCTCGACGGCCGGCCGGACGGCCTCGGCGCGGGAGATTACGGTCTGATCGCCGGCAAGGTCGGCGGAAGTCGGGATCAACGTATCCACGGCAAATCCTCGTCGAACACGGTTGGTGTCAGGTGGTCGCCAGTTCCTTGTCGATCTGTTCGATCGACTTGCCCTTCGTTTCCAGTCCAAGGAAATAATAGACCAGCCCGGCCATCAGGAACCAGCAGCCGAGATAGAGAAAGGCCGTCGGAATCTGCGGCAGCGGCACGTCGGGCTTCAGGTAGTTGTTCGAGCCGACGATCAGCGCCAGGCCGAGCGGCCCGATGATCTTGCCGATGCCGCCAAAGCCGTAGGCCGAGCCCATGCCGGTGGTGCGAAGATGCGAGGGCCAGACTTCCGCGGCGTACGGCCCGACGATGGCGAAGCCGCCGTCGGCGAAGAAGAAGGTCAGCGCCAGGAGCAGCCAGAAGGCGGATACGCCCAGCAGCACGGTGTCGTAGTTGTAGCCGGCGACGATGGTGAGGATGCCCGCACCGATGCCCAACAGGCCGCCGCCCGAGCGCCGTCCGATCTTGTCGGAAAGATAGGAGAAGGAAAGCCGGCCGATGAAGCCCATGACGGTGAGCAGGATCATCATCTTGGCGGCTTCCTGCGGCGTCACCTTCAGCAGCAGCACGAACAGCGACGGCGCCCAGAGCGTGATGCCATAGACGCCGGTCTGGGCTCCGGCATTGCCGAGCCACGAAACCAGCAGGCTGCGCGGATACTTGAACAGCTCGAACCAGCTCGCCTTGGGCGGCTCTACTGGAGGCGCCGTGGGCAGCGGCAGATCGCTGGGCTTCATCTGGAGCGCCCAGGCGAGCGACTTGCGGGCCTCTTCGTAGCGACCCTGGCGGACCAGCCACACCGGCGATTCCGGCACCCACAGGCGGACCAGCAGGACAAGCAGCGACGGCAGCACGCCGATGGCGAACAGCAGGCGCCACTGATCGGCGCCCATGAAAGCGCCCAGCACGGCGCCGAGACCGACGCCCAGCGGGATGACGCAGGTGACGAGGCCGCCCACCCAGCCGCGCTTGCGGGCCGGCACGAACTCCTGCACCAGTGGCAGGTCCACGCAATAGAGGCCGCCGACACCGAAGCCGACGAAGAAGCGCATGATGGTGATGTAGATCCAGCCGTTCTCCGGCGTGAAATAGAGCAGGCCGGTGGCGATCGAGAAATTCAGTACAGTGCCGATGAACACCTTGCGGCGTCCGATGCGGTCGGCCAGCCAACCCCAGATATAGGCGCCCAGGATCGCACCGACGCCGGACGACAGCAGCACGATCGCAGACTGACCGAAGGTGAGCTTCCAGGGCCCGATCAGGAAGGCGAGCACGAAGCCGATCAGGAAGTAGTCGAAGAATTCGAGGGCGTCGCCGATCACCGCCGCGGTAATGATTTTCTTCTGGTTGCCCGTCAGCCGCGTCTGCCGGTCGAGAACGTCGAACATGGACATTTCCCCAATGCGCTTTGTCTTGAGCCGGACGAGCGCACGATTCATCACGACCCTGGACGACGACGCTACGCCCCCGTCGTCGCGAGCGACAAGCGCCGTAAGTCGTTGGCGTTTGCGCGTCGAAACATGCCGCTGCATCGCGGCACGAGGCTTTGCTAGAAGACAGGGGAAGAGGGGGAGTTTGTCATGCATTGGACCGATCGCCGGAAGCGCTTTCGCGCGCTGCTCGCTGGACAGCGCTGTGTTCATCCAGGGTCGGTGTTCGATCCGATCTCCGCGCGCATCGCGGAGGATCTCGGCTTCGAGATCGGCATGTTCGCGGGCTCCGTCGCCTCGATGACGGTGCTGGGCGCACCCGATCTGATCGTGTTGACCCTGAGCGAGTTCGCGGATCAGGCCTATCGTATCAACCGCGCCGGCAACCTGGCGCTGATGGTCGATGCCGACCATGGCTACGGCAATGCGCTCAACGCGCGCCGTACGGTGGAGGAGCTGGAAACCGCGGGCGTGGCGGGCCTCAGCCTCGAAGACACCGATCTGCCGACGCCTTATGGAACGGCCGCGCCGCGGCTGATCTCGATCGAAGAGGGCGTGGGCAAGATGAAGGCCGCACTGGACGGTCGCCAGGATCCCGATCTGTGCATCGCGGGCCGCACCAGCGCCGTGGCGATCACCGGCCTCGAGGATGCAATCGCCCGCGGCAGGGCCTACGAGGCGGCGGGCGTCGATGCGCTGTTCTTCGTCGGCGTACGCACACGCGCTGAACTCGATGCCATCTCCGAGGCGACCACGCTGCCGCTGATCCTGGGCGGCGTTTCCGGCGACTTGACCGATCTCTCCTATCTCGGAGCGCGACGGGTGCGTATCGCCCTGCAGGGGCATCAGCCCTTCGCTGCCGCCGTGAAGGCCGTCTACGAGACCCTGAAGGCTCTGCGCGACGGCACCCAGCCGTCGAAACTGCAAGGCATCGCGAGTGCAGACCTCATGAAGCGCGTCACGCGCGACGACGACTATGCGCGCTGGACGAAGGACTTTCTGGGCGGCTGAGCGTCAGCCCGTCGGCACCAGAGTGACGGCGACGCCATAGGAGTGCGAATCGCCGCCCAGGATGACGCCGCGCAACGGGCTCACGTCGGAGAAGTCGCGCCCCCAGGCGACGGCGACGTGATCCTCCTGCGCCACGAGATCGTTGGTCGGATCGAGATGGACCCAGCCCGCCTGTTCGCCGCACCAGACGGCGACCCAGGCGTGACTGGCGTCGGCGCCGCGCAAGGCGATCTCGTCCTTGGAATGAACGGTGCGGATGTAGCCCGAGACATAGCCGGCCGCGAGGCCGTGCGCGCGCAGGGCGGCGATCTCGACATGGGCGAAGTCCTGGCAGACACCGGCCTTGCCGGCGAAGACCTCGGCCAGGGGCGTGCTGATGTCGGTGGCGCCGGGGTGATATTCGAAGTCGGCCTTGATGCGCGACGTGAGTTCGCGCGCCGCTTCGAGGATCGGCCGGCCTGCCGTGAACGATGGAGCGCCGTAAGTACGCAAGGCCGCGACGGAAGGAACGAGCGGCGAGTCGTAGATGAATTCGCTCGCCTCGACCGGAACCGGAAAGCCGTTGCCGCTCAACGCCGCGCGGATTTCCTCCCAGGGCGGCGTCGACGCCATGGCCGGCGGTTCCGGAAAGCACACATCGACTTCGGCGCGCACCTCGATGTCGAAGCGGGTATGCGGCGTGTCGATACGATAGATGTCGATCAGGTTGCCGAAGTGATCGACATGCTGCGCGGCCAAGGCCGGCACCGGATCGGTCGAGATGCCGATCGAGCTGACCCTCTGGCCGGGGAAGTCGCGGGCCCGCAGATGGGCGATGTGGTGCGCGGAGTCGACCGTGCTGGCGTAGGTGTAGGTCGTGCGGTGCGAAAGCAGGTAGCGCATGGCCGTCTCCGATTCAGCCGCCGAACGAGCCGACGGCCTGCGCGGCCGGCACATGGCTGAAGTAGGCGCGCGTAATGGCTTTGGAGAGCTGGTCGAGTCGCCGGTCGGCATCGGCCACCACGTCGCGCAGCATGGCGAGGGCCAGTCCCTCGTGATGCCAGGCCTGCTCGTCGTCGGTGAACCGGCGGACAATGGCCTCGAAGTCCTTCTCGAGGGACGATGGCAACAAGGGTACGCGCACATGGGAGGCGCGCGCCAGATAGGCGAGATGCCCGTCTATGGCATGAAGCTGGAACATCAACGCGCGCGGATTGCTGTCGTCCAGCGCGACGAGGTCGAGCACCGGCGCGGGCTGGAGCTGGCCGAGGTAACGCGTCCGGTAGGTGATGGTGCTGTCGCAGAGTTCGAGCGCCAGGCGCATCGCGGCGTCCCAGTCGATCGGCGACTCGGCGAAAGGGCTGAGAGCGCTGTTCAGCACATGCTGCGCGCGCTCGAGCCGGCGTCCCAGATCGAGAAAGCGCCAGCCGGTGCCACGGGTCATGTTCTCCTGCGCCAGGCCCGACAGCGTGGCGACGAAGCGCACGATCTCGTCGAGCGCGTCGAGCAGCGGATCGAGATTGCCCCGCGCCGCCAGCAGGCGGTGGCGCACTTCGCTCATCAGCGGGCCGGCGGCCGTCGTCATGTCGGCCGAAAAGCGATCGCGCATGGTGGCGGCGAGGCGCTGGATGGCGTCGAGGACCGTGGCGAGGCCGCGATCGTCGGCCGCGACCGCCGCCAGACCTTGCTGGAAGGCCGCGCTGTCGGGCGACGCCAGGGCGGTCGCGCGGTCCATCAGATTGGCCCGCGCGAGCAGACGGCCGAGCAGGCGCAGCTCGACGATGTCGCGTGGGCCCATTGTACCCTGCGCGACGCGTATCGCCGTGGTGCGCAGCAGGCGGGCATCGTTGTCGAGCCGCTCGATGTATCGGCCCAACCAGAAGAGATTGTCGGCGACGCGGCTTTGCAGATCGGCGCTGCCGCGCTCGACGGCAAGCTGGTGGAAGCGCCGCGTCGGCGGTACCTGGATGTCGGCGGCGTCCTCGGTCAGCACCCAGACGTCCTTCAGCGTACCGTTCAGCCGCCCCAGCGAGCGCAGCGCCGTATCGCCGACGGGTTCGCGGACCAGCCCACCCGGCAGCACGCGGTAGCTGTCGCCGTCGGCGACCACGAAGGCGCGCAGGACGGCCGCCGATGGCGCCAGAGTCCGGCCGTTCCATTTGGGCGTCAGCGACGGCGTCATAGGATACTGCGCCACGAACTGGCCGGGCTGGGCGCGGATGCGCTCTTCCAATGCCTTGCGATCGGTGGGTTCGAGCATGCCGACCACGATCGGTTCGCGGTCGGCGCCGAGGCAGGGCCGCACGATCATGAGGTCGAGATTGGCCAGCGCGTAGGCCAGCGCCGCCGGCTCGCCCAGCCACCAGACGTCGAGCGACGGCAGGTCGAGACCGCGCCCGAGCAGGCGCTGGCTTACACGCTCCAGAAAAGGGATCAGAGCCGGCGTCTCGGCCAGGCCCGAGCCCAGGGCATTGGCAAGCGCGATGCGGCCGCTTCGTGTCGCCTCGACCATGCCGGTGACACCGAGCGCCGAATCTGCCCGCAACTCCAGGGGATCGGCGAAGGTGCTGTTCAGCCGGCGCAACAGCACATGGACGGGCCTGAGGCCGGCAAGGGTCTTGATCGAGACCTGACCGTCGCGGGCCACGAGATCGCCGCCCTCGACCAGGGATACGCCGAGCAGCCGCGAGAGATAGACATGCTCGAAATAGGTCGCAGATAGAGAGCCGGGCGTCAGCACCGCCATGCTGGGCTGCGCGATATCGGCCGGCGCCATCGCCTGCAGGGCGTCGTGCCAGCGGTCGACGAACGGCCGCAGATGGCGGATCGGCACGGAGCGAAAGGCCTCCGGCAGGCTGCGTGCCAGCACGCGACGCATCTCCAGGGCATAGCCGATGCCCGACGGCACTTCCGTGTGGTCCGCGAGAACGTACCAGCGTCCGTCGCCCAGTCGCACGAGATCGACGGCGTAGTAGGCGAGGTGACGGTCGGGCGCCTTGCCGTCGGTGACCTGCACGGGGCGCAGGAAATGCTGGTTGGCGTGCACCAGCATGGGCGGGAGCACCTGCTCCTTCAGCAGGAGCTGAGGACCGTAGAGATCGGCCAGCGTTGCGTCGAGCAAATGCGCGCGCTGGATGAGACCGGCTTCGAGCGTTGCCCATTCATGGGGGGCAATCACGAACGGCAGGGGGTCGAACGCCCAACGCGGCGCGCCGCGATCGTCGAGCAGGTTGACGGTGGCGCCCGATTCCTCGAGCTGCCGACGTGCGCTTTCGACGCGCTCGCTCAGCCCGCCCGGAAGCGAGCGGATGACGCTCAGAATACCTTGCCAGTGGTAGCGGATCGACTTCTGGCCGGTGACCAGTTCGTCATACGCGCTTGCCGGCGAAGAGGTGAGGCCGCGCAACGACTCCATGGGTCCGCGAAAGGAAGATCGACGAGAATAACCAAAATCGCACGGAGAGCCGATAAGGTCTACCGCACCGGGCGCGGTTCAGATGTGGTGCTGCCCATGTCGCCAATCGGGACGAAACGTGCACGCCGACGGGCCGCCATGGCACGGCAGAAGAAGGTGCGAAGCACAGAACATTGGTCGAAACCAGCCCGTCGGTCGTTTCGGACCGCGGATCAAAGGCACGGTGGCGTATGGGCCTCCGCGACCAAGGTCCGATATGCTCCGGCCATGAGCACCCCCTATTTCGATCTCACGGGCAAGGTTGCCCTCGTCACCGGCGGCAGCCGCGGCCTCGGCTATCAGATGGTGAAGGCCTTCGCCCAGCACGGTGCCGACGTCTTCATCACCAGCCGCAAGCTCGAAGCCTGCGAGAAGGTCGCGGACGATGTGCGCGCGATGGGCCGCAGGGCGGCGACCTATGCCTGCAACGTTGCCAACTGGCAGGAGCTCGACGGGTTGGCCGATGCGGCCTACGCAGCCTTCGGCAAGGTCGACATTCTGGTGAACAATGCGGGCTCCTCGCCGCTGGCACCGTCGTCGCTGGAAACGCCGGAGCAGCTCTTCGACCGCATCGTCTCGTTGAATTTCAAGGGACCGTTCCGCCTGATGTCGCTGATCGGCAGCCGCATGGCGGCGGGCGAGGGCGGTTCGATCATCAACATCTCGAGCGCCGGCGCGCTCCGGCCACGGCCGCAGATCGCGCCCTATGCCGGCGCCAAGGCCGCGCTCAATGCCCTCACCGAGGCCTTCGCCTTCGAGTACGGGCCGAAGGTGCGGGTGAACACCATCTCGCCCGGTCGCTTCCTCACCGACGTTTCCAAGGCGTGGAGCGACGAGCACAAGCTCAATTCGACGGCGGCACTGAAGCGTAGCGGCCTGCCGGAAGAGATCGTGACCGCGGCGCTCTATCTCGCGTCGAGCAAGTCGAGCTTCACCACCGGATCGCTGGTGCGGGTCGACGGAGGGATTGCCTAGCGCTGTGCGGAGTGCGCAGCGTCGACATCGAAACCTGTCCTGGGAGAAACGCCATGAAGATGAAAGCCGGTGTCCTCACGGTCTGCGGTGCGCCACGGCCGTTCGCCAAGAGCAAGCCCATTCATGTCATGGAGGTCGATCTCGACCCGCCCGGCGAGGGCGAGGTTCTGGTCAAGGTCGGCGGCGGCGGGCTCTGCCACTCCGACCTGTCGTTGATCAACGGCGATCGGCCGCGGCCGGTGCCGATCGTGCTGGGCCACGAGGGTTCGGGCGAGATCGTCGAGGTCGGCGCGGGCGTGCACGACGTCAAGAAGGGCGACCATGTCTGCTTCACCTTCAATGTGAGCTGCGGCCGTTGCCGGCGCTGCCTCGAAGGCCGGCCCTATATCTGCGAGCGCTCGATCAGCCCGCGCGCCGCCGGTCAGCTCCTTTCCGGCCATCACCGCCTGCACCATGACGGCAAGCCGGTGCACCATCATTCCGGCGTTTCCTGCTACGCCGAATATGCCGTGGTCGATCGTGGCTCGGTCGTGGTGATCGACAAGAGCCTGCCGCTCGACGTGGCGGCGCTCTTCGGGTGCGCCGTCGTGACCGGCGTCGGTGCGGTGATTAACACCGCGCAGATCCAGCCGGGCAGCACGGTTGCTATCGTCGGCCTGGGCGGCGTGGGTCTGAGCGGCCTGATGGGGGCGGTGCTGGCGGGTGCCGGCCGGATCGTCGCCATCGACCTGTCCGACGACAAGCTCGGCCTGGCGCGCCAGCTCGGCGCCACCGACACGGTGAACGCCAAGGATGCCGATCACGTCCAGCAGGTGCGCGACCTCACCAATGGCGGCGTCGACTATGCCTTCGATCTCGCGGGAACGATCAAGGCGATGGAGACGGCCTATCTCGTGACGCGCTGGGGCGGCACGACGGTGACGGCCGGCCTGTCGCCCATCGCCGCCGACTTCTCCTTCAAGCAGAGCATGCTGGTCAGCGAAGAGAAGACCATCAAGGGCTCCTACATGGGAAGCTGTGTGCCGGTGCGCGACATCCCGCGCTTCATCGCGCTCTATCAGCAGGGCAAGCTGCCGGTGGACCGCATGGTCAGCCAGCGTATCGGCTTCGACCAGCTCAACGAAGGCTTCGACCGCCTGCAGGACGTGGCGACGGTGCGCCAGGTGCTGGTGCCGCACGGATGAGCATTGCCGGGGCCGGCGGCGAGGCTGCCGGCTGCGGGGCGGTGCTCGACTATTGCGACCCGAAGTGGTCGATATTCTACGAGAAAGCTCGCTAACGAATTTCGAAGCCGAGCTTGGCCAGGGACGCGCGGATTGTCTCGCGGCCGTTCATCGACTTCAGCGGGCCCAGGCGGTTCAGCACGCGCTGGGTCCAGGTCGCGGCCTGGAGTTCGTGACGCGCGGAGAACCGGCTCATCTCGGCGTCGTACACCTCGCGCTGGGCCCCTTCGTTCGCGGCGTCGTAGCGCTCATGGTGCAGCACGGTGCTCTGCGGCAGGCGCGGCTTAACCTCGCCTTCGCCCTTCTCCGTCGCGTAGCCGACGCAGAGGCCGAACACCACGAACGACTGGTGTGGCAGGTCGAGCAGCTTGGCCACGCGGATCGGGTCGTTGCGCATGGCGCCGATATAGACCGTCCGCAGCCCGATCGACTGGGCGGCCACCACGGCGTTCTGCGCGGCAAGCGCCGCATCGATGCAGGCCACCATGAAGGTTTCGAGCCAGGGCATCGTCTCGAAATCCGTCTTCTCGGCATTCGAGATACGCTGGTTGCGCGACATGTCGGCGACCCAGGCGATGAAGAGCGGGCACTGCTCGATATGCTTCTGGCCGCCGGCGATCTCGGCCAGCACCTTCTTCTTCTCGGGGTCGGTGATCGCGACCGCCGACCACCATTGCATGTTCGAGCTGGTGGCGGCCGACTGCGCGGCGGCGATCAGTGTTTCGAGCGTCCCCGGCGGCAGTGGGTCGGGCTTGTAGCTGCGCACCGAACGGTGGTTGAGCATGACCGCGATGGTCTCGTTCCACGGCCCGGTCGGCGGGACGGCATCGGCGCCGTAGCGGCGTGTCAGGGCCTCGGTCGTGTCAGCGGCGGGCGGTGTCAGCGAGTCCATCGGGCATGCTCTGCGGTTTGGTGCGGGTAATGGCGGTGACAAGGGCGAGCAGGATGAAGCCTGCCACGATCATGAAGATGGTACGCGGTTGATGCTGGTCCATCAGGAAGCCGAACAGCAACGGTGCTACCATGCCACCAAGGTTGAAGCCGGTACTGACGAAGCCGAACACCTTGCCGAAGGAGCCCGGCGGCGTGACGGCGCGCACCATCATGTCGCGCGACGGCTGGATGATGCCGTTCAGCAGGCCGCCCACCGACATCAGGAGGATCAGTGCTGCGGCCGGCATGTTCACCCAGGCCATCAGGACCGCCATGGTCGAGGTGCAGGCGAAGCCCACGGCAGCTACGCGCTCGTGATGCGGCGTCCGGTCGGCGATGATGCCGCCCACCAGCACGCCGAAGGCGCTGCACAGCAGGAAGCCGGAGAGCGCCACGTTGGCGACCGAGAAGGGCGTGCCGTGGATCTCGCCCATGCCGACCACGGTGAAGGTCTGGATGCCGCCATTGGCCATGGCGAGGCAGAAGAAGAACAGGAGATTGCGCAGTACTGGCCCGCTCAGCAGCAGGTCGAGGCCGACCTTGGCGCTGCCGGCCGCGGCCTGCTGGCCGGGTTTGTGCGAGATCCGCGGCAGGACGCTGCCGGCCACGATCAGCAGCATCGCCGTGACGAAGGAGAGGCTGGCCGCGACCAGGAAGCCGCCGCGCCAGCCCCAGATCGCCGCGCATGCCAACACCAGCGCCGGGGTGATGCCCGAGCCCAGGTAGCCCGCGAACGTATGGATCGAGAAAGCCTTGCCGATCCGCCGATGGTCGATGGTGGCGGAGAGGATGGAATAGTCGGCCGGATGATAGACGGTGTTGGCCAGGCCCAGGAAGCCGTAGGCGATGACGAAGGTCCAGTAGCCCGGCAGCATGGCCGCCGCCGTAATGGCCGCTGTGCCCAGCAGCAGGCCGCCGGTCAGCATGGCGCGCGGGCCGATACGGTCGACCATGAAGCCGGCCGGCGTCTGTAGGAGCGCCGAGACGACGTTGAAGGCCGTCAGCGCCAGGCCGATCTGGATGTAGCTGACGCCGAAGGCCTCGCGCACTTCGCCGAACAGCGGCGGCAGCAGCATGATGTGTACGTGGCTTACGAAATGCGCGATGGCGATCAGGGCGATGACCTTGATCTCGCGGCCGCGCTCGCGGCTCGTGCCGACGCTCAGCGGTACATCGAAAGGATCACTCGTCGACGACATTGACGCTCAAAGTCCCGATTCCCGAAATCTCGACGTCCACCTTGTCGCCGGGCTTCATCCAGAGCGGCGGCTTGCGGCCGGTCCCGACACCGTCGGGGGTGCCGGTGGCGATAATGTCGCCCGGCTCCAGCCAGGTCACGGTCGAAAGATACTCGATGATGGTGGCGACATCGAAGATCATGTGATCGGTCGTGTCGTGCTGCACCACGGTGTCGTTGAGCCGCGTCGTGAGCTCCAGCCGCTGTGGATCGGTGATCACGTCGGTGGTGACCATCCAGGGGCCGAGCGGGCCGGTTGCCGGAAAGTTCTTGCCGGCCGTCACGGAGTGCTTCTGGAAGTCGCGCACGCTGCCGTCGAGGAAGCAGGTGTAGCCCGCGATTACCGAAAGGGCGCTGGCGCGCGAGACATGGCGGCAACGCTCGCCGATCACGATCGCCAGCTCACCTTCGAAGTCGAAGTCGATCGAGGCACGCGGCCGCACGATGTCGCCACCATGGGCAACGAGCGTACTGTGCAGGCGCGAGAAGACGCTGGGTTGGGCCGGCATTTGCCGGCCGACTTCGCCGACATGGCTCGCATAGTTGAGGCCGATGCAGAGGATCTTGTCGGGATCGGGAATGACCGGCAGCAGGTCCACCTCGCCGAACGGCAGATCGGCCTTGGCATCCTTGGCCGCTGCCGCAAGCTCATCGAGTCCCTTGGCGGCAATGGCCGCGCGCAGGCTCGACCAGCGTGCGCCGGTACGCTCGGAGAGATCGACAATGCCGCCATCGACGGCCGCGCCAAACTTGGATGTGCCTGCATGGCGAAAGCTGACCAGACGCATCGGATGACCCTAAGGCGATCCGAGCAGCTTCGAAAGACCTTTGGAAAGATTGACGCTTGGTACAGGGGCGGGAGCGGCGAGAACACCGGCGGCGGCCTTGGCGGGCTTCTGCTGTGCGAGGCCTTCGGCCATCGAGATGGCACAAGCAACCCCATCGAGCAGAGGGGTATCGACCATGCTCTTCAGCTTCGCTGCAAGGCCCGCCAGCCCGGCGCCTCCCAGGATCACGACGTCGGCGCCATCTTCGCGTACGCACGCCTTACAGCCTCTAGCTAATAATGCCATTGCGGCCTTCGGGTTGCGTGCGATGTCGGCGCCGGTCGGGGCGACGGTTCGTACCGATGCCAATCGCGAAGCGAGGCCGCGGCTCGCCACGAACTCTTCCAGCATCGACTTCCACCGTTCGCCGCCGGTCACGATGGAAAAGCGGCCGCCGAGCGCGCTCGCCTGCAGGATCGAGGCATCTGCCATGCCAACGACCGGCACCTTGCTCACTTCCTTGAGCGCGGCCAGGCCGGGATCACCGAAGCAGGCCAGCACGACGGCATCCTTGCGGCCCTTGTCGCTGGCGAAGGCGTCGAGCGCAGCGTGCCCTGCAATGGCATAGGCGGCGCGGGATGCGATGACACGCGGCCCGAACGCGCCCGTGGCCGCGCGCAGGCGGGTATCCTTCGAGGCAAATTGCTGCGCGGTTTTCAGAACCAGATCGGTGATCGACGCCGTCGTGTTGGGGTTGATCAGCAGGATCTCGACCACGGGCTACTCCTGCATGTTCTGTTTCAGGCGCGCGGCGTCATGGTTCTCTCCGATCGACATGGCACAGATTCGGGAGATGTGGGTAAGCGGCAGGCCGGTTTCCTGGGCCCATTCGTTGATCTGCGCCTGAGCGAGCTTCATGTCCTTCTTCGAGGTGCCCTTGGCACTGAGCGGAACGCCGCTGTCGCGCAGGCAGAGGATCAGGTCGTTGGTCAGGATGTAGGAATCGCGGCCGAGAAAGCGCAGCAGATACTGGCCGGAGAAGCCGCCCAGCCGCGAGCCGCGCTTGTCGAGGATTTCGAGTAGGCCGATCTGATCGTCGGCGGGCCACGCCGCCAGGAATTTGCCGAAACTGCCGTGTTCGGCCGCGATGTCGTTCACGAACTGCGCGTTCTCGCGGACCGACTTGATCTTTTGTGGATTGCGCACGATGCGTTTGTCGGAGGCAAGCTTCTCCCAGAATTCCGCCGGCTGAAACAGCAGCCGCTTGGGGTTGAAGCCGAGGAAAGCCTCTTCGAAGCCCGGCCATTTCTTGTCGATGACGCTCCACACGAATCCCGCGGAGAAGACGCGGCGCGCCATTTCCGAGAGCACGCGGTCGTCGCCGAGCTTGGCCAGGGCCTTGTTGTCTCGTGTCTTGGGCAAAAGCGTCGTCAGCACCTTCTCGCCGCCCTTGCGTTTGGCGGCACGTTCGCGAATGCGCTTGAACGGAACCTTTGCCATGGAAGCTACTCCAGCCAGCCGTCGAAGAAGTCGAAGACGCTCGCCTTGAACAGCGGATGGCCGATGCAGGAGAAGTGATCGCAGCCCGGCAGGGTGACCGCCCTGGCGCCGGGGATGGCATCGGCCAGACCCTGCGGCGGGCCGGCGAGTTGATCGCGCGCGCCGGCGACGACGAGAGTGGGGCGGCGGATCGCCATCAGCGTGTCGCGCGTGAGTGGCATGCGATTGCCGCGCGAACAGGCGGCAAGGGCGAGGCGATCTTCCTTCTGTTCGTCGGCGAAGTGGCGGAAGCTCTTCAGCATCGGATCGGAGATCTCTTCCGGATTGGCCGCTTCCATGGCGGCGGCCATGGCGCCTTCCTCGCGCGGCGGATCGAAGATTTTGCCGCCCACACCTGCCACGACGAGATGGTCGATGCGGCCGGAGTCCGTGAGCGCTGCGGTCAAGGCGATGTGCGACCCCATGGAGAAACCGAGCAGGTGGGCACGTTCGACGCCGGCATGGTCCATCAATGCAAATACATCGCGTGCCATCGCCTCGCGGCTGTACTGCGCGGGATCGTGCGGCTTGGCGCTTTCGCCGTGGCCTCGGTTGTCGAGGGCGAAGCCGCGCAGGCCTTTGGCGGCGATGGCGTCGTACCAGCCCATGCGCTTCCAGTTCTCGTAGCGATTGGCCGAGAAGCCGTGCACCAGCACGATCGCCTTGCGCGCATCGGCTGGGCCGAATTCGTCATAAGCGAGGGCAAGCCCGTCGGACGTGAAGTGAGCCATGACTTTCCCTAACCCGGGGCATGAATTGCGACAAGGTTGATCGCCGGATGTAAGTATCGGACAACCGATGAAACAAAGGAAAGCGCATGACGGGCGACGGACACGGCAAGATCGGCAAGACTGTTCAGGACTCCCAGCCCTATTGGCCGGAAGCACCCAAGCGGCCACCTGGCATTGGAGGCGGCGGCGCGCCCAATATCCTGGTGATCCTGTTCGACGATGTCGGCTTCTCCGACTTCGGCTGCTATGGCTCGCCGATCGCCACGCCGGCCATCGATGCCATCGCCAAGCGCGGCCTGCGCTACACCGGCTTCCACACGACGGCGATGTGCTCGACCACGCGGGCGGCGCTGCTGACCGGACGCAACCATCATTCCGTCGGCGTCGGCTGCCTCGCCAATTTCGATTCGGGCTATCCCGGCTATCGCGGCAAGATCAGCCGCGAGGCCGGCACCATCGCCGAAATGCTGCGCCCGCACGGCTATCGCAACTACATGCTGGGCAAGTGGCATGTGACGCCGCTCACGGAATCGGGCGCGACCGGCCCGTTCGACGGCTGGCCGCTGGGGCGCGGCTTCGACCGCTTCTATGGCTTCATGGACGCCGAAACGGATCAGTACGCGCCGGAGCTGGTGCGCGACAACACGCCGGTCGATCCGCCGGGCACCTTCGCCACGGGCTACCATCTGACGTCCGACCTCGTGGACCAGGCAATCCGCTACCTCGCCGACCATGTCGGCGACAATCCGGAAACGCCGTGGCTCACCTGGGTGGCCTTCGGCGCCTGCCATGCGCCGCATCAGGCGCCGTTCAACATGATTTCGAAGTACGATCCGGTCTTTGCCGAGGGCTGGGATGTCGAGCGCGAGAAGCGGCTCGCACGACAGATCGAGATGGGCATTGTCCCGAAGAAGACGCAACTGCCGCCGCGCAACGATTCGGTGCGTCCTTGGGCCGAGATTGCGGAACCCGAACGGCGCATGTTCACGCGCCTGCAGTCCGCTTATGCCGCCATGCTGGAGCATGCCGACCAGCATATCGGCCGCCTGATGCAGTTCCTCGAGACGGCGGGGCAGCTCGAAAACACGCTGGTGATCGTCATGTCGGACAACGGCGCCAGCCAGGAGGGCGGTCCGTTCGGCATGATCAATGCCATGGGGCCCTACAATCTCCGGCGCGAGTCGCTGGACGAAAAGATCGCGCGCATCGACGATATCGGCGGCCCCGATACGCATTCCAACTTCCCCTGGGGTTGGGCGATGGCGGCCAACACGCCGTTGCGTCGCTACAAGCAGAACACCCATGGCGGTGGTATCCGCGATCCGCTGGTGATGGCCTGGGACAAGGGTGTCGCCGCGCGGGGCGAACTGCGGCACCAGTTCTGCCACGCCAGCGACCTCGTGCCGACCTTGCTCGACGTCGTGGGCATCAAGCCGCCCAAGGTGATCAACGGCGTGAAGCAGATGCCGCTCGAAGGCACCTCGTTTGCGCCGAGCCTGGCCAATGCCAAGGCGCGCTCCAAGTCCAAGGCGCAGTATTTCGAGATGTTCGGTCATCGCGGCCTGGTCCAGGGCGGCTGGAAGGCCGTTTCTTACCATCCCCCGGGCAGCGATTTCGCGAACGACAAGTGGGAGCTCTACAACCTCGCGCGCGACTTCAACGAGGTCGACGATCTTGCCGAGAAGGAGCCGGAGCGGCTCAAGGCGATGATCGAGGAATGGTGGCGGCAGGCCGAGCGCAGCAAGGTGCTGCCGCTCGACGACCGCTTTGCGCCGCGCTTCGCCGACAATGCCAAGCGTTTCCACGGGCCGCGCAACCGCTTCGTCTTCCACGCCGGCATGGGCCATGTGCCGACGGATGTGGCGCCCGACGTGCGCAACCGCACCTACACGATCGAGGCCGACGCCCATGTCGATGGCCCGACCACCGAGGGCGTGCTGATCGCACATGGCGACGCCACGACCGGCTATTCGCTCTACCTGAAGGATGGCCGGCTCACCTACGACATGAACATCGGCGGCGAGCATCACCTGATCGTTTCCGACCGGCCCGTGCCGGCGGGCAACCGGCGGCTCGGCGTGCGCATGCGGCGTAATCAGGGGCGCAATCTCGCGACCCTGCTGATCGACGGCGAGCCGGCCGGCAGCTTCGATACCCAGAACGGCTTCGTGAGCTTCATCTCCTGGTCGGGCCTCGATATCGGCCGCGACCGCTCCAGCCCGGTGTCGCACTACGAGGCGCCGTTCGCCTTCACCGGCAAGCTGCGCAAGGTGACCGTGTTGATGGACGACGATCAAGCGCTCGACCCGGTCGCAGCGGCAACGGCGGCGCTGGCACGCGAGTGAGCGCAATGCCCAATCGGTCGGGCATCGACGGGCCATACGCCTGGCGTCTGGCGCTGGTGTCGATGTTCTGCATCGCGTTGGGCGGCGGCGGCATCTACCTGCCGATGGTCGGGTTGAAGGAGATGGCGGCCGATTTCGGCGACCAGCGTGCCGTGCCGTCCTTCGCCTACATGGTCGGCTTCTTCGGCATGGGCGTGGGCGGCGTTTTCATGGGTTGGCTGGCGGATCGCACCAGCCCGCGTGTGCCGCTGGTGATTGCCGGCATCTCGATCGCCATCGGTGGCTTCGCCGCCTCGCGCGGCGGCGAGATCGCGCTCTATGCCGGCTACGCGATCCTGCTGGGCTTCTTCGGCAATGCCGGCACCTTCACGCCGGCGATGAACAACGTCCAGGGCTGGTTCGACAAGCGCCGCAACATCGCCGTCGCCATCATTTCCGTCGGCCCCGCCATTGCGGGGTCGGTGTGGCCGCAGATCTATCGCCTGCTGCTGCCCGAGATCGGCTGGCGCGACACGCTGGTCGTCTACGGCCTGTCGGCGGGCATCCTGTTGCTGCTGGGCGCGCTCTACGTGCGGCCGGCGCCGATCTTGCGCGGTCCCGGTGGCCGCCGGCGCGAGGAGAAGGTGCCCCTGCCGCTGCCCTCGTCGGCGATCATGACCTTGCTGTCGGCGGCCGGTTTCTGCTGCTGCGCGGCCATGGCCATTCCCTTCGTTCATATGGTGGCCTTCTGCGGCGACCTCGGCTATCCGGCGGCGCGCGGCACGGAGGCGGTCTCGCTGGTCCTGCTCTCCGCCATCGTCGCCACCTTCGTGATGGCGCGCCTTGCAGACCGCATCGGGCCGCTGCCGGTCAGCCTGCTCTGCTCGGTGATCCAGATCGGCTCGCTGGTCGGCTTCCTCTATGCCCGCGACATCACGAGTATTTACGCCCTGTCGCTGCTGCACGGCATTCCGTTCATCGCCATCGTGCAGGGCTATGCGTTGAACCTGCGCTTCCTCTATGGGCCGACGATTGCGGGCTGGCGGTTGGGCGTGGTGATGCTGTTCGCCATGGCCGGCATGGCCGCTGGCGGCTGGCTGGGCGGCACGATCTTCGACGCCACGCTCTCCTATCAGTCTGCCTTCCAGGCAGCACTCGCCTTCAACCTGCTGAACCTGATGCTGTTGGGAATTCTCTATTTCGCCCAACGTCGGCGGACAGGTGCGGCGGTGCCGGTGTAGGCTTCCGCATTGCGAGGAGTTGCCATGAGCCACGATCACGAACATGACCACGATCACAGCCATGATCACGGGCACGATCATGGGCAGGACGTGCCGTCGGATACGGCGCTCAGAGTAAAGGCGCTGGAATCGCTCCTGATCGAAAAGGGCCTCGTCGATCCCGCCGCACTGGATGCGATCGTCGACACCTACGAGAACAAGATCGGCCCGCGCAATGGCGCTCGCATCGTCGCCCGCGCCTGGACCGACCCCGACTACAAGGCCCGCCTGATGGACGACGCGACCGCCGCCATCGCCGAGATGGGCTACGCCGGCGCGCAAGGCGAGCACATGGTGGTCGTCGAGAACACGCCCGAAGTGCACAACCTCGTCGTCTGTACCCTGTGCTCCTGCTATCCGTGGCCGGTGCTCGGGCTGCCGCCGGTCTGGTACAAATCGTCGGCCTATCGTTCGCGCGCGGTGATCGAACCCCGCCGCGTCCTGAGTGAATTCGGCGTGACCGTGGCGGACGATGTTGCGGTCCGAGTCTGGGATTCGACCGCCGAGATTCGCTATCTGGTCCTGCCCGAGCGACCTGCCGGTACCGATGGCATGGATGCCGAAGCTTTGGCGGCTCTGGTGACGCGGGATGCGATGGTCGGTGTCGCCAAAGTGGTGGGCCCGACCGCGAAGGAGGGCGCATGAACGGCGTTCACGACATGGGCGGCATGCACGGCTTTGGGCCTGTCGAGGCCGAAGCCGGCGAGCCCGTCTTCCACGCCCCATGGGAAGGCCGCGTATTGGCATTGCGGCGTGCCGCCGGCGCCTGGCGACGGTGGAACATCGATGCGGGCCGTCACAGCATCGAACAGCTGCCGCCGGCCGACTATCTGCGCATGACCTATTACGAGAAGTGGTTTGCATCTTGCATCAGGCTGCTGCTCGATGCCGGCCTCATCACGCCGCAAGAGCTGTCGACCGGCCGGCGCGACCCGGCAGTGCCCGTCGCCACACCACCCCTGACGGCGGACAAGGTGCCGGTGGCAATCGCCGCCGGTGGTCCGACCTTGCGGCAGACCTCGGCCAAGCCGCGCTTTGCCGACGGCGCGACCGTCCGGGCCCGCAACATCAACCCGACCGGCCACACGCGGCTGCCGCGCTATGTGCGTGGGCGGCAGGGCGTGATCGAGTGCCATCACGGCGCTCACGTCTTTCCCGATTCCAATGCCCGCTTCGAGGGCGAAAACCCGCAATATCTCTACACGGTGCGTTTTGCGGCGCGCGAGCTGTGGGGCGAGGGTGCTCACGCCTCGGACACCGTCCATCTCGATCTGTGGGAAGACTATCTCGATGCAGCGTGAGCATGTCACGGCGCTGCCCGGCCTTCCTGTCGACGCGGACGGGCCGGTCTTTGCCGAGCCCTGGCAGGCGCAGGCCTTCGCGCTGACCTTGAAGCTTTGCGAAGCCGGCCATTTCACCTGGGCGGAGTGGGTGGAGACTCTATCGGCCGTATTGCGAGAGGCGCCACCCGATGACGGGTCGGGCTACTACGCCCGCTGGCTCGCGGCTCTCGAACGCCTGTGCGTTAGGAGATCGCTGACCGAACCGCGGGAGCTCGACGAGCGGGCTCTTGCCTGGGCAGAAGCCTATCGTACGACACCGCATGGCCAGCCGGTGGAGTTGAAGCAAGGTTAGATGTGGACGGCGGGCAGCGTTCGGTCGGTGCTGGCACACGCCGCGGCCGAGGAGGAACACGATGAGTAGCGAATTGTGGCGTTTGAGTGCGGTCGAAGCCGTGAATCGACTCAAGAAGAAGGAGATCACGCCGCTCGAGCTGATCGACGCCTCGGCGCAGCGCATTTCCGAGGTCGAGCCGGCGCTGAATGCGCTGCCGACGCTCTGCCTCGATCGCGCCCGCGATCATGCCAAACGGATCATGGCCGGCAAGGCCAACGAGGCCGACGGCGAAGCGGGATGGCTGGCCGGCCTGCCGGTGTCGATCAAGGACCTGACCGATGTCGCCGGTGTGCGCACCACCTACGGCTCGCCGATCTTCGCCAATCATGTGCCGGCCAAGTCCCATCCGCTGGTCGAACGGATCGAGCGCAAAGGCGGCATCGTCGTCGCCAAGTCGAATACGCCGGAGTTCGGCGCCGGCGGCAGCACCTTCAACGAAGTGTTCGGCCGCACGCGCAATCCCTGGAACACGTCGCTGACGTGCGGCGGTTCGACGGGCGGCGGGTCGGTTTCGGTCGCGGCCGGCGAGGTCTGGCTGGCGCACGGTTCCGACCATGGCGGATCGCTGCGGCGTCCCGGAACCTACTGCTCGACGGTGGGGCTGCGGCCATCGGCCGGCCGTGTGACGCGCGGTACGTCGAACAATCTCTATTCGCCGCAGTCGGTGCAGGGGCCGATGGCCCGCAACGTACCTGACCTCGCTCTGTTTCTCGACACAATGGCCGGCTTCTGTCCGCACGATGCCATGACTTTCGATGCGCCGGCCGTTTCGTTCAGCGCCGCGGTCGCCAAACCCGTGATGCCGAAGCGGGTCGCCTTCAGCGCCGACTTCGGTGGCCGGTTCGAGCTCGATCGCGAGATTCGCGAAATCTGCACCAAAATGGCGCGTCGCTTCGAGGAGCTGGGCTGTATCGTCGAGGAAGCATCGCCGGACTTCGGGCCGGTCGACGACGTGTTCATGGCACTGCGCAGCCAGCAGTTCGTCGTCGATCGCGAGCAGCAGATCGAGCAGCATCGCGATCTGATCAAGCCGGACATCATCTGGAACACCGAACTTGGCCTGAAGCAGACCGCGAGCCGGCTGGCCTGGGCGGAGCGCGAACGTGCAGCCCTGTATCGGCGCATGAATGCGTTCTTCCAGACATACGACCTGTTCGTGACCCCCGGGGCACCGACTGCGGCTTTCGACGTCAATCTGCGGGCGCCCGAAACCATCGCCGGCAAGAAGCTCGAGAACTACATGGCGGGCTCGACGTTGAACTCGGCCATCACCGTGACCGGCAGCCCGGCTTTGGCCGTGCCGTGCGGCTTCGATCAGTTCGGCCGGCCGGTCGGGCTGCAGCTCGTCGGCAAGCCGCGCGGCGAGGCGGCGTTGCTGCAGGCTGGAGCTCTCTACGAAAAGCTCCTGGGGCTCGACCGTCTCCTGCCCATCGATCCGAAGCCCGGCACGGTGCCGTCTCCTCAAAGTTGAGGTAGGCTCGCGTCGGACGCCGCCTCTTCCCTGCAGCTTCGAGGATTGCCATGGGTCTGTTGAGCGACGAGGAACGCAGCCGACTCGTTCCTGCCAGTGTGGCCGGTGGGACGACGCCGGTGCCGACCCAGGTCGTGTCGAGCGACGAATTTCTGCCGATCGCCCGGACGGACCGACAGAAGCAGGTCGAAGCGCGCATGAACGAGCTGGGCGACGACTATGGCCGTCGCAACGGCCTGTCGCGGCGCCGTTTCTTCCAGACTGCCGCCGGCATGACGACGGCCTTCGTCGCCATGAACGAGGTCTACGGTCCACTCTATGGCGCGTCGCCGGCCGAGGCGAAAAGCGTCGATCTCGCCCAGGCGCGCGCCGACAGCCTCAAGGATCAGTTCGTCATGGACGTGCACACGCACTTCTTGCGCGACGATACGCGGCTCGAAGGATTCGTGCGCGGGCGCGAGGCGGTTGGTAAGGCCGGCTGGAATCCGGGACTGGTCGGCAGGCCGCAGACCATCGACGACCTCAAATATCCCAACTGGTTCAAGGAGATCTATCTCGACAGCGACACCAAGGTCGCGCTGATCAGCGGCTCGGCGTCGGAAGACCCGCGCGACTGGTTCCTGACCAACGAGATGAAGGCCGACGCCCGCGAGAAGGTGAATCGCGAAGCCGGCTCCAGGCGTCTCCTGTCGCATGCTATCTTCACGCCGGGGTACGACGGCTGGATGGATGAGGTCGACAAGTGCATTGCCACGCTCAAGCCGGACTCCTGGAAGGGCTATACGGTCGGCGACAACACCAACAAGGATCTGGCGCGTCATCCCTGGCGCATGGACGACGAAAAGCTCGTCTATCCCTTCTACGAGAAGATCGTGAAGGCAGGTTACGACATCGTCTGCGTGCACAAAGGCCTCTATCCGCCTTCGGTCGCGCAACGCTGGCCGCATCTGACGCCCTATGCGACTGTCGACGATGTCGGCAAGGCGGCCAAGGACTGGCCGCAGATCCGCTTCGTCGTCTACCACGCGGCCTTTCGCTGGACGGGTGCACCCGGCGCCGCGGCGGGCGGCTACGACCAGTTCGAGAAGACCGGCCGGGTCGAATGGACCAGCGACCTTGCCGAGATTCCGGCGAAGTACGGCGTCAGCAACGTCTATGCCGATCTCGGCCAGATCTTCGCCCAGACGACGGTGACGGAGCCGCGCCTCTGTGCAGCGCTGATGGGCATGCTGGTGAAAGGCATGGGGGCCGACCATGTCGTCTGGGGAACTGATGCGGTCTGGACAGGCGCGCCACAGTGGCAGATCGAGGCCCTGCGCCGGCTCGAGATCCCCGAGGATATGCAAAAGAAGTTCGGCTATGCGCCGCTCGGACCGGCCGACGGGCCGGTGAAACGGGCCATCTTTGGCGAGAATTCGGCGAAGATGTATCGCTATGACATCAAGAAGGCGGCATGGCGCGACGATCGTTTCGCGGCCATCAGATCGCACTATGAGCGCGCGGGGCGCGATCCTTCGAACCTGAGGTACGGGTTCGTCGTTCCAGGCTGATTGTACTGCGGAGCCGTGCCTAGACCCGGCGCGCGCCGCAGTCCAAGATTGGCCGAGAACAAGGGAGCCGTCATGAAACGCTGGGTCGGACCGCTAATTGCGGTCTTTGCAGTCGTTTGCCTGGGATTATTGGCGCCTGCACAGGCGCAGACCCGGGCCACGATCAAGCCCGCTATCGTCTTCAGCACCGGAGGGAAATTCGACAAGTCTTTCAATGAAGGGGTCTGGCAGGGTGCCGAGCGTTTCAAGAAGGATACCGGCATCGCCGTCGCCGAGTTCGAGCCCAGCAACGAAACGCAATTCGAGCAGGCGCTGCGCCGCTTCGCCCAGCGGGGCCAGGACCCGATCATCGCCGTCGGGTTTGCCCAGGCCGTAGCGCTGCAGAAGGTCGCCAAGGAGTTTCCCAACATCCACTTCACGATCATCGACAGCGTGGTGAACCTGCCCAACGTGCAGTCCGTCGTGTTTCGCGAACAGGAAGGCTCGTTTCTGGTCGGCGTGCTGGCGGCGCTCGCCTCCAAGACCGGCAAGATCGGCTTTGTCGGCGGCATGGACATTCCGCTGGTGCGGCGTTTCCAGTGCGGCTTCGAGCAGGGCATCAAATATGCCAATCCCAACGCCGAACTGATCACGAACATGACGGGCACGACGCCCGCCGCGTGGAACGATCCCGGCCGTGGCGCCGAACTCGCCCGCGGCCAGATCGACCGCGGCGTCGACGTCGTCTATGCCGCGGCCGGCAGCACCGGGCTCGGCATCCTCCAGGCGACCAAGGATCGCGGCAAGCTCGGCATCGGCGTCGATTCCAACCAGAACCATCTGCATCCCGGCAACATGCTGACCTCGATGCTGAAGCGCGTCGATGTGGCAACCTATGAGAGCTTCAAGGCGGCCCAGGACCATCAATGGAAGGGCGGTACGCAGGTGTTGGGCCTCAAGGAAGGCGGGGTCGATTGGGCGCTCGACAAGGACAACGAGAGCCTCGTGACACCGGAAATGAAGGCCAAGGTCGAAGCCGCCAAGGCCGATATCATCTCGGGCAAGATCGTCGTGCACGATTATATGAGCAACAATTCGTGCAATCGCTGACGGCTGCCGCTGCAGCCATCGAACTCAGAGGCATAGACAAGTCGTTCGGCGCCGTGCACGCCGTGCGCAGTGTTTCGCTTGCCGTCCCACAGGGCAGCATCACCGGGATTGTCGGCGAAAACGGCGCCGGCAAGTCGACCCTGATGAGCATTCTCTATGGGCTCTATCGCGCCGATGCCGGTCAGATTCTGATCGATGGCCACCCCGTCGACATGGCCAGCCCGCGCGATGCCATCGCCCATGGCATCGGCATGGTTCACCAGCACTTCATGCTGGTCGACACCTTCACCGTGCTGGAGAACCTGGTCCTGGGCGCCGAAGGCGGCCCTCTGCTGGCCGGGGGCTTCGCGGCAGCGCGTGCCGAGCTGGCGCGGCTGGGTCGGGAATATGGCCTCACCGTCAATCCCGATGCGCGCGTGGCCGATCTTTCGGTGGGCGAGCAACAGCGGGTCGAGATCCTGAAGGTCCTCTTCCGCGGCGCCCGCATGCTGATCCTGGACGAGCCCAGCGCCGTGCTGACGCCACAGGAGACCGACCGGCTGTTCGAGATCCTGAAGAGCCTGCGTGCCCGCGGTGTCACGGTGCTTCTGATCACCCACAAGCTGCGCGAGATCATGGCCGTGGCCGACCGGGTGATCGTCATGCGCCAGGGCGAGGTCGTGGCCGAGCGGCGGACGGGCGAAACCAGTACCGGCGAACTCGCGGAGCTGATGGTCGGCCGCAAGATCCGGCTGGATCTCGACAAGGCGCCGGCCGTGCGTGGGCAGACGATGCTGGCGGCGCGCGACCTCTCGCTGGTCGACCGTCGCGGTGTGCGCCTGCTCGATGGCATCGACCTCGATCTGCGCGCCGGCGAGATCGTCGGCATCGCCGGTGTCTCGGGAAATGGCCAGACGGAGCTGCTGCAGGTCCTGTCCGGCATCCGGCCACCGACGGCGGGCCATCTCGAAGTCTGCGGTCGGGTAATCGATCCGGCGCATCCCATCGATCCGGCAGAGATGCGCGCGCTCGGCCTCGCCCATGTTCCGGAGGATCGCCTGCGGCAGGGGCTGGTCGCTGCATTCGAGGCATCGGAGAGCGCGATCCTGGGGTATCAGGACCAGCCACCCTATTGTCATAACCATTTGCTCGACGTGCCGGCCGTGGACAAGCACTGCGTCGAGTTGATGCGGCGCTTCGACGTGCGGCCGCAGACGCCGGGGTTGCGTTCGTCGCACTTCTCCGGTGGCAATCAGCAGAAGCTGATCCTGGCGCGCGAGATGTCGCGAATGCCCAAGGTGCTGCTGGTGGGCCAGCCGACGCGCGGCGTCGATATCGGCGCCATCGAGTTCATCCATCGCGAATTGGTGAAAAGCCGCGACGCAGGCTGCGCGATCCTGGTCGTGTCGGTCGAACTCGAAGAAATCCTGTCGCTGGCCGATCGCATCCTGGTGATGTCGGGAGGCCGAATCGTCGGCGAGGTCGCGGCGGATCAGGCCGATGAACGGGCGCTCGGCCGCATGATGGCCGACGCATGAGCCTCGTTGTCCCGAGATCCGCTCGTCGACCGTTGCCGCGCTGGGTCGAAATCGCCGTATTGCCGCTGGTCAATGTCGCGCTGGCCTTTTTTGTCGTCGGCATCATCGCGCGTATCATCGGCGTCGAACCCTTCGATGCGCTGAAGCTCTTGCTGGTTGGTGCCTTCGGCTCGTCGGAGTCGATCGGCTACACGCTCTACTACGCCACCAATTTCATCTTCACCGGCCTTGCCGTGGCGGTCGCCTTCCACGCCGGCTTGTTCAACATCGGCGGCGAGGGCCAAGCCTACATCGGAGGTCTGGGCTGCGGTCTTGCCGTGCTGGCGCTCGACAGCTACCTGCCGGGCCCGCTGTTGGTCCTCCTCGCCATCCTGGCTGCAGCGGCCTTCGGCGCAGCCTGGGCGGCGGTGCCGGCCTGGATGCAGGCCTGGCGTGGCAGCCACATCGTCATTACCACCATCATGTTCAACTTCGTCGCGTCGGCGCTGATGGTCTACCTGCTGGTAAACGTCTTGATCGCGCCGGGCTCGATGACCGCGCAGAGTCGCGGCTTCGCCGACTCGGCATCGTTGCCGTCGATGCAGGCGGTTCTGAATTCGATTGGCATCGCGGTGGCGCCGTCGGCACTCAATCTCGCCTTCGTCCTGGCCCTGCTCAGCTGTATTGCCGTCTGGGTTTTTCTGTGGCGCACGAGCTGGGGCTACGCCCTGCGAACCATGGGCCACAATGCCGAGGCGGCGATCTATGCCGGCACCAGCATTCGGCGCATGACCATGCTGGCCATGTGCCTGTCCGGCGCCCTGGCAGGCGGTGTCGCGGTCAACGAGCTGCTGGGCGTGCACCATCGCATCGTGCTCGACTTTCCGGCGGGCTACGGCTTCGCTGGCATCGCTGTGGCGTTGATGGGGCGCAGCCATCCCTTGGGTATCGTGCTGGCCGCCCTCCTGTTCGGCGCCCTGCAACAGGGCGGCGCGGAGCTTTCCTTCGAGATTCCCGCCATGACCCGCGAGATGGTCGTGGTGATCCAGGGACTGGTCATCCTGTTCTGCGGGGCCCTGGTCCATCTGCCGCGGCCCTGGCTGCAGGCGCTGTTCGGGCGCCGGGGCTGAGCGATGGAGGAAATACTCACCTTCGTCACCCTGACCCTCGCGGCGACCTTGCGCGTGGCGACGCCCCTGGTGCTTTGCGCCATGGGTGGTTTGTTCTCGGAGAAGAGCGGCGTCATCGATGTCGGGCTCGAAGGCAAGATGCTGATGGCGGCTTTCTTCGCAGCCGCGACGGCATCGCTCACCGGCTCGGCCTGGGCGGGCGTCGCCGCCGCCATCGTTGCGGCGGAGGCGCTGGCGCTACTGCATGGCTTTGCCTGCATCACCCATCGCGGCAACCAGGTCGTGAGCGGTATCGCTCTCAACATACTGGCGGCAGGCCTGACCGTGGTGCTGGGAACGGCCTGGTTCGCGCGTGGCGGCCAGACGCCGCCGTTGAACGACGGCGAGCGTCTAAAGCCGATCTTCTTCCCCGTGGCTGGCGACAATGTACTGGTCTACGCGGCGCTGCTGGCGGTGCCGTTCACCTGGTGGTTGATCGCGCGCACGCGGTTTGGACTTCGGCTTCGGGCCGTCGGCGAGATGCCCCTGGCCGTCGATGCGGCCGGCGTTTCGGTCACCTGGCTGCGGTATCGCGCCGTCCTCCTGTGTGGCCTGTTTGCGGGTCTTGCCGGGGCCTATCTCTCGATTGCACAGAATGCCGGTTTCAGCCGCGACATGACGGCAGGGCAGGGGTTCATCGCGCTGGCCGCCATCATCTTCGGCAAATGGCGGCCGTTCCCGGCCTTCGGCGCCTGTCTGGTCTTTGGCCTGCTCGATGCCGTCGCCATCCGCTTGCAGGGCGTGGAGGTGCCTGGCATCGGCGAAGTTCCAGTGCAACTGATCCAGGCCTTGCCCTATCTTCTCACTCTGTTTCTGCTGGCCGGCTTCATCGGCAATGCAGTGGCGCCCAAGGCGGCCGGCGTGCCCTACAAGAAGGAGCATTGAGGTGGACGATCTGCTCCATGTCGCACAACGCATGATGCTTCACGCCCATGCGCCCTACTCGAAGTTCCACGTCGGGGCTGCGCTGCGTGCCGAGGACGGCTCGATACACGGCGGCTGCAATGTCGAGAACGCCGCCTACCCACAAGGTATCTGCGCCGAGGCCGGCGCCATCGCCGCCCTCGTCGCGGCAGGCCACAAGCACATCCTGGAATGTGTCGTGGTGGGCCCGGGCCCCGAGACCATCACGCCCTGTGGGGGCTGCCGCCAGAAGCTGCGCGAGTTTGCAGCCGACGACACGCCGATCCACCTCTGTGGTCCCGACGGGCTGCATCGCACGGTAACCTTGGGACAGCTCTTGCCGATGTCGTTCGGTCCGCATCACGTCGGTCGGCCATGATCGACGCCATTACGCGGGTTGCGCCCGGCTTCAAACCGAAAGTCGCTGTGATCCTGGGTTCCGGCCTGGGCAGCTTCGTCGAGGACGTGAAGCAGGTCGCAGCCCTTCCTTATGCCGATCTGCCGGGATTTCCGCTGACCACGGTCGGCAGCCATGCCGGCCGTCTGGTCCTGGGACATGTCGGGCCGACCCCGATCGCCGTTTTGCAGGGGCGCGCGCATTATTACGAGCGTGGCAGAGCCGACGAAATGCGGGGGGCGATCCGGGCCATTGCCGATCTCGGCTGCGAAACGCTGTTGCAGACCAATGCCGCGGGCAGCCTGCGGCTCGACATGCCCCCCGGATCGGTAATGGCGATCAGCGATCACATCAACTTCGCCGGCGTCAATCCGCTGTTCGGCATCGGGCCGGGCGACAGCCGCTTCGTCGATATGGTCGACGCTTACGATCCGGCCCTGCTCAAAAAACTGCTGGCAGCGGCTCGCGAAGCCAACGTGACCTGCCACGACGGCGTGTACATCTTCTTCAGCGGGCCGAGCTTCGAGACGCCCGCCGAGATTCGCGCTGCCCGCGTGCTGGGCGCCGACGCGGTCGGCATGTCGACGGCGCCCGAGACGATCCTGGCGCGCCATGCCGGCCTCAAGGTCGTGGCTCTGTCGCTGATGACCAACTATGCCGCCGGCCTCGTGCCCGGCGTGCTGGGTCACGAGCAGACGCTTGCCGTGGCGGGGGCGGCGTCCGGTAATGTGCGCCGGCTGTTGCGTACCTTTCTGGAGCATTACGGCTAGGCGCCATGCTTCCCCAGGAGATCATTCGTCGCAAGCGCGACGGCCACGAACTCTCCGCCGAGGAAATCGGTTTCATCGTGCGTGGAATCCATGACGGCAGTCTGAGCGAAGGCCAGGTGGCGGCCTTTGCGATGACCGTTTTCTTTCGTGGCATGACGACACCGGAGCGGGTCGCACTCACCTTGGGGTTGGCGCGGTCCGGACTCATGCTCGATTGGGCAGATCTCGACTTGCCGGGGCCGGTGCTCGACAAACACTCCAGCGGCGGTGTCGGCGACAAGGTGAGCCTGATGCTGGCGCCCATCGTGGCAGCCTGCGGTGCCTTCATGCCCATGATCTCCGGGCGCGGTCTCGGCCATACCGGCGGCACCCTGGACAAGCTCGCCTCGATTTCCGGCTACGACGTGCAGCCCGACATTGCCACCTTCCGCAAGGTCGTGCGCGAGGTTGGCTGCGCCGTGATCGGCCAGACCGACGATCTGGCGCCGGCCGACCGGCGGCTCTACGCCACGCGCGATGTCACGGGCAGCGTCGAGTCGATTCCCTTGCTGGTGAGTTCGATCCTGTCGAAGAAGATCGCCGAAGGGCTCGACGGGCTGGTGATGGATGTGAAGTGCGGCTCCGGCGCCTTCTGCGACACCGAGGAGATGGCGCGCGACCTCGCCGAAAGCCTCGTCGCGGTGGCCAACCAGGCGGGGTTGCCCACGGTGGCGCTGATCACCGACATGGACCGCGTGCTGGGCCGTGATGTCGGCAATGCCCTCGAAGTCGCCGAAACGGTGGCCTATCTCACGGGCAATGGCGCACGCGAGCCACGGCTGCACGAGGTGACGATGGCGCTGGCGGCCGAGATGCTGGTGCTCGGCAAGTTGGTGCCCAATGCCGCCGCCGGCCGAGCCCAAGCGGAAGCGGTCCTCGCCGATGGGCGTGCCGCCGAGACGTTCGGCCGGATGGTCGCGGCGTTGGGCGGGCCGACCGATTTTCTCGAGCACCCTGGGCGATACCTGTCATCCGCGCCGGTCGTTCGGCCCTGCTCGGCCGAGCACACGGGCTATGTCACCGGCATGAATGCCCGCGATGTCGGTATTGCCGTCGTAAGCCTGGGTGGCGGCCGTACCCATGCCGACGACGCCATCGATCCATCGGTCGGCCTGACCGAGGTGGTGGACGTCGGTACGCACGTCCAGGCAGGCAGTCCGCTGTGCCTTGTCCACGCCGCGACCGACGCAGACGCCGATCAGGCGATTGCCGAGGTGCGACGGGCGATCCGGATCGGCGAGGCGGCGCCCGCGTCCAAGCCTGTCCTGATGGAGCGGGTGGCGTGACTGCGGTCGATCTCGACGCCTATGCGCGGGATGGCTTTCTCGTGCTTGAGGATTTCGTCTCCCGGACAGACTGCGATGCCTTGCAGGCGCGCGCGGCGGAGTTGGTGGCGGAATTCGATCCGGGACCCGTGCGGACCGTCTTCTCGACGCGCGACCAGGGGCATGCGCGAGACCGTTACTTCCGGGAGTCCGGGCAGGCCATCCATTTCTTCTTCGAGGAGGGGGCGACCGGTCAGCCGGTATCGCTGGCCCTGAACAAGATCGGCCATGCTCTGCACGACCTCGATCCGGTGTTCGATCGCATCTCCCGCCGGCCGCAATTTGCTACCCTGGCCAAGACCCTGGGTTTCGAGGAGCCGTTGCTGTTGCAGTCGACGTACCTCTTCAAGCAGCCCCGGATCGGCGCCGAGGTCGGCTGGCACCAGGACGCGACCTATCTCTGCACGCAGCCGTCGACCGTCACCGGCTTCTGGATCGCGCTCGACGATGCCGACGAGGAGAATGGCTGCCTGATGGCCCTGCCGGGCGCCCATCGTGGTCCGCTGCGGGAGCGCTTCAGGCAAGTCGGGAACGAAATGGCGACAGAAATCCTCGACACGACGCCGTGGCCCGATATCGAACCCGTAGCCCTGGACGCAAAGCGCGGCACGCTGGTCGTGCTGCATGGGTTGCTGCCACATGCCAGCGCCCCTAACCGTTCGCCGCGGCAACGCCACGCCTACGCCTTGCACCTGATCGATGCTCGTGCCGATTATCTGCCCGACAACTGGCTGCAACGGCCTGGACTGCCGCTTCGAGGCTTCGCGTGACGCTCAAGACTCCAATCCCCAAGGCCGAAATCCACTGCCATCTCGAAGGGTCGATCCCGCCGGCGCTGGCGCGTGAACTGGCCGAACGCAACGGGCTTTCGCTGCCGGCCAAGCTGTTCGACGCCAGGGGGCACTACGCCTGGAAGGACTTCCTGAGCTTTCTCGACTCTTACGATCGCGTCTGTACGGCGCTCAAGACTCCCCGCGATTTCGGCGACGTAATCTACTCGTACCTTGCCTCGGCGGCCCGTGATGGCGCGATCTATGTCGAGATGTTCTGCTCGCCGGAGCGGCCGGCGGCGCTGGGTATCTCCTATACCGCCTGGCTCGAGGCGCTTGCCGACGGGATCGACCGGGCTGGCCGCGAGTTCGGCATCGTCGGTCGCATCATCATCATCTGCATTCGCCACCTTGGACCGGATCGCGCTCTGGCCATGGCAAGGGCGATGGTCGCCGAGCCGCATCCCTATGTCGTCGGTTTCGGCATGGGAGGAGACGAGGCGCGCTTCAGCCCGATCGACTTCGCGCCGGCCTATCGGCTGGCCCACGAGAAGGGTTATGGCTGCACTGTCCATGCCGGCGAGGTCGTAGGGCCGGAGAGCGTCTGGGCGGCGATCCGCGATCTGCCCGTGACGCGCATCGGCCACGGCGTGCGCTCGGCCGAGGACCCGACCCTGATGGCGGAACTGGTGCAGCGCGGCATCGTCCTCGAAGTCTGCCCGGGCAGCAATGTGGCGCTGGGACTCTATCCCAGTCGGGAGGCGCATCCGTTACATCGGTTGATCGACGCCGGCGTTCCGGTCACGCTGAATTCCGACGATCCGCCATTCTTTCACACGACGCTCGGAACTGAATACGCCGAGGCCGGGCTCAGCGAGAAGGACTTGCGCGGGATTGCACGCCGGACCGTCGAGGCATCCTTCGTCGATGCCGATACCAAGCGCCGGCTATTGGAGAAGGTGCCGCTATGATTGCAAGAACGAGTCTGGCGCTCGGCGCCGTCCTTGTGGCCTTGTCCGGTATCGCCGCGCGTGCCCAGGACGCTAGCGATCTGCTGTTGGCGACGCTCTGGACGCAACGGTCAGTGGAATACAAGGCCAATGCATTGACGGTCTTCGCCTTGGCGCGCATCCGTCTCGATGAGGCGCTGGTCGACAGAAGCTGGACGGCAGCGCCGGCGGAACAGACCGGCGACTATCAAACGCTGCCGCCGGCGGTCATTCTGGATATCGACGAGACGCTGCTCGACAACTCGAAGTACCAAGTCTGGATGATGAAGAACGACAAGACGTTCAGCACCAAGACCTGGAACGAATTCTGCGCCGCCCAGATATCGACCGCGGTCCCGGGCGCGCTGGAGTTCGTGAAGTATGCCGACTCCAAGAACGTAAAGATATTCTACATCACCAATCGCGCTGCGGAGACCGAGAAGGACACGCGCGAGAACATGCAGAAACTCGGCTTTCCGCTGGGTGGCAATGTCGACACGTTCCTGATGCAGAACGAGAAACCGGAATGGGGGAGTGCCAAGAGCACGCGCCGAGCCGTGGTGACCAAGCACTATCGCGTGTTGCTGAACATCGGCGACAATTTCGGCGATTTCGACGACCGTTACCGCACGAGCGAGGCCGACCGTCTGAAGGCTTTCGACAGCGACATGGCCTACTGGGGCAAGCAATGGCTGATGATCGCCAATCCGACCTACGGCTCGTTCGACACGGCACCCTATGGCCACGACTTCAAGAAGTCGCGCGAGGAGCAGCGCAAGGCCAAGCGGGATGTCCTGGAAAGCTGGGGCGGGCCGGCAAAATAGTTTAGATCGCGGCCTCCGACCCTGCATCGAACAAATGAAGGCGGGCCGGGTTCATGGCGAGCTTCAGCCGGTCGTGCACCTTCATGCGCAAGGTCGGATCGACGCTCGCCACGAATGCCGAGCTGCCGACCCTCGTATCGAGGACGATCTCCGAGCCGAGCTGTTCGATCACCTCGACCTCGGCCTCGAAGCAGAGTTCGGCAGGATCGGCCGGCCCTGCAAGATGGATGTCTTCGGGCCGGATGCCCAAAGTGGCGTGGGCGCCGTTACGGCCGTTGGCGCGACGGGCGATCTCCCCAGGGATGCCTATCCTGAGGCCCTGGGCCTCCGCCCATAGCTTGCCGCCGCTCTCCATCAGGGTGACGTCGGCGAAGTTCATCGCCGGCGATCCGATGAAGCCCGCCACGAACTTGTTGGCCGGCGTGTTGTAGAGTTCGAGCGGTTCGCCGACCTGTTGCACCACGCCATCCTTCATGACGACCACGCGATCGCCCAGCGTCATCGCCTCGACCTGGTCGTGGGTGACGTAGATGGCGGTGGTGCCCAGCCGCTCGTGCAGCTTCTTGAGTTCCACCCGCATCTGCACGCGCAGCTTGGCATCGAGATTGGAAAGCGGCTCGTCGAACAGGAAGACCTGCGGATGTCGCACGATGGCGCGGCCCAGCGCCACTCGCTGGCGTTGACCGCCCGACAGTTGGCGCGGTTTGCGGTCGAGCAGGTTCTCGATGCCGAGAATGGCGGCGGCGTCGCGCACGCGCTTGTCGATCTCGGGCTTCTCGAACTTCCGCATCTTCAGGCCGAAGGCCATGTTGTGGAACACGCTCATGTGTGGGTAGAGCGCATAGTTCTGGAACACCATCGCGATGTCGCGGTCCATCGGCGGCAACTGATTCACCACGGTATCGCCGATCAGGATGTCGCCGGAAGTGATCGATTCGAGCCCGGCCACCATGCGCAGGGTGGTGGTCTTGCCACAGCCCGAGGGGCCGACGAAGACCATGAACTCCTTGTCGCGAATCTCGAGGCTGACATCCTTCACGGCATGGACGTTGCCGTCATAGACCTTGTTGACGCCGCGGATGCTGACCAGTGCCATGATTCTAACCCTTCACGGAGCCGGTGAGGCCCGAAACGTAGTGTTCGACGAAGAAGGAATAGACGATCGCCACCGGGATCGAGCCCAGCAGTGCGCCGGCCATCAGTGGTCCCCAGAAGAAGACGTCGCCGCGGATCAGCTCCGACGTGACGCCGACCGGCACGGTCTTCTGATCGGGTGAAGACAGGAAGACGAGGGCGTAGATGAATTCGTTCCAGGAAAGCGTGAAGGCGAAGATGCCGGCCGACAGGATGCCCGGCACCGCCACGGGCAGGATGATGTAGACCATCGCCTTCCAGCGCGAGGCGCCGTCGATGCGGGCGCATTCCTCCAGCTCCTTCGGGATGGCCTTGAAGTAGCCCATCATCAACCACGTACAGAAGGGGATCAGGAAGGTTGGATAGGTGAGGATCAGCGACCACGGCGTGTCGCCGAGCTGGAAGTTGCGAATGATCTCGGCGAGCGGGATGAAGAGCAGCGTCTGGGGCACCAGGTAGGTGACGAAGATCACTGTGCCGAGGCCGCCGGCGAAGGGAAAGTTGAGGCGGGCCAGCGCGTAGCCCGCGAGCACGCCGCAGAACAGCGAGATCACCGTCGATACCGCGGCGATGAACATGGTGTTCAGCATCCAGCGCCCGAACGACGTCTCCTCGAACAGATAGAGGATGTGATCAAAGGTCGGATTGTTGGTCCAGAACGGCTGGTAGTTCGCCGCATTCCACGGCCGGTAGAGCTCGCCGTCCGGCCGGAAGGTCGTGATGATCATCCAGTAGAAGGGGAAGAGCAGGACGAACACGAAGAGGATGAGCGGGATGTTGTAGAAGACCCACTTACGCCAGGCTGCACCTTCGATCATCACCGGGTCTCCCAGCTCATCGGGTTTCAACGCGACGGATGTAGAGGAGCTGCACCACCACGATCAGGAACAGGAAGGGGAACATGGCGAGCGATACCGCTGCCCCCTCCGAGAGCAGGCCGGTGCCAATACCGAGTTGGTAGGCGTATGTGGCGAAGAGATGGGTGGCATTGGCCGGGCCGCCGCCGGTCATGACATAGACGAGCTGGAAGTCGGCGAAGGTCTGGATCACCGAGAACAGCACCACCACCATGGTGACGGGCAGCAGCAGGGGCCAGGTGACGTGCCAGAAACGCTGCCACGGCCGGGCGCCGTCGATGGCGGCGGCTTCCTGCAGTTCGGGGCTGATTGTCTGCAGGCCGGCCAGCAGACTGATGGCAAAGAACGGTACGCCGCGCCAGACATTGACGATGATGATCGACGTCATCGCGAGATCGGGATCGCCCAGCCAGTTGATGCGCTGGGTGATGAAGCCGAGTTGGAACAGCGTCCAGTTGATGACGCTGAAAGTGGGGTCGAACATCCACTTCCAGGCGAAGGTCGACAGCACTGTGGGAATGATGAAGGGCAGCAGGATGAAGGCGCGGACCAGCGCCTTGCCCCTGAAGTGGCGGTTGAGCAGGATCGCCAACCACAGGCCCAGCGCCAGCTTGAAGACGGTCGTGACACCCGTGTACCAGAAGGTGTTCCAGACAGCGGTCCGGAAGATGCTGTCGTTCCAGACCTTGTCGAAGTTCTTGAGGCCGACGAACTCACCCTTGATGCCGACGCGCGTGCTGTTGAGCGACAGCAGCACGCCCTCGACGAAGGGATAGGCGATGAACAGGCCGAGCAGCACGGCTGTCGGCACGAGCAGCGCGAAGGCGAGCCAGCGCTCGTCCTCCATGCGCCGCAGTCGCGGGGTTGGTCGGGCCACCGAGCCCGAAACTGCGGTCACCGCCATGATCCACTCACAGGTTGGACTACGCGAACGTCGTTACGAACCTCACTTGGGGCCTCACGCCGAGTAGATCTTCTTGAGTTCGGCTTCGGCCCACTTCACGGCCTCCTCGGCCGGCATGCCCTGCACCGCCTTGGCGTACATGTCGGTGATGATGTACTTCGACAGGCCTTCCGCCGCCTTGGCATTGGGTGGGCCGCTGAAGCCCGGGGCCTGGCCGAGACGGGCCGCCACCTTGTAGGGCGTCATCACGGGATCTACATCCCACAGCTTGTCGGATTCCCACTTCACCGTACACGGCGTGGCGAAGCCCTTCTGCGAATTGAAGAACTTCGCATAGTTGGCTTCGGTATGAAGCCACTTCAGAAACTCTTTCGCCGCATCCTGGTTCTTCGAGTACTTCATCAGCATGTTCGACTGCAGAAGATGGAAGCCGAACTGGCCTGCCGGTCCCTTGGGCAGAGGCGCGTGCAGGATGTCCTTGTTCATCGGCGTGCCCTTCTCGGTCTTGTACTGGTCGGGCTTGCGCAGGGTTTCGATGTAGATAGAGGCGCCGTTCAAGGTTGCGGAGATGGTCTGTGACAGGAACGCGCGATTGTTGTTGGTGTCGTCCCAGGCAAGGCCGCCTTCGTCCATGCCGTCCTTCCACAGACCTTGCATGAACTTGACCGAGTCGATCGTGCCCTTGGAATTGATGACGACGGTCTTGCCGTCGGCCTCGACTTCCTTGCCACCCCACGACCACATGTAGGGATAGGTGAAGCCCGGCGCGTCGCCGAACGTGTGGCCGAGCGTCTGGCCCATCGGCCGTCCCTTAGCCTTCAGCTTCTTCGCGGCTTCGCGATAAGTTTCCCAAGTGTCGGGGAACTTGGTGTAACCCGCCTCTTCGAGCCACGACTTGCGATAGGCGATCATGCCGCCGATCACGGCCCAAGGCATGCCCATGAACATCTTGCCGTCGCTGCAGATCGAACGGGCGTAGGGGAAGAGACCTCCTTCCCGCTTGGCGACCGCCTCGGCGATCTCGGTGAGATCGACGACACTGTTGGCATAGAGGTAAGTCTGGTTGTTGAACGACATGATCAGGTCCGGTCCGGCGCCGGACTGAATGCCTGCCGTCACGCGCGGTTGCAGGTCGTTGCCGTTCACCGTCTCCAGGTTGATCTTGATTCCCAGCGCCTTCTCGGCTTCCGGCATCATTTCCTTGCGGAATAGCTGGTCGGTGGCCGGAACGAAATCGACCCACTTCAACCAGTGGACCGTCTTTTGCTGCGCATATGCTGGAGTGCGACCAGTGGCGAGAATTCCTGCCAGGCCGCCCAACGACACGGCGGCCGTGCCGCCGGCAAGCTTAAGCACGCTACGACGCTTGGTCTTGGCCATGTTGTCCTCCCAGGACTACCGCCTCGTTGGACGGCTTCGTTGTTGCCATCATCGTAGGCACCTGGGAGGAGGTGATGCAAGCCGGGATACGGAATTTTTACCAGCGAGAGTTGGATTCGCTATGCAATATCTCTTGCCTTCGCGCTGCTAGATCAGCTCCGGATCGAGCGTGAAGAGTTCCTGCGCGCGGCCGACACCACGCAACGCGAAGCGGCCGACTGAAACGAGCCCGGCCCGTTCGCGCGCCGACAGGGAGGCGGCGAAAGCCGAGGAGACCAACACCGGCCGGTCGACCGAGCGGCACATCGAGGCGATGCGGCTGGTCTCGTTGACGGCAGGCCCCACTACGGTGAAGTCGAGCCGGTCGACGCTGCCGATATTGCCGTAGAACACCGCACCGACATGCAGGCCGATATAGACGGATGTTATGGGGCGTTCTTCTGCCCGACGCTTTTCGTTCAGCTCCTTGATGCGCGCCCGGAGAATCTCTTCGGCCAGCAGTGCGTGTCGGCACGCCTCGGCCGGGTCGTCGGCGCGGAAAAGTGCGAGCGTGCCGTCGCCGATCAGCTTCAGCACGTCGCCGCCTGCTTCGTGGATCGCGGTGATGACCGCTTCGGCGTAGTCGTTCAGCAGCGGGATGATCTCGCCGGGCGGTGCGGTGTCGGTGATGGTCGTATAGCCACGCAGATCGGAGAACCAGAGCGCGGCCTCGATACGGTCGGCGACACCGCGTTGGGTGCGGCCGGCCAGCACGCGTCTTCCCGCGTCGTGCCCGAGATAGGTCTCGACCAGCGTGTGGGCGACGTTTGTCAGTGCCGCGCTCTTGATGGCAAGCCCCAGGACCGGCACGAGCTGGCGAAGGGCCGCAATGCACTCGTCGCTGAAGCCGCCCGGATTGCGCGTCGACCAGCCGGAATAGACGCAATCCATCTCGCCGATCGTGGCATCGGTCGCAAAGCGGTACACGAAGACGATGTAGTCCGTGTGACCCAGCTCCTTCATCTCCTCGATGATGGAAAAATCGGCAGGCTCGCCAAAGCCGATGCGGCGACGCAGTTCCTCGCCGCCGGTCTGCAGCAGGTGATAGAAGGGACTGCGGTACCAGGAGTCGGCGGCCGCCCCCTCGGTTGTCCGGCCGTAAGTCGTGGCTGCCTTCTCTTCTATGTCGTCATTGCGCCAACGGAAGACGGTGCCTTCGTGCACCGGATGGAGCGTGTCGATGACGACGAGGGCCCGCGTAATCGGCAGGTCCGCCTCGTTGCACTTCTCGCAGAACTCGCGCAGCAGATCGGATTCCTGCGCACCTTCGAGGCCGCGGCGCACGATCCAATTGGTGATGCGGTCGACGTCTGTGCCTTTCATGGGGTTACTACCCCATCAACTCACGCGATCCCTGAAATGGCAAGCCGCGCGATGCCCCTCGGCGACCGCGGCAAGGACGGGATCCTGTGATACGCAGATGTCGGCCTTGAGCGGGCAACGCGGGTGAAAGTGGCAGCCCGGCGGTGGGTTGAGCGCGCTGGCGATCTCGCCCCGCGCCTTGGCCTTGGCGCTGATGGCGGCGCGATGGAAGGGGTCGGGGATCGCGGCGATCAAGGCGCGCGTATAGGGATGGCGCGGATTCTCGAAGATTTCCTGCCAGCCGCCCTGCTCGACGATGCGGCCGAGATACATCACCGCGACACGATCGCTGACATGCTCGACCACACCGAGATCGTGGCTGATCATGATGTAGGCCAGCCCCAGCTCGTCCTTGAGTTCGAGCAGCAGATTGATGATCTGGGCGCGGATCGACACGTCGAGCGCCGATACCGGCTCGTCGCAGAGCACGAGCTTGGGTTTCAGGATCAAGGCGCGGGCGATGCCGATCCTCTGCCGCCGGCCGCCGGAGAATTCGTGAGGGTAGCGATCGGCCTGTTCGGGCCGCAAGCCGACCTTGGCCATCATGTCCATGACGCGCGCTTCGACCTCGGCCTTGTCGGTGACGCCATGCAGGCGCAACGGGTCGGCCAGGGTACGACGCACTGTCTGGCGTGGATTGAGCGAGGCGTAGGGATCCTGGAAGACCATCTGCACCGTGCGCGCCATCCTCATGCGGTCCGGTGCCTTGCTGCCGGAAATCTCCTGGCCGTCGACGCCGATCGTGCCGCGCGTCGGTGGGAGCAGACCCATGATAGCAAGCGCCAGAGTGGACTTGCCGCAGCCCGATTCACCCACCAGGCCCAGGCATTCGCCGGGCTTCACATCGAGGGTGACACCATCCACGGCCTTCAGGGTTTTGATGCCGCCGCCCAGCGCATTGCCGATCTTGAAATGGACCGCGAGGTCGTCGAGAGAAAGCAGCGGCTCAGCCATGATGATGGCACCTGACAAGGCCTTCGGCTGGCAGCGGCGTCGCCTCGGGCACCACTTCGCGGCAGATCTCGGTAACGGACGGGCAGCGCGGGTTGAAACGACAGCCCGCCGGATAGGCGGCAATCGAAGGCACGACGCCCGAAATTTCGCGCAGCCGCTGGCGTCCGCGCCTGGAGCGCTCGCCGAGCCGCGGCAGGGAATCGACCAGACCGCGCGTGTAGGGATGGCTCGGCGTGGCGAAAATAGCCTCCGCCGCCTGGCTCTCGACGATGCGGCCGGCGTACATCACGGCCACACGCTTGCACATGTTGGCGACCAGCCCGAGATCGTGGCTGATCATCAGGATCGCCGTGCCCTTGGCAGCACACAGCTCGGCCATCAGGTCGATGATCTCGGCCTGCACCGTGACGTCGAGGGCCGTCGTCGGTTCGTCGGCAACCAACAGGTCGGGACCGCAGGCCAGCGCGATGGCGATCATCACGCGCTGGCGCATGCCGCCCGAGAGCTGGTGCGGGTAGTCCTTGATGCGTCGCTCCGGCGAGGGCACGCGCACCTGACGCAACGCCTCCTCGGCGCGGTCCATGGCCTCGCTCCAGCCCGTGCCTTCGTGCAGCACGAACATCTCGGCGATCTGCTTTCCGACCGGCGACAGCGGATTGAGGGCCGTCATCGGCTCCTGGAAGATCATCGCAATGCGCTTGCCGCGCAGGCGCCGCATCTCGGCGGCCGAGGCGTCCTGGATTTCCTTGCCGTCGAGTGCAATGCGGCCTCCTGCCAGCGACAAGGGGCGCCGCAACAGGCCCATGACGGCCAGGGCCGAGATGCTCTTGCCGCAGCCCGACTCGCCCACGAGGCCGAAGGCCTCGCCGCGGCCGATCTCGAACGACACGTTCTCGACGGCGTTGTAGGTCGTGCCGTCGCCGGCAAGGGCGATGCGCAGATTGTCGACCTTGAGAAGAGGGACGGTCATGCCCGCCTCGTGGTCGACTGCGGATCGAGGATATCGCGCAGGCCGTCGCCCAGCAGGTTGAGGCCGAGGACGGTGAAGAAGATCGCGAGCCCCGGGAACACCGACAGCCAGGGCGCCGTCGTGATCTGATCGCGCGCTTCGGAGAGCATGCTGCCCCAGCTCGGGAAAGGCGGACGGATGCCGAGGCCGAGGAACGACAGTGCCGCCTCGGACAGGATGGCACCGCCCATGCCGAGCGTGGCGATCACGATCAGCGGTCCCAGGATGTTGGGCAGAACCTGCGTGAACATGATGCGCAGGTCGCCGTAGCCGAGAATACGGGCCGCCTGGACGTAGCCTTGGCTCTTCAGGGAGAGGACCTGGGCGCGGGCGATGCGGCAGGAGTAGGACCAGCTCGTGAGGCCGAGCGCGATCACCAGACTCACCAGGCCGGGTCCGAGGATCGCCATGATGGCGAGCGCGAAGACCAGCGAGGGAATCGCCAGCATCAGGTTGGTGAGGCCGCTCACCAGGTCATCCCACCAGCCGCCCCAATAGCCGGCCGTGAGGCCCAGGGTGACGCCGATGAGACTGTTGCAGATCTGGCTGATGATGCCGACGCTCAGCGAGATGCGGGCGCCGTAGACGATGCGCGAGTAGATGTCGCGGCCCTGTGCATCCGTGCCGAACGGATATTCGAGGCCCGGCGGGATTTCGGCATTCATCAGATTGGCGTCCATCACCGGGTCGGTGAGGGCAATCCACGGCGCCAGGACCGCCGCCATGACGGCCGTGGCGACCAGGCCACCGCCGATCCAGAGGGACGTCCCGCCTTTCAGCCTGAGGCGGGGCAGCTTGATGGCAGTGCTCATTGATAGCGGATCCGGGGATCGATCACGACATAGGCAAGATCGACCAGTGTGTTGATGGCGAGGAAGAACAGCACGATCATCAGGATGCAGCCTTGGACGGTCGGCATGTCGCGCTGGAACACCGAGTCGACCATCAGCGAACCAACCCCCGGCCAGGCAAACAGCTTTTCGACGACGACGGCCTGGCCCATCAGCGAGCCGAACTGCAGGCCGACGATGGTGATGACCAGGACGAGGGCATTGCGCAGGACGTGCCATTCGACGACACGGCGCTCGCTCATGCCCTTGCTGCGTGCGGTGCGGACAAAGTCGGCATTCAAAACGTCGAGCACGGCGGCGCGTGTCGTGCGGGCCAGCAGCGCCATCGGCCCTACGCCCAGCGCGATTGCCGGCAGGATAAGATGACGCAATCCGCCGTCGCCATAACCGAAGCTCGGAAGCCATTGGAGCTTCAGGGCGAACAGATACATCAGCATCAGGCCGAACCAGAACTGCGACAGCGACAGGCCCGAAATGGCTCCGACCATCGAGGCCGTGTCGATCCAGCTCCCGGGCCTGAGAGCAGCCAGGAAGCCCAGCGTGACGCCGACCGCGATGGCGAAGGTCATGGCGGCCAGGACCAGTTTCAGCGACGGCCAGATGCGATTGCTCAGCATCTTGGTCACGGGCTCGCGCGTGCGGAAAGACGTGCCGAGATCGCCCGTGACGGTAGCGGCGACATATTTGCCGAAGCGCTCGAGCAGAGGATCGTCGAGGCCCATCTCCTTGCGCATGCGTTCCATCACGGCAGGGTCGATGGTCGAGCGGCCGTCCTCGTTCATGCCGGAGATGAAGCTGCCCGGCAGGACGGAGAACAACAGGAAGACGAGGGCGATGACGGCAAGCAGCGTCGGGATGACGTTGGCGAGGCGGCGGCCGAGAACGAGTAACATTACCGACTATTCAAATAGAGAGAATAAAGGCCCTTTCCCAAGGCTCGTGATGACGCCGAGTCTGCCATCACGAGCGACGGGAGGGACCTCTGCTAACTCATGTCGCTACTTGGCGGGCGACTTGGCGTCGACCCAGATGTCTTCGGGATACTGGTGTGTGATCTCGGTCGGGTTGGCCTGCAGGCCATGCACCCACGGCTGATAGGCCAGCACGGCCTTGTTGTAGTTGAAGAACCACACCGGCGCTTCTTCGTAGAGCAGGTTGTTGGCCTTCTTCAGCAGTTCCTCGCGCTTGGCCATGTCGCCCTCCTGGGCGGCGTCGTCGAGCAGCTTGTCAAACTCCGGATTGTTAAAGCCGGTGTAGTTGCAAGCCGTGCGCGGCGTCTTGGAGTAGTAGCAGCGCAGGGTCGCCAGCGAGTCGGGGCCGGTAAGGCTCGACGCGATCAGCGACTGGTGCTCGCCCTTCATGAGCAGCTCGGTCAGTACTGTGACTTCGACCAGCTTGGGCTTGGCCTTGATGCCGACCTTGGCCAGCATCGGGATCACCGCTTCGACGATCGGCAGACCCCAGCTTTCGTTCTGGCTGGTCGTCCACTCGAACTCGAAGCCGTTGGGATAACCCGCCTCGGCCAGCAGCTTCTTGGCCTTCTCGGGGTCGAACGGATAAGCCTTCATCGTCTTGTCGAAGGCGGCGGCCGAGGGCGGCAGCCAGCTCGTCGCACGATAGGCCTTGTCCTTGACCAGGCGCGAGATGATCAGGTTGGAGTCGATCGCGTAGTTGATCGCCTGACGCACGCGCTTGTCCTGGAACGGCTTGATCGAGGACAGGTTGATGTGCATCGAGCGCGTGAACATCTCCGCCACTTCGAGGATGCCCTTGGAGAGCTGCGGATCGGCGCGATAGGCGACGTACTGAGCAGGGCCCAGGATCGACGTATCGATCTCCTTGTTGCGGAAGGCGACGTCGCGCGCGGCGGCTTCGGCCATGATCATGACGTCGACCCGGTCGAGATAGGGCTTGCCGGCCTTGTAGAACTTATCGAAGCGCTCGGTGCTGACGCGCGAGCCGGGAATGTGTTCCTTGAACTTGAAGGGGCCGAGGCCGACTGGATTGGAGGCAAAATTGCCCTTCTCGACCTCTTCCTTGGGCAGGATGGCCGTTGAACCGGCGAAGAAATAGTAACCGGGATCGACGCGATCGGTGATCGTCATTTCGAGGGTGAAGTCGTCGATCTTCTTCAGGCCGGAGATTTCCTTGGCCTGGCCCTTTTCGACGTCGACGGCGCCCTTGATCACGCGGACGTAGCGTGCGGCCGGATAGCCCTTGCTGCCGTCCATGATGCGCGTGAACGACCAGATGATATCGTCGGCCGTCATCTTGCGGCCGTTATGGAAGAAGGCGTCGTCGCGCAGCTTGTAAGTGTAGGTGAGGCCATCGGCCGACACCGATACCGACTTCGCCAGTTCGAGAACCAGCTTTCCTTCTTTGGTATCCCAATTGTAGAGCGTGCGATGGATCGCCTTGTTGACGATGTCGTCCTGGGCGCGCGGCGTCACATGGGGATCGAGACTGCCAAAGCTCGCGGCGTAGGGGGCCGTCATCCGGAGCACGCCACCCTTGCGCGGCGTTTCCTGCGCCTCCGCGGTTCCAAACGCGAGGACGGCCAGCGCCGCTCCTGCCAGCCAACTCCAAGATCTCATAGTTCCATCCCTTCGGTTCTCATTGGAGCGATCTGAACACCGCACGCCCCGTGCTGCAAGAGGCGAACGCGTCGATCCACGTTGGGGACGCTGATCGCGGGCCAGCCATGCTAGAATGGAAGCTTGCAAAGGAGAGGCCAAGGCGTGATCCAGCGTTCGACAAAGTGGGTGAAAGCGGGGCTGAGCGCCATCGCCTTGGGCGCTGCAGCATTGCCGGGCGATGGGCGGGCCGAAAGCACGCTTCGGATTGTCATGTCTTCGGATCTCAAGATCGTCGATCCGGTCTGGTCGTCGATCCAGATCAGCCGTACGCATGGCTATCTCGTCTATGACACGCTGTTCAGCGTCGACGCCGATCTCAAGCCCCAGCCGCAGATGGTCGAACGCCACACGGTCAGCCCGGACGGCCTGGAATATACCTTCACGCTGCGCGAAGGCCTCGCCTGGCACGATGGCACGCCAGTGACGGCGGTCGATTGCGTGGCGTCGCTACAGCGCTGGATGCCGCGCGACACGATGGGCCAGAAGCTGCTGGCCAATCTCAAGGAGTTGGTCGCCGTCGATCCTCGCACCATCCGGCTGACGCTGTCGGGCCCTTATGCCTTCGTCCTGGAGTCGCTGGCCAAGCCCGGCGGCGTCGTGCCTTTCATGATGCCCGAGCGACTGGCCAAGACGCCCGGCAACCAGCAGATCACCGAAGCGGTCGGCTCCGGACCCTTCAAATTCAAGGCCAACGAGTGGAAGCCCGGCGAGAAGACCGTCTACGTCAGGAACGAAGCCTACAAGCCGCGGCCGGAACCGCCCAGCAACTTCGCGGGCGGCAAGGTCGCCAAGCTGAATCGGGTCGAGTGGGTGGCGATTCCCGATCCGCAGACGGCCGTGAGCGCCCTGCAGGCCGGCGAGATCGATGCCGTCGAGTTGATTTCGGTCGACCTTCTGCCGTTGGTCGAGGGCGACAAGTCGCTGGCCATCGTGCGCAGCACCTTTCCCAATCAGTTCAGCTTGAGGCCGAACTGGCTGCATCCACCTTTCGACAATCCCAAGGTGCGCGAGGCGTTGGGCTACCTCGTGAACCAGCCCGACTTTGTCGTCGCTGCCATGGGCGATCCGCGCTTCTATCGGCTCTGTAAGTCCTACTTCGTCTGCGGCACGCCGCTCGCGAGCGACGTCGGGATGGAAGGACGCCTCGAAGGCAACGTCGCCAAGGCCCGAGAACTCCTGGCCGAGGCCGGCTACAAGGGCGAGCCCATCGTGCTGCTGCATGCCACCGACGTTCCTGCCATCGCCCGGTTGGCGCCCGTTGCGAAGGCCCAGCTCGAACGGGCTGGGTTCAAGGTCGACATGCAGTCGATGGATTGGCAGACGCAGATCAGCCGCTTCGTGCGCCGAGATCCACCCGATCAGCGCGGCTGGAATCTGGTGACGGCGAGCTGGGGTGCCCTCGACGTGGTCGATCCCGTGGTTTCCGCCTTCCTGAATTCTGCTTGCGACAAGGCCACGGGTGGCTGGCCCTGCGACAAGACGATGGAAGAACTTCGCGACCGCTTTGCGCGCGAGCAGGATCCGGCCAAGCGCAAGGAGATCGCCGCTGAAATCCAGATGCTCGCCGTGAGAGCGGGAATGTACTTCCCGCTGGGTGAGTGGTTCAACATCGGCGCCTACAGCACCAAGGTCCACGGCATCCTCGCGACGCCCGCCGCGACCGTCTTCTGGAACATGGAGAAGACGGCGCGCTGAGGACGGGCGTCAAGCTGGTACGCAGTAGCCGTCGCGCCGCGGGTCGCAACCGCCCGTGAACATGCCGGTCTCGGGATCGATCGCCACACCCTGCATGCCGCCGACCTTCATCGTCCAGTCCGGGCCGGTCGTGACGTTGTGGCCGAGCTTACGCAAGTCGGCATGCACGTCGGACGGAAGCCGCGCTTCCAGCAGCACCTCGGCGCCGTCGGTCAGGCGGCCGCGCGGCGCTTCGATCGCCTGCTGCAGCGGCAGGCCGAAGTCGACGTACTGGACCATCGCCTGGGCTTGGGTCTGCAGGATGCCGTAGCTGCCCGGCGTGCCCAGGGCCAGGATGGGATTCCCGTCCTTGATCGAGATCGAAGGCGCCATGCACATCGGCAGCTGTTCGCCCGGCTTCACGCGGTTCGGGCTCTTAGGATTGACGTCCGCCCAGTAGAGGAAGTTGTTGAGACAGAGGCCGGTACCGGGCACCACGACGCCCGAGCCGAAGACGCTGCCGAGGCTCTGCGTCAGGCAGATCAGGTTGCCTTCGTTGTCGGCCACCGAGAACGACGTCGTATGGCTTTCGTCGACGGCCGACACGGGCTCGTTGGTCGGCGTCCACTGTTCGGTCGGCCCGATGACCGGCTTGCCGTCGCGTACGCGGGCCCGCAGGCTTTCGACGTGGTTGTCTGAGAGGATTTCCGCGAGCTTCTGCGGCGCCGGAACGCCGGTCGCGATGCGCACGCCGGCGGCCAGGCGGATGGCGCGCAGCACGGTGTCGAGATGCTCCGTCGAGTTGCGCTTCATCTTGGCGAGGTCGAAGCCATCGAGGATGCGCAGGGTCAGCAGGAACTGGAAGCCCTCGCAGGGTGGCGGCGGCACATGCACGGTGCGGCCGCGATAGGTGACCGCCACGGGATCGCGCCATGTCGCCTTGGCCGACAGGATGTCGTCCATGACCATGCAGCCGCCGAGTTCGGTCAGCCGGTCGAGGATCTTCTGGCCGAGCGCGCCGCCGTAGAGCAGGCCGGGGCCTTCGGCGGCCAGCGCCTCGAGGGTGCGGGCAAGGTCGGGCTGCTTCAGGACGAAGCCCGGCTTCACCGTGCCGGTGCCGGCGGTGTAAACGCGCGACCACTCGGGATGCAGCGCCTTGTAGCCCCCAAGCTCGCCGGCTACGCCCTGGATTTCTTCGAGGTTGAATTCGATGAGCTGGAAGCCATCGCGCGCGATGGCAATCGCGGGGGCAAACAATTCCGGCAGCTTCTTCTTGCCGTGCGCCTTGTTGAGTTCGCACCAGCCCGCGAGATTGCCCGGCGCACCCACCGCCACGGCGCCACGCTGGAGCTGGCTGCGGTTGCTGAGCTTGTCGATCGGGAAGTTCTTGGAGATCTGGCCTACGAAGTCGAGCGTGCGGACGCGCTTCTCCTTGGCGATGTAGCAGGTCGCCACGCCGCGGCCGGCCAGTCCGGACATGTAGGGTTCCACGACATTCAACGCTGCCGCCGTGGCGACCGCCGCGTCGAAGGCATTGCCGCCGTTCGACAGGATGCGCGCTCCGGCGGCCGCGGCCAGCGGATGGGCCGCAGCAACCATGCCGTGCCGCGATGCGATTGTCGGACGTTTGCCGTGTTGCAGCATCCCTCTATTTCTCCCCCGTTTGAGCACAAGGGATGGATCGTGCCGATTTCGGAACGCCGTCACCAGAGCGAATTGCACATTCTGTCCCGCGCTTGTTTAAATGCAGCCATGTCACTCACTCGCCGCACTGCTCTCGCTGGGCTCGGCCTCGCATCGGCCGGCTTTGCCGCGCGCGCCCAAGCGTGGCCCGCCAAACCACTGACGATCGTCGTGCCCTATACGGCCGGCAGCGCGACCGACACGCTCACGCGCATCCTTGCGGAGCGACTGTCGCCACGGCTCGGCCAGCCGGTGATCGTCGATAACAAGGCCGGTGCCAGTGGTTCCATCGCCGGTGGTTTCGTCGCCCGCGCTCCCGCAGACGGCTACACGCTGATGATGGCGACTGCGGCGACACACGCCGGCAATCCCAATCTGATGAAGGCAGTGCCCTATGATTCGCTGGCCGACTTCGCGCCGACGGGCTTTTGCGGCTCGATCCCGTTTACCCTGGCAGTGCGGGCGGACTCCGGCATTGCCAGCCTCGCGGACTTCGTGGCGCGGGCAAAGGCGGCCAAGCCGCCGCTAACCTCCGGGGCCGGTACGCCGTCGGCGCGCGTCATCTCGACGACGCTTGCTCAACGCAGCGGGACGGAACTCGTACATGTGCCCTACAAGGCAGCGCCGCTGGCGATGGCCGATGTGCTCTCGGGCCAGATCGATATGACCTTCATCGATGTCGGCACCGGTCTGCCGCAGTTCAAGGCGGGCAAACTGAAAGCGCTGGTTGTGGCTTCCGGCAAGCGCTCGCCGCTGATACCGGATGTGCCGACCTTCGCGGAAGCCGGGCTTGGCGCCTTCGCGCTCGATGCCTGGTTCGTGGTCGTGGCGCCGGCGCGCACGCCGACCGATGTGGTGAGCAAGATCGGCCATCATGTGTCGGAGATCGTTGCCGAACCGGAGACGGCGGCGCGGCTGCGGGCGATCTCGATCGAACCCGAGCCGATGGCGCCGGATCAGATCCGCGCTTTCATGAAGGCGGAGAAGGAAAAATGGGCGATGCTGGTCAAGGCAGCCGGGATCGATCCGGAGTGATGGGAGAGTAAAGATGAGTAAAGAAAAGCGTCTGGAGTTCGGCTGGTTCCTGCCGACCGCAGGCGACACCACGGCCTATGGGCTGGCGAGCGCGCAGGTGGCGCCGTCGATGCCGCTGTTCGACAAGATCGTCGATGCCGCCGAGGCGGCCGGCTTCGAATACATGCTGGTGCCGGTGCAGACCGCCTGCTGGGAGGCCTGGATCGCCAGCGCCATGATGGTGGCGCGCTCCAAGTCGATGCGCATGCTGGTGGCGGCGCGGCCGAGCTACATCAATCCGGTTCTGCTGGCCAAGATGATCACGACCTTCGATCAGCTCTCGGGCGGCCGCATTTGCATCAACCTGATCGCCGGCCAGAGCGAAACCGAGAATGCCGCCGAGGGCATCAAGTGGGGCAAGGAAGAGCGCTACGAGATCATGGACGAGGAGGTCTCGATCCTGAAGGCGCTGTGGACCACGCGCGGCCCGGTGCATTTCGATGGCAAGTTCTATCAATTGAAGGGGGCCCAGATCCGGCCTTATCCGCTGCAGAAGCCCTATCCGAAGTTCTATCTCGGCGGCGGCTCCAAGCAGGCCTGGGAAATCTCGGCCAAGCATTCGGATGTGCACCTCTTCTGGGGCGACACCTACGATCGCATCCGCGCCAACATGGCCGAGATCAAGTCGATGGCGGCCCATCACGGCCGCGAGAACGAGATCGGCTTTGGCATGCGACTGCAGATCGTCTGCCGGCCGACCGAGAAAGAGGCCTGGGAGTTCGCGCACGGGCTCGTTGCCCATGCGAGCGAAGGTCAAAAGCAGTTCGTGAAGCAGCATTTCGCGACGTCGGAGGCCAACCGCCGCGTGCGCGAACTGGCCGCGATCGGCGAGACGATCGAGCCGCATCTGTGGACCGGCATCACCCAGGTCCGGCCCGGCGCAGGCATTGCCATCGTCGGTGATCCCGAGCAGTGCGCCGATACGCTGCAGAAATTCATCGACCTCGGCTGCCACTCCTTCTGCCTGTCGGGCTACTTGCACGACGAGGAAGCGGAGCGCTTCGGCAAATGGGTCATGCCGATCCTGCGCGAGCGCAATCGCGAGCGCATGCTGGCGGCCTGAGGCTGATGCAGCGGGCCACTCTTCCAGACATCAGTGCCCGCCAGCTTGAGGCCGTCCTGGCTCTCGCCGAGTATGGCAGCTTCGTTGCTGCGGCAGCGCGGCTGCACCTGTCGCAACCCACCCTGACGCGGGCGATCAAGCGGCTGGAAACGGCGCTCGGCGTACGGCTGTTCGACCGCAGCACGCGGCGCGTCCAGATCACCGCGGCCGGCCGCGAGTTCGCGGCGGTCGCCGAACGCATGTTGAACGATCTCGGTATCACGGTGCAGAGCGTCCGCGAAGTCGCTGAGGAGCGACGCGGCCTGGTCGTGCTCTCGACCATCATGTCGGTTGCCGGCGGTGTGCTGCCGTCGATCGTCGCGGCCTATCGCGCGGACCGGCCGGGCGTCGAGATCCATATCCGCGAAGGCGTGCATGCGACGGTGCTCGAAGATGTCCGCAGCGGCGTCGCCGATTTCGGCATCGGCTATGTCGACGAACTGCCCGACTTCGTCGTCGGCACGGCGCTCGGTCGCGAGACCTTCTGTGCCGTCATGCCGGTGCGTCACAGGCTGGCGGGCCGACGGAAGGTCAGCCTGGCCGATCTGGCCAGCGAGACGATCGTGGCCTTGCCGACCGGCTCGCGCACCCGCCGAACCATCGATGCTGCGGCGGCGACGGTCGGCGTGCCGCTGCGTCAGATGGTCGTCGTCACCCAGCTCGCCACCATGCTCGCCTTTGTCGGGGCAGGCGTGGGCGTCGGTCTCGTGCCGAGAGGCACCACGCGCGGACCGCTGGCGCGTGGCCTGCGGGCGGTGCCGCTCAGCGAACCGCGCCTTGTCCATCGCCTTGGCCTGATCGCTCTGCGCGAGCGCGAGCCGACACCGGCGGCATCCGGCCTGCTGGCCTTCCTGCGGCGCGAATGGGCGCGCGCCGATTGATGCGTCTGGCGCAACAATCCTGTCTATCAGCTTGATCTTGGCATAGCGCCCACGATGGCTATGCTGGCCATGGAGGATCATCGTGCAACTCGCCTCGCGCACCTACGACGTCGACAGCATTTCCGCCGTTCAGGAGCTTTACCACTCCAACGGCTGGACCGATGGGCTGCCTGTCGTGCCGCCGACGAAAGAGGCGGTCGAAGCCTGCCTCGAATGGGTGATGATGCCGCCGGACCAGCTTATCGGCATCGAGCCGGTGCGCGGGCTCGCCGTCACCGCCGAAAAGCTTGCGATCAATGCCGTGATGGCAGGCTGCCTGCCGATGCATTTCCCGGTCGTCGTGACGGCCTGGACGGCCATGATGCAGGAAGAGTTCCTGATGCATGGCGCCACGGCGAGCACTGGCGGATGTGCCGTGCTGGTTGTGCTGAACGGTCCCATCCGGCTCGAACTGGGGGCGGGCGGCACGTTCAATGCGCTGGGCAATTCCGATCGCGCTACGGCGGTGATCGGACGGGCCATCCGGCTCTGCCTGATCAACCTGATGGACGTGCGGCCGGGCGTGATCGATCGGTCGACCTTGGGGCATCCCGGCAAGTTCAGCTACTGCGTTGCCGAGGACGAAGAGGACACGACCTGGCTGCCGCTCGCCGAGCAGCGCGGCATTCCCAAGGGCGCGTCCTCCGTGACGGTGATGGCGGCCGGCGCGCCGCGTCAGCTCATGAACGAGTGGACAACCAAACCCGAGGAGATTCTCGAAACCTTCGCGGCCGAGATGCGCGCCAACCTGCGGCACTATTCGATCCATCCCGGCAACTACGCGCTGATCATTCCCAAGCAGTTGCGCGAACACCTGCAGGCCGGAGGGTGGACCAAGAGCGATATCGCAGGCTTCATCCACGAGCGGGCACGCATTCATCGCCGCGAATGGGCCGACGTGGGCAAGGGCGCCGTCGTGCGCGACCGCGGCGATAGCGTCTATCCGGCCATGGAGTCGGCCGACCAGCTTCTGGTCGTGGCGGCCGGCGGCCCGGCGGGCGGCTTCGGTGCCGTCATTCCACCCTGGCTCGGAAACAAGAGCCACGCCGTGACCTTGCCTTTGGGTGTTTGCATCGACTGCGAACCACCCAAGAAGTGACAGCGATATTTAGTAGTAGAGGATTGCCATGACCTTCCGTGTTCTCGACCCCACGCCCGGAACGGCTGCTCCACTCGGCCAGCTCGCGCCGCGTCTCGATACGCTCCAGGGCAAGACCGTGGGCTTCATCTCCAACGGCAAGGAAGGCACCAAGGGTTTCTTCACGCACCTGGACCAGATCCTGCGTGAAGAGTACGGCGTCGCCAAGGTCGTGAGCCGCACCAAGTCCAACTACAGCGCGCCGGCCGATGCCCATATCGTGGCGGAGATCAAAGGCTGGGATGCCGTCGTCTCAGGCTTGGGGGATTGAGGAAGCTGTTCATCGTGCAGTCTGCACGACTCTGTAACGGCTGAAAGACTTCAGGTTCCCGCCTTCAGCGTGATGACGAGCCGGTTCGCCAGCGCGGCCGAAATGATGAGCCGCGTGCTGGGAATGCCGGATTATCGCTTCGCCGAGATCGGCCATCCGGTCAGCAGCGCCACCGACGACGAACTGCGCGCGATGGCGCGCACGGCGATCGAGCAGGGCAGGAGCATGTTGCTCAAGGCCTGAACGACCGTCCTTGCACGCAACCTTGGGCAGCAGCACGCGTTGCCTAGGCCTACTGCAAGGAAAGGGAGTTCAGGGCATGAAGCCGCTGACAATCTTCGGAGTCATGCTGATTGCGATCGGCATCGCCGGTCTGGCGATCGACAACATCTCGTTCACCGAGCGTAAGACGATCGTCGATGCCGGGCCGCTCAAGGTTACGGCCGACGAGCAGCGTACCATTCCGATTCCGACCATTGCCGGCGTGATCGCCGTGGTAGCCGGCGCCGGGCTCCTCTTCATGGGGCGTCGGGCCCAGAGCTAATGCGCGAGATCCGTCCCCGGGGCGCTAATTCCCGAGGGGCCAGGTGAAACGGATGTTGTTCCCGGCGAGACCGTCGAGGACGACTTGCAGGCCGCCGGACTTCATCATCCATTCCAGACGATGGTCGCGATACTCGCGCCGGATTGCGCCCGACGCGAGCCGCTCGGCGGCGCTGCCCATGCCCAGGGTGGCCGCCTCGAACTCCTTGAATGTTGCTGCCACGGAAGGGCGCTCGCACAGCCGGTCGCGCCAGCGTGCGAGAGGCGAGTCCGTCGGCGTGCCGAGGCCGTAGAAGAACGAGCGGTTGACGTAGGGAGCAACACTGAGATCGGCCCAGCCGAAGGCGTCGCCATTGAACCACGGCGACTTGTCAAGCCTCTCGGTCAGCCAGGCCTGCAACTCGGCCGTCTGGCGAGCTGCCGTTGCCTTCATCTTTTCCGCCTGTTCACCTTCTGCGCGCTTGAACCAGCGGATCTCGCTCAGGCCCCAGTTCACGGCTTCGTAGAGGGTGTCGCAGACATCCTCGATCATGCGCGCGTTTGCCCGTGCCACGGGGTCGCGCGGCAGCAGGGGCGGGGAGGGATATTTGTCTTCGAGATATTCGAGGATGATCGTGGAATCGAAGATGCGCGCTTCGCCGTCGACGAGAGCAGGCACTTCATTGCGCGGACTGGCGGCGGCGAACGCGCCGCCGGCATTGCCGCTGCCGAGCGCGGCGGGTGTCTCGACCTCGAAGTCGAGGCCCTTCTCGCGCAGGGCGATCTTCACTTTCTGGGCGTAGGAGGAAAGCGGATGCTCGTAGAGCAGCATGGCACCGTCTCCTAGATGTTCAGGGCAACTCCAGCCTGACGGCGACCGCGGCGCTGGCGATCACGGCAGGATCGTTATGGTCGGGATCGGCGATGTCCAGACCGCCCTTCACCACCTTCACCGTGACGATGCCGTACGGCAGCGAGGCGCGTACCTTTTCCGCATCGACCTTGTCCGGCTGCTGCACGCCGATGGTGACATCGACGAACATGCCGGTCTTGGGGTCGACCTTGAGCGTCCGGATCATCGCCAGCGAGGAATGGTGCAGGGCATCCTGCACCGCGCGCAGTGCAGCTTTGGTGTAGTCGCCGCCGTGCAGGTCGTTGCCGGTGCCGAGTTCGAGGATAACGCGTTTCGCCGCCATGGTGCCGCCTCCGCCTACAGGTCGAGCCGGACGATGGCCGCCGCCTGGGCGATCACCGTCTTGTCCGTGCCGGCCTCGTTGGGAATTTCGAGGCCGCCTTCGACGACCTTCACCGTGCCGGTGCCGTGCGGCAGCACCGCCAGCACTTCCTTGGTGTCGACCTGATCGGGCTTCGGTACGCCGATCAGGACTTCGACCTGCATGTCGTCGCTCGACTTGCCCAGCGCCGTGGCGACGGTGAGCGAGTTGTGCCACAGCGCATCGCGCAGCGCCCGCACGGCGGCCTTGGTGTAATCGCCGCCGCGTATGTCGGTGCCCATGCCGATCTCCAGAGCCACCTTCTTCAGCGCCATGGCATTCTCCCTACGACTCGTTGTCTCTCAGGACTTGGCGAGGCCGGCCTTGATCAGCAACGGCTTGACGTCGACGTAATACTTCTCGGCGAAGGCGCGGTACTCGGCCGGGTTCTTGTCCCAGGGAACCTGGATGAACTTGGCGAGATACTCCGTCACCTTCGGCTCGGCCGACGCCTGCTTGAAGGCCTGGTAGATCGAATCGACGATCTCAGGCGGCATGTTCTTGGGACCGACCAGACCATAGGGGCTCTGGCCCACGACGTTGATGCCGCGCTCGATCAGCGTCGGCGTATCCTTGTAGCGCGGGATGCGCTTCTCGGTCGCCATGGCGAGGATGCGGCACTTGCCGTCGTCGACGAACGGTGCCCATTGCGCGGCGTCGGCCAGGAAGTGCACCTGGTCGCTGAGCAGCGCCTGCATCCACTCCGCCCCGCCCTTGTAGGGGACAGTCGTATACTTGGTGCCGGTCGCCTGCTCGACTTCGATCATCATGAGCTGGCCGGTGCCGCCGATGCCACTGGTGCCGTAATTGTACTTCTCTGGCTCCTTCTTGCCGGCAGCGATCATGTCCTCGAGCGTCTGCCAGGGCGAGGTGGACTTCACGACAATGCCCATCGTGTAGCTCGACAGGCCGGTGATGTAGGTGAAGTCCTTCAGCGGATCCCAGTTGGTCTGCTGGTAGTGGGGATAGCGCAGGCTGTTGATGGACATGATGGCCAGTGTCTGGCCATCGGGCTTGAGGTTGAGCAGCATCGCCGGCGCCAGAGTGCCGGCCGCTCCGGCCTTGATGTCGACGACGACCTGCTGGCCCAGAATCTTGCTGACCGTCTCGCCCAGAAGCCGGACATGAACGTCGGTCACGCCGCCGGCGGCAAAGGGGTTGTAGATCGTGATCGGCTTCTCGGGCTTCCAGCGCGTCTGGCCGCGCACGATCCCAGGGGCTGCCATCGGGGCAGCCAGAGTGGCGGCACTCGCGAGAGCGGCAAAACGACGACGATTGACGATGATTGGCTTGGACACGGCGCTACTCCCACACGGTACGCATTTGTGCACAGCGAAACGGCCGCCGGGAGGCAGCCGTTCGAGGTTTCATACAGGCTTGGTGAAAGCACGTTAAGCGTTACTTCTTGCGCCCTGCGTCTAGGCTCCACGGGCCGGGGCCTGCGGCCGCGAGATAGAGGAACACGAAGCAATAGAGCACCGCCAGCTCGCCGCCGTTCAGGATCGGATAGAAGCCTCTCGGGGCATGGGCGATGAAGTAGGCAAACGCCGTCATGCCCGACAGGACGAAGGCCGTCGAACGGGTGAACAGGCCGAGGATAATCAGCACGCCGCCCACCAGTTCCAGGATGCCGGCAATGCCCGGCAGCGACGTGATGCTGAGATTGGCGAAGGTCGGGATGACCGGGATCTTGAACAGCTTGGCCGTGCCGTGCTGCAGGAGCAGCAAGCCGGTCATGATGCGCAGGAGGCTGAGCAGGCGTGGCGCCCAGGAAGCGGCAAGCGCGTCGAAATTCATCGCCAGGATTCCCCCGAGCATGGTTGCAACGGTCCATCCTGAATGCGGCTCGTACTTTCGACAAGCGGTTGTCGGTAACCAGGTCACCGACATCTCAGTATGCACTCGCACGTTGCAGGCGCATTGCATATGATCCGCGGCGCGAGATCGGTCGAAAGAACCGACGGTTGTACAAGTACACGGCGGCATTGCCGCCCGGTGTGGAGGAAAGATGGCGACGGTCGAAGTCCGCAACGTGCGGAAGGCCTTCGGGCCTGTCGAAGTGCTGCACGGCGTGAGCGTCGATATTGCGGACGGCGAGTTCGTCGTGCTGGTCGGCCCCTCGGGCTGCGGCAAGTCCACCCTGCTGCGCATGCTGGCCGGGCTCGAGAACATCACGTCGGGCGAGATCGCCATCGGCGGGCGCGTGGTCAACGCCGTGCCGCCGAAGGATCGCGACATCGCGATGGTCTTCCAGAACTACGCGCTCTATCCGCACATGACCGTCTACGACAACATGGCCTTCTCGCTGACCTTGGCGAAGGCGCCGAAGGCGCTGATGGACGAGGAAGTCGGGCGGGCGGCCAAGATCCTCGGGCTCGAGCAGCTGCTGCAGCGCTTCCCGCGCCAGCTCTCGGGCGGCCAGCGCCAGCGTGTCGCCATGGGCCGCG
>JAIUOY010000103.1:0-30372 GCA_020160995.1 Pseudomonadota bacterium | reverse complement strand
CCTGCGTCGAGTAGATGTTGCACGAGGCCCAGCGCACGTCGGCGCCCAGCGCCTTCAGTGTCTCGATCAGCACGCCCGTCTGGATGGTCATGTGCAGCGAGCCGGCGATGCGCGCACCCTTGAGCGGCTTCTTGGGGCCGAACTCCTTGCGGATGGCCATGAGGCCCGGCATCTCGGTCTCGGCCATATCGAGTTCCTTGCGACCCCAATCGGCGAGCCCGATATCCTTGACGATGTAATCCTGGGCCATTTGGCGCTCCTGGTAGGGAAGTGGGGAGGGGGCGATGCGAAAAGCGAGCGTGTCATATCAGCGGCCCGAAAGCCCCTCAACGCGCGCCATCAACATATAAGCAATAATTTATGTCGATATGCCCGACCCTTTATGCAGAGGGTCGGCAATCTCTCTATTCTTCGCCGAACTTGCTTTCGACGAGCGCGGACAGGGCGGCCATGGCGTCGCCGGCCTGACGGCCCGAGCAGGCCAGCTCGATCTGGCTGCCGATGCCGGCGGCCAGCATCATCAGCCCCATGATCGAAAGGCCGGAAACTTCCTGGCCCTTGAAGGAAACGCGCACGACGGCATCGAACTGGCCGGCCGTGCGCACGAACTTGGCCGCGGCGCGGGCATGCAGGCCGCGCTTGTTGGCAATCGCCAAGTATCGTCTCAGGGCGCCGATGGCGGCGTCCGTACTCGAACCCGAAATATCGCTCACGAAGCTTCCTTGGCCAGAATACGAGAAGCGACAGTGATGTACTTGCGACCGGCTTCCTGCGCCATACGCACGGCTTCGGCAATCGGCCGGGTGCGTACGCTGGCGAGCTTGACCAGCATCGGCAGATTGACGCCGGCCAGCACCTCGATGTGCGCCTGTTCCATGATCGAAATGGCGAGGTTCGAGGGCGTACCGCCGAACATGTCGGTGAGCACGATCACGCCATCGCCGCTGTCACAGGCCTTCGCCCGCTCGAGAATCTCGCTGCGGCGTTTTTCCATGTCGTCGTCGGCACCGATGCAAACGGTGGCGACGCTTTGCTGCGGACCAACGACATGCTCCAGCGCGGCAAGAAATTCCTGCGCCAGATTGCCGTGGGTCACCAGTACGATACCGATCATTCTACCTGCTCACCCTGCACCGCCGGCCTCTTCGGCTCTTTCGGCATCCCGGTGTAAGAGAGTGACCGAGCGGCCTGACCTTCGCAACCACTCTGCAAGCTCCTCGGCGAGCGCAACAGAGCGATGCCTCCCCCCTGTGCACCCTACCGCAATGGTCAAATAGCTCTTGCCCTCGGCGTCGAAACGGGGCAGCAGCGGCCCGATCAATCCTTGGAGCCGATCCACGAACGGCCGGTAGTCGGGATCGGTGGCCACGAACGCGGCGACCGCCGGATCGCGGCCGGTCAGCGGCTTGAGCGTCGGCTCGTAATGTGGATTTTTCAGGAAACGTGCGTCGAACACCAGGTCGGCCTCGCGCGGCAATCCGCGGCGGTACGAAAACGACATCACCGATATGCGCACGCCCGCGGCGACACCGAGCGCGAAGTGCCCGGCGAGAATCTGTTTGAGGCGATGAGGCGAGAGGCCCGACGTGTCGATCCTGACGTCGGCGTGGTCGCGCAAGAAGCCGATCTGCCGCCGTTCTTCGATGATGCCGTCGACCACGGGGCGATCCGGCACAAGAGGATGCGGCCTGCGCGACTCGGTATAGCGGCGCTGCAGGGTCTCGGTATCGGCTTCGAGGAAGAGAAGCCGGACGGTAAGGCCTTGATGCTCCTTGAATTCGCGCACACGTCGAAGCAGGGCGCGCGGATCGAAGCCGAAGGTGCGCGTGTCGATACCGAAGGCCAGCGGAGGCGCCTGCTCGCCGGGCTTTCCCGTCGTCGACTGCACGAGATCGTCGAGCAGCGTGAGCGGAATATTGTCGACGGCGACGTAGCCCATGTCGGCTAGTGCGCTGAGCGCCGTCACGCGTCCGGCGCCGGACAGGCCGGAGACGACGACGAATGGCCGACGCGTGGTTTGCGTCGTGGGCGAAGGGCTGGTGTCGGGCATGGAACGCGGCGGCGATCATGCCGTCGCGATTCGCGCCAGGGCAAGGCGCAACTTGGCGCTGGCCGACGCCTCGAAAGGCGTCAGCGCCAGCACCGGGAGGTCGATGCCCAGCGTTGCTTCGCGCGCCGGTTCGGGCAGGCGCTCGATGCGCTGTGGCGGCACGAGATCGACGAGCAGGGCGACGGTGGCGCGGGGAAGGAGCTGGGCGCGGCCGAGTTTCACGATGCCGACGCCGCGCACTTCGAGGAGGCCTGCCAAGGTCCCGGGACAGGTCGCGATCAGCCGGCGTCCCTGGCGTGCGAGTCTGGTCTGGTCGTCCGCCACCAGACGCGCCCCGGTCTCGATCAGGCGTGCCGCGAGATCGGACTTGCCGGCGCCGGAAGGCCCTCGCAGCAGCACGGCCTTCCAGGTCCGCCCGCCTGTCTTCAGCGCAACGCAGGTCGCGTGGACGAGGGTCGTCATTTGCGGCCGGTCGCGGCCGGCACGCGGATGGTGAAGCGTGCGCCCAGCACCTTGCCGTCGGGCGCACGCCGGTTGGAAGCCGTGATCGAGCCGCCATAGGTTTCCATGATCTGGCGGCAGATCGAGAGGCCGAGACCGGAGTGCTGGCCGAAATGTTCGGTCGGACGTTCCGAATAGAACCGCTGGAAGATCGATTCGAGGTTATCCTCGGGGATGCCCTGGCCTTCGTCGTCGATGGTGACGACAAACGGCCCGTTGCGCGGTTCGCGGCCGAGCTCGACCAGGATGCGCGTGCCCGGCGGACTGAACGACAGGGCGTTGTCGATGACGTTGCGGAACACCTGACCGTACCGGCCATCGTGGCCGTGTGCCGCAAAGGGGGGATTGGTGGCGACACGAAATTCGATCTCGACGTCGGATTTCCGGCTGGCCGTCACCGCCTGGTGGCGGACCATGTCGCGCAGCAGCGCTTCGAGATCCACGGGCTTCACTTCGCCGCGCATCAGCTCGGCATCGAGGCGCGAAGCGTCGGAGATGTCGGAGATCAGCCGGTTCAGCCGGTTGATGTCGTCCATCACGATGGCCATCAGCTTGGCGCGGCGTTCCTGATCGAGATCGGGCCGTGCTGCCATCTCGATGGCCGACCGCAGCGAGGTCAGGGGATTCTTGAGCTCGTGCGCCACGTCGGCGGCGAAGCTCTCGATGGTGTTGATGCGCAGCCATAGCGCTTCGGTCATCGAGCGCAAGGCGTCGTTCAGGTCGCCGATCTCGTCGCCGCGCTTGCCGAGGTCGGGAATCGCGGGCCGGCTTTCGCGCGCCAGGCGCACCTCGTCGGCCGCGCGCGCCAGCCGCACGATCGGCTGGGTGATGGTGCCGGCGAGATAGAGCGACAACATGACCGTGATGCCGAGGGCTGCAGCGGCGATGGTCAACATGTCGTAGCGCACTTCGCGCAACGAGGCGGCAATGGCCCGGTTGTCGCGCGTCAGCAAGAGGGCGCCCAGCACCTGCTTGTAGCGCTGCACCGGCACGGCCGCGCTCAGGATCAGCCGGCCGTTTCCGGCACTGCGCACGGCCGACGCATTGAAGCCGCGCAGGGCGCTGGCCGCCTCGGGAAAGTCTCGCAGGGTCGGTGCCGGCCGGTCGACATACTCCGGAAAGCGGTCGACGCGCGAAAGCTGACGGCCGACCCAATCTCCCAGCCTATCGCTCCACTGCAGCTCTACCTCGGGCTTGGCGGTATCGGGGGTCTCGGGGGGCGGCAGGGGCACGACGTGGATGCGACCGACCTCGCTCAGCACGGCTGAATCGCCCAGCAGCTCGCCGGTCTCGCTGAACAGGCGCGCCCGTACGCCGGTCGGTCGGACCAGGCGCGTCAGTAACTGGCGCGCGGCATCGGCATCCATGCGATTGACCGTGGTCTCGCCACCGACCACCGCCACCTCGCCGATGCCGGCGGCGACCATTTCGCCCTGGACCAGCAGCGAGGCGAGCTCGGCATCGATCAATTCTTCTTCGTAGTCGCTGAGATAGACGGCACCCAGCGTCAGCAGCGCGACCGGAATCAGGTTCAGCAGCAGAATACGGCGGGTGAGCGGCGAGTGGCTGCGATCGGTGCTGCGCCGGCGCCGCAGCAGCGACGGAGAGTCGCCCGTCGCTGCAGGCGTGGGCGCATGGCGACGCACGCCGGGGAGCAGCCGGCGCAGCGCAGCCACGACCCTCGCGCCGAAGCTCTGGCGTCCCAGCGGACGCGCCCCCGGCTCAGGCGTCGCGGTATCGATATCCGATGCCATAAAGCGTTTCGATCTGCTCGAACTCGCCGTCGACTTCGCGGAACTTGCGGCGGACGCGCTTGATATGGCTGTCGATCGTGCGATCGTCGACGTAGATCGTTTCGCCATAGGCCGCGTCCATCAGCTGGTCGCGGTTCTTCACGTGGCCAGGCCGCTCGGCGAGCGACTTGAGCAACAGGAATTCGGTGACCGTGAGATGCACTTCCTTGCCCTTCCAGGTGCACTGGTGACGGCTGGGGTCGAGCACGAGGTCGCCACGCACGATACGCTCGGCGGCCGCTTCACCCTTGCCGCCGCCGGCGTCGCCGCGGCGCAGCACGGCCCGGATGCGTTCCAGCAGCAGCCGCTGCGAGAACGGCTTGCGGATGAAATCGTCAGCGCCCATGCGCAGACCCAGCACTTCGTCGATCTCTTCGTCCTTGGACGTGAGGAAGATGACCGGGAACTGCTGCGTCTTGCGGATGCGGTTCAGGAGCTCCATTCCGTCCATCCTCGGCATCTTGATGTCGAAGATCGCGAGGTCGGGTGGCGACTGGTTCAGCCCCTCCAGCGCCGAAGCGCCGTCGTTGTAGGTCTTGATCTGGAACCCTTCGGCTTCGAGCAGCATCGACACGGAGGTAAGGATGTTGCGGTCGTCGTCGACGAGGGCGATGTTCTTGCGCACGGCTTGGCTTCTCCTGCAGGGGCACAGCGGACAACGGACAATGGACCATGCTATCACAGACCGGGCCGCCGCCGCCGCTTCCCCGGTCCGTAATCCTCAAGCGAACAATTGCGGCTTTTTTGAACCGAAATGACCCAAGACGACATGCCGCGCTCCGTGCGCGATCTGCTTCGCGGCCTCGACCGCGCCGCCCTGGCCAGCGCCCTACCGGGCGAAAATGGCACGTGGCCCTACGCTTCGCTGGTCCTGGTGGCGGTCGACCACGACCTGTCGCCCATCCTGTTGTTGAGCGATCTTGCCGAGCATACCAAGGCGATTCAGGCCGATGGCCGGGTCTCTCTGCTGTTTGACGGGACGGCCGGCCTGGAACAGCCGCTGACCGGCGCCCGCGTCACGGTGCTGGGGCGCGCCGAGCGCACGACCGACGAGCGGGTGAAGGCGCGCTTCCTGTCGCGCCATCCGGACGCTGCGATGTATGCGGGCTTCAAGGATTTCCATTTCTATCGCGTTGCCGTGGAGCGGACTCATCTGGTTGGCGGGTTCGGCAAGATCCGCTGGATCGACCGAGCCGAACTGGCCTCGCCTGAAGCGCCAGGCCTGGCCGACGCCGAGTCGGGTATCGTGACGCATATGAACGAGGACCATTGGGACGCCGTTCAGCTCTATGCGGGCAAGCTCCTTGGCCTGGACGGGCAGGGGTGGCGCATGACCGGGATCGATCCGGAAGGTATCGATCTGCGCCGGCGCGGGCAGGTGGCCCGGCTTGCCTTCGACCAACCGCTGGCAGCGGGCGGGGAGGCCCGAAAGGTCCTGGTTGCCCTTGTCGCGAAAGCTCGCGCCGCTCCCGTCTGACGGCGGCCGGCGCGCAAGGCAGCCTGCTGTCGGAATGAGATTCCGCGCCGCGGGATGTTCTTCGCGGGTGCGAAGGCCGATCCACATCATCCTCGACACTAACTGTCGCAGCCTCTTGCCACTGAACGGCCACCCCTTTAGCGCTGAGAAAGGCAACGAAAAGGTCACCGCGACGTTTTTCGGGGGTTGGTAATCCCCTTATACGTTCAATCATCGGATCAGCCCAAAAGCAGGAGAAACGCCGTGCATCAGGCGGGCTTCGTCGTACCCAAATCAGGACTTGAGACGCTCGGATTGAAGAACCTGAGCAACGTCTATTGGAACCTGCAGGTTCCGGCTCTCTACGAAGAGGCGGTTCGCCGCCGCGAAGGCGTCGTAGCCGAGGGAGGCGCGCTGGTGGTGCGCACCGGCATCCATACCGGCCGTTCGCCCAACGACAAGTTCATCGTCGAGGATGCCGAGAGCAAGGGCCGGATCGACTGGGGCAAGACCAACAAGGCCATCACGCCCGATCGCTATCGCGCGCTTTACAACCGCATGATCGCCTACGCACAGCGCCGCGACCTGTTCGTGCGCGATTGCTGGGCCGGTGCCGATCCCGCCCATCGCATCGGCGTGCGCGTGATCAACGAGACCGCCTGGCACAATCTCTTCGCGCGCAACATGTTCCTGCGCCCCAGGCCCGAGGAACTCGAGGGCTTCAAGCCGGAATTCACCATCCTGAACCTGCCGGGCTTCCAGGCCGATCCGAAGCTCGATGGCACGGCGTCCGACTGCGCCATCCTGGTGAACTTCACCGATCGCGTCGTGGCCATCTGTGGCACCTGGTACGCCGGCGAGATCAAGAAGTCGGTGTTCACCATCCTGAACTACCTGCTGCCCGACAAGAACGTGCTGCCCATGCACGCCTCGGCCAATGTCGGCCCCAAGAACGACGTGGCGATCTTCTTCGGTCTCTCCGGCACCGGGAAGACGACGCTGTCGGCCGATCCGACGCGCACCCTGATCGGCGACGACGAGCATGGCTGGGGCGAGAGCAGCCTCTTCAACTTCGAGGGCGGCTGCTACGCCAAGGTGATCAAGCTCAGCCGCGAGGCGGAGCCTGAAATCTACGCCACCACGGGGCGCTTCGGCACGGTTCTGGAGAACGTCGTGATCGATCCGGCGACCGGCCGGCTCAACCTGGACGACGGCCAGTACACCGAGAACACCCGCGCCTGCTACCCGCTCGACTTCATCCCGAACACCTCGTCGACCGGCATCGCCGGCACGCCCGAGAATATCGTGATGCTGACGGCCGATGCGTTCGGCGTCCTGCCGCCGATCTCGCGGCTGTCGCCGGAGCAGGCGATGTATCACTTCCTCTCGGGCTATACCGCGCGCGTGGCGGGCACCGAAAAGGGCGTGACCGAGCCGCAGGCGACCTTCTCGACCTGCTTTGGCGCGCCGTTCATGCCGCGCCATCCGACCGTCTACGCCAAGATGCTGGGGGAAAAGATGGCCCGCCAGAACGTCAAATGCTGGCTGGTCAACACCGGCTGGTCGGGCGGCGGCTTCGGCGTCGGTGAGCGCATGTCAATCCGCCACACCCGCGCGATGGTGCGGGCCGCGCTCGACGGCACCCTGGCGTCGGTCGGATCGGCGACCGATCCGCACTTCGGCATGCAGGTTCCGAGCGCCTGCCCGGATGTGCCGGGCGACGTGCTCAACCCGAAAAATACCTGGAAGGACAAGAAGGCCTACGACAGCGCCGCGCGCGACGTCGCCCAGCGCTTCGAGGCGAACTTCCAGCAGTTCGAAAGCCATGTCGACGGCAAGGTGAAAAAGGCCGCCATCCGCGCCGCGGCCTGATAGCGCGAGGCATCGCATCTCTGACGGGGACATCTTATGATGTCCCCGCTTGAGCCCGCTTTCCGACATACCGAGCGAGAAGACCGCGCGAATGCCGTGGCGCATACCGCTTGTCGCGGCGATGGCGCTTGCCTTCGTATCGCTCGCCCTGATTTCCGGCGTTGCCTACATCGTCGTGCTGGCCGGTGCGACGGGGACCGCCGAACGGCTTCTGGTCGATCGTGCGGCGCGCGTGGTCGATGCCCAGGTTGACCTCGTCCGCAGCCGCCTCGACCCGGTCAGCGAACAGCTCGAGCTGATTGCCTCGCTGGCGGCCGCCGGGCGCATCGACATCGAATCGCCCGTCGACATGCGCGAGGCGCTTGCCGTGATGATGGCGCGGGTGCCGGCGGTTTCGGCCGCGGGCTTTGCGACCCTGGACCTCAAGTTGCATCGCGCCGTACGAGAGCCCGACGGACAGATTCATCGCGACACCATCTCACTGGTCGACACGCCGCGCGGCCTCGAGCGCTTCCGCGAACTACAGACCTCGCAACATACGTTCTGGGGGGCGCTGTTCTGGAGCGAAAGCGCCCAGCAGCCCGTCGTCAATGTGCGGACGCCGGTCCGGCGAATCGACAATGCCTTCATCGGTGGGCTGATCGCCACGGTCGCCGTCGGCGATCTTTCCTATCTGATCGGCGATCCGACGCATGGCGGCGACGGCCGCTATTTCATCCTGGTCGGCCGCGACAAGGTGCTGGCGCATCGTCGCCTGATCAATCCGCGTGGTCTGGGCCTCTCCGAGGAACGCTCGCTGCCGACCATCAAGGAGGTGGACGATCCCGTGCTGGCGAAGATCTGGGACACGCCGGTGCGCTCGCAGCAGATCGACCGCGCCCTCGGCAATCTCGGCCATGTCGTGGAAGTGGACGGGCGGCGTTGGGTCTTCGTCTATCGCGAACTGCGGCGGTTCGGTCCCGATCCCTGGCTGGTCGGGCAGTACTTTCCGATCGAGGATGCCACGAGCGACCTCGATCGGCTGACCAACGGCGCCATCGTCGGTGCCGCCACTCTGGCCATCGCCGCGCTGCTGGCGCTGGTCATGGGCCTCAGCATGGCGCGCTCGATCCGCACCATCACCACAGCGGCGGAATCGATCGAACACCTCAAGTTCGACGAGCCTTTCCATCGCCGCTCGCGGCTGCGCGAGATCGACGATGCCGGCCACAGTCTCGACAAGGCGCGCGGCGCGCTGAAGTGGTTCGGCGCCTACGTGCCGCATCGACTGGTCTTCCGGTTGATGGAGCTGGGCGAAAGCGCCGTGGCGTCCCGCCGTCGCGACGTCACGGTGATGTTCACCGACATTGTCGGCTTCACACCACAGGCTGAAGACCTGCCCGAGCAGGAAACAGCCGACATGCTCAACCACCATTTCGCGCTGCTCGGCGCCTGCATCGAGAGCGAGCAGGGCGTGATCGACAAGTATATCGGCGACTGCGTGATGGCGGTGTGGGGCGGCCTGTTCAAGATGGAAGATCACGCCGATCACGCCGTCAAAGCGGCACTCGATATGGCCCGCGTGATCCGCGAGGACAATGCCCAGCGCGTTGCTGCCGGGCAGATGCCAGTCCGTCTGCGTATCGGCATTCATTCCGGCCCGGTGATCGTGGGCAATATCGGGGCGCCGGGCAGGGTCAACTACACGGTCGTCGGCGACACGGTGAACGTCGCGCAGCGCTTCGAGCAGCTCGGCAAGGAGTTCATGGCCGAGACCGAGGAGGTGATCGTGCTGGTGAGTGGCGACACGATTGCCGCCATGAAGCACCCGGAGGTGCTGGGGACGTTGCCGACGCCGGAACTGCGCCATGTGAAGGGACGCGACGAGCCGGAGCAGGTCTATCGCCTCGTCTAACACCGGGCTGACGCAGGCATGACACGGTTGTAATGCCCACGCGCTGGACGCGGCGCAGCATTCGCCGCTAGGGTGCACCGTCCCTGTGATGCCCTCGAAGGAATCAACGTTTCATGGAACGACGCAAACTTTTTGCACTGTCGACGGCCATGTTGGCTCTCGTTCCGCTTCGCCCCTTGCTTGCGCAGGACTCCAACAAACCCTTCTCCAACGAGCAGCTCGACCAGCTTCTGGCGCCGGTCGCCCTCTATCCTGATGCGCTGCTCGCACAGGTCCTGATGGCGGCAACCTATCCGCTGGAAGTCGTCGAGGCGGCGCGCTGGTCGCAGGCCAATCCCAACCTCAAGGGCGATGCGGCGGTTGCGGCGGTGAAGGACAAGGACTGGGATGTCAGCGTGAAGTCGCTGACGGCCTTCCCGCAGACTCTTCAGATGATGAACAACCAGCTCGACTGGACCCAGAAGGTCGGCGACGCGATGATCGGTCAGCAGAAGGAGGTTGCGGCATCGATTCAGCGTCTGCGAGCCAAGGCCGAGGCCGCCGGCAACCTGAAGTCGACTCCGCAGCAGAAGGTGACCAAGCAGACCAGCGAAGGCGCCAGCGCCATCGTGATCGAGCCGACCAATCCAGAAGTCGTCTACGTGCCCTACTACAATCCGGCCTGGGCCTACGGTCCGTGGCCCTATCCGGCCTATCCACCGCCATATTATCCGCCGCCGCCCAACTACGGGCAGGCGTTGATGACCGGCATGATGTTCGGCCTCGGCGTGGCCGCCGGCTCTGCGATGTTCGGCGGTTGGCACTGGGGCTGGAGCGGCGGCGCCTGGGGCAACAGCTACACGACGGTGAACGTCAACAAGGCGACGAACATCAGCGTCAACAATTTCAACCGCAATCACTATAACGATGGCCGTTGGAACTTCGATCCGGCGCATCGTGGCGGCGTGCCCTATCGTACGCCCGCCGAGCAACAGCGATACGGCCAGCATCGGCCCGATACCGCTCAGCGCCAGCAGTTTCGCGGGCAGCTCGAGGGCCGTGGCAACTATACGACGCGTCCCGAAGGCGCCGGCGCGCGCGGCGCAGAACAGCGTGCGGCGCAGGATCGCGGCTTGGAGAACCGCGGCGGTGCCGGTCGCAGCGACGCCTTCGATGGCATCAACCGCGGCGGTGCCGTCGATCGCGATTACGATCGTGGCCGGTCCTCCTGGGGGGATCGCAGCTGGGGCGGCGATCGGTCTGGCGGCGGCGACCGCTTCGGTGGTGGTGGGTTCCATGGCGGGGGAGGCCGGCGATGAACATGTCGATGTTCCGGCGGGGTCTTCTGGCGCTCGCTGTTTCTCTCGGCATCGCGGGCGGCGCGATGGCGCAGCAGCCGACAAAGGCGCAGGGGTTCGCTACGCCCGATGCCGCGGCGGCGGCTTTCACGGATGCCGTACGCGGCATGAACGAGAAGGCGCTCACGTCCATCCTGGGGCCGGAGTGGCGCGAGTTCGTGCCGACCACGGCTGCCCAGGTCCAGGCCCGGCGCGCGAACTACCTCAAGGCGTGGGACGAGGCGCACGAGATCAAGGTCTCCGGCGACAAGGCCACCGTGGTGGCCGGAAAGTCCGGCTGGACCCTGCCGATCCCGATCGTGAAGGACGGCGCGGAGTGGCGCTTCGACGCCGTCGCGGGCTGGCGGGAGATGCGGTTGCGCCAGATCGGCCATGACGAAAGCGCCGTCGTGCAGACCCTGCTGGCCATCGTCGATGCCCAGCGGGACTATGCGAACCTCGATCCGATGAAGACGGGCTCGCCTGTCTATGCCCGCCGGCTGCTCAGCCTGCCGGGCCGGAAGGACGGGCTTTTCTGGGAAACCAAACCCGGCGAGCCGCCGAGCCCCCTGGGTCCGGCCGTCGCCAAGGCCCAGGTCGATGGAGCCTCGCCGGATGGCCATTATGGCTACTACTTTCGTCTGCTCTATTCTCAAGGTGCAGCGGCGCCGGGCGGAGCGCATGATTACATCGTGAACAATCGCATGGTCGGCGGCTTCGCGGCAGTCGCGTGGCCCGTACGCTACGGCGTAACTGGTGTGATGACCTTCATCGTGAGCTACGAAGGAGTTGTCTATCAGCAGGATCTCGGTCCTGATACGGCGCAGCGAGCCGGTTCACTGGTGGCCTTCAATCCGGACAAGGGCTGGGTGAAGGCGGATATGACGCCTCCGTGAGGAGGTATCTGGTTAGGGAGAGAGAGCCATGATGAAAGTGAAGGCCCTTGCGCTGCTGGCTGTCGTCGGCATGCTTGGCGGCTGTGAGAATATGACGACTGGGCAGAAGGGCGCCGTGACCGGCGCAGCGCTGGGCACGGGTATCGGCATGGTCGCCGGCGGGAGCTTCGGCACGGTGGTCGGCGCCGGCTTGATCGGCGGTGCGGCCGGCTACATCACCGGCTCTGCGATCGGCGACAAGTAACGGGGAGGTCGAGCCATGATCCGCAAGCTTTCGATTGCTGCCGCTGTTGCCACTGTCCTCGTCGCGGCGAGCGCCCAGGCGCAATCGCCGCCGCTCAACTTCGACCAGGCGGCCTATGTTACTTGCAAGGAAGCCCATGCGATGCGGCCCGAGGCGCGCAGACAACTGGCGATCTTTCTGGCCGAGCATTCCGCGCGCTATCGCGGTGTCGTCGTCCCCGATGGCGAGATGGGCGCCCAGCTCGGCCATCTGGTGCGCGGTGGTTGCACCCTGGCACCCGACGCCTACCTCTTCACGGTGATCGACCGCGCGATCGTGGCCGAACTGCCGAGGCTGGCGAAGCGGAAGTAGGCCCGGCATCACGACGACACGAGAAAAAGGCCGGGAACACTCCCGGCCTTTTGTTTTGACCGGCTAGTTCTTCTTGCCGGGCACCGACGCCGGCGCCTGCGCGACCTGCTTGGCGATGATCTGGTCCTTGATCTTGTCATAGACGGCCTGCGGCACGAGGCTCTTGTCGACCAGCTCGTTCTTGGCGCGGTAGGGACGGCCCTTGATGATGGCGTCGCTGCGGGCGTCGCCGATCCCATCGAGCGTCATGAGCTGCTGCTTGGTCGCCGTGTTGATATCCAGGGGCTCCGCTGGCTTGGGGGCCGTCGTTGCGGCTGGCGGCGCGGTGGGCTTGGTCTGGGCGAATGCCGCGCCAGACAAGCCGGTCAGCGCGCCGATCATCGCGAGTGCTGCCAGATGCGAACGAAAGTTCATGTCGGTAGCCTCCTCCGGAACAACCCCGCATTGGGGTTGCTCATGGAACGCCGGCATTACGACCTGTTCAAGCGCTGGTACTGCACCTGCAGTGAAGCTCGTGGATGGCGCGGGAGGGCCTCAGGTCATCTTGATCATGATGTGCTTGGCATAGGCTGGCCGCGTCGTGAGGCGGTCGTACCAGGCGCGGACGTTCTTGAGGTCGGGCCGTTCGATGTCGAGCGCATACCAGCGATAGACGAAGCAGCCGACGGGAATGTCGCCCATGGTGAAGTGATCGCCTGCCACGTAACGGCGACCGTCGAGCCAGGCGTCGAGGCGGCCAAACAGCTTGCCGGCGTCCGCGGCCGCCTTCTTGATCGCTGCGGTGTCGCGCTTCTCCGGCGGGGTGCGAATCAGGCCCCAGAACGCGATGCGCATGGGCTCCGAAATCGTGCTGAGCTGCCAGTCCATCCAGCGATCGGCGTCGCTGCGCCGGCCAGGGTCGCTCGGCCACAGGGTGCCCGCGGCATACTTGGCCGAAAGATAGCGCACGGCCGAATTGCTCTCCCAGATGATGCGGCCGCCATCGTCGATGGTCGGCACGACCCCATTGGGATTCATCTTCAGATACCAGGCCTGGTCGTTGCCGCCGAAGGGGCCGCCAACATCCTCGCGCTCGTACTTAACGCCGCATTCGTCGGCGGCCCACAACACCTTCTGCACGTTGATCGAGTTGGCGCGGCCCCAGATCTTCATTTCAACATACTCCCGTTTCTCTACGCGTGCGTATCAGTGCGCCGCCGCCCAGTTGTCGCCGACGCCGGTCTCGACGACCAGCGGCACGGTGAGCGTGGCAGCGCCCTCCATGATCTTGCGTGTCACGTCCTTGGTCTTGTCGAGTTCCTTCTCGGGAACCTCGAACAGAAGCTCGTCGTGCACCTGCAGCAGCATCTTGGCCTTGAGCCTGGCGGCGGTCAGGGCGCCCGGCAGGCGGATCATCGCGCGCTTGATGATGTCGGCGGCGCCTCCCTGTAGCGGGGCGTTGATCGCCGCGCGCTCGGCGAAAGCCCGCATGCCCTGGCTCTTGTCGTGAATGAAGCGCAGGTGGATCTTGCGGCCGAACGGCGTCAGCACATAGCCGTGCTTGCGCGCATACTCCTTGGTGTTCTCCATGTAGTCGCGGATGCCGGGATAGCGCTGGAAGTACTTGGCGATGTAGTCGCGCGCCTCGGATTGGCCGATACCGAGCTGGTTGGCGAGGCCGAAGGCCGAGATGCCGTAGATGATGCCGAAGTTGATCGCCTTGGCACGGCGGCGCATCAGAGGGTCCATGCCCTTCACCGGCACGCCGAACATCTCGGAAGCGGTGATGGCGTGGATGTCGTCGCCGCGCTCGAAAGCCTGCTTCAGCGAGGCGATGTCGGCGACATGGGCGAGCAGTCGCAACTCGATCTGCGAATAGTCGGCACTGAGCAGCTTGTGTCCCGTCTCGGCGATGAAGGCCTGGCGGATCTTGCGGCCCTCCTCGGTGCGCACGGGGATGTTCTGCAGGTTGGGATCGGTCGAGGCGAGCCGTCCCGTCGCGGCGCCGGTCATGTGATAGGAGGTGTGGACGCGGCTCGTCTTGGCATCGACCTCGCGCATCAGCGCATCGGCGTAGGTGCTCTTGAGCTTGGCGAGCTGGCGATGCTCCAGGATCTTGACCGGCAGCTCATGGCCCTGCGCGGCAAGATCGTCGAGGACCGAGGCGTCGGTCGCCCAGGTGCCGCTCTTGTTGCGCTTGCCGCCCGGCAGCTTCTGCTCGTCGAACAGGATCTCGCCCAGTTGCTTGGGCGACCCGACGTTGAACTCGCGACCGGCGATCTTGTGGATCTCGGTTTCGAGTTCGGCCAGGCGCTTCTCGAAGTCCGCGCTCAATCTCTTGAGCTTCAGCGCATCGACCTTGATGCCGGCAGTCTCCATGCCGAGCAGCACCGGAATCAGGGGACGTTCGATCCTCTCGTACAGGGTCGTGACGCGCTCGGGTACCAGACGCGGCTTCAGGCGCGCCCACAGCTGCATGGTGACGTCGGCATCCTCGGCGGCATAGTCGCGGGCCTTGTCGAGCGGCACCTTGTCGAACGTCACCTGCTTGGCGCCGCTGCCCGCCACGTCGGCAAACTTGATGGTCTTCTGGCCGAGATGCAGCTCGGCCAGCTCGTCCATGCCGTGGTTGTTCTTTCCGGCATCGAGCGCGAAGGAGATCAGCATCGTGTCGTCGACCGGGCCGATCTCGATGCCATGCCGGCGAAATACCGCCATGTCGTACTTGATGTTCTGGCCGACCTTCAGCACCGCCGGGTCTTCCAGCAGGGGCTTCAGCTTGGCGAGCGCCGCCTTGAGCGGGATCTGGTCCGGCAGGAGCTTGCCGTCGCCTGCGCTATTGCCTGCGCCGCCGAGGTCCAGGGCGCCTTGAGCCTCGCCGCCCGGCGCACGGTGGGTGAGCGGCAGGTAGGCCGCGCGCCGCTTGGTCGAATTGACGTCGCCCCATGGCCCTCCGAGCAGGGCGAGCGAGACGCCGACCAGGCCGGCATTGTTGGAATCGAGCCCATCGGTCTCGCAGTCGAAGGCGACGGTCCCGGCCTTGGTCGCTTCGGCAACCCACTCGTCGAGCAGCTTCTCGTCGCGGATCAACTCGTAGTCGGCAGCTGTGAAGGGCTGGTTCGACTTGGCGCGCGGGGCTGCCGTCTTGGACGGGGCGGGTTCGGCCCTCTTTGCCAGCGTCGGTGTTGAGATCGGCGCGACCGGCGCCGTCGCCTCGCCCAGCTCGCTGGTGAAGCGCTGCAGAAGGGTACGGAAGCCTTGCTGCTCAAGCCAGGGCAGCAGCACGTTAGGGTTAGGCGTCCTCTTGTCGAACGAGTCGGGGTCCGCCGGCGCCGGCACGTCGTCGCGCAAGGTCACCAGCTGCTTGGAGATGCGAATCAGTTCGGCGTTGTTCTCCAGCGATTCGCGCCGCTTGGGCTGCTTGATCTCCTTGGTGCGCTCCAGCAGCGCTTCGAGGGTGCCATACTCATTGATGAGCTGGGCGGCGGTCTTGATGCCGATGCCCGGCGCGCCTGGCACATTGTCCGTCGAGTCGCCTGCCAGCGCCTGCACGTCGACGACCTTGTCCGGTGTGACGCCAAACTTCTCGAATACGGCCTCAGGCCCCAGCTTGATCTTCTTGATCGGGTCCATCAGCTCGACGCCCGGCCGCACGAGCTGCATCAGGTCCTTGTCGGAGGACACGATCGTGCAGGTGCCGCCGGCCTCGAGCGCCATGCGGGCGTAGGTCGCGATCAGGTCGTCGGCCTCGTAGCCGTCGAGTTCGCACACCGTGACGTTGAAGGCGCGCGCCGCTTCACGGATCAGCGGGAATTGCGGGATCAGGTCTTCCGGCGGCTCCGGGCGGTTGGCCTTGTACTTGTCGTAGATCTTGTTGCGGAAGGTGACGCTGCCGGCGTCGAGGATCATGGCAATATGGTCGATCTCGGGATTGTCCAGCAGGTCGGCCACCAGCATGCGGCAAAAGCCGAACACGGCATTGATCGGCGTGCCATCCGGCCGCGTCATCGGAGGAAGCGCATGATAGGCGCGGAACAGGTAGCCCGAACCGTCGATCAGGTAGAGATGCCGGATCGGCTTGTTCTCGTCGGAGGCGGCCTTCTTCGCGGAGGCCGCGGGAGCTTTGGATTTCGCCATGCCCAAGGCGTAGCACGCTGGGCGACGCGGCGGGAGGTGGGGCTGTGATAGGATCGGGCATGGCCGTCCTGCTTTCAGAGAATTTCCGCGCTCTGTTCTATGCTCCGTTCTACGCCGCCGTGGTGACCGGCGCGTTCGAAAGGGCAGGTGTCGAGGTCGAACTGCGCCCCTCGCCGGACCCCGCCTCGGCCGGCAAGGCCCTGCGCGCCCGTGAGGTCGACGTCATGTGGGGCGGACCGCTGAGGGTGATGATGCTGCGCGACGTCGAGCCGGCGGCAGACCTGGTCTGCTTCTGCGATGTCGTGGCGCGAGATCCCTTCTTCGTCGTAGGGGCAAGGCCGCGGCCGGATTTCACGCTGCCCGACCTTCTCTCGGTGAAGCTCGCTACCGTTTCCGAAGTGCCCACCCCCTGGATCTGCCTGCAGGACGATCTGCGGCGCGCCGGCCTCGATCCCGCGCGAGTCGATCGGATCACCGACGGCACGATGGGCGAGAACGAGATGGCGTTGCGCGAAGGCAAGGTCGATGCCGTGCAGGTCTTCCAGCCCTATGCCGAGCAACTGGTGTCGTCGGGTGCGGGCTATGTCTGGTATGCCGCCGCCGACCGCGGCCTTACCGCCTATACGACGCTGGTCACGCGCCGCGACGTGCTGACCGAACGCGCCGACGAGTTGATGCGGATGGTCCGGGGCATCGACGAAACCCTGAAGTGGTTCGACGAGGCTCCCGCCTTCGACATCGCGGGCCAGCTGCAATCCTATTTCCCGGATGTCGCGGTCCCGCTGTTCGCGGCCTGCATCGAACGCTATCGCGCGCTCAATCTCTGGGGGCGCGATCCGGTGATCCGTCGCGAAGGCTACGACCGCCTGCACGCGGCGATGCGCTCGGCCGGCGCGCTCTCGCGCGACATTCCCTTCGAGGATGTCGTCGATACGTCCCTTGCGCGCCGCGCTATTCGGGCTTGATGCCCTTGTCCTCGATGATCTTGCCCCAGCGGCGGGACTCCGCTGTCACGAAGGCGGCGAATTCGCCGGGCGAGTTGCCGCCCGGTTCGGCGCCCAGGGCGGTCATCTGCTGCTTCACCTCGGGGCTACGCAGAATTTTCGCCAGTTCCTGAAAAAGCCGGTCCACGACCGAGGACGGCGTTTCCCTGGCGACGAACAAGCCATTCCAGCCGACGACGTCGTAGTCGGGAAGACCTGACTCGGCGATGGTCGGGATTTGCGGCGCCAGCGGCAGGCGATGGCTGCTGGTGATACCGAGCGCTTTGAGCTTGCCGGCCTTCACCATGGGAAGCGTGCCCGGCACGTTCTCGATCATGAAGGTGAGCTGGCCGCCTACGAGGTCGGCAAGGGCCGGCGCGCCGCCGCGATAGGGCACATGGGTCACGTCGATACCGGCCATGGACTTGAAAAGTTCGGTCGCAAGGAAGGGCGTACTGCCGATGCCGCCCGAGCCATAGTTGAGTTCGCCCGGCCGCGCCTTGGCGAGTGCGATCAGCTCGGCGACCGAGTTCGCCGGCACGGAGGGATGCACGACAAGCAGGAGAGGGGCGACGTTGACGAGCGTGACCGGCACGAAATCGGTGAGCGGATCGTAAGGCATCTTCGCCAGCAGAAAGGGGTTCACGACCAGCGATGGATTGCCCATCAGGATCGTGTAGCCATCGGCCGGTGCCTTCGCGACGAGGTCCGCGCCGACCGTGCCGCCCGCGCCGGGCCGGTTGTCGATCACGATCGACTGGCCGAGGGCAGGCCCCAGATGCTGCGCCAGCAACCGCGCCATGATGTCGAGTACGCCGGCGCCGGCAGGAAAGGGCACGACGATGCGCACGGGGCGGTCGGGCCAGGTCTGGGCGGCGGCGGTGTGCGGCAGCAAGGATGCCATGGGGAGCAACTGCAGCAGGTGGCGCCTGGACAAGAACGGCATCGAAACCTCCGGCGGACGTCGAAGCTTAGTCGAGCATGTGCTTTCCGCCAGCAGGACCCGCTTCTTATTTGCAGTCCGTGCGACGTTCCGTTGCTTGCACGAAGCAGGGGAACGGCCTATCTAGCCACCGTCATCGGGGAGTAGCCGGCCTCATTCAGAGGCGGATGCGTCAACAGACTTGGTCCTCACGGACTATGGCGTATCCGGCGATCAGCTTGGCGAGACCTTTGGCTTTCTAGCGTCTTCACCCGCGGGATCGGGCGGCGCTGGGAGCCATAGGTTCGTGCTCGATCCCGCCGAAGATGCCCCACGTGGAAGCCTTCCTTATTTCAGCCGGTCTCGTTGCTGTCGCCGAGATTGGCGACAAGACACAGCTCCTGGCGATGATTCTCGCCAGCCGCTATCGCCGGCCCGTCCCGATCATTCTCGGCATTCTGGTTGCGACCCTGGCCAATCATGCGCTGGCCGCCTGGGCCGGTGCCGCCGTCGCCGCCTGGCTGGGACCCGACGCCATGCGCTGGATTCTGGGCGTGCTGTTCCTCGTCATGGCCGGCTGGTGTCTGATCCCCGACAAGGAAGACGAAGGCCCCAAGGTTGCGGGTGCCGCCGGTGCCTTCGTCGCGACGGCAATCGCCTTCTTCCTGGTCGAGATCGGCGACAAGACCCAGATCGCCACGGTGGGCCTTGCCGCGCGCTTCAACGATCTCGTTGCCGTTACGGCAGGTACGACTCTCGGCATGATGATTGCGAATGTACCGGCTGTGCTGTTCGGCGATGTGTTGGCGCGCAGGGTGCCGCTGAAGCTCGTGCGTGCGTTGGCGGCGGCGGCCTTCGTGGTGCTGGGCGTACTGGTCTTGTTGAAGATCGACATGGGCCTGCTTGGCTGATGGCAGTGTCGACTTCGGTCGACGTCACGACGCCGTTACCGCTTGTTATCGACGCTCGTCCTGTTGTCGCCACATTCCATGGCGAAAGTCCCACCGTCTGCGATGGAGAGAACATTCGATAGAAAAAATCACGGCGGCTGCCGTGACAGACGCAGACGGTGTTCGGGGGGAATCAAGAAAAGTTTGTCGAGATCGACCGCGCCGGCAACGGGCCGGGCGGGCGGAGACGTGTGTGCCGGTTTTGGATGTAAGAGTGTGGAGAGATCATGCGTACTGAGTGGCCTTCGAAGCTGGCAATGGTGTTTGTGGTTGCCCTCGTTCCGCTGCTGGCTGCGTGCGACGAACATGCTTCGGCCGACACGCCGAAAGCGGTTTCTCCCGATGTCGGAATCGTTACGGTGAAGGCAGAGCCGTTTGCACTTGTCCGTGAGTTGCCGGGTCGTGTGGCGCCGACACGTGTTGCCGACGTGCGGCCGCGCGTATCGGGCATCGTCACCGCGCGCATGTTCAACCAGGGCAGCGACGTCAAGGTGGGCGACGCGCTCTACCAGATCGATCCCAAGCCGTTCGAAGTCGAATTGCAGGCAAGCGAGGCTGCGTTGGAGAAGGCTAAGGCCGGGCTCGACCTCGCGGTCCCGCAGGCGACTCGTTCGGCTGCATTGGCCAAGACGCAGGCCATCTCCACCGCCCAGCACGAAATCGCGGTGGCCACGGTGAACCAGGCAAAGGCCGAGGTGGCTGCCCGTGAAGCCGACGTGGCCCGCGCGAGGCTCAATCTCGACTATGCAACGGTTCGCGCGCCGATCAGTGGCCGCATCGGTGCGGCACGCATCAGCGAAGGTGCGTTGGTCGTGCAGAACGACACGTCGAATCTGGCCACGATCCAGCAGCTCGATCCGATCTATGCCGACTTCACGCAGTCGGCGGGCGACCTCAACAAGCTGCGCCGCGCCGTCGAGTCCGGCGACCTGGAGCGTATTGCGCCCGATGCGGTGAAGGTGCGCCTGCTGCTCGACGACGGCACGCGCTACCCGCTGACGGGCAAGCTGCTCTTTTCCGAGGCGCGCGTCGATGCGTCGACCGGCCAGGTGACCCTGCGCGGCGAATTCCTCAATCCCGACAAGGTGCTCCTGCCCGGCATGTACGTGCGTGTCCTGATCGAGCAGGGCATCGACAGCGATGCCATTACGCTGCCGGAGCAGGCGATCCAGCGCAACGGTGGTGGCGGCAGCGAAGTGTTCGTGATCAAGGACGACAATCGCGCCGCGATCCAGCAGGTACGCCTCGGTGGATTGCAGGACGGCAAGTGGCTGGTGCTCGACGGCCTGAAGCCGGGCGACCGCGTCGTGGTCGATGGCTTCCAGAAGTTCGTGGCCGGCGATGCCGTCAAGCCGCGGTCGTTCAGCCAGTCGGCCGAGGCCAGCGACGACGACAATCCGGTCAAGACCATCAGCGCGACTCGTTGACGTTCTAGCGATCATCCATGCCGAGTTTCTTCATCGATCGGCCCATCTTTGCGTGGGTCGTTGCTCTCTTCATTTGCCTGATCGGTGCGATCTCCGTGCCGTTGCTGGCGATCGCGCAGTATCCGATCATCGCGCCGCCCTCGATCTCGGTGAGTACGAGCTACCCCGGTGCGTCGCCGGAGAATCTCTACAACAGCGTGACGCGCCTCATCGAAGAGGAGCTGAACGGCGCCTCCGGCATCCTGAACTTCGAGTCGGCCAGCGACTCGCTGGGGCAGGTCGAGATCATCGCGAACTTCGAGCCCGGCACCGATCCCTCCATGGCCTCGGTCGAGGTGCAGAACCGCATCAAGCGCGTGGAAGCGCGTCTGCCGCGTTCGGTGATCCAGCAGGGCATCCTGATCGAGGAAGCTTCGAGCGCGGTACTGCAGATCATCACGCTGACGTCGACCGACGGCAGCCTCGACGAGGTCGGCCTCGGCGACTTCATGGTGCGCAACGTGCTGGGCGAGATCCGGCGTATTCCCGGTGTCGGCCGCGCCACGCTCTACTCGACGGAGCGGTCGCTGCGCGTCTGGGTCGATCCCTCCAAGCTGGTGGGCTACGGCCTGACGGCGGACGACGTCACGCGCGCGATCAATGCCCAGAATGCCCAGGTCGCCTCGGGCAGCGTCGGCGCCGAACCCAGCACGCCGCAGCAGCCCGTATCGGCGCTGGTCCTGGTGAAGGGCCAGCTCGGGACACCCGAGGAATTCGGCGCTATCGTGCTGCGCGCCAATCCGGACGGCGCGACCGTGCGGCTGCGCGATGTCGCCCGCATCGAGATCGGCGGCATGGGCTATCAGTTCACCACCCGCCTGAACGGAAAGCCGACGGCAGGCCTTTCGGTGCTGCTGTCGCCGACCGGCAACGCGCTCGCCACGGCCAGCGCCGTCGAGGCGAAGATGAAGGAGCTGTCGCGCTTCTTCCCGGCCAACATCAGCTACCAGATTCCCTACAACATCACGCCGGTGGTGAAGGCCTCCATCCAGAAGGTCGTCATGACCCTGATCGAGGCGGTGGTGCTGGTCTTCATCGTGATGTTCCTGTTCCTGCAGAACATCCGCTACACCATCATTCCGACGATCGTGGTGCCGGTCGCCCTGCTCGGCACCTGCGCGACGCTGCTGGCGGTGGGCTATTCGATCAACATGCTGACCTTGTTCGGCATGGTGCTGGCCATCGGCATCCTGGTCGACGACGCCATCGTGGTGGTCGAGAATGTCGAGCGCATCATGGCCGAGGAGGGGCTGTCCCCGAAGGAGGCCACCCGCAAGGCGATGACCCAGATCACCAGTGCGATCGTCGGCATCACCCTGGTGCTGGTTGCGGTGTTCCTGCCCATGGCCTTTTTCCCGGGCTCGGTCGGCATCATCTATCGCCAGTTCTCCGTCACCATGGTGGCGGCCATCGGCTTTTCCGCGCTGATGGCGCTGTCGCTGACGCCGGCGCTCTGCGCCACCCTGCTGAAGCCGGTGGAAGCCGGACACGGCCATGCAAAGCGCGGCCTGTTCGGCCTCTTCAACCGCACGCTCGACGGGGTGCGCGACCGCTATACCGGCGTCGTCGGCTGGTCGCTGAAGCGAACCGGCCGCATGATGGCGATCTATGCCGCCCTGCTGATTGCCCTCGGCTGGGCGTTCGTGCGCCTGCCCGGCGGTTTCCTGCCGATCGACGACCAGGGCTTCATCACCACCGACGTACAGACGCCGGCCGACGCGTCGTACAACCGCACCCAGGCCGCGGTCGAGAAGGTCGAGAAGTATCTGGCCGAGAAGCCGGGCGTCGGGGATGTCACCTTCATCACCGGCTACAGCTTCCTCGGTCAGGGCCTGAACACGGCGCAGGCCTTCATCACCTTGAAGGACTGGTCCGAGCGCGGGCCGAACGAATCGGCAGGCGCGATTGTCGCTGACATCAACCGCGACATGGCGGCGATTCGCGATGCCGAGGTCTCGGCCCTGCAGCCGCCGCCGATCGACAATCTCGGCAATTCGGCGGGCTTCAGCTTCCGCCTGCAGGATCGCGGCCAAAAAGGCCAGGCGGCGTTGGACCGGGCGGCGGAGCAGCTGGTCACGGCGGCCAATGCCAGCCCGATCCTGCAGAACGTCTACATCGAAGGTCTGCCGGCGGCACCGCAGGTCAATCTGATGATCGACCGCGAGAAGGCGAGCGCCTTCGGCGTTACCTTCGAGGACATCAACAACACGATCTCGACCAATCTCGGCTCGGCCTATGTCAACGACTTCCCCAACCAGGGCCGCATGCAGCGTGTGATCGTGCAGAGCGAAGCGGCGAACCGCATGAATCCCGACGGCATCCTGGGATACAATGTCAGGAACTCGCTGGGGCAACTCGTGCCGTTCTCGTCCTTCGCCACGGTCGAATGGGCGAAGGGTCCGACGCAGATCGTGGGCTTCAACTACTACCCCTCGATCCGTATCAGCGGCGAGGCGAAGCCGGGCTATACCAGCGGCGATGCGCTGGCCGAGATGGAACAGCTCGCCGGCCAGTTGCCACGCGGCTTCGGCTACGAATGGACCGGCCAGTCCCTGCAGGAAAAGCTCTCGGGATCGCAAGCGCCGCTCCTGCTGGCGCTATCTGCGTTGATCGTCTTCCTCTGCCTTGCCGCCCTCTACGAGAGCTGGACAATTCCCATTGCCGTTCTGCTGACGGTGCCGCTTGGCATGGCAGGCGCAGTCGCGGCGGCCAATCTGCGCGGCCTTTCGAACGACGTCTACTTCACGGTCGGGCTGATCACCATCATCGGCCTTGCGGCCAAGGACGCCATCCTGATCATCGAGTTCGCCAAGGATCTGCGCGCCCGCGGCACGCCACTGATCGAGGCGACGCTCGAAGCCTGCAAGCTGCGCTTCCGTCCAATCTTGATGACGGGTGTCGCCTTCGTCTGCGGCGTGCTGCCAATGGCGATTGCGACGGGCGCGGGTGGCAAGAGCCAGCAGGCACTGGGCACTGGCGTCATGGGCGGCATGATCGCCGTCGTGGTGCTGGCGCTCCTGCTGGTCCCGGTCTTCTTCGTCGTCGTGCAGCGGGTCCTCGGGCGCGATCGCGAGAAGAAGGCCGCGACCGCACCGCCGGCGTCAGTCCAGCAGCCAGCGGAATGATCGGCGGAGTTCGGCAGCTCCTTCGGTCTCGAACCAGCGCCCGTGCGCGATGATCACGCGCTCGGGGTTCCAGGCGATCATCCTCTCGACGGCTGCCTTCATCGCGGGCCGCTGCCGGGCGAAGGTCGCGCGCAGGTCGCGCGGCGTCTGACCGTCGGGCGCCGCCACGCCGCCCAGCTTCACCAGCCAGCGCAGCGCGAACGAGCCCAGCTTGTGCGGCTCGAAATTCTCGATGAGGTCGGCCAGCACGAGGGTGCGGCTGGCGTGATGGAAGAACACGACCTCGGTCATGTAGCTGCCGGCCACCGGCAGGGTCGCAATCGCCTTGTCTCAGGGATAGCCGGTCTCGCGATCGAGAGGGCGGAAGCCGGGGGCGATGCGGCCCTTCGCCTGCTCTTCGATCCGTGGCGCCAGCCAGACGTCGGCGCGCGGGAAGGCCGCCTTCCACTCCGGGATCCACCAGTAGTGGATGCGGTTCGGTCCGACGATCCAGCGCACGTTGCCGGCGGCGACGACTTCCGTCCGCAAGGACGGGGGCAGCGGCGTCGGCGAATGGATGAAGAGATCGTCGCCGAGCCGGATTACTGTCATGCGGGTCGGGAATGGCACCTTCAGGCCGGGCACCGCCCCGAAACGGATGGTCGGCCCGTCGACGATCCAGAGGTCGGGCGCAACGGCCTTCAGGGTGTTGAGCGGCGGATAGGTCGCGTCGTCGTGCCCGCACATGGCGGAGGTGTCGCGCGAGCCTACGGCTTCTTTTCGTCCGGCTGACCCCAGCCCTTCTTCTCGGCATCGAAGAAGGAGGCGAAGACCTTGCGGATCGTGCTTTCGGCGATGTCGCGGGTGATGAACACGACGCGGCTCTTGCGGTCGTCGCCTTCGGGCCAGGCGTCGAGCGTCGCGGGCGGATGGAAGACGTGCTGCACGCCGTGGATCACCACCGGCTTGTCGGTGTCCTTGACGTTCAGGATACCCTTCATCCGCAGGAGGTCGGGCCCGCGATAGGTCACCAGCGCGTCGAAGGCGGCCGCGACCGTCGACCAGCTCATCGGCTCGTCGAAGGTCATGCAGAAGGCCTTGATGCGATCGTCGTGGCGGTTGGGGTTATGCGGGTCCTGCTCGCCGCCATGCTCGTGTCCGTGATCATGGTGGTCGTGCCCATGATCGTGCCCGTGATCGTGGCCATGACCGTGGTGATGGTGATGACCACCGCCGCCATGGTCGTGCTCGTAGGCTTCCTCGTGAAGCCAGCGCTTCACGTCGGCGCTCTTGGTTTCGGGATTGTAGAGGCCGGCATTCAGGATCTGGTTGGGATCGACCTCGCCGCCGGCAATGGCATGGAACGGCGCACCGGGGTTGAGCTGGTGCAGGCGGCCCTTGAGTTGTTCGAGCTTCGGCGCGTCGCTGATGTCGGTCTTGGTGAGCAGCAGCCGGTCGGCCACCGCGGCCTGCTTCACGGCTTCCTCGTGGTTGTCGAGCGTGCTCTCGCCGTTCACGCCGTCGACCGTCGTCACCACGCCGTCGAGGCGATAGCGCGAGGCGAGCAGCGGATCGGTCATCAGCGTGTGCAGGATGGGGGCGGGATCGGCCAGGCCCGTGGTCTCGACCACCATGCGCTTGAACGGCGAGACCTCGCCGCGCGAGCGCTTCAGGAACAGCTCGCTCATGGTGCGCACCAGATCGCCGCGCACCGTGCAGCACAGGCAGCCGGAATTCAGCGTCACCATGCCTTCGTCGTCGGACTTCTCGACCAGCAGATGGTCGAGGCCGATCTCGCCGAACTCGTTGATGATGACGGCGGTGTCGGCCAGTTCCGGCCGGCGCAGCAGCTTGTTCAGCAGGGTGGTCTTGCCGCTGCCGAGGAAGCCCGTCAGCACGGTGACGGGAATACGCTGCTCGGCGGCGTTCTGCGGGTCGCTCATGGGGAAATCCTGTGTTCTGGCTTCACGCCCGCCAGAAACGCCCGACCTTCCTGAACTCCTTCCAGGCCCGCTCGAGCTTGCGGCGGCGGCGCTTCTCGCCGCTCGCCGCCTGCCGGGCGAGGACCTTGAGCGGCGCGGCCGTGTCCTCGGTGGGACGGGCGGCCGTGGCGATGTCGGCCAGCATGCGGGCCGCCGTCGCCCGATCGTTCAAGGCGCCGAGCGCGCCCTGCAGGCGCACCGTTGCTTCGATATAGGGCTTGGCCGCAGGCGACGCAAAGGCGGGCGCGAGGTAGGTCGCGGCGTAGCGCAGTTTCTTGATGCCGATGCGCAGGCGATGGAGCTTTTCCTCGCCCAGCGTGGCGAACGAACGGCCGCGGCGAACGACCTTGCCGTGGCGGGCGTCCAGCACCGCGCGGCCGAACGTGTCGAGGCGGGCGGCTTTGCCGTCCGGGGACGGTTCGGCCTCCGGCGCGCCGTCCGCGAAGGCCTGGAGCCGTTCGTCGAAGGCCGTATAGCGGGCGCTGGAGAGGGCGGCGCGGGCGCGCTGCAGATGGCTGGAGGCCAGCCGGGCGGCCACCCGCTTCACAACCGGCGGGACGTCCGTGACGCTCTCGGTCAGGAAAACATGCAGATCACGTGCGGGTCCGCATTCCCCTGCCAGCCACTTCGCTTCGGCCGAAAGCGCCCGCACCTCGGGCCCATCCACGGCGGGGCGGAACACGCTGAAAGCCGCCCGCAGGCGCCGCAGCGCGACGCGGGCCTGGTGGATGCCGATGGGGCGGCGGCTCTCCAGAACGATCGCGCGATACTTGGAAAGGTCGGCCCGGCAGGCCGCCGCGATCCGCCGCAGCGCGACGTCGGGGGGCGTTTCGGCGGCGATTCGGGACCCGGAGGCAGGCATCCGTTCGACCGTAACGACCGCGAGGGAGGGGGCAACCTCAAAGAGCGACAGTCTGATGAAGGTTTTATTGCAACAGGGAGGCTGTAGAATTCGCCCGGGTTCGGCCGATTTCGCTGGCCGGCCCGAGGGTTAGCGGTCGTTTTTTGCCGTCGTTTGCAGTGGCGGGCGCCGGTCGGCGTGGCCTAGAGTCACGCCATGAGTATCGATGCGGCAGCCTTCAAGAAGGGCATGCGCCACCTCGCGGCGAGCGTAACCCTGATCACCACCAAGCTTCAGGACCAGCGGGGCGGTCTCACTGCCACGGCGGTCTGCTCGGTTTCGGCCGAACCGCCGCAGATCCTGGTCTGCGTCAACAAGACCGCGAGTGCCCACGATCCGATCGGCGAGGCCGGGTTCTTCTGCGTGAACATCCTTTGTCCCGAGCATCGCAAGCTGGCGGAACGCTTCGCCGGCATGGATGGGATCGAGGGCGACGAAAGGTTCAACGACCTGGGCGAGTGGACCACGCTCACCACCGGCGCGCCGGTGTTGAAGGGCTGCCCGGTTTCGTTCGACTGCAAACTGGTCACCGAACTCTCCGCCGGGACGCACACGATCTATATCGGCGAGATCGTCGACGTGGCGCTGCATGAGACGGCCTCGCCGCTTCTCTATGCCGACGGGACGTTCGTCCACGGCGCCGCGTTGAAGAAGGCCGCGCAGGCCGCCTGACGCAGCGGGGTTGCGCCCCCGCGCCAACCCACTATGTTCCCGCCCGCCCGAACGAGCGCCTGCTGGGGCGTCGCCAAGCGGTAAGGCAGAGGATTTTGATTCCTCCATTCCCAGGTTCGAATCCTGGCGCCCCAGCCAACGCGTCCCGTCCGAGGGCTTGGACGTCCGTCCGCGTGCTTTCTGGATGAACCGCTCGAGCGACAAGGTCGATGAATTTTCTCAAGAATACGCTTCTCGTCGTGGTCCTCACGGCTGTCTGTGCACTCTGCCTCGAAGGCATGACGCGGTTGTTTCTCGACAACGGCATGCTCTACGAACTCGAGATGTGGCGTTACGCACGCGACGTGAAGGTGCGCGACATGCATCCCGATCTCGGCCATCGCCACCGTCCCAATGCCGAAGCCCAGCTCATGGGCGTGAAGGTGACGACCGATTCGCGTGGCTTCCGCTCGTCGGAGATTCCGGAGAAGGCGCCGGCCGGCGTGGCGCGCATCGCCTTCGTGGGCGATTCGACGACTCTGGGCTGGGGCGTCGCCCAGAACGAGACCGCGGCGGCCCGCGTCACGGCGGCCCTGCTCAAGGAAGGCCGCAAGGTCGACAGCTACAATCTGGGCGTGGGCAATCACAACACGCTGCAGGAACTCACGCTGTTCCGTGACAGCGCGGCCAAGCTGAAGCCCGACATCATCGTGCTGAGCTATTTCATCAACGATGCCGAGCCGATGCCGACCTACGGCAAGACCTCGTGGCTCGACGAGCATTCGGCGGCGTGGGTCGTCTTCAAGTATCGACTCGATTCGCTGATGCGCCAGTTCGGCGAGGCGCCCGACTGGAAGCGCTACTACCGCGAACTCTACAGGGACGATGCCGCCGGCTGGCAGCAGACGCGCAAGGCCATACAGGGGTTCGCCACGACGGCGCGCGAGATGGGTGTGAAGCTGGTCGTATTTAACATTCCCGAACTGCGCGAGCTGAAGCCCTATCCCTTCCCCGAAGTCACCGCCAAGGTGAAGGCCGACGTCGAGGGGCTGGGCGTGCCGTTCTTCGACATGCTGCCGACGGTGCAGAATCTCGACCCGGCGAGCCTCTGGGTGACGGTTCCCGATCCGCATCCCAACGGTGCGGCGATGGCCGCCTTCACCACGATGATGGTGCCGGAACTCAACACGCTGCTGGACGGTCTGTGCAAAGACCAGGGCAAGGGCTGCAAATAATGCGCCTCATCAAGGACGCGCTGCTCTTCCTGGTCTCGATCGCGCTGTGTGTGGTCGTTGCCGAGGGTGTCGTCCGCTACATCGACGGCTACACGATCTTCTACATGCCGCTCAGCGAGCCGACCGGGCTGGCCAGCGTCAAGCAGGAGTCCGTCGACAAGGTGCCGCGCGCACCCGGCGTCGAGCGCGTCTGGTTCTCCACCGAGCCCGCGCCGCTGCCCAACAAGCGCGCCATCCCCGAGGACTGGGAGCGCCTCTATCGCTTCGTCGAGGCCAACCCCGTCGGCGGCATGTGGTTTCGTCCCTCCGATGCCTTCAAGGTGTGGAACACCCGCTTCTCCGGCGATCCCTGCAATCACTGGTTCCTGCGCCACGCACCGGGCCAGCTGTTCCTCTACGACCCGCCCGACGGCCAGGAGCGGCCGCCCTATCGTTTCCTGCCCGACGTCACGATCCCGAGCGGCCTCACGACCAACCAGATCGGCTGGCGCGGTCCTCCGATCGAGAATCCGCGGCCTGAGAAGACCGTCCGGATCGTCTTCGTGGGGTCCTCGACCGTGGTCGAGGCGCATCATCTTCCGTACTCCTGGCCCGAGTATGTCGGCCACTGGATGAACATGTGGTCGAGGGCCAAGGGCCTCGGCATCCGGTTCGAGGTCCTGAACGCGGGCCGCGAGAGCATCATCGCGGCCGACCTGGCCGCCATCGTGCGCACCGAGGTTCTGCCGCTGCGTCCCGATCTCGTCGTCTATCACGAGGGGGGCAATCAGTTCCGGCCGGCGTCGATCGTCGAGAAGGTGCCGACGGATCCGATCGCGCGGCCCTCGAACGCGCAGGAGCCGGCCGCAGTCGCGTGGCTGAAGGAGGGTGCGCGCTACTCCGCCCTGATCGGCCGCGTCCAGGCGGCGTTCGCCATTGCCGGCGCCGGCACGGGCGGTGGCGGCGAATGGCCCAAGCCCGACTACAAGGTCGTCTGGCCCGAGGGACTCGACGAGATGTCGCCTCAGCTCGACTTTGCCAACCTGCCGGTCAGCCTCAGCATCATTAAGAAGGACCTCGACCAGATCCGCGGCGATCTCGCGACGATCGGCGCCGACATGGCGCTCGCGTCGTTCTTCCTGATGGTGAAGGACGGGCTGGTCGTCGATCCGGTCCGCCACAAGTACATCATCGAACAGCTCAACGCCGCCAACTGGCCGTACCGCTATCGCGACCTCGAACGGCTGGCGAAGTTCCAGAACCGGCTGTTCGCCAAGTATGCCGCCACCCACGGCATCGACTTCCTCGACATCGCGGGCATCATGCCGTTCGATCCGGATCTCTTCACCGACGCCGTGCACACGAACTACGCCGGCACGCGAATCCGCGCCTGGACGGCCTTCAACCTGCTGGTGCCGATCGTCGAGAAGAAGCTCGCCGACAAGGCCTGGCCCCGCGCCTGGCCGGCCGGCGCCTCGACGGCGCTCCCGACCTTCTCGCCGCGCCTCACCAAGCTCGAGTGCAAGAAGTAACTCAGGCCGCGTAGGTTCATGCCATCCTCCCCATTCAAATCTATCGCATTCACACATCGTAGTTGCGCGGTGTGATGCGGATCGATTCTCTGTCCGGAGCACAGCGGTCGGAGAGTTGGATGTCGGGGATCGAGTACGGTCTTGGCGGTTTTGGCGACCGCCGTCTGCAAAAAGGGGG
>JAIUOY010000009.1:0-24340 GCA_020160995.1 Pseudomonadota bacterium | reverse complement strand
CGATCACGCATTCGACGCTGCTGACGCGGCCGATGCCGGTGATCACGCCCGCCCCGGGCGCTTCGTTGTCATACATGTCGAGCGCCGCCAGCGGCGACAGTTCGAGAAACGGCGAACCGGGATCGAGCAGCGCCCGCACCCGCTCACGGGGCAGCAGCTTGCCGCGTGCCACATGGCGTTTGCGCGAGTCCTCACCACCCCCCAGGCGGATCCGGTCGGTGCGCTGGCGCAAATCCGAGAGCTGCGCGCGCATCGCCTCGGCATTGCGCTTGAAGGTGTCGGAACGGGTGTCGATCTGGGAAGAAAGTACAGTCATGTCCGAGCAAAACTGCCCGGACCGGCGGCCCCGTGCAAGCGAGCGCTTATGGTCGTTTAGGGCTGCTGCGGGCTCGGCAGGCGGGACATGACCCGCCAACTCGCGGACTGCTGAACGAAAGCCCTCTGATTGGCGAGGGCGGCGCCGAAATCAGGATCGCGTTCGGCCTGGTCTTTCAGCACGATTTCGGTGTTCTTGCGAAAGGCGGCCAGCACATCTGCCGACCATTCGCGGATCACGACGCCCGACGCCTTGAGCTTTTCCATCGCGATGGCCTGCACATTGGGCGAGCGGCCCAGCATCCAGGCGATATTTGCCCGGCAAGCGGTTTCTATCTGCACCCGCAACGCCGCCGGCAGCGCCGCCCATTTGTCCTTGCGCATCAGGAAATCGAGCACGGCCGAGGGCTGCTGCCAGCCCGGCATGTAGTAAGGCAGGCCGAGCTTGTCGAAGCCCAGGGCGGCGTCCATGGCGGGCGTCGACATCTCGCCGCCATCCACGACGCCTTGCTGCAACTTGTAAAAGAACTCGCCCGGCGGCAGCGGGACCGGCACGGCGCCCATGCGGGCAATCACTTCCGCGGCCATCTTGCCATAGCGCAGACGCTGGCCCTTGAAGTCGGCCACCGTGTTGACGTCGCTGCGGAACCAGCCGCCGCCCTTGGGGCCCTGAATCCCGCACGGAATGCCGGCAATGCCCAGCTTCTCGTAGGCCTCGCGGTGGATGCGGCTGCCGTCGCCCTCCAGCATCCACGAGGTCATGTCCTCCGGGCCGGGGCCGAAGGGTACCGTGGCGAAGACCCCGAATACCGGCGCCTTGGCGGCGGCATAGCCGGACCAGGTGAAGGCGGCCTCGAGGTCGCCGTTCTGCAGGGCATCGACCATGTCGGCAGTTGGCGTCACCCGCCCCGGCTCGATGATCTTGATGGCCAGGGCCCCGCCCGACATGTGTTTGACAGTACGCGTGAAGACGCGAACGCCGTCGCCGGAGCCTGGAAGCGCCGGGCTGAAGGCCGTCTGCATTTGGATGACGCGCCCATATTCGCCGGTTTTTCCAGGCGGTTGGGCCTTATCCTGGGCGACAACAAGTCCCGCCGCCGCAACCAGCACTGCGGCGAGGCCAATGACTTTCACTAAGTTACGGCGCACGACCGACCATCCGTCGCCCGGCTCTCCCAGCTCCCCCGACCGCTTCTGCGGCCTTATTTACACACCCGATAAGCTTTGCACGCGTCGGGGCCAGGAACAAGGAAAAGACGGGCCTTACAAAGAACCCAATCCGCGGCCGATCAGGATGCGCTGAACGTCGCTGGTACCCTCGTAGATCTGGCAGACGCGAACATCCCGCCAGATCTTCTCCACAAGGTAGTCGGAAACGTACCCGTAGCCGCCGTGGATCTGAATGGCGGCCGAGCACACCTCCTCGGCCATTTCCGAAGCATATAGCTTGGCCATTGCGGCTTCGGTGAGGCATGGGCGCCCAGCGGCACGCAACGTTGCCGCATGCAGAACCATCTGCCGGGCGACGGTCACCTTGGTCGCCATGTCGGCCAGCCGGAACTGCACCGCCTGATGGTTGGCGATCGCCGTGCCGAAGGCCACACGCTCGTTGGCGTAGCTGCGTGCGGCCTCGAACGCCGCCCGCGCCATGCCGACGGCCTGGGCGGCGATACCGATGCGGCCGGCCTCCAGATTGGCCAGTGCAATGCGATAGCCCTCGCCTTCCGCGCCCAGCATGGCGTCGGCACCGACCACACACTCCTCGAAGGCGATCTGACAGGTGTCGGACGATTTCTGACCGAGCTTCTTTTCGACCGAGGCGACGCGGTAGCCCGGCGTCTTGGTCGGCACGATGAAACAGGAGATGCCGCGCTTGGGCGCCGCGGGATCGGTCACGGCGAAGACCAGCGCGACATCGGCGGTGCGCCCCGAAGTGATGAACTGCTTCACACCGTTCAGCACCCAGCCGTTACCGCGGCGTTCGGCGCGCGTCTTGAGATTGGAGGCGTCAGAACCGGCGTGCGGCTCGGTCAGGCAAAAGGCGCCCAACATCTCGCCGCGCGCCAGCGGCTTCAGCCAGCGCTCCTTCTGCTCGGGCGAACCGTAGGCCTGCAGCGCCGCGCAGTCGGGAGAGTTGTTGACGCTCATCACCGTCGACAGGCCGCCATCCGCTGCTGCGATCTCCTCCAGCGCCAGGACGTAGGAGACCATGTCGGAGCCGGCACCGCCCCATTCCTCGGGCACACACATGCCCATGAAGCCCATGCGGCCCATCTCGGCGAGAAGCGCACGAGGGATCTCGCCCGCAGCCTCCCAGGCGCGGACATTGGGCAGCACCTGCTCCTGCGCAAAGGCGCGGGCGGTGTCGCGGATCAGGGTCTGTTCTTCGCTGAGCAGCATCGGTTTCCGCCCGGGTTACCAGTCGATCGCGCTGCCATCGTAATTGATGAACCGGCCGTTGTCGGCGGGCTTCAGGCCGTCAATCACCTTCACCATCGCGGGCACGCTCTCGGCAATGGTGAGCGTGGCCTGGGCGCCGCCCATGTCGGTCTGCACCCAGCCGGGATGCAGCACCACGCAGGTCACGCCCTTTGCCGCCACGTCGCGCGCGACGCAGCTCCATTCCATGTTCAACGCCGTCTTGCTGGCGCGGTAGGCGTAGCTGCCGCCGCCATTGTTCGCGATGCTGCCCATGCGGCTCGAAATGGCCACCAGCTTGCGATCCTTCGACCGTGCGACGTGATCGACGAAGGCTCCCGCCATCATCAACGGCGCCAGGGCATTCACCTCGAAGACGTCGCGCCATGTCGCCGGGTCTATCTCGCCTAGAGCCGAGGCTCTTCCTGCAGAGATGCCGGCGTTGCAGATCAGCACGTCGATCGCCTCGCCCGACAGCTTCTCCGCCAGAACCTTGACCGCCGCATAGTCGGTGACTTCGAGCTTGTGGGCGTGGATGTCGCCCTGGATGCCCTTCAGCGCTTCCGGCTTGCGGGCGCAGGCGTGGATCTTCCAGCCCTTGGCTGCGTATTGCTTCACGAAGTCGAGGCCAAGGCCACGCGCGGCGCCGGTGATCAGAACGGTACTCATGCGGGGGCTCCCCTCCGAAGGTTCAGCGACGACTCGACATCAACCGGGCGCGCTGGCGCTGCCAGTCGCGATCCTTGATGGACTGGCGCTTGTCGTGCGCCTGCTTGCCGGTGACGAGGGCAATCTCGATCTTGGCGCGGCCGCGCGGATTGAAATAGACCTGCAGCGGCACGACGGTGCGGCCTTCGCGCTGGATGGCGCCGATCAGCTTGTTGATCTGCTTCCTGTGCAGCAGCAGCTTCCGCGGCCGCCGCGGCTCGTGGTTGAAGCGATTGCCGGAGGCGTAGACCGGGATGTTGGCGTTGACCAGCCAGGCTTCGCCGCCTTCTTCCGTCACATAGGACTCGGCGATCGTACTGCGCCCGCCGCGCAGCGACTTCACTTCGGTGCCGGTCAGAGCCAGGCCCGCTTCGAAGGTTTCCTCGATGAAGTAGTTGTGCCGCGCCTTGCGGTTCTGGGCCACAACGGTGCGGTCCAGTTCCGGTTTCTTGGCCACAGGACGCTCGTGCTATCGGGACTCTGGAGATCGGCTAGTTGATCAGGCCGGCGTGGATCATCGCCTCGCGCACCTGCTTCTTGGTCGCCTCGGTGCATTCGACGAGAGGCAGGCGCATCTTGGCGGCCGACTGCCCCAGCAGCTCGGCACCGTACTTCACCGGGCCCGGGCTGGTCTCGACGAACAGCGCCTTGTGCAGCGGCATCAGCCGGTCCTGGATCTCGAACACCTTGTCGAGGTCGCGCTTCTTCCAGGCATCGTGCATGTCGCCGCACAGGCGCGGCGCGATGTTGGCCGTCACCGAGATGCACCCATCGCCGCCCTGCGCCAGGAAGCCGACGGCGCTCGCATCCTCGCCGGAAAGCTGGATGAAGCCCTTCTTGGCCTTGAGCTTGGTCAGGGTCGGCCGCGCCATGTCGTAGCTGGCGTCCTTGATGCCGATGATGTTCGGGACCTGCGACAGGCGCACCACGGTTTCCACCTGCATGTCGCCGCCGGTCCGCGGCGGCACGTTGTAGAGCAGGATCGGAATATCGACGGCTTCGGCCACCGCCTTGAAATGCTGGAACAGGCCTTCCTGGGTCGGCTTGTTGTAGTAGGGCACGACCAGCATGGCGGCGTCGGCGCCGGCCTGCTTGGCGTGGCGAGTGAGTTCGATCGCCTCGTCGGTCGAGTTCGAGCCGGTCCCGGCGATCACCGGAACGCCGGTGCCCTTGGCCGTCTGGATGCAGATGTCGATGACCCGCTTGTGCTCTTCCATGGAGAGCGTGGGCGATTCGCCGGTCGTGCCGCACGGGACCAGCCCGTCGGTGCCCTCGGCGATCTGCCAGGCCACGAACTTCTCGAATCCCTTCTCGTCCACCGACCCGTTCTTGAACGGCGTGATCAGCGCGACGAGCGACCCGGTGAACATGGCTTCCTCCGATTTTGCCTTGATAAATTCACTCTAAGCCCCGGGTTAGGCCCCCGCAAGGTGAGCAACTTGCCATTGTGATGCCCCAACTCCCTGCCTACGATTCCTGGGTGAAGAAGAACAAGTCCTCCCTCCTCCTGCTGGCTCTTCTGACAGCAACGCCTGCTCTGGCTCCCGTGGCCAGCGCCCAGAATTTGCGCGACCAGGGCAGCGACCAGCCCGTCTCCGGCGCCCCCAACACCGGCCTGCGGCGCGTACCGACCGACCACGGCAACACGCCTCCGTCGGCACCGGCAACCTCCACGGCCCCTGCGCCGACCTCCAGGCAAACCGCACCGCCGCCGGCCGAGAGCAGCGATGTCGCCCAGGCCGCGACGCCGGCCAAGCCGCTGAGCCCGGCCGAGGCTGCGGCCTTCACCGCCGCTCTCAAGGCCATCGACGAGAACCGCTGGAGCGATGCGCGCGCGGCGGTCGCCAATTTCCGCCAGCCTCTGCTCGACCGTTACATCGCCTGGAGCATCCTGCGCGCCGCTCCCAAGACCGATGCCGATTTCGCTTCGACTTGGCGCTTCCTGCGGGAGAATGGCGACTGGCCGGAGCCCGAAGTGCTGCGCCGCCAGGCCGAGGAGCGGATGGCGGCGGAAACGCCTGCACAGGAAATCGTCCGCTACTTCACCGCCTTCCCGCCACTCACCAGCAACGGCCATATGCGCCGTCTCGAAGCCGCGCAGGCCGCGAGCCCCAACGACGTGACCAGGTTTGCGCGCGATACCTGGCAGAATGCGACCCTGCGCAATTCGGACGAGAACGACTTCCTCAACCGCTACGCCCAGCTCCTGACCGGGCCCGACCATATCGCGCGCTTCGACCGCATTCTGCGCAGCGGTCGCGTCGAGGTGGCGCGCGAGCTTCTGTCGAAGTTGCCGCCGGACTATCAGCCGGTCGCCAGCGCGCGGCTCGCCATGGCGACGCGCGCGGCCGATGCGGCAAAACTCCTGCGCAACGTGTCGGCCGCAAAGCTCAACGAGCCCACGCTGCGGCTGGAGCGCGTGCAGTGGCTGCGCCGCACCGGCAATCTCGACGAGGCCAAGACGGCGTTTGCCGGCCCCACCACCAATCTGCCCGACGCCTGGTGGAACGAGCGCAATCAACTCGCACGCGATCTACTGGCGGCGAACCGGCCTGCCGATGCCTACGCCGTCGCGTCAGGCCATAGCCTTACCAAGGGCGTCGCTTTCGCCGATGCCGAGTTTCTCGCGGGCTGGGTAGCGCTCCGCCAGCTCAAGAAGCCGGCCGACGCGGCAAAGCATTTCCAGAAGCTGCATGACGGCGTCACGACCGACATTTCCAAGAGCCGCGGCGCCTACTGGCTCGCCCGCGCGCACGAAGCCGCCGGCCGCGCCAAGGAGGCGGGCAACTGGTACGCCCGCGCCGCAGGCTACGGCCAAACCTTCTACGGCCAGCTTGCCGCGCGCAAGGCAGCGGCCGGCAGCGCGAAGCTGCCCGGCGATCCGGTCGCGACAGCCACGGATCGCCAGTCGCTCGACGGGCGCGATCTCGCGACGATGGCGCGCTACCTCGGCCAGGCGGGCGACTTCGAGCGGACGCGGCCCTTCCTGCTGCAGCTTGCCCGGCTGGTGAAGGCACCGGGTGAAACCGCGCTGCTGGCCCAGCTCGCCCTCGACCTGAAGCGTCCGGATGTCGGCCTGACCATCGCCCGTCGCGCGCCGCAGAACGGCGTGACCTTGTTCGATGCGGCCTTCCCCGTGGTCGATCTCGGTGCGACCGGCTCGGTCGAGCGCGCCCTCGCCCTGGCCGTGACGCGGCAGGAGAGTTCGTTCAACGCTGCCGCCGTCTCGTCCTCCGGCGCCCTCGGCCTGATGCAGCTCCTGCCCGGAACCGCGCGCGACGTCGCCGGCCGCCTCGGCGTGCCCTTCATCCAGGACAGGCTGACGCGCGATCCCGCCTACAATGTCCAGCTCGGCAGCCAGTATCTCGCGGAGATGCTTCAACGCTTCGGCGGCTCCTACGAGATTGCGCTCGCCGCCTACAATGCAGGTCCCAACCGCGTCGCGCGCTGGATGGAGTCCATGGGAGATCCGCGGACCAGCAAGATCGACATGGTCGACTGGATCGAAAGCATCCCCTTCCGCGAGACGCGCGACTACGTGCAACGCATCATGGAAGGCACTGCCGTCTACCGCGATCGCCTGAACGGCCAGGTCCGCACCGTGCCGCCGGCGCTGGGACGCTCCTAGCGCAACCGCTTCAAGGCTGCGTCCGGCAACGGCCCCTTCTCGACGGCCGCGATGGCAGCTTCGAGATGCTCCAAGGTCGAGTAGCCGATCAGCATCGTCGAGACGGCGGGATGGGAGATGACGTAGCGCTCGCCGAGTTCCGCCAGGCTGTCGGCCACACCATCGCGGACCAGCGGCTCCAACTGCCTGGCACGCGCAACGTCGGTGGCGAAGTCGGGTGCCGAACCGATCGGCGGCACGTCCTGCATGGCAAGCGGGTGGCGGTCGGTCGTGCCGCTCAACGCGCCGCCGGCCAGGGCGCGGATGACGATGGTGCCCATGTCGGCAGCCTTCGCCCTGTCGAGCAGACGGCCATAATCGAGCCCCGGCGCGCCAGCCGGCATCGGGCCGCCGGCGCTGGGATTGAGCGCGTTGTAGACGACCTGCACCGTGTCAAAGAGATTGGATTCGACAGCGCGCAGCAATGCCGCCGGTTCACCGACGCCGCTGAAGCCGATGAAGCGTGTCTTGCCGGACGCCTTGAGCTTCTCCATCGCGGGCGCGACCTGCTCCAGGGCAATGTCCACGGCGAGCCTGTCGCCGGCGTCCTGAGCCGCCAGCGGATTGTGAAGCTGGAAGAGATCGACATGGTCTCGCCCCAGGCGCTTCAGACTCTCTTCCATGCCGCGCACGATGGCGCCCGCCACGTCCTTTCGATGCTCGGCGACAAGACGCACTTTGGTGCCGACCACGACATCGGCTTTCAGCGCCTTCAGGGCGCGGCCCAGATTGCGCTCCGATTCGCCGTTGCCGTAGATCGCCGCCGTATCGAAATAGTTGATGCCGGCTTCGATCGCGCGCGCCATCGCGCGTTCCTGGTCGGCGGCAGCGCCCTTGGTGAACAGGCCGCCAACCGCGCCGGCGCCATAGCCCAGAACGGAGACTTGGAGGCCGGTGCGTCCGAGACGCCGCCTTTGCATCAGGACTCACCCTCGATGCGGACCTTGCCGGCTTCGTTGTCCACGACGACATGATTGTCGTAGTAGGTCACGGTCGGCGTCGCCCCGAAGGCGGCCGCCATACGCTTCTCCCACTCCGGCGTGTACCAGGCGCGGGCCGCGGCCTCGGATTCCCAGAGATAGACGCCGCCACCGCCGGCATCGCCGTTGAGGTAGTATTTCTTCAGGAGCCCCTTGGCGCCGAGCGCCGTATAGGTTGGGGCGGATTTGCGCGCGGCATCGACGGCGGCGTCGCGCGGACGCTTGTTCATGGGGATTTGAACGATGGCGATAAACATGCGAGTGAGCCTACGTCCATTCACCTCCGGAGAGCAATGATGGGCGCCGACCTGACCGCCATCGAGATCTGCGTCTTCGACGCCTACGGCACCTTGTTCGACTTCAACTCGGCCGTAGCCCGCCATCGCGGCGCGATCGGAGGGTCCGCCGAGGCATTGTCGGAGATGTGGCGGACCAAGCAGATCCAGTACACTTGGCTGCGCAACAGCATGGGCACCTACGCCAAGTTCTGGCAGGTCACCGGCGAAGCGCTCGATCATTGCCTCGCCGCACACCGCATCACCGATACTGCGGTGCGCGAAAAACTGATGGGCGCCTATCTGGCGCTCGATCCCTTTCCGGAAGTCCCCGGCATGCTCGCCGGCCTGAAGCGCGCGGGCATGCGAATGGCCATCCTGTCGAACGGCAATCCCGAGATGCTCGACCCGATGGTGGCGGCGTCCGGCCAGGCCGACGCCTTCGAGGCCGTTCTGAGCGTCGACGAGGTCGGCATCTTCAAGCCCGATCCGCGCGTCTACGAGCTGGTCGAGGCGCGTTGCGGCGTGCCTCCGACGAAGGTCTGCTTTCTTTCTTCCAATTGCTGGGATGCGCATGGCGCCGCCCAGTTCGGCTTTCACGCCGTCTGGGTGAACCGGGCAGGCGTTCCCAACGACAATCTACCCGGTGCACTCGCGCGCGAAATCCGCGATCTTTCCGGGCTTCCCGACCTGATAGGTGTTTCGCGATGAGTTCGTTGCCGACCTTTGCCGATGTTCAAGCCGCTGCCCGCCGCCTCGACGGGGTGACGATCCGCACGCCGCTGCTCGAAAACGAGCGGGTCAACCGTGCGCTGGGCGGCCGGCTTTTCATCAAGGCGGAGTGCCTGCAGCGGACCGGCTCGTTCAAGCTGCGCGGCGCCTACAACTTCCTGGCCGCCATGGGCGAAGCCGACCGCGCCAGGGGCGTCGTCGGCTGGTCGTCGGGCAATCATGCGCAGGGCCTCGCCGAAGCGGCCAGGCTGCTGGGTGTGAAGGCAACGATCGTGATGCCGTCGGACGCACCGGCCCTCAAGGTTGCCAATACCAAAGCCAGCGGCGCGGAAGTGATCCTCTACGATCGCGTCAAGGACAGCCGCGAGGAGATCGGCCAGGGCATCGCCGCCAAGACCGGCGCCACCATCGTGCCGCCCTACGACCATCCCTGGATCCTGACCGGCCAGGGCACGGCGGGCATCGAGATCGCCGAGCAGGCCAGGGCGCTGGGCGTCACGCTCGACGCCGTAGCTGCGCCCTGCTCGGGTGGCGGCCTCGCGACCGGCGTCGCGCTCGGGGTCAAGGGCATCAGCCCGACGACGTCGGTGCATGCCGGCGAACCGGCGGGCTTCGACGACCTGGCGCGCTCGCTGGCCACCGGCACCAAGCAGAGGAACGAGAAACTGTCGGGCTCGATCTGCGACGCGCTGCTGGCGCCGACGCCGGGCGACGTCACCTTCCCGCTCGCCCAGAAAGTGCTGGGGCCGGGCCTTGTCGTCAGCGACGACGAGGTGCTCGACGCGATGGAACTGGCCTTCCGCGAGTTCAAGCTCGTGGTCGAACCCGGTGGCGCCGTGGCGCTGGCGGCAGCACTCACGGGCAAGCTGCCGGTCAAAGGCCGAGCCGTCGCGGTCGTCTGCTCCGGCGGCAATGTCGATCACGAGACCTTCAAGCGGGCTCTCGGCCGCGCCAAGGCATGACCCTGTCGCGGCGCGCCCGCCGCGAATGGCGGTTCTTCCTGTGGTTCAGCGTCGCGAGCGCCGCCATCAGCGCCTATTTCGGATATGCCGTCGGGGCGGAGGACGAATCGGCGATCCGGGGAGCATGGCACGGCGTCCTCGCTTCGCTGTTGATCGCCACGCCGATCACTTTCACCGAAGTCCGCGGCCGCCGCATCGCTCTGTTGCGCCGCCTGCGACGCCTGCCGTGGGCGGCCTTCTTCACCATCAAGGTGCTGTTCTACATCGTCGTCATCGTCGGCGGACTGTTGATCATGCGCGTGCTGACGCATGCTCCGGACGAGGATCCCTTCGCCCTCACCCCGGCCTTTCGGGGTTCGATCGCCTTCGGCATCGCGATGTCGTTGTTCGCCAACCTGATCGTCGAGACGGGCAGCCTGCTCGGTTTCTCGACCTTGAAGAACATCCTGACCGGCCGCTACGTACATCCGCGCCGGGAACGAAGGGCGTTTCTGCTGATCGACATGCGCGACTCGACGGGCCTTGCCGAGTCGCTGGGCCCCATCCGCTTCCACGAGTTGCTCAACAGCTTCTTTCGTGACATCGCCGAAGCGGCGTTCGAGAGCGAAGCGGAGATCCACAAATACGTCGGCGACGAGGCGATCCTGACCTGGCCGATCGGTACGGCGCTGGCCGACGGCGAATGCCTCGCCTGCCCCTTCCTGGCTCGCGACCTGATCGCCCGCAATGCCGAGTATTATCGCCAGCACTACGGCGTCGTCCCGACGTTCCGCGCCGCGCTTCATTGCGGCGAGATCGTCGCCGGCGAGATCGGCGACGTGCGGCGCGAGATCGCCTATGTCGGCGACACGCTGAACGTCGCCGCCCGACTGCTCGACGCGGCGAAGGACCTGAGGCACGACATCCTCGTCTCGCAGGACCTGCTGCAAATCGTCGAGCTGCCGGCCGGGCTCAAGGCTACCCAGCTGCCGACCCTGGCCATTCGCGGCCGGACGGCCCCCCTCGGCATCTCGGCGCTATCGCGCGTCGACTAAAAATTATTGCGCGTCGGCCAGGATCAGATCGGCCGCTTTCTCGCCGATCATCATGCAGGCGGCATTGGTGTTGCCCGACACCAGCGTGGGCATGATCGATCCGTCGGCGACGCGCAGGTGCTCGATCCCGCGCACGCGCAACTGGGGATCGACGACGCAGTCCGCATTGTGTCCCATCCGGCAGGTCCCGACCGGGTGATAGGCCGACTGCCCCTCCCGCTTCGCGTAGTCGAGAAAGTCGCTGTCGGTCCAGGCTTCGGAGCCGGGCAGCAGCTCTTCCGTGATGATGCGGGACAAAGCGGGCGTGCGGCTCAGCACGCGCGTGAACTTGATCGCCGCGACCGCGGCGTTCTGGTCGTTGGGCGTCGACAGATAGTTGGCGACGATCTCGGGATGATCCTCGGGATTGCGCGAAACGACACGGACATGCCCCCGGCTCTCCGGGCGCGACTGGTTCGCGAGGATCGTGAAACCCGAAAACTTGTGAGGGCCTCGATCGATCCGGTCGGTCGACCAGGGGAAGAAATGGAACTGCGTATCCGCCTCGGCCGACTGCGGCATCAGGCGCGTAAAGGCACCGGCAAAGGCCGGACTGGCCGTCAGCGGCCCCGTCTTCATCAGGACGTATTCGACGGCGGCGCTCACCCGTCGATGCATCATATTGATGTCGTCGTTGATGGTGAGTCGCCACCAGGTCCTGTAGGTGGAACGGATGCCCCAATGATCCTGCAGGTTCTCCCCAACGCCCGGCGCGTCGCGCACCACCGGGATGCCGAGTTGCGACAGCAGCGCCCCTGGTCCGATGCCAGATAGCTGCAGGAGCTGCGGCGATCCGATCGCGCCGGAACACAGCACCACTTCGCGACGCGCGCGCGCCGTCCGGCTCTCGCCGTTCGTACGGTAGGCGATCCCGGTGGCCCGGCCGTTCTCGACGAGGATGCGCTCGGCCATCGCGTCGGTGATCACCCGGCAATTCGGGCGCTTGCGGGCCTCGGCGATGTAGGCGCGGCCGGTCGAGTTGCGCCGGCCGCTGCTGATGGTGGCGTGATAGTAGCCCGCGCCCTCCTGGCTGGTGCCGTTGAAGTCGTCGGTCGCCTGGAGGCCGACTTCGGCGCACGCGGCGAGGAAACTGTCGCTCAGTTCGTTGCGATACTCGCCCTGCGTGATCTTTACGGGGCCGTTGCCGCCATGCAGATCGGTTTCGCCGCCAGGATAGCTCTCGAGCCGCTTGAAATACGGCAGGCAATCGTCGAACGACCACCCCTCGTTGCCCATCTGCCGCCAGCCGTCGTAGTCCGACGGCAGGCCGCGGATGTAGACCATGCCGTTAATGGCACTGCTGCCGCCCACTACCTTGCCACGAGGCCAGTAGATACGCCGTCCGTCGAGCCGTGGCTCCGGCGCCGTCACGTACTTCCAATTGACTGCAGGATCGAGAAAGGTCTTGGCAAACCCGAGCGGCATCGAAATCCAGCGGCTGGTGTCGTTCGGCCCTGCTTCGAGCAAAAGGACACTGTATCGCCCGCTTTCAGTCAGGCGGTCGACCAGCGGACCGCCCGCAGACCCTGCCCCCACAACTACGAAGTCGAATTCATCCATTCTGCCGCTTACTGGGAGTTTTGATACTCGCCAGCAAGCTACCAAGAATGCCCTTGGGAAGGAAGATGATGAACACGACCAGCAGAACGCCGTAGACGAGGTTGTCCCAGCCGACGGCCTTGGTGCCGAAACCGATGCGCAGGGCCTCTGCAAGGAGAATAGTGATGATCGCGCCGACCGTCGGTCCGAGTGCCACGTAGATTCCGCCGACGACCGCCGCGAAGACCATCTGCAGGGAAATGCCGATGCCGCTCACCGTGTCGGGCGAAATGAACATCTGATACTGACCATAGAGAGCGCCGGCCAGCGCCGTCATCAGCGCGCTAATGACAGTGATGCGCAATTTCTCCGCCGTCACGTTGACACCGGCGGCCGCCGCCGCATCCTCGTCTTCGGAGATCGCTTCCATGGCGTAGCGGCTCATGCTGCGATCTATCCAGTGCCAGATCAGCAGGCCGCCTGCCCACACGCCCAGGGCGATCAGGTACCAGACGACCTTGTCGTCGAACTGCAATGCCAGGATATGGTTACCCTTGGTACGTTCCGGCGTGTAACCCAGCGAACCGCCGGTGTGGTTGCGTGTGGCGGTGATGACCTGCAGCACGATGCCCGACAGGGCGAGCGTCACCAGCGCGAAATAGTGCCCAGTGATGCGAAACCGGAAGCAGGGATAGGCCACGACCATCGCCAGGGCGCCGGAGCAAAGCAACGCCGCCGGAATGCCGAGCCAGGGCGTCAGGCCGAAGTGATTCCACAACAGCACGGTCACATAGGCGCCGACGCCCATGAACCCGCCATGGCCTAGCGAGACCAGGCCGAACCGCCCCATCACCGCCCACGACGTATAGGCGAACGACCAGATCAGGATGAGGATCAGGATGTGCAGGTGATAGGGATCGCGATAGACGAAAGGCAGCGCGACCAGAGCCGCGCCGACAATCCAGGGCATGTACTGGCGCAGGTTCACGAGCGCCTCGCCAGAAGGCCGGCAGGCCGGACGAACATCATCACGATGAAGAAGGCGAAGGCCAGCACGTAACCCCACTCGAGGTCAGAGAAGAGACCGCCGAGCGAGATGATCTCGGCGAACAGGAAGGCTGCAACGAAGCCGCCGACGAAGTTGCCGAGCCCGCCCAGCACGCAGATCAGGAAGGTGATCGGACCGAACGACAGGCCGACGAAGGGATGCACGTCGTACTGCAGCACCAGCAGGCAGGCCGCGAGCCCGGCCAGGGCGCCGCCCAGAGCCGAAGTCACGACATAGATCTTCTTCGCGTCGACCCCCATCAGCGCCATGATCTGGCGATCCTGGGCGATGGCGCGGATGGCCGTGCCGGTGAAGGTGCGCGTCATGAAGAGATAGACGACGATCATGCCGATCAGCGCCGCACCGAAGGCGAGCAGCCGCGAGTAGCTCAGATGCATGTCGCCCAGGGTCAGGATCGGCAGGCGAATGCCGAGATTGCGGAAGTCGATGCCGAAGGCGACCGTGGCGAAGCTCTGCAGCACGAACAGCACGCCGCCTGTCGCGAGGAGCTGGTTGATCGGCGGAGACGAGAGCAGCGGTGCAATGACCAGGAAGTGCAGCAGTGCGCCCAGCCCCGCCACCAGCAGGATCGCGAGCGGCGCCGCGGCGTAATAGGACAGGCCGTAGTACTGCACGAGGTAGTACATGCCGTACATGCCGATCATCACCAGCTCGGCGTAACAGATCCATGTCACATCGATCACGCCGAAGATCAGGTTGAGGCCCAGCGCCAGCAGCGCGAGCACGCCGCCCAGCAGGATCCCGTTGAGGACTGCTTCAAGGAGGTAGATGTCGAAGATTTCGAGAAATGAACCCATCACCTTCTCCAGACCGGAGCGCGGGCACGCGGCCCGCTTGAACTAGACACCGAGGTAGGCCTGTCGGATCGTGTCGCTGGCCAGGAGCTCGGCCGACGTGCCCGAGGTGCGGATCGAGCCGGCCTCCAGCAGGTAGGCGCGATCCACGACCTGCAGCACCTGCTGCACGTTCTGTTCGACGATCAGCACCGTCAGGCCGCCGGCGCGGATGCGCTTCACCAGCTCGAACACCTGCTGCACCACGACCGGCGCCAGGCCGGCCGACGGCTCGTCGAGCAGCAGCAGCTTCGGGTCGCTCATCAGCGCTCGGCCGATGGCGCACATCTGCTGCTCGCCGCCGGACATAGTGCCGGCAAGCTGGTGACGCCGCTCCTTCATGCGCGGGAACAGGTCGAACACGAACTCCAGCCGCTCGGCATAGCGCGCGCGGGCCGCCGGCATATAGGCGCCCATTTTGAGGTTGTCCTCGACGGTCAGCCGCGGAAACAGCCGGCGATTTTCGGGGACATGGGCGATGCCCAGTCCGACGATCTTGTGGGCGGGTGTGGCCAGCACGTCGGTGCCCTGCATCGCGATGCTGCCCTTGGTCGGCCGGATCAGGCCGGAGATCACCCGCATCAGGGTCGTCTTGCCTGCCCCGTTGGGGCCGATCACGCCGACGGCCTCGCCCGCCTTGACGTCGAGGTTGACGCCGAACAGCGCATGGAAGCTGCCGTAGCCCGCGTCGACCGACTTGAGTTCGAGCATATCCAGTTCCCCGTCAGCGCCGCGCTTCGGCAGCAGCGGCCGCCGCCTGCGTCGAATGGGCGTCGGTGCCGAGATAGACTTCGATGACGCGCGGATCGTTCGAGACCTGGCTCGGCAGGCCCTCGGAGATCTTCTCGCCGTGGTCGAGGACCATGACGCGATCGACCACGCGCATCAGCACGCCCATGATGTGTTCGACCCAGATGATGGTGATACCGAGCTCGTCGCGGATCTTGCGCAGCATGTCGGCTGCCTGATCCATCTCGCTCTCGTCGAGGCCGCCGAGACTCTCGTCGGCCAGCAAAAGCTTCGGCGACGTGGCCAGCGCCTTGGCAAGCTCCAGCTTCTTGAGGCCGGCGGCGCCCAGCCCGTCGACGCTGGCCGCCCGATCGGTCGGCAGCCCGACCATGGCCAGCGCCCGCTCGGCCGCCTCGTTGGCCTTGGCGGCGCTATGGCTGCCCTGACCGTAGTAACCCGCCAGCGCCACGTTCTCGAAGATCGAGAGCCGGCGGAACGGCCTCGGGATCTGGAAAGTACGGCCGACACCGGCATTGATGATGCGATGAGGCGCCAGGCCCGAGAGTTCGCGCCCCTCGAAGGAGATCGATCCCGCCGATGGCGGGAAGGTCCCCGAGAGCATGTTGAAGATGGTGCTCTTGCCCGAGCCGTTCGGGCCGATGAGGCCGAGAATCTCGCCCTTCTCGACCTTGAACGACACGTTGTTGACGGCGGTGAAGCCGCCGAAGCGCTTCACCAGCCCATTTACGACTAACACTGTCGATACCCTCGCTGACGCAACGTTTACGTCCGATCGGCAGTCTGGCGGCCCCGCCCTACTGGTTGCTGTAGGTCGTGCCCTTCGGCAGCGGCAGCACGGCTTCGCGCTGCGCCTGGCTCTTCGGCCACACCACGTACGACTTGTCGTCGACGTATTGGATCACGACCGGGAACGAGCGCTCGTTCTGGCCGGCCATCGAACCGTCGGCCGGGAACTTCACGCCAAAGCCCAGCATGGTGCCGCCTTCGGGCAGGTCGACTTCCAGAGCGGCCTTGCGCAGCGCCTCCGGATCGACGCCGCCATACTTCTTGATGGCGCGCGGCACGACCTCGGTCAGCAGCACATAGACGTTGCTGGCCGCCATGCCGACATGGGCCGAGCGGATCGCCATGCCGGGCTTGGCCTTGTCGAACTCCTCGCCGACCATCTTGATCACCGGCGGCAGCTTGGGATTGAGGCCTTCCGGCTTGGCGAGCCAGATCGAGATCGGATCGGTGTTGAAGACGTAGTTGACGTCGCTGCCCATGCCTTCCTTGAGCTTTTCGTAGACGCCATAGCCCGCACCGTGGCCGACGAGAGCGCCGAACTTCAGGCCCTGTTCGCGCGCCTGGCGGGCAAACAGCGTGATGTCGGGATTGTAGCCGGTGTGGAAGATCACGTCCGGCCGGGCGCGCTTCAGCTTGGTGACCATCGACGACAGGTCGGGCGCGGTCGCGGCATAGCCTTCCTTCAGCACGACATTGAAGCCGGCCTTCTTGGCGCCGGCCTCGTTGCCCTTGGCGACGTCCACACCGTAGGCGCCGTCCTCGTGGATGATCGCCACGCGCAGGTCCTTGGGCTCCTTGCCGAACTTGGCCTTCGCGTTGTTGGCGATGAAGTCCATGGTCATCAGGCCGAACTGGTTGCCGCTGGCCTGAGGGCGGAAGATGTACTTGTAGTTCTTGTTCTCCAGCACCGCCGAGGAGATGCAGGTCGTGATCCACATGAACTTCTTGAGCTGCTCGACGCGGGCGGCCACCGGCACGCACTGCGCCGAAGAGAAGAAGCCGAGCAGGATGTCGACCTTCTCCTGTTCGATCAGGCGGACCGATTCGTTGATCGCGACGTCCGGCTTGCTCTGGGCGTCGGCATAGATCGCCTCGATCTTGTAGCCTTCGACCCCGCCCTTCTTGATGAAGTCGTCGATCATGATCTTGGCGCCGGTGTATTGCAGCTCCGAGCCGCCGCCGGCCAACGGGCCGGTGAGATCGTAGATGACGCCGATCTTCAGTTTCTTTTCCTGAGCTGCGGCCGAAACCGCAAAACCCAGAGCGGCCACAGCGGCCACCGTCGCGCCGAGCAGGCGCCGACCCATCGTTCTGGACATTCCCGTTCCTCCCAATCGCGCGCTTGTGCACGCATTCGTTATGCGCATCACAAGGGTCGGCACGGACAATGTCAAGCGATCTCCACGCCGTCAGCGCCCCTCACCCGGCGTGACGACGTCGAACATCATACCGGCAGGCTGCTCCATCATTGCAAACAACGCGGCGAGCCTGGACATGTCGCCCTCGAGCTTCATCGCACCGCCTGCCAGCGCATCGGCAACGGTCGTGCGACGCAGCACGATGTCGTCCATCGTCGCGCGCGTCGTCGTGACCGATGCACTGGCGTCTGGCGCCTCCTCGCCCATGCGGTGGGTCAAGGTGCAGTTTTTCAGCGTGAGCGCCAGTCGTTCCCGGCGGTCGGTGAAGTGCCAGTTGATCACCATCGCCTGCCCTGCCGCCTTGGCGGCGTCGAGGCGGATCGCCATCAGGTCGAAGAAGACGTCGGTCGCAAGGCCCGCCAGCGTATCGGCGCCCATGGTGGATCGCGCCGGCACCTGGAAGACGCCATGGCGCAGTTCCTGCGCGCCATAGAGGAAGGCGTTGCGCCAGGTCGCCGACTCGGCCTGATAGCCCATCTGTTCCAGCGCATCGGCGCACAGCGCGCGCGCTTCGAGGTTGTCCGGCTCGGCATAGACGACCTCCTTCATGACCTGCGCGACCCAGCGGTACTCGCCCTTGGCGAAGTCTGCGCGCGCGCGCGTGATCACCGCCGCGGCACCACCCATGTATTCGACGAACTTCCGCGCCGCCGGTGCGGGCGGCAGCGGATGGAGGTTGCAGGGGTTGGCGTCGTACCAGCTCAGGTATCGCTGGTAGACCGCCTTCACATTGTGACTCACCGTGCCGTAGTAACCACGCACCGACCAGCGCTCGGCCAGGCCGGGCGGAAGGTCGATCTGCTCGGCGATCTCGGCCGGCCGCCAGCCCTTGTTCATGTAGCGCAGGGTTTGGTCGTGGATGTGCTTGTAGAGATCGCGCTGCGCCTCAAGGTAGTCGATCACCTTCTCACGGCCCCAGGTCGGCCAGTGATGCTGGCCGATCAAGATCTCGGTCTGCGGCCCGTAAAGCGCGATCGCATCGCCGATATACTTGGCCCAGATGCGGGGATCGCGCACGACGGCGCCGCGCAACGGGATGAAGTTGTGCAGCAGCGGACAGGCATTTTCCGCCATGTTGAGCACGCCGAGCTGCGGATAGAACATGTGCATCTCGGCCGGCGCTTCGGTTTCCGGCGCCAGCTGGAACACGATTTCGATGCCATCGATCGTGTGCTTTTCAACCGGCTTCACGATCGACCGGGTCGGCGCGATGAGACCTGGCGTACCGCGCGCCACCCCTTTGCCAAGGCCGGCATCGACCTGGCCCCGCGCGCCGCGCGGCAAGAGCGAGCCGAACTGGAACTGCGCGCGACGGATCATCGGCGGCCCGGCCAGCACGTTCTCGCCCGACACGGCCTCCATGAAGCCGGTCGGCGCGATCACCTCGACCTTGCCCGCCTTCACATCGGCTTCGTCGACCACGCCGCGCACGCCGCCGTAGTGATCGACGTGGCTATGGGTGTAGATCACGGCCACCACCGGCTTCTTCGGCCGATGCGCCCAGTAGTGCTCCAGCGCCGCCCTCGCCACTTCGGCGGTGGTCAACGGATCGATCAGGATCAGGCCGCTGTCACCTTCGATCACCGTCATGTTGGCGATGTCGAAGCCGCGCAGCTGGTAGAGACGGTCGGTGACCTTGAACAGGCCGTTGGCGAGATTGAGCCGGGCGATGCGCCACAGGCTGGGATTGACCGTCGCCGGCGCCAGCTCGCCGTCGATGAAGGCGTATTCGCCGAGGTTCCACAGCACCGTGCCGCCTGCGGTACGCACCATGCCACCTGGCACTGGTGCGATCAGCCCGCGCTGGGCCGCCTCGAAATCCGCGGTATCCGAAAACGGCAGCCGTGCCGCCATCGCGGCATTCGCCGCCCGGGTCGCAGGCTCAGCGTCGCGCGCGACATCGAGATGGGAGGCAGGAACAGGAACGGCGGAACCAGCGGCCATAGCAACAACCTTTCATGACGTTCCTCCTCCGCATCGGCAGAGGAGGAAGTCGCGATGTTGTTGCGCTTCGGTGCGCCGGTCCAGTGTCCGGTCGCGCGATGCGGCATTTACTCCGCAGGCTTCAACGACGAGGAAGCCTTGTGCACGTCGCGCTCGCTGGGAAGCAGCGACAGCGCCAGGAAGGAGCAGAAGGCTACCCCTGCCAACACCATCAGCAGAATCGGGAAGCCGGCGTCCTTCACGGCCGGGCCGATCAGGGCGACGACGATGGAGCTGACGCCGAAGCCGATGGCCAGACGCACGCCGGTGACCCGACTGCGCATGCGGTCGTCGATGTAGCGCACGATCATGGCGTCGGTGAACGGGATGGCGCCGAACACCAGCAGCATGAACAGGATCGCCGTCACGAACAGCGCCCAGTCCGTCACCTGCGAGGCGATCAGGAACAGCGGCACCTGCAGGAGCACGATCGGCAGATAGATGTTCTTCAGCGGATAGCGGTCGATCAGCTTGCCGACCACGAGCTGGGCCAGCGACGCCAGCGAGAAGATCACGAACAGCATCATCGCGAGTTCGGCGGGATCCTGCACGGCCCCCTTCACGCGCTCGCGCAGCAGCTCGCCGTTACCGTTGGTCGTGAAGTTGAAGATGATGCTGCCGGTCACCGCGGTGAAGGTCATGATGCCGAAGACGCGCGCCATCACCGCCGGCGGCAGGTCGAGCATCTTGGGCTTGCGCTTGGCCGGCGCCTCTTCCTCGCGCGGCACCAGGAGGACGAAAGCCACGGCGGCGACCAGGCAGACGACGCCGGGGATCACGAAGGCCATCTGCCAGCCGAAGCGCTGGGCGATATAGACCGAGACGCCGGCGGCGATGGCGATCCCCATGTTGCCGGCCAGTCCGTTCACGCCGATCGTGAAGCCGGGATTCTTCGCCTTCTGCACGAGCATCGGGATACCGACCGGATGGTAGATGGAGGCAAAGGCGCCCATCAGGGTTAGCGCCGCGCCGATCTGCCACTTGTTGGTGCAGAGCGCGATGATCAGCGCCGAGACACCCATTCCGGCAAAGAAGATCACCATCATGATCCAGCGGCCCCACAGGTCGCCCAAGCGGCCGCTGACGAGCGAGCCCGCGCCGAACATGAACAGCGCGCCGTAGTTGAAGGGCGTCAGCTCCGTCCATTCGACGCCCCAGACGCCCGCGATCACGCCCCAGCTATAGGCGAAGACCACCAGGATCCAGTGATCCATGGCATGGCCGATGTTCAGCAGAATGGATGTCGGGCTTCCGTGACTCATTTTTACGCTTCCTCCGGTACCTACCAGAGTAGGCATGGTTGTGCTGGCTGTCTTGCGCTAGAGTGCCAACTTATGTCGCAAAAGCGCCAAGCCGCCCTGCGCTTCGCAGTCGCCCGCTCGACGAACCCCGAGGACTATCAGCGAGTGGCGCGGGCGGTCGCCGCCATGCCCAAGGACTTCGCCGCGGGCCACGAGATCGCGCCGCATCGCCATGCCCGCGCGCAGCTGATCTATGCGACCGTCGGCACGATGCGCGTCTCGACCGATGCTGCCGTCTGGGTGGTGCCGCCGCAGCGTGCGCTGTGGATGCCGGCCGGGGTCCGCCATTCCATCACCATGTCGGGCGACGTCACCATGCGAACGCTCTATCTCCGGCACGATGCCGCCGCCGGCATGCCCGAGGTCTGCCGCGTGCTGCAGGTCTCGCCCCTGCTGCGCGAGCTGATCGTGCGCGCGACGGAACTCCCGATGCACTACGACGAACGAGGCGCGGCCGGTCATGTCGTGGCGTTGATCCTCGACGAGCTGCATCACGAACAGTCGCTGCCATTGCACCTGCCCATGCCGCGCGACAGGCGGTTACGCCGTCTCTGTACGATCTTGCTGGAACAGCCGGGCGATCCGCGGACCCTCGAAGAATGGGCGCAGTCGGCCAACGCCAGCCCGCGGACCCTGGCCCGGCTGTTCGTCGCCGAGACCGGCCTCACCTTCGGTGCGTGGCGCCAGCAGGCACGGGTCCTGGAGGCGATGGGACGCCTGGGCGGTGGCCAAACGGTGACCGATGTGGCGCTCGATCTCGGCTACGACAGCGTCAGCGCCTTCAGCGCGATGTTCCGCCGGGCCTCAGGCGTTTCGCCCAGCGCCTACAGGCCGTCCCGCTAGGGGAAACTCGCCACAAACCCCTCCGGCCCGTGAGGGGATTTAATGCGACGTTGCAAGTGGTTAGCTCACACAGTTCTTGACGCTGAGTGGTAATAATCCCCCAATGCCGCCCCCATTTAGGGTAATCTGAACTGTCATTTATCTGAGTTCTGTTGCTCCGCCGCCGCTTGGAGTTCCTGTTGAAGCCGACCGATATCGCCAATCCCGACTACTTCCATAAAGTAGTCGACTGCCAGTGGGCCTGCCCCGCACATACGCCCGTCCCCGAGTACATCAGGTTGATCGCGCACGGACGGTACTCCGACGCGTACATGATCAACTGGAAGTCCAATGTCTTCCCGGGGATCCTCGGCCGCACGTGCGACCGCCCCTGCGAGCCCGCGTGCCGACGCAGCCGCGTCGAAGACGAAAACCTTGTGAAGGGCAAGAAAGAGCCGGTCGCAATCTGCCGCCTGAAGCGTGTCGCCGCCGACTACAAGGACGACGACGGCATCAAGGCCAGCATGCCCAAGGCGCCGGCCAAGAACGGCAAGCGCGTCGCCTGCATCGGCGGCGGCCCCGCTTCCCTTACCGTCGCGCGCGACCTCGCGGTGCTCGGCTACGAGATCGTGATCTACGATCAGGATCCCAAGCTCGGCGGCTTCATCCGCACACAGATCCCGCATTTCCGACTGCCGGAATCGGTGATCGACGAGGAAGTGGGCTACATCACCGACATCGGCAACATCGAGTTCCGCCACCAGCGCGTCGACTCGATGAAGAAGATCCTGGGCGAAGGCTACGATGCCGTGTTCGTCGGCTCCGGCGCCCCGCGCGGCCGCGACCTCGACGTACCGGGCCGCAAGGAAGCCGCCGCCAACATCCATATCGGCCTCGACTGGCTATCGTCGGTCTCGTTCGGCCACATCGACAAGATCGGCAAGCGCGTGATCGTCCTGGGTGGTGGCAACACCGCGATGGACTGCTGCCGCACCGCACGCCGCCTCGGCGGCGAGGACGTCAAGGTGATCGTCCGCTCCGGCTTCGAGGAAATGAAGGCCTCGCCGTGGGAGAAGGAAGATGCGATGGGCGAGGACATCCCCATCCTGAACATGCTGGTGCCCAAGGAAGTCCGGCACGAGGGCGGCAAGATCAAGGGCGTCCTGTTCGAGAAGGTGAAGGCGGAATACGACGCCAAGGGCCGCCGCTCGCTGGTCCCGTCGGGCGAGCCCGACGAATTCTACGAATGCGACGACGTGCTTGTGGCGATCGGCCAGGAGAACGCCTTCCCCTGGATCGAGAAGGATGCCGGCATCGAGTTCGACAAGTGGGGCTTGCCGCAGCTCGGCGAAACGACGCTGCAGAGCACCAAGAAGAACGTCTTCTTCGGCGGCGATGCCGCCTTCGGTCCGAAGAACATCATCTGGGCGGCCGCCCACGGCCACGATGCAGCGATCTCGATCGACAAGTTCCTGCAGGGCGAGAATGTCGAGGAACGGCCGGCGCCCGGCGTCAACGTGGTCAGCCAGAAGATGGGCATCCACGAGTGGAGCTACGACAACGCGCCGACCATCGACCACCGCTTCAAGGTTCCGCACCGCCCCAAGCAGGAAGCGCTCAAGGACATCATGGCCGAGGTCGAACTCGGCTTCGATCCGCAGCTCGCCTTCAAGGAAGCGCAGCGCTGCCTGAACTGCGACGTGCAAACCGTCTTCACCGGCAGCCTCTGCATCGAGTGCGACGCCTGCGTCGACATCTGCCCGATGGATTGCATCACCTTCACCGAGAACGGTGAGGAAAAGGATCTGCGGACCCGGCTCAACGCGCCGGCGATCAATCCGACGCAGGATCTCTATATCGGCAACGACCTCAAGACCGGCCGCGCGATGGTCAAGGACGAGGATGTCTGCCTGCACTGCGGATTGTGCGCGGAGCGCTGCCCGACCGGCGCGTGGGATATGCGCAAGTACTACATGGAAATGACTCACGCGGGGCAATCATGCCGCAAGATGTAGGGCCAATCGCTGTGAAACCGCAGGCAATTGCTGCCGTCAACGACTTCGTCGTCAAGTTCGCAAACGTCAACGGCTCGGGATCGGCCAGCGCCAACGAACTGTTTGCCCGTTCGATCCTGCGCATGGGCGTGCCCGTCAGCCCGCGCAACATCTTCCCGTCGAACATCCAGGGCCTGCCGACCTGGTAAGAAGTGCGCGTCACCGAGAAGGGCTATCTCGGCCGGCGCGGCGGCGTCGACATGATGGTTGCGATGAATCCGCAGACCTGGGCCGAGGACGTCAAGGAGATCGAGCCGGGCGGCTATCTCTTCTACGATTCGACCAAGCCCATGCCCTCGTCGATGTTCCGCGAGGACATCAACGTGATTGGCGTGCCGCTGACGGCGATCACCAATGCCACCTACACCGACGCCCGCCAGCGCCAGCTCTTCAAGAACATCATCTATGTCGGTGCGCTCTCGGTGCTGCTCGACATCGACGAGAAGGAGATCCAGCGGCTGTTCGGCGAGCAGTTCAAGGGCAAGGAAAAGCTGATCGACTCCAACGTCAAGGCGATGAACCTTGGCCGGGACTGGGTGAAGCAGCATGTCGATCTCGACCTGGTGAAGATCAAGGTCCGCAAGGCCGACAATGTCGGCGACCGCATCTTCGTCGAAGGCAACAGCGCCGCCGCGCTCGGCGCCGTCTATGGCGG
>JAIUOY010000102.1:0-8136 GCA_020160995.1 Pseudomonadota bacterium | reverse complement strand
GAGGGCATGACCATGCTCTGCGTCACCCACGAGATGGGCTTCGCCCGCGCCGTCGCCGACCGTGTGATCTTCATGGATCGTGGCGAAATCGTGGAGCAGAACGAGCCCGAGGAATTCTTCGCCAATCCCCGGAACGAGCGCACCAAGCTCTTCCTCGGCCAGATCCTCCATCACTGACACTAGGATGTGGCGCCTTGGCGCCGCCCAGATCGGCCGCTAGGAACACGGTCCCATGAGGATCCTCGTCACCGGCGGCGCCGGGTTCATCGGGTCGGCCGTCGTCCGCCATATCATCCGCGACACCGACTGGTCGGTCGCCAACGTCGACAAGCTCACCTACGCGGGCAATCTCGAATCGCTGGCCGAGGCCGGGGCGAGCAACCGCCATCGCCACTACAAGGTCGACATTCGCGACCGCGAGGCGGTCACCGCGATCTTCGCCGAGTTCCAGCCGGAAGCGGTGCTGCACCTCGCCGCCGAGAGCCATGTCGATCGCTCGATCGACGGCGCGGCTCCCTTCATCGAGACCAATGTCGGCGGCACCTACGTGCTGCTGGATGCGACCCTCGCCTACTGGCGTACGCTCGACGAGGCGGCCCGCACCCGCTTCCGCTTCCAGCACATCTCGACCGACGAGGTGTTCGGATCGCTGGGCCCCACGGGCAAGTTCACCGAGACCACACCCTACGCCCCCAACTCGCCCTACTCGGCCAGCAAGGCGGCGTCGGACCATCTCGTGCGCGCCTGGCACCACACTTACGGCCTGCCGACGCTCGCCACCAACTGCTCGAACAATTACGGTCCCTATCACTTCCCGGAGAAACTGATCCCTCTGGTGATCATCCGTGCGCTCCGCGGCGAGAGCCTGCCGGTCTATGGCAAGGGCGAGAACGTACGCGACTGGCTGCATGTCGAGGACCATGCCGAGGCGCTGACCCTCGTGCTGCGCAAGGGCCGGCCGGGAGAGACTTACAATGTCGGCGGCGACAGCGAGCGTCGGAACATCGACGTGGTGCGCGGCATCTGCCACCTGCTCGACGAGATGCTGCCCAACACCGCCACCCGTCCGCATGAAAAGCTGATCCAGTTCGTGACGGACCGGCCCGGCCACGATGCGCGCTACGCCATCGATGCCAGCAAGATCAAGACCGAGCTGGGCTGGCAGCCGCGCCATGATTTCGATGCCGGGTTGCGCAGCACCGTACGCTGGTTCCTCGAGAACCGCGGCTGGTGGGAGCGGGTGATGAGCGGCGCCTATCGCGGCGAAAGGCTCGGACTGACCGGCTAGAAAGCGCCTTTCCATTCGTGCAATCGATTGCAGAAGGTTGGTCCGCTGCCGCACACATCGACGTCGCCGAAACCAAGCCTTGCTTTCGATCGCAACCGGCCGGGCACGCTCGTGTTGATCTCCTGACAGCAAAGGAGACCGCCATGAGACCTGTCATTCGCGTCGCCGCGGCGGCGGTTCTTGCCGCTTCCGTTGCAGCCTGCGCAGCCGACCCCTACTACGCGCGCAACAACTACAACTACGGCTATTCCACCGCTCCGGGTTATGCGTACTCGGCGCCGGCCTATTACCGTTCGCCGGCCTACCACCAGACGACGACCTATTCGTATTCCTCGCCGCAGAGGAACGGCTACAGTTCGTACTGGGACTACCAGCGCAACTATCGGGGTATCCACCCTGGTCCGGAGATGTAGTCCGTAACGGGGATCAGGTGCGCAGCGTCTCGCGCACCACCCTCGCGACCTCGTCGACGGCTTCCGCCGGCATGTGCGGCCCCATGGGCAGACTGAGCACCGTCTCGGCCAGCTCCTCCGCCAACGGATAGCTGCCCTTGCCCTGCCCCAGCTCGGCATAGGCCTGCTGCAGATGCGGCGGGATCGGATAGTGGATCAGCGAGCCGATGCCCTGCTTTTCCAGCGCCTTGACGAGGTCGGCGCGGCGGGTGGTACGCACGACGTAGAGATGCCAAACGGGCTCCGCCCATTGCGGCACCCTCGGCAAGCCGAGCCCCGGAATACCGGCCAGCTTGTCGTCGTAGCGCGCCGCAATCAGGCGACGTCGCTCGTTCCAGGCATCGAGCTTCGGCAGCTTGGCACGCAGGAAAGCCGCCTGCAGCTCGTCCAGCCGCGAATTGTAGCCGCGCTCCAGGTTCACGTACTTCACCCGGCTGCCGTAGTTGCGCAGCACCCGGAGCCGTTCGGCCAAGTCCGCATCGTCGGTCGTAACCGCACCGCCGTCGCCGAAGGCGCCGATGTTCTTGCTTGGAAAAAAACTGTGGGCACCGGCGTCGCCCAGAGATCCTGTGCGACGACCGCGCACGCGCGCGCCCTGCGCCTGCGCCACGTCCTCGATCACCTTCAGCCCGTGCCTGGCGGCCAGCGCGCCGATCGCCTCCATGTCGGCCGGTTCGCCGTAGAGATGCACCGGCATGATCGCCTTGGTGCGCGGCGTGATGGCGGCTTCGATTCGATCGGGGTCGATATTGGGACCGCCCGGCGTCGGCTCGACCGGCACGACCTTGGCGCCGACGGCCGTCACCGCGAGCCAGGTCGCGATATAGGTGTTGGACGGCACGATCACTTCGTCGCCGGCGCCGAGATTCCAGGCGCGCAGCACCAGCTCCAGCGCTTCCAGTCCGTTGCCCAGGCCGACGCAATGCTTGGTGCCGCAGAAGGCCGCATACTCCGCCTCGAAGGCCTCGACTTCCTTGCCGAGAACGAACCAGCCCGACTCCATGACCCGCGCATAGGCGGCGTCGAGCTCGGGCTTGAGCTCGGCGTAGACGGATTTCATGTCGAGAAAGGGGATCATGCGAGCCTCGCTGCCGCTTCGCGCCGGAACGTCTCGTAGTCTCGCAGATACTCGGATTCGTCGTAGAGCGTCGAAGCGATGACCAGGATGACCGTGCCCGGCGTGAAATGGGTGAGCTCGTGCCAGACGAACGGGCCGATGTGCAGCGCCCGCCCGGGATCGTCGAGCGTGACCGTCTCCTTCACCTGGCTGTCGTCGAGATGGACCCGGCACGAGCCGTTCATGACCAGCGTCACGAGATGGGACTCGCGATGGCCGTGCCGGCCGCGCCACTGATCGGGCGCGATATCGTGCAACCAGAACAGACGGCGCGGCATGAAGCCCAGCCTGTCGTCGAAGGCCAGGAAGTTGATCTTGCCTCGCTCGTCGGCCGCGCCGGGAACGGTGAGCCAGCGGCAGTGACGGGTCTTGAGATCCGGGTGGGTCATGTCGAGAGGGTCGGCCTGTTTCAGCGTTGCATCGTCTGTAGCTTGCGCCATTGCATGTAGACCACGCCGCTCAACGCCACGAGGCCACCCACGATCTGGTACGCGTTGGGCATGAAGCCATATGCCATTGACCATAATACGGCGAAAAAGGGCACCAGGTTGACCCAAAGCGAGGCGACCGCCACGCCCAGCCGGCTGGCGCCGACATTCCAGAAGTAGCCGCCGAAGCCGCTGGCGAACACCGCCAGCAGAACAAGCTGCGTCCAGATCCAGCCGTCCGCTTCGCCAATCGGCGGGCGCGCCCAACCGGCTCCCACCATGACCAGCGCAAGCAGGATCAGCCAGCCCATGGCCGAGAGTGACGCCACATAGGTGCGGTGGAGCTGGCTTGCCCGATCGAACCAAGCCTGGGCTTTGAGGCTGTAGTAGGTCCAGAGCGCGTTGGAGGCCAGCACGATGAACTCGCCGCCACCCAGAGTGACCTGGCCGCGGCCGAACAGGCTGCCGGCGGCGAGGATGGCGCCACCCAGCACGGTAAGGACCAGCGCCACGCCGAAGCCGGGATCGAAACGCATGCCGGTCGCCAGCCGCACGGTGACGGCGGCAACCAGAGGCCCCGCGACCTGCACGGCAGCGGCGGAGATCGGATTGCTGAACTGGATGCCCAGCGTATACATCGCGAAGAAGCCGGCCATGATCAGGCCCAGCAGGAGGAACCGGCGGAGGCCGACATCGATCCTGAGCGACCGGATCCCCTCAACGGCTGCTACCATCAGGATCAGCACGACCGTGGCCAGCGCGGCACGAAGAGCCGACAGGGGGATCAGGTCGAAATGCGCCAGCATGACCTTGCTGATCGGCACGTTGGCGCCCCAGCTCGCGCCCACGAACACCATCGCGGCGAAGGCGCCGAGGAGGTGGCCGCGGTCGCGTGAGGTCATGACGACAGGCGCCGCGAGCGCGCCGCCCGCATCTGGCGAAGCTGATGCAGGCCGATGCCACCCAGCACGACCACGCCGCCCACGAGCTGCAGCCAGGTCGGCTCATGCCCGAACAGGGCCGCCAGACCGATGGCAAAGACCGGCGCCGAGTTGGAGAACAGTGACGCGACCGGCACGCCGACCAGCGAGACGCCTGTGTTCCAGAGCAGGATGGCAATCGCCACGCCGAAGACGCCGACCCAGGCGATCATTGCCAATTCCCCGATCGTCGGCGGACGCACGGGCCAGGTGATGCCGCCTGCCCCCCAGACCACGAGACAGACGATCGCCAGCAGGACACTTGCCACGGTCGACGTGAGAGCCGAGAGCGCGACCTGTCCGCGATCGGAGAGCCATTGCTGGGCGCGGATCGAGTACCAGCTCCAGCAAAGCTGGGCGATCACCAGCAGCGCCTCGCCGCCTTCCAGCCCGTAGCCGCCGGGCTGTCGGCCGGGCGTCCCGGCGACCACGACGATGCCGCCCGCCACCACCAGCACGAGGGTCGTGAAGAAGCCTTGGGGCGTCGTGGCGCCCAGCATCAGCCGGGACAGCAGCGTCGCCCAGATCGGCGCACACATGAGCACGATGGCCGCCGTCGCCGGATGGGTGTTCGCGACGCCGAACGTATAGAACACGGAAAAACCCGTCATTGCTGCGCCGAGCTTCAGCAGGCGGCTCCAGTTCAGCTTGCCGGGCGTCGCAGCCGGCGGCGTGCTCAGCAATACCGCCAGCCACAGGACCGGCAACCCGAGCAGATAGCGTGTGCCGGAAAGCAACCAGATATCGTACTGCTCGGCGAGCGTCGCCAGGACGGGAATCATCGATCCCCAGATCAGGGCCGCGAAGAGCAGGACGATCGTGGCGCGCCGCAGCGCACCGGCGGACGGACCCATCGATGCCGGCCGCGTCAGCTCTGCGCGCGGCGGCGGACCGCCTCGTAACCGACGCGGCAATCCTTGTAGACGTCGGGCTTCTCCGTCGAGACACGCGCCTCGATCACCTGCCGTTGGGCGAGGCACAGGTCGAGGATGGCGTCGACCAGCGTCTCCTGCAGATTGAAATGCCTGCTCTTGGCCAGCGCAACGATGCCGTCATGGATGACGTCGTAGTTCAGCACGTTGGCGATATCGTCTTCGGCTGCCTTCTCGGGCGGCGCCAGGAACAGATCCACATTCACGACGACCGCCTGCGGCTTGGCCAGCTCGAAATCGTAGATGCCGATCGAGACCTGCAGGCGCAGGTCGCGGATGAAGATGCGGCGGTCCGAAACGGCAGACATGTTCATTTCTTCTTCTTTTTCTTGTCGAAGGCGATGTCGCGCGGCCGGCCGGTCAGATGCTCGCCGCTGTCGACGATCAGCGTGTCTCCGGTGAAACTGGGCGTCGCCATGATGAAACGCAGCGCGCGCACGAGATCGTCGGTCGTGACGCCGACTTCGAGCGGGTTGGCGGCGTGCTGTTCGGCAAAGCGCGCGTCGGTCTGGCTGCCGCTGCGCAGCGTGAGGCCGGGGGCGATGCCCGCCACGCGCAGCCGGGGTGCGAAGGATTGCGCCAGCAGGGTCGTCAGCCCCTGCAGTCCGACCTTGGAGAGCGTGTAGCTCAGGAAGTCGGGATTGAGGTTGTAGAGCTTCTGGTCGAGCACATTGACGATCAGGCCCTTCTCGTTGTCCGGCAGCTGCCGCGCCAGCGCCTGGGACAGAAGCAGCGGCGCGCGCAGGTTGATCGCCATGTGGAGATCGAAATCGGCCGCCGTGGCGGTCGGCGCCCGGTCGAGCTTGAACAGCGAGGCGTTGTTGACGAGCATGGAGAGGCTGACGCCGGGCACATGGCACTTCCCGATCAAAGCCTCGGCCTGGCGGGCCGACGCAAGATCCGCCCGGACGGCCTTGGCCTTGCCGCCGGCGGACTGGATGGCTTTCACGGTTTCCCGCGCCTCGTCCGCCGAACGGTTGTGGTGAACGAAAACAAAGTAGCCGTCGGCCGCCAGCGCCATTGCCAACGCACGACCGATCCGCACCCCCGCTCCCGTGACCAACGCGCCCTTCATCCTGCGACACCCGCCCTTGGTGACTGAAAGAACGGCGGGTTCTAGCATGCGATCATGACTTCGTCCTCGTATGAAACCGTAGACTGCGTTGTGATCGGCGCAGGTGTCGTGGGCCTTGCCGTGGCCCGTGCCCTTGCCCTTGCCGGCCGTGAGGTCATCGTCGTGGAGGCCACCGAAGGGATCGGCACCGGGACGAGTTCGCGAAACTCCGAAGTCATCCACGCCGGGATCTACTATCCCAAGGGCAGCCTGATGGCCGAAACCTGCGTGGCCGGCCGTCGCCTGCTCTACGCCTACTGCGCCGAGCACGGCGTGCCCCACGTCAACTGCGGCAAGCTGATCGTCGCCACCAATGATGAGGAGAGCGCGAAGCTCGCCGAGATCAAGGGCCGCGCCGAGGCCAACGGCGTCGAAGGCATGCGCCAGCTCAGCGCCAGCGAAGCGATGGCCATGGAGCCCAACCTGCACTGCACGGCGGCGCTGCTTTCCGCCAGCACCGGCATCGTCGACAGCCACTCCTACATGCTGGCCCTGCAGGGCGACGCGGAGGAGCGCGGCGCGATGTTCGCCTTCCACAGCCCGGTGGATCAGGGCCGAGTCACCGACGCCGGCATCGAGATCGACGTCGGCGGCGCCGAGCCGATGAAGCTGCGTTGCGGCTTGCTGGTCAATTCGGCCGGGCTTTTCGCTCCTGCCATCGCAAAGAAAATCGTCGGGATGCCATCCAACCACGTCCCCGAGACGTACTACGCCAAAGGAAACTATTTCACCTTGGCTGGCCGCTCGCCCTTCTCGCGCCTGATCTATCCTGTCCCCGTTCCGGGCGGGCTCGGCGTGCACATCACCGTCGACATGGGTGGCCAGGCGAAGTTCGGTCCTGACGTCGAGTGGGTCGACGATCTCAATTACACCGTCGATCCTCATCGCGCCGACAAGTTCTACGCTGCGGTTCGCCGCTATTGGCCCGGCCTGAAAGACGGTGCGCTGCAGCCCGGCTATGCCGGCATTCGGCCGAAGATCGTGCCGCAAGGCGCACCGGCGCAGGATTTCGTCGTCCAAGGACCAGCCGTCCATGGTGTGCCGGGGCTGATCAATCTCTTCGGCATCGAATCGCCCGGACTCACGGCATCGCTGGCGCTGGCAGAACGAGTGCGCCGGATGGCTGGCAACGACTGATCCGCTTCGCGGAAGACTAATCTGCCATACGGTCCGTGGGCTGGCTCTCGCGTCACGGGTTCGCTAATGCTGGGGCAAATCCACCCAGCGGGGAAGACGGCACGATGATCAAGACGCGCTTCACGGAAATGTTCGGCATCAAGCACCCGATCGTACAGGGTGGCATGCAGTGGGTCGGCCGCGCCGAACTCACCTCGGCGGTCGCCAACGCAGGTGCGCTGGGCTTCCTCACCGGGCTCACCCAGCCGACGCCGGACGATCTGCGCAAGGAGATCAAGCGCTGCCGGGAGATGACGGATCAGCCGTTCGGCGTGAACCTGACCATCCTGCCGACGCTCGTGCCGCGGCCCTATGGCGAGTACATCGACGCGATCATCGATTCCGGCATCAAGATCGTCGAAACCGCCGGCAACAACCCCAAGCCCTTCCTGCCCAAGATGAAGGAAGCCGGCATCAAGGTGATCCACAAGTGCACCTCGGTTCGCCATGGCATCTCGGCCGAGAAGGTCGGTGTCGATGCGATCTCGATGGACGGCTTCGAGTGCGCCGGCCATCCCGGCGAGGACGACGTGCCGAACCTCGTGCTGCTGCCCGCCGCGGCCAACGTCATCAAGATCCCGATGATCGCCTCCGGCGGCTTTGCCGATGCCCGCGGTCTCGTGGCCGCCCTGGCGCTGGGCTGTGAGGG
>JAIUOY010000101.1:0-8897 GCA_020160995.1 Pseudomonadota bacterium | reverse complement strand
TGCACGCGCGCGCAGCGATTGGCGTAGTCGATCTCGAGCACGCGGTTGAACTTGCCCATGGCCAGCAGGATCGCGTCGCCGACCGGCATCGACCCGCCCGACAGCGAGGTGCCGCCGCCGCGCGGCACGACCTTCACCTTGTTGTCCTGGCAGTAGCGCAGGATCGCGGCGACCTGGGCCACCGTCTCGGGCAGCACCACGACCAGCGGCATCTGGCGGTAGGCCGACAGCGCGTCGCACTCGTAGGGCCGCATGCCGTCGAGATCGTCGATCACGCCCTCGCCCGGCACGATGGCGCGCAAGGCGGCGACGATCTCGGACCGGCGGGCGAGAATGGCGGGATCGAGCGGCGGCATCTGCATGCCCGATCCTTACGCCAAATGAAAAAGCGGCGGAAGCCGGTGGCTCCGCCGCTTGTTTCGAGACCGGAAGGTCCGGCTGCTCAGCCCTGGCGGGCCTTGAAGCGCGGGTTGGTCTTGTTGATCACGTAGACACGGCCCTTGCGGCGGACGATGCGGCTGTCCTTGTGGCGGGCCTTCACGGACTTCAGCGAATGACGGATCTTCATGGCACTTCTCAACAAAAAGCCCCGGCCGAGCCGGGGGAATTCCGAAAGCGGGCGGAAAATACGGACCCGCCGGGCTCCCGTCAACCCGCCTGAGGGTAGATAATTATCAATGTTCTGAAGGGCTTGCGCCCCGGCCCGGGTGCCCCGGGGACGATTCCGTGCTGAATTGGCCGTCCCGACCCTTTACGGAGCCCCGCGCGCCATGTCCACGCTCACCCTCGCCCAGGCCAACCGCATCATCGAAGTGGCCCTCGCCAAGGCGCGCGAGATGAAGATCAAGCCGCTGTCGGTGGCGGTGCTGGACGCCGCCGGCCACGTCCGCGCCCTGCAGCGCGAGGACGGCGCCAGCATGTTCCGCAACGACGTCGCCGTGGGCAAGGCGTGGGCCGCTGTCGGCATGGGCGTGGCGAGCCGCACGCTGCTGCAGCGCGCCAAGGAGAACCCGCAATTCTTCGGCGCCCTGTCGGCCACGGCGCAGGGCAAGTTCCTGCCCCAGACCGGCGCGGTCGTGATCAAGGACAAGGACGGCACCGTGCTGGGCGCGGCGGGCGCCAGTGGCGGCACCGGCGACGAGGACGAGGCGGTGTGCATCGCCGGCGTCGAGGCCGTGGGCCTGAGCCACGGCTGAGGCCGCGCGCCCTCCCTACTCTTCCGGTTCCGTCGTGAACTCGAGCGGGTGACCGGCCTGGCGGCCGGCATTGGTCGCCTCGGTCGCCTTGCTCTCGGCGATGTCGCGCGTGTAGGCCGCGACCACGCAGGCGCCGCGGCGGTGCGCGGTCATCATGACGCGGTAGGCCTGGTCCTCGCTCATGCGGAAGACGCCCATCAGGACGCCAACCACGAACTCGCGCGGCGTGTAGTCGTCGTTGACGAGGATCACCTTGTACAGCCGCGGCTGCTCGATCTTCGGCTTGGCGATCGTGTCCGGGGCAATGGTGTCCGGCTTGACGTCGATCTCGCTCATCGTCCGTCTCCAGCGGGTGCCTGGGCCGCCAAGCTTACGGCGGTCCGCAGACCCTTCGCCAGCCCCCGCGAGGTCTACAAGGTGGCGGCGATCACGCTTCGCTTGCTCCCCGTTCGGCCGGCAGCGTCGCCGCGCGCTCCTTCAGAACATGCTTCAGGATCTTGCCTGTCGAGCCGGCCGGGAATGCGTCCAGGGCGACGATCCGGCTCGGCCGCTTGTAGGCGGTGAGCAACGGGTCGGCGTAGGCCCGCACGTCGGCGACGGTGGCATTCGCGCCGGGCAGCAACTGCACGAAGGCGACGACCTCCTCGTTGGCATCGACGGCGCGCCCGACCACCGCGGACTGCAGGACCGCCGGGTGGCCGTTGAGCACCGCCTCGATCTCCGCCGGGTAGACGTTGAAGCCGGAGCGGATGATCATCTCCTTGAGCCGGCCGACGATGTAGAGGAAGCCGTCGACCGAGCGCGCGAGATCGCCGGTGCGGAACCAGCCTTCGCCGTCGACCGCCGCCGCCGTGAGGTCGGGCGCGCGGTAGTAGCCCAGCATGACGTTGGGGCCGCGCACGTGCAGCTCGCCGATCTCGCCGTCGCCGGCGAGCGAGCCATCGCCCTTGACCAGCCGTACCTCGACGCCCGGCAGGACCCGCCCCACGGTCTCGTCGGGACGCGGATCTTCCAGCCGCACCATCGCGATGGTGGGCGAACACTCGGTGATGCCAAAGGCGTTGCTGAGCGACACACCGAGCTCTTCCTCGACACGCCGCTTGAGCGCGGGATCGAGAGGCGCGCCGGCCACGCTGGCGCGGCTGAGGCGGCCGGCGTCGAGGCGATCGAGCTTCGCGGTCGCCTTGTGGGCCAGCAGGCGCTGGTAGGTCGCGGGAACGCCCGACAGCACCGTGATGCGACCGCTCGCCAGCGCGGCCGCGAGATGGGCCGGGTCGGCGCGTGGCACCGGCACCAGGCAACCGCCAAACATCAGCGTACCGACCAGGCTCGAACTGAGGCCCACGATGTGCGACATCGGCAGCACGCCGTAGACCGCATCGTCGCGACCCAGGCGGCGCAAAAGGCCGGTCACCTTCGCCGAGAACAGCAGGTTGCGATGCGACAGCATCACGCCCTTCGGCGTGCCGGTGGTGCCCGAGGTGTAGATCAGCGCCGCGACCTGTCGGGCCGGGTCGGCGTGCGTCGGCTCCGCGACAGCCGCCTCGTCGAGCGCGCCGGCGGCGATGCCGGCGAACGGCCCGAACGCCACGGGCGCTGCCTGGCAGCGCTCGGCCTGCGCCGCCGCTTCCGGCGAGATCGCTGCCATGAAGATCTGGCGGCGGGCGCCACTGTGGGTCCGGATCAGGTCGACCTCGCGCGGCGACAGGCGCGGGCTGGTGACGATCGGCCAGGCATCGAGCGTGCTGGCGGCGAGAACACCAGCCGCCAGCGCCGCACAATTCTCCGAGACCAGCATGACGCGGTCGCCTGCCCGGATGCCCAGCGTCGAGAGGTCGCGCGCGACCGCCGCCACCGCGTCCGCCAGGCCGCGGTAGGTCCAGGTCGTGTCGCCCTCGACGATGGCCGGCGCGTCGGGACGCTGGGCGACGTGCGGCGCCAGCACCTGGTGGAGGCGGGTCGGCAGGCCCTGCAACAGGTCCTCGGCCGCGAAGCGCTCCGCGGGGTTCCCGGTCACCATTTCTCGGTCCACGGCCGGAGCGCGACTTCGAAGGCCCAGGTCGACCGATGCTGGCGATGCAGTTGCAGGTAGGTCTCCGCGATGCGATCCGGGTCGGCCATGTTGTCGTCGATGGTCGTCCCGGCGCGCCGGTGGGCGCGCGTGCCGTCTTCCTGGGTCCAGCCGATCGCGGCGTCGATCGGCACGTTGGCGACATGGATACCCTGCGGCATCAATTCCCTCGCCATGCTTTGCGCGAGGCCGGACTTGGCATGGCAAGCCATCGCGAAGGCACCGCTCCTCGGGAACCCCTTGAGGGCCGCGCTTGCATTCGTGAAGATGATCGTCCCCTTGACGCCCTGGGCGTCGGGCTTGTTTTCGACCATGAGCCGCGCGGCCTGCTGACCGACCAGGAATGCGCTGAACGCCGAGTTCCGGAGCGTTTCCATGACCATGCCCGGCTCGGCGTCGGCAAGGGCCTTGCCGAAGATCGCAGGGACCCGGCCGTCGATGTTGTGAACGACCAGCGTCGGCGATCCAAGGTCCCGGACCACGTCCAGGAACAGCCGCTCGACCGCCGCCGGATCGCTGGCATCGCACGCGTAGCGGCGCGCGCCCCAGTCCTTCTCGAGGCCCAACAGGACGGGTTTGTCAGGGCTCCGCGCGGCCACGGCCACGCGCATGCCGCTTCGCGCGAAGAGCCTGGCGCAACTCGAACTGATGCCGGGGCCGCCTCCGACGATGACAGCCACGTCCTTTGCAGGCGCGTGGGTGCCGGCCTTGTTGGCTTCGGTCATGTATCCATCCTCCTGCCCGCCGATCGGCGGCCGGCTAGTGCGACGTCAAACTCTTGCGTGCGGCAGCGAGGATGCGGTCTGACAGTTCCGCATCGTCGACCGCGCGTGCCAACGAGAGCGCGCCCAACATCGTCGCGATCGTCGCCAGCGCCGCGTCCTCGGACTTGCGACGGCCGGGCATCAGGGCAGCGATGCGCTTGGCGAATCCCCGCACGGCGTCGGTGAAGCCGCGCCGGACAGCCGTTCCCTGGCGAGGCATCTCACCAAGGAGTGCGGCCATGGCGCAGCCCTCGCCGCGACCGTCGCAGTGATCCTTCGAGAGGTAGCGCGTGACATAGCCATCCAGCGTGTCGACCTCGCGCATGTTTGCCGAGTTCCGCCTCACGGCGTGATCGAAGGCCTCGGCCGCCAGGCGCTCCTTCGAACCGAACTGGCTGTACACGCTGCCGTGGGTCAACCCGGCTGCATTGGTGACGGCATCCACGCCGACGCCCGAGAGGCCATGCTCGCGGAACAACCGGGCCGCTTCGGTGAGAATGCGCTCCCGATTTTCGGCGGCCTTCTGCCTTGAAACCCGCATCGCGCTCCCCTTCCGCCCGTCACGCCGAGCCGAACTTGACTCTATTCATGACGATCGCCATGAATACTGTCAATCATGACGATCGTCATCAATACGGCGGTCGACCTCATCGACGGAGCACACGATGCCGACTGTCAGCACCGCGCTCGTCACCGGCGCCTCTGCCGGGATCGGGGCTGCCTATGCCGAGCGCCTGGCGCGGCGGGGCCACGACCTGCTCCTCGTGGCGCGCGACGAGGCCAGGCTGAACGAACTGGCGAGGCGCCTGCATGGCGAGACCGGCCGTTCCGTGGAAGTCCTGGCTGCCGACCTGGCCGCGCCGCCGGGTCTCTCGCGGATCGAAGACCGCCTGCGCAGCGATCCCTCCATCGCCATGTTGGTGAACAACGCCGGGGTTGCCGTCGCCGGACCGATGGTGGGGTCCGATGTAGAGCGCCTCGCCGCGATGGTGGCCCTCAACGTCACCGCGGCAATGCGACTGGCGCACGCCGCCGTAGAGGGCTTCGCGGCGCGCGGCCGGGGCACATTGATCAACGTGTCGTCTGTCCTGGCGCTGGCACCGGAGCGCTTCAATGCCGCCTATAGCGGCACCAAGTCCTTCCTGCTGAACCTCAGCCTGTCGCTTCAGGCTGAGCTCGCGGGCACCGGCATCCGCGTTCAGGCCGTACTGCCCGGCGCTACCCGGACCGAACTCTGGCGCAAGGCCGGGATCGACGTCGCCGCGATACCGGCCGACAGGCTCATGGAGGTCGGCGAGATGGTCGACGCCGCCCTCGCAGGCCTCGATCTTGGGGAAGCGGTGACGATCCCATCCCTGCCCGAGATCGCCGATTGGTCGCGATTCGACGAAGCACGCCTCGCGATGGGACCCAACCTGTCCCGGGCGCAGCCGGCTCGTCGATACGGCGACGCTGGGAACGCCGCGTGACCGCTGCCACCGCCAAGCCCGGCCAGGTCCTGGCCATCGTCTGCGGCGGCATCGTGCTCGCCAATCTCGACCTGTTCATCGTCAACGTCGCGTTGCCAAGCATGGCGCAGGACTTCAACGAGCCCAATCTCGGGAACCTGTCCTGGATCCTGAACGGCTACGCCATCGTCTACGCGGCCTTGCTGGTGATTTGCGGCCGGCTGGCCGAGAGGTTCCCCCGGAACATCAGCTTCCTTGCCGGCATCGCCGTCTTCACAGCCGCCTCGGCCGCCTGTGCCCTCGCGAACAGTGTCGTGACCCTGGTCGCCTTCCGTCTGCTGCAGGCCGCCGGCGCGGCGCTGCTGACGCCAACCTCGTTGGGGCTGATCCTGGCGACTTTCCCCGCGGAACGCCGTGGCGGGGCGGTTCGCGTCTGGGCCGCCGTCGGCGGGTTCGCCGCAGCCCTCGGCCCCCTGGTCGGCGGCCTGTTGCTCATGGCGAGTTGGCGATGGATTTTCCTCGTGAACGTACCGATCGGCCTGCTTGCCCTGGCGGTTGGCTGGATCTGGCTTCCGAGGGTCGCCGGCCATGACGTCCCGACGCCCAGTCTCTGGGCCGCCTGTCTCATCACGGCGGGCATCGCCTCGCTCACGTTCGGGATCGTGAAGCTCGACGATTGGGGGTGGCGTTCGCAGGGCGTCTCGTTGAGCTTCGCCGCCGCAATCACGATGTTGGCGATGTTCGTGGCGCACTGCCTGCGGTCCGAGACTCCCTTCATCGAACCCGCCCTGTTCCGGATCCGGGACTTCACCGGCGCTTGCCTGACGATGGCGCCGTTTTCCATGGCGTTCGGCGGCTTCCTCCTCTCGCTCGTCTTGTGGCAGCAGGGCGTATGGCATTGGCCTCCCATGAAGGTCGGCCTCGCCATCGCACCGGGTCCCTTCATGGTTCCCATCACGTCGTTGCTGCTGGCAGGACGCTTGATTGCCCGCTTCGGCGCAACGGCGGTGGTGGCGACCGGACTGGTCGTGTTTGCAGCCGGCGTGATCGTGTGGGCCGTCCTGGCCGAGAACGAGCCCGACCTGTGGTTCGCCATCCTGTTCGTGATCCCATCGGGCATAGGCGTTGGGCTGACCTTGCCCACGCTCATGGGCGTCGGCACATCGGCCCTGCCACCGTCCTCGTTCGCCACCGGTTCGGGCGCGATCAACATGATCCGCCAACTGGGCTTCGCGGTAGGCGTCGCCATCTTCGTGGCCATCGTCGGGTCCCACGGCCCGGCGGACGCCCAGATGGCACCCTTTCGAGTCGCCTGGTGGGTGATGGCGATGATCACGGTGCTTGGCCTGGTGCCGCTGCTCCTCCTGCACCGGCGGCCCAAGGCGTCGTGAAGCCCGTCCGCCTGGCCGGCGACTACCTGTAGCGCTGAACGAGCACGCCGGCGGCCTGCGAGGCGGCCGTGGAATAGCCCCGGTCGCCATGCACGAGGATCAGTGAAATCGCGCCTTCGCACAGGAGCCAGACGGCCCGCGCAAGATCCCTTGCCTGCCTGACGCCGGACCGCGCGAGGAGATCCGCGAGGCAGGTCTCGAGTTGCGCCTTGTGCCGGCGAGCGATCTTCCGCGCCGGATGGCCTGGCATGTCGGCCAGCTCGATGACCAGGCGCGTGAAGCCGGAACCGGCCCATCGAGGCTGGTCGGCCCACACCGCCAGGTCCCGGAACATGCCGGTCACGATGCTTTCCGGCGAACCGGCAAGCCCGTCTCCGAAAGTCCGGAACGCCTGCAGCGCAAGCTCATGCTGGGCTTCCAGGACATTCGCCAGAAGCTGATCCTTGCTCTCGAAGTGATGGTAAAGCGTCCGCTTGGTCAGCCTGGCGGCTGCCGCGATCTGATCCATCGTGACCCGACTGTAACCGTGCCGACGAAACAGTCGATAGGCCGCCTCGCGAATCTTCAGGCGCGTGACATCGGCTCTGCGCGGCATCGATACCCTCTTAAAGTATACCGTATAGTGAATTTACAACGGCAACCCGCGACATCAATCATCGCGTCAACAGGCATGCCCGGGAGGATGCGCGATGTCGTTGCCGCAACTGACACTGAGAGGCATCACCGCACGGCCGCTCACACTGAAACTCAAGAGGCCGGTCGTTGCCCGCATCGCCACGATCACCGAGTGGCCGCTCATCCTGATCGATCTCTCGACCGAGGAGGGAATCGTCGGCCGCAGCTACCTCGAACCCTACGTCGCCAAGTCGATGCGATACCTGGTGCCGGCCCTGCAGGACATGGGAGACATGCTGAAGGGACAGCGCATGGCACCGACCGAGTTGTTCGACGCCGCGCGCAAGTCGCTTCACTTCGTGGGTTACGAAGGCCTGGCGATGATTGCCGCCTCTGGCCTCGACATGGCGGCCTGGGATGCACTCGCAAAGGCGGCCGGGTTGCCGCTCTGTGTCCTGCTTGGGGGATCGGTTGGGCCGGTGAAGGCATACAACAGCAACGGGCTGTGGCTGAAGGCCCCGGAGGCCGTCGCGGAGGAAGCGCTCGAGTTGCGCGACGAAGGCGGGTTCAGCGCCCTGAAGCTTCGCCTCGGTCGTGAACGGATTTCCGACGACATGGCGGCGCTCGAGGCGGTCCGGAAGTCGACCGGCGACGACATGCGGCTGATGGTCGACTTCAACCAGGGGCTCAATCTCGCCGAGGCCTTGCATCGCTGCCACGCCATCGACGGGCACGGCCTCGAATGGATCGAGGAGCCAATCGTGTACGACAACTTCGACGGCTATGCCCGCCTCGCGGGCGAACTCAGGACGCCCCTCCAGATGGGCGAGAACTTCTATGGTCCACGAGAGATGCACAAGGCGCTGCAGAAGCAGGCCTGCGACCTGGTGATGCCGGACTTCATGCGAATCGGCGGTGTGACCGGCTGGATGCGTGCGGCAGGCATCGCAGGGGGCGCGGGCATCCCGATGTCGACGCACCTCTACCCGGAAGTGGCGGCACACGTCATGCGCGTGACGGAGACGGCCCACTGGCTCGAATGGCAGGACTGGGCCGATCCGATCCTGTGCAGGCCGTATCCCGTCAAGGATGGGCAGTTGCACATTCCTGACGTGCCTGGCGTTGGCCTGGAGTGGAACGAGGAGATCGTGGCTCGGCACCTGTTGCAGTGACGGCGAGCGCCGGCACCTGCCGGCGGCTCCGGACGCGGGGCTAGTCCAGCGGCTCCTTGAGGAACCGGTCGACCAGGCGGTCGGCGCGGGCGCGGTCGGTGAAGGCCAGGTGGCGCGCGAGGTTGCGCGGCGACGAGGCGAGGTAGAAGCGCTCGTACTGCTCGTTGCGGCTGGCCAGCGCGCCGCCGGCGAAGTCCCAGGCCAGCCGGAAGATGCGGATGCGCTCCTCCGCGGGCATTC
>JAIUOY010000100.1:0-14058 GCA_020160995.1 Pseudomonadota bacterium | reverse complement strand
GTCGAACATCGAGGGCACATTGCCGTTGATCGTGTCGACCATGGCAGGACCTGCGCCGCGATAGGGCACATGAACCATCTCGGCGACGGCTACCTGCGAGAGACGCACGCCCAGCAGATGGTTGCTCGACCCGGCCCCGGAGGTCGCATAGGCGAGCTTGCCGGGATTGGCCTTGGCATAGGCGACATAGTCCTTGAACGTCTTGACCTCGAAGGTCGGATTGACGACCAGCACGCTGGGATTGGTCGACGCGATCGACACATGGATGAAGTCGGCCATCGGGTCGAAGTCGCCACCGCCGTAGAGCGTCGGCGAAATGGTGAGGCCGGAAATCACCGACATCAGGAGCGTGTAGCCATCCGGCGGCGCTTTCGCCACCAGCGCCGTGCCGACCATCGCGCCCTTGCCGGGCTTGTTGTCGACGATGATGTTCTGCCCCAGACGCTTGCCGAGATACTCGGCGACGACGCGGGCGACGACATCGGTCGTTCCGCCGGGAGCGTAGGGCACGACGAGCCTGATCGGCTTGTTGGGCCAGGGCCCGGTCTGGCCGTATGCCGGCAGGGTGATGGCGGAAAGTGCTGAAGCGACGAAAGTGCGGCGAGAAAACATGCGCGGAGTATACTCGGCGCATGAGCGATCCCAAGAACCTGTTCGCAGCTCTGTTCGAGCCGCGCCGCATTGCCCTGATCGGTGCATCGGCTGACCCGGGCAAGACGACGTCGCGGCCTCAGCGTTTTTTGCGCAAGCACGGCTTTACCGGCGAAATCCTGCCCGTGAATCCCTCGCGCGGCGAAATTCTCGGCGAGAAGGCCTACAAGGATCTCGATGCGATTCCCGGCGACATAGATCATGCCTACATCCTGCTGAATGGCGCGGCGGCCGTGGCTGCTCTGGCCGACTGCGCCCGCCGCGGCGTGAAGGTAGCGTCGATCCTGGCCGGTGGCTTCGCCGATGCCGGCGCGGCCGGCGCGTCGTTGCAGGACGAGCTAACGCGCATCGTGCGCAAGACGGGCATCCGCCTCGTGGGCCCCAACAGCATCGGCACGGTGAGCACCGATCCCGCCGTGGCGCTGACGGCGAATGCTGCCTTCGCCGTCGACAAGCTGCGCAGCGGGCGCTGGGCCGTGGTCAGCCAGAGCGGCAGTCTGATCGGCGCCTTGCTCTCGCGGGCCGACGCGCGCGGCATCGGCTTTTCGCGGTTGATCTCGGTCGGCAACGAGGTCGATCTCGCCGTGGGCGAGATTGCGGATCTGCTGGTCGACGATCCCCGCACCGATGCCATCCTGCTCTTCATGGAGACCCTGCGCGACGGCGAGCGGCTGGCGCGTGCGGCGCATCGTGCTCATGCGGCTGGCAAGCCGGCGATCGCCTACAAGCTCGGCCGTTCGTCGATCGGCCAGGAGCTGGCCAGGTCGCACACCGGGGCGATCGCCGGCTCCGACGCCACGTTCGATGCCTTCTGCCATCGGCACGGCATCGCGCGCGTCGCGATGTTCGAGTCCCTGATCGACGTGCCGCCGCTCCTCGTCGACCGGCCACCGTCGCGCGGCACACGGGTCGCCGTCGCCACGACGACCGGCGGGGGCGCCGCCATGGTCGTCGACAATATGGCGGTGGCAGGTCTCGATATCGCCGGTCCGCCGCGCGCGCTGGTCGACTGGCTGAAGCCGCTGGGCATTGCAGCCGGCGATGGCAAGCTGGTCGATCTCACCCTCGCCGGCGCCAAACCGGAAATCGTGGCAGGCACGATCGAGCGTCTGCTGGCCGACGACGCCAACGACGCGGTGATCTTCGTCGTGGGCTCCTCCGCGCAGTTCAATCCCGAGCTGGCGGTCGAGCCCCTGTTGCGCTTCGCCAAATCCGCCAAGCCTTTCGCGGTTGCGCTGACGCCGGCGGCCGACAAGTCGCTGGCTCTGCTGACGGCAGCGGGCGTGCCGGCCTTCCGCCATCCCGAATCCTGCGCCGAGGCCATGGCGCTCTGCCTGCTGCGCAGGTCGCCACAGCCGGCACGCGCGCCAAGCGAACCGTCGGTCGCCGCGCTGGGCGCCCTGCAGGCGGGCCGTGTCTCGGGCTTCGACGAACGGCGGGCCGCCGATCTCTTTGCCGCGCTGGGCGTGCCCATGGCGAAGTCGATGGCGGTGCCCGATGCCAAGCGTATCGTGGCGGCGGTGGCGGAAGTAGGCGCGCCGGTCGTGCTCAAGATCCTGTCGTCCGATATCGCCCACAAGACCGAGGCCGGAGGGGTAGCGCTGGGATTGACGGACGGCCAGTCTGCGGCCGTCGCGGCGCGCGAGATGGAGAAGCGGGTCAAGGCCCATGCGCCTGAGGCCCGGCTCGAAGGCTTCCTGGTGCAGAAGATGGAGCGCGGCCTCGCCGAGGTCATCCTGGGCTTTCGCCGCGATCCCCTGGTCGGGCCGACGATCACGGTCGGCCTCGGCGGCGTGCTGGCCGAGATCTACAAGGACGCCGCGACGCGCCTTGCGCCCGTGGACGAAGCCGAGGCGCGGCAGATGATCGACGAGGTGAAGGGGTTGGCGACCTTGCGGGGCTATCGCAACCTGCCGAGAGGCGATGTCGCCGCTTTGGCGCGCACGATCGCGGCCTTCTCCGACCTGGCCCACAAGGCTTTCGAGAGTGTGGCCGAAGCCGAGATCAACCCGTTGCTGGTGAAGCGCGAGGGCGAAGGCGTCGTGGCCGTCGATGGGCTGGTCGTGCTGCGCTGAGGAGGGCTATTCCGCCGCCTGCTGCCGGCTCCAATCGTCTTCAGGCCGGGCCGCAATGCGCTCGAGCCAGCGATGCAGACGGGGATCGCCGCAGGTCGTCACGTTGAAGCGCATCCACGGCGATCGCTGCAGGTGCGGACGGAAGACCGTGCCGGGTGCCAGGACAATGCCGTGATCCGATGCGTCCTTCGCCAGCGCCAGCGAGTCCTCGATATGGGGGAAGCGTGCCCACAGGAACATGCCGCTGCCCGGCTCGACGAACAATGGCATCCCGATGCGCTCGAATGTCTGTATCGCGCTGACCCGCGCCTCGTCGAGGCGCTTGTGCAGCCGGGTCAGGAACTTCCGGTAGTGGCCGTCGATAAGCATCGAATAGAGCAGTCGCTCGATGAACTGAGAACTCGTGATGCTGGAAAGCATCTTGATGTCCGTCAGCTCGTCCGCGATGGCCTGATCCGCCACGAGGAAGCCGACTCGAAGACTGCCTGAAAGGGTTTTCGAGAAACTTCGCGCATAGATGACCCGGCTGAACTGGTCGAGTGCGGCCAGCCGCGGCGTCTTCTTGGTTTGCAGGTCGCAGAAGATATCGTCCTCGACGACCAGGAAACTGAACTGTTCGGCGAGCTGCAGCACCCGGAAGCTGGTGTGTGGACTCATGTTGGTCCCGGTGGGGTTCTGCAGAGCCGACTGGGTGAAGTAGATTCTGGGCTGATGGTCGGCGGCAAGCTGCTCAAGCATCGCCAGGTCGGGCCCATCTGCATTGCGCGGCACGGCGAGCAGCTTGGCGCCATAGAGGCGAAGGCTGCCGAACAGGTTGTAGTAACCCGGATCGTCGACCAGAACGGCGTCGCCGGGCTTGATGAAATGGCGAATGATCAGGTCGAGCGCCTGGCTCGTGCCTTGAGTCAGGACGATCTGGGACGCGCTGGCGGTGATTCCCAGTTCCGAGAGCATGAGCACGATATGCTCGCGAAGGGGCAGGTAGCCGCGCGGATTACCGTACGCGATCAGGTGCGTTCCGTTCTTGCGGGCGAGCGCTGCCAGGCTCTGACGGATGCCCATTTCGTCCATCCAGTCGTTGGGCAGCCATGGGCCGCCCGCGAGGATGGTTCCTTCGCGCGCTTCGAGCAATCGACGGACGAGCCAGACCAGCTCCTCGTTGCGCTTCTGATCATCCGACGGTGAATGGCGCGTCGGGACATTGCGCGACGATGTCGTGAAGAAGCCGGCGCCGCGGCGGGCCTCGAGATAGCCGAGCGCAACGAGCCGGTCGTAGGACTCCACTGCCGTGAAGCGGCTGATCCGATAGGTCTCGGCGAGCTTGCGGATCGACGGCAGCTTGGTGCCCGGACGCAGCAGACGATCGTCGATCTGCCGCCGGATGCCCTCGACGACCTGAGCGACCAGCGGCGTCGAATCGCCGGGATCGATCTTGAAGGAGATCATTGCCGTCTCCGGCTTCGGGTAACTGGCCTGCTGGGGCGACCGATACAGGTCAGGGTGATGTCAGTCGAACTGTACATGTTTGTCCGTCCGACTGACAGACATCATCCGCCTGCAACCGAACGACAAGCCAGGGAGGCAAGAATGACGATGACCGCTGTTGCTGCTCAATCGAATGCCGCGCCGGCTGCGGCCGACCTCGCGGCCGTGAAGACCCGCCAGCAGGGCGCATGGTCATCCGGCGACTATGCGGTCGTCGGCGCGACACTGCAGATTGTAGGCGAACAATTGTGTGAATCCCTCGACGTCCGCGCCGGCCAGAAGGTCCTCGATGTCGCTGCCGGCAACGGCAACGCGACGCTCGCTGCGGCACGACGCGGGTGCGACGTCGTTTCGACCGATTATGTCCCGGCGCTGCTGGAGCGTGGGCGGGCCCGCGCGGCCGCCGAGGGCTTCGGCATCGAGTTCCGCCAGGCCGACGCCGAAGCCCTGCCTTTTGCCGACGCCACGTTCGATGTCGTGGCCTCGACCTTCGGCGTCATGTTCACGCCCAACCAGGAGCGCGCCGCTGCGGAAATGATCCGGGTCTGCCGGCCGTCCGGCAAGATCGGGCTCGCCAACTGGACACCGGATGGGTTCATCGGCCAGCTCTTCAAGACCATCGGGAAGCACCTGCCGCCGCCTGCAGGCGTCAAGTCGCCGGCCCTGTGGGGAACGAGCGCGCGTCTCACCGAGCTGTTCGGACCGGCGGCTGCGTCGATTGCGATCAAGGAGCGCGATTTCGTCTTTCGCTACAAGTCGGCGCAGCACTGGCTCGACGTTTTCAGGACCTACTACGGCCCGGTCCTGAAAGCATTCGAAGCGCTCCCGGCGCAAACCCAGACGGCATTGGCGGCGGATCTCATTGCGCTGGTCGGCCAGTTCAACCGCTCGGGCGACGAGTCGATGATCGTGCCCGGCGCGTACATCGAGATCGTCGTCACCCGACGCTGAATGGAAAGGGCAACCGTCGTGAACCGGATCGCTTCGATCGCCGCCCTTGGCGGTACCTTCTTGCTGGCGCTTGGCTCGGTCGCGGGCGCACAGACTCACACCGTGGCCCACGGCAGCGGACATTTAATGGTCCTGCCGTCGGAACTGAAGTGGGTGGACGTGCCGTCCCTCCCCGCAGGTGCCCAGATCTCCGTCATCGAGGGGCCGCTCAACGAGGCGAAGCCGATTACGGCGCGCATCAAGTTCCCGGCGAACTATCGCCTGCCGGCGCACCATCATCCGGTGATCGAGCATGTGACGGTATTGTCGGGAACCTTCAACATGGGCACGGGCGACAAGCTCGATATGTCCAAGACCATGCCGCTGACAGTCGGTGGCTTCGCCATCATGCAGCCGGGAACGCCGCACTTCGCCTGGACGTCCGAGGAGACGATCGTGCAGATTCACAGCGTAGGACCATGGGGGGTCACCTACGTCAATCCGGCGGACGATCCCCGAAAGAAGTAGCCCGGCGTCGCGACAGCCGCGACGTCAATGGCGGTCAGGTCGCTCCATCAGCTGCCGGAAGTCATCCAGCACAAAGTAGATCGGCTGCAGCTTGTCGATCTCGTAGGGACTCTGCATGGCCTTGGCCGGATCGAAGGGCACGCGCTGCACGCCGTCACCTTCGATCGCATGCTTCACCTCGGCGGCGGACGAGAGGATGCCTGCACCGTAAGCCTTCAGGCCCTGCGGGGTGCGGATCAAGCCGAACTCGACGGTGAACCAGTAGAGGCGCGCCAGAAGGTGGACATTCGGTCCGGCTTCGACGCCGCGGCGGCCATACTCCTGCATGTAGTCGGCGAACACCGGATCGGTCAGCAGCGGTACGTGACCGAAGAAATCGTGGAACAGGTCGGGTTCGACCAGGTAGTCGAGTTCTTCGCGCTTGCGGATCCACACCGTGACCGGGAAGCGGCGATGCGCCAGGTGGTCATAGAAAGCCGCGTCCGGGATGAGGCCCGGAACGCCGACGACCCGCCAGCCGGTCAGCGACTCCAGCCTGGCATTCACCGCGGCGAAGTCGGGGATGGTGTCGCCGACGCCCAGGGTCTCAAGGCCGCTCAGGAATTCCGCGCAGGCATACTGGCGGGCAAGGGCGCTCTGACGCTCGACCAGAAGCCGCCACACCGCCTGCTCCTCGTCGGAGTAGTGGTCGGGAGGCTGCGCCACCGTCCAGTCCGGCGCCATGCCGGCATAGTCGCCGCGCAGATTGTCGAGAGGAGCAATGTTCATGCATGGAATATGGGCCGTCCCCGCAGGTGAATCCGTGCAAAGTTGACCTTCTTGGTAGCCCTTGGTGGGTGTATTCTCTAAAAATAGAAGTACTTTTAGAGAAAAACACTATGATTGCCCTCGACGACATCGACAGACGTATCGTGAGTGCCCTCCAGGCCGATGGCCGTCTTCCCATGGTCGAACTGGCGGAACGCGTCGGCCTTTCGGCGACGCCCTGCCAGCGTCGCGTGAAGCGACTGGAAGAAGAGGGAGTCATCGGCCGCTATGCCGCTTTGGTATCGCCGCTCTCTCTCGGTCTCGCGCTGCAGGCGCTGGTGCAGGTCACCCTCGACGACCATTCGGAGAAGAACGTCGAGGCTTTCGAGGCGGCGATCCGGGCGCGGCCCGAGGTGGTGGCTTGCTACGCCGTGACCGGCGACATGGACTTCCTGCTGCACGTGCAGACGCCCGACCTCGCGAGCTTCAGCGAGTTCGCCATGAAGGCCTTGCTGCGCATGCCGGGCGTTCGCGGCACGCGATCGTCCTTCATCATGCAGGCGGTAAAGAGCGATCTGGCCTGGGCTCCCCGACCGGCCCCCCAACCGGCTCCTCAGCCTGCACCACCGAGCACGCGCAAGTAGACCGGGCGATCGATGTTGCCGCCGCTCAGGACGAGGCCCACGCGCTTGCCCTTCATGCGCTCCCTCTCCTGCAGGAGAGCCGCCAGCGCGGCCGCCCCGGCGCCTTCCGCGAGCTGGTGGGTGTCTTCGTAGTAGGCGCGCATGGCGGCACCGATTTCGGCGTCGCTCACCTGCACGATACGGTCCGCCCCTTTCAGGATGATCTCCAGTGCCTCGGGGTCGGGGCCGCGCACGGCCATCCCGTCGGCCATGGTGTCGGCGCTGTTGGTGGCCACGACCTTGCCGGCGGCGAAGGACAGGGCATAGGCCGCAGCCTCCGTCGAGACGACGCCGACCACCTTGGTCGAGAGGCCAAGGGCATTGCGCACCGAGATGGTCCCGCAGATGCCCGATCCCAGGCCGATCGGTACATAGACCGTGTCGAGCGCCGGTGCCGCCCGGAAGAGTTCGAGCGCATAGGTCGCGACGCCCCGCACCAGGTCGCGATGGAAGGAGGGCACCATGGCGAGCCCGCGCTCGTCGGCCAGGTGCATCGCGGTTTCCTTGGCGGCGTCGAAGTCGTGCCCGGCCTCGACCAGTTCGGCGCCGAACGCCCGCATGGCGGCATTCTTCTCGACCGAGTTGCCATGTGGCACCACGATGGTGGCGGCGATACCCGCCCGGGCGGCGGCGAGCGCGATGCTTTGGCCGTGATTGCCCCGGGTGGCGCTGATCACGCCCTTGAGGCCCGGTCGCTCGCGCTTCAGACGCTCCATGTAGACCAGTCCGCCACGCACTTTGAAGGCGCCGGTCGGCGTGTGGTTCTCGTGCTTCACCCACACTTCGCACCCCGTGCGGCGGGCGAGCAGGGGCCAAGCGTACTGTGCCGTGGGCGGCATGGCAGCCATTACGATGGCGGCGGCGTCCTCGACGTCCTTAAGAGACAACATGGCGCCACTTTGGGCTAAGATGCCTGCCGATCCAACCGGAGTACGTAATGCCCGTTCTGCCTCGTGCGCTCGAAATTCAGGGTGAAATTACCACCATCCGTCGTGACATCCATGCTCATCCCGAGCTGGCGTTCGAGGAAAACCGGACCTCGGATATCGTCGCTGCCAAGCTGCAGGAATGGGGCTTCGAGGTCACCCGCGGGCTGGGCAAGACCGGCGTGGTCGGCACCCTGCGCAGGGGCAATTCGGTGAAGTCGATCGGGCTGCGTGCCGACATGGACTGCCTGCCGATGAACGAGACCAACGACTTCGAGCACCGCTCTCAGAATGCCGGCCGCATGCACGCCTGCGGCCATGACGGCCACACCGCCATGCTGCTGGGCGCTGCCAAGATGCTGAGCGAGACAAAGAACTTCGAGGGCGCCGTCCATTGCATCTTCCAGCCGGCCGAGGAGGGCGGCGGCGGCGCCAAGGTGATGATCGACGACGGGCTGTTCGAGAAGTTCCCCTGCGACGCCGTGTTCGCCATCCACAACGCGCCCGGCCTGCCGGTCGGCCACATCGTGGCCAAGGGCGGGCCGATCCTTGCCTCGGCCGACCGCTGGGACATCCGTATCACGGGCCGCGGCGGCCACGCCGCCCATCCGCACATGACGCTCGATCCCATGGTCGTAGGTGCCAATGTCGTCCTGGCCCTGCAGACGATCGTGAGCCGCAATATCGACCCGATCGAGCCGGCGGTCGTTACCGTGGGCTTCTTCAATGCCGGCTCTGCCTACAATGTCATCCCCGGCGGCGCCCATATCGGCGGCACGACGCGCACGACGACGCCGCGAAACAGGGAGCTGGTGAGACAACGCATCGACGAGATCTGCGAGGGGGCGGCCCGCATGCACGGCGTCGAAATCGCGGTCGAGCACATGCCCGGCTATCCGCCGACGGTGAACGATATCGAGCGCGCCCGCTTTGCCCTCGACGTCGCGGCGGGCGTCTGCGGCGAGCATGCCGTGACCGACAAGGCCGCCTCCCGGATGGGGGCGGAGGATTTTTCCTACATGCTGGAGAAGGTGCCGGGCGCCATGGTGTGGCTGGGCAACGGCGGCGGCAAGGACGCCGTGAGCCTGCACAACTCGCGCTACGACTTCAACGACATGGCCATTCCCTTCGGTGTCAGCTTCTTCGTGCGCACCGTCGAGCGTTTCCTCGGCGACGGGAAGGCGGCTTAGGCGACAGCGAGCGTAGCTCCGGCTAACAGGTTTGCATGGAGTTCTTTCGAGTCTATGGCCGGGTGATCGGCCTGCTAAGGGCCGAGCGCGGATTGGCGATCGGCCTGGCGTTGGCCAACATTGCCGTGGCGGGCCTGCAGTTCTACGAGCCGGTCCTGTTCGGCAAGGTCGTCGATCTCCTGAGCTCGGCGCGCGAGAAGTCGACCGAAATGCTGTGGCAGGAGGCGACTCAGCTCCTCATCCTCTGGGCCATCGTGGGCCTGGGCGGCATTGCCGCCAACATCGTGGTCTCGCTGCAGGCCGACCGCATGGCGCATCGCCGGCGGCTGGGCGCCATGGCGACCTTCTTCGAGCATGTGCTGGTACTGCCCTTCGCCTTCCATCACGGGCAGCATTCGGGGCGCCTGCTCAAGGTCATGCTGACCGGCGTCGATCATCTGTTCGGCATCTGGCTGTCGTTCTTTCGCGAGAACCTCGCCACCTTCGTGGCGCTGTTCGTCATGCTGCCGCTCAGCCTGTTCATGAACTGGCGGCTCGGCCTGCTGCTGATCGTGCTGATCCTGTTCTTCGCCGTGGCCAATGCCTGGGTGGTGAGCCGCACCGACCGCCTGCAACAGCAGGTCGAGGACTTCCACAGCCAGCTCGCCGGCCGGGCGGGCGATGCGCTGGGCAACATCCACCTGATCCAGAGCTTTGTGCGACTGGGCGCCGAGGCGGGCGAGATGCACCGCATCATGCGCGAGACACTCGCCGCGCAGTATCCGGTGCTGAACTGGTGGGCGCTGCTCTCGGTGCTGACCCGTGCCGCCTCGACCGTCACGGTGATCCTGATCTTCGTGCTCGGCACCTGGCTCTACACCAAGGGCGAGGCGACGGTCGGCGAGATCGTGAGCTTCATGGGCTTCGCAACCATGCTGATCAGCCGCATGGACCAGGCCTCCGGCTTCGTCAGCCGCATCTTCTTCCAGATGCCGGCGCTGGCCGACTTCTTCCGCGTGCTCGATTCGCAGTCGACGGTGCCGGACAAGCCGAACGGCCTCGATGTCGGCCGAGTCCGCGGCAACGTTTCCTTCGAGGACATCAACTTCTCCTACGACGGCAAGCGGCCGGCGCTGGTTCATTTCTCGCTGGACGTGCCGGCGGGCACCACGGTGGCCTTCGTCGGCCCGACCGGCGCGGGCAAGAGCACGGCCCTGTCGCTGCTGCATCGCATGTGGGACGCCCAGTCGGGCGTCATCCGCATCGACGGCATCGACCATCGGGACATCAAGCTCGAGTCGCTCCGGCGCAACATCGGTGTCGTCTTTCAGGACAGCACGATGTTCTACCGTTCGATTGCCGACAATCTGCGCATCGGCAAGCCCAACGCCACGCAGGCGGAACTCGAGCAGGCAGCCAAACTGGCCGAGGCGCACGATTTCATCATGCGCCAACCCAACGGCTACGAGACGATGGTCGGCGAGCGCGGCACGACGCTGTCGGGCGGCGAACGCCAGCGTCTGGCGATTGCCCGCGCACTCCTGAAGGATCCACCGATCCTGATCCTCGACGAGGCGACCAGCGCCCTCGATTCGGTCACCGAGGCGCGGATCCAGAAGGCGCTCAAGGTGCTGATGCAGGGCCGGACGACCTTCGTGATCGCCCACAGGCTTTCGACCATTCGCGACGCCGATCAGGTCGTGGTTTTCGAACACGGCCGGGTCGTGGAGAAGGGCGGCTACAAGGAACTGACCGCAGCCGGCGGTGCTTTCTCGCGGCTCGTGGCGACGCAGCAGGCCGGCATCGAGGCCGCCTGACGCGACTCGATCCGCCTTTGCATCGGCGGTCCGTGCAGGGGAAGATCGGGCATGCCGGAACCCCTACAGGAACCCAGGCCGCGCCTCTATCACGCGCTGTCGTCCTACTATTCCATGATCGCGCGCCTGGCGCTGGTCGAAGGCGGGATCGCCTACGAATCGAAGGTGATCGACATCCACCTCAAGATGGTCCAGCAGCGGCCGGACTATGTGCGGCTCAATCCGAACATGACCGTGCCGACACTGGTGCTGCCGGACCGCATCCTCGACCAGAGCCGGGACATTGCCGAATACGCGCTGGGCGCCAGCGAAGCGACCATCGACGGCGATACGAAATCCTGGCTCGACCTCCACTACGGCTATCCGATCGAGGAGCTGACCTTCGGTGGGCTTCTCGCCCGCAACCCGATGGCGCGGATCATGATCCCCAAGCGACTCGAGCAGGTCCGTCGTCGCCTCCTCGAACGTGCCGCCCAGAATCCCGACCTCGCCAAGGTCTATGAGGAGCGTGCCGCGGTCTTTGCCGGGCGTATCCGCGCCTTCGATCCCGAGGCCGTGGCGCGGCTCTCCGAGAAGCGTCGCGCCGAAGCGGTCGGCTTCATGGATCGGCTCGAACAGACGCTTCGCGATGGCCGGGCCGTGCTCGTGCCGCCCGCCTATGGCGCCGCCGACGTGGTCTGGACGGTGTTCCTCGCCCGCATGGAATTCGTCGGCCTGGGCGCCGAACTGCAGAAGCGGTCGGCGCTCGCGCGCTATTGGCGCGCCATGCAGGCGCGCCCGAGCTTTGCCCCTGCGGACATCTGGACGAAATTGCATGTCTTCCGCCTGATCGGAGGGATGCTGGGCGTCGGCTGAGCCATGGCACCGGCTGGCATAGAATCTGCCTGATATCCCCTTGGCGGCCATGAAATGTCCGCCTAAGAGTCGCGGGCAGGGAGCTTGAGGGGGATCACATGAGCAAAATCACCAAACTGCTGGCCAAGCCGCTGGCTGGCGCGACCGCGGTTGCGCTGGTGCTGGGGGGTCTGCCCGCCCATGCGCAGACCGCCATCAAGTTTACCCTCGACTGGGTATTCCAGGGGCCGACCTCTCCGTTCCTGGTGGCGCTGGAGAAGGGCTACTACAAGGCCGAGGGCCTCGACGTCACGATGGACCCCGGCCAGGGATCGGCCGGCGCGGTCCAGCGCGTCGCCACCGGCGCCTACCAGATCGGCTTTGCCGATGTGAACGCGACCATCGAGTACAACGCCAAGAACCCGGGCAAGGAAGTGCTCTGCGTGTTCATGGCCTACGACTTCGCGCCGTTCGGCGTCTATGCCCTGAAGAAGAGCGGCATCAAGACGCCGAAGGATCTCGAAGGCAAGAAGCTCGGCGCCCCGGTGTTCGATGCCTCGTTCCGCCTCTTCCCGGCCTTCGCCAAGAAGAACGGCATCACCAAGTGGGACCACGTCAACCTGACGCCGCAGCTGCGCGAGCAGAGCCTGGTGCAGGGCTCGGTCGACTTCGTCTCCGGCCACTACTTCTCCTCGATGCTCGATCTCAGGGCGCGCGGCGTGGCGTTCGAGGACATCGTCGCCATGCGCTATGTCGACTTCGGCATGGACGTCTACGGCAACGGCATCGTGATCTCGCCCGAGATGGCCAAGAACGAGAAGGCCGTGAAGGGCTTCGTCGCGGCCACGATCAAGGGCTGGAAGGACGTCATTGCCAATCCGCAGCTCGGCGTCACTGCCGCCAAGAAGCGCGATCCGCTGATCGACGAGAAGCTGGAACTGGAGCGCCTCAAGATCTCGCTGGAGACCAACATCCTGACGCCCTACGTCAAGGCCAACGGCCTGGGCGACGTCGATCCCGTCCGCTTCGCGCGCGCGGTCAAGGAAGTCTCCGAGGCCTATGGCCTGCCCAACGCGCCGGCGCCGGACAAGGTCTTCAGCAACAAGTATCTGCCGCCCAAGGCGGACCGTATGGTTGCCAACTAGGCCGTGGCGTTCGTCGACCTCAAGGGCGTCAGCCTCACCTACCGTCTCGGCAAGGAAAGCACGCTGGCCCTTGCCGATGCCACCTTCGGTATCGACAAGGGCGAATTCGTCGCCGTCGTCGGACCGTCGGGTTGCGGCAAGTCCACCATCATGAAGCTGGTCACCGGCCTCCTGCCGCCGTCGGGCGGCGAGGTGCATGTGGCCGGGGCCAAGGTGACAGGTCCGATCAAGGGCGTCGGCATGGCGTTCCAGAACCCGACCCTGATGCCCTGGCGCTCGACGATGGACAATATCCTCCTTCCCATGGAGGTGGTGGAGCCGCACAAGCGCCGTTTCCGCAGACATCGCGCCGAGTATGTCGAGCGCGGCATGAAGCTCCTGAAGACGGTCGGCCTGCACGACTTCGCCGACAAGTACCCCTGGCAGCTTTCCGGCGGCATGCAGCAGCGCTCCAACCTGTGCCGTGCCCTGATCCACGAGCCCGAACTCCTGATGCTCGACGAACCATTCGGCGCGCTCGACGCCTTCACGCGCGAGGAGCTGTGGGGCGTCATGCAGGCGCTGTGGATGGAGAAGCGCTTCACTGGCGTGCTGGTGACCCACGATCTGCGCGAGGCCGTCTATCTCGCCGATACCGTCTACGTCATGAGCCGCCGCCCGGGCCGTATCGTGATGGCCAAGAAGATCGACATTCCGCGCCCGCGGACACTCGCCACCACCTTCGAGCCGCACTTCGTCGACCTCGTCCACGAGCTGCGCGACCGCATCCACCAGGAGCATGCATGACCGAGCTGCGTCGCGAGGCGCTGAAGATCGCCATGCCGTGGCTGGTCCTGGCCGGCCTGCTGATCGTGTGGGAGATCGCCTGCGTCGTCTTCGCCGTGCCCGAGATCATCCTGCCAAGGCCCAGCAAGGTCTTCGCTGTCTTCTTCCAGCGCTTCGACATACTGATGGCCTATTCCTGGGACACGCTGTGGACCACCCTGATCGGGTTTTTGCTGGCCATCGCTGGTGGCCTCCTGATGGGGTTGGCGATCGGGGCCTCGCCGTTCGTCTATTCCGGCCTCT
>JAIUOY010000099.1:0-21628 GCA_020160995.1 Pseudomonadota bacterium | reverse complement strand
CGGCCTTGCCCTTGATGTCCCACAGTGCCTGGTCGATGCCGCTCATCGCCATCGAGGTCGCCGCGCCCATACCGTGGCTGCCGAGCTGGAACTTGTAGATCTTGGCCCAGATGCCGACCGTATCCGTGGCATCCATGCCCACCACGAAGCCCTTGAGCGTCGTGTTGATCAGATGACCGATGCTGCCCGGCGAGCGCGCATGGTGGCTCTCACCCCAGCCCACGATGCCGTCCTCCGTTGTCACCTTCACCATCACGCAGTCGCGCTTGGTCATGGTGCCGATGCCCAGCGACACCTGCCGCTCCGGCGGCACGCGAAAACTGGTCGGATAGGCCTTAACGTCGACGATCTTCATGGCTCAGCCCACCTTGTATTTCTTCAGGACCTCGCGATCGATCTCGATGCCGAGGCCAGGGCCGGTCGGCACCTGGACGATGCCCTTCTTCTGTTCGATCGGCTCCTTCGCCAGATGATCGCGCAGCGGGTTGGGCGTCTGCTCGAATTCGAGCATCGGCGGCATTGGCCGGAACGCCGGCGGCTGGTCCGGCAAAGCGGCCAGGAACTGCACCGTCGCGGCAAGCCCGATGGCCGATCCCCAGGCATGCGGCACGCACTCGACGCCGAAGGCCGATGCCAGGGTCGCGATCTTGCGGCACTCCGAGAAGCCACCGGCCGCGCACAGGTCGGGCTGCACGATGTCCATGGCCTTCTTCGCGATGACGTCGCGAAAGCCCCAGCGCGTGAAATCGTTCTCGCCGCCGGCCACGGCCATGTCGAGGGCGCGCGTCACTTCGATGTAGCCGTCGTGATCCTCGGGGCTGATCGGTTCCTCGAACCAGAGGATGTCGTGCTCCTCCAGCATGCGGCCGAGCTTGATGGCGTTGGGCACGGAGAAGCAGTGGTTGGCGTCGACCGCGAGCTTCACGTCGGGTCCGATGGCGTCACGCACCGCGGCGACGCGCTTGGCGTCGAGCTTGAGGTCGCCCAGGCCGACCTTCATCTTGATGGCGCGGAAGCCATCGTTCTTGAATTTCAGCGCTTCCTCGACCGCTTCCTCGACCAGCCGGTTCATGTCGATGAAGTAGAGGCCGGTCGCGTACGGAACGACTTCGCTGCGATAGGCACCGCCGATCAGCTTGTGCACCGGCTTGCCGACGGCACGGCCCATGATGTCCCACAGCGCGATGTCGATGCCCGAGATGGCCGAGATCGCCATGCCGGTCGTGCCGTAGTCCTTGATCCTGTTGTAGAGGTCTTCCCAGATCGCCTCGACGTCGAACGGATCCTTGCCGATCACGCGCGCCTTGAACTGTGTCTCGATAAAGGTCTTGGCAACTGCAGCAGGGCCGTAGCATTCGCCCCAGCCGGTGATGCCTTCGTCGGTCGAGATTTCGACGACACACGAAGACCGCGTGCCATAGACCCAGCCACGCGCCGACACGAACGGCTTCTCGACCTTGCACTGCAGGATATGGCAAGCGACATCCGTGACCTTCATGGCGTCACCTTCATCGGCGTTCCTCCAAATTATTCGTTAGCCGACTGTTATCAGCAAATTGCCGAGCTTGTCCTGACGGACCTTGTCGCCGGGCTCGACGACAGTCGTGCAATCGAGCTGTTCGAGGATCGCCGGCCCCTCGAAGGCGGCATCGAGCGGCAGCTTCTCGCGCGCATAGACCGGCGTTTCGCGCCAGCCGTCGCTGAACCAGACGCGCCGTTCACCGGCCTGCGCGGCCTTCAATGTCGGCGCGCGTTCGGTGGCCGCCAGCGCGCCGAGCGAAATCTCCGGCCGCACGCCGATCACGGCCGTGTGCAGGTTCACCAGCACCGGCGGGATTTCCGCCAGTTCGATACCGAAGCGGCGGAAGTAAGCTGCGGCGAAGGCCTTGTGCAGACCAGCGACGCCGATGTCCGCGCTTTCCACCCCGACAGACAGAATGTGGCTCTGCCCCTGGAACTGCATGTCGGCCGTGAGCACGCGACGCAGGTCGCGCACCGGCACGCCCTCGCGCGCGATGGTGGCCTCGCCTTCGGCCGCCTGCTCGGCATAAATGCGCGCCACCGTGGCATCGTCGACGGCCGACAGCGGCTTGTTCACGGTGCGCACATAATCGTGGCGCAGGTCGGCCACGACGCAGCCCAGCGCATTGGTAATGCCGGGCCGCGCCGGCACCAGCACGGTCGGGATGCCGAGTTCGCGCGCCAAGGCCGTGGCGTGGAGCGGGCCTGCGCCGCCGAAGGCGAAGAGCGCGAAGTCGCGCGGATCGTGGCCGCGCGACAGCGACACCAGCCGGATGGCACCGGCCATGCGATCGTTGGCGATGCGTAGGATCGCGGCCGCCGCGGCTCCGGCATCGAGCCCCAGCCGCGACCCCACCTTCTCCAAGACGAGGTCGCGCACGCGATCCAGCGTCACCTTGTTGTCGACACCCAGCAGCCGGTCGGGATTGAGCCGGCCCAGGATCAGGTTGGCGTCGGTGATCGTGGGTTCGGTGCCGCCGCGGCCATAGCAAATGGGGCCGGGCCGGGCGCCCGCGCTCTCGGGGCCGACCCGCAGCATGCCCGCCGCATCGACCGACGCGATCGAACCGCCGCCCGCGCCGATCGTGTGGACATCGACCATGGGCACATGGATCGGCAGGGCATATTCGAGTTCAAGCTCGCCCGAAACCTGCGGCACGGCATTCTCGATCAGGCCGACATCGGTCGAGGTGCCGCCCATATCGTAGGTGATCAGGTTGGGATGGCCCGACGCGCGGCCCGTATAGGCCGCCGCCATCACGCCCGAGGCCGGTCCCGACATCACCGTATTCACGGCGGCCTCGGCAATGAGCTGCGAGGAAATCGTGCCGCCATTGCCCTGCATCACCAGCAGGTCGCGGTCGAAGCCCTTGGCGCCGAGTTCCTTGCGCAGGCGCGACAGGTAGCGATCCAGCACCGGCTGCACCGAGGCATTGACCGCAGCCGTCACGCCACGTTCGTATTCGCGGTACTCCGACAGGATGACGTGTCCCGCCGTGACATAGGCGTTGGGCCAGAGCCTGCGCACGATCTCCGCCGCGCGCCGTTCGTGTGCCGGATTGATGTAGCTGTGCAGGAAGTGGATGACGACCGCCTCGCAGCCCAGGGCCAGCAGCTTGTTCGCCGCCTCGACCACGGCCGCCTCGTCGAGCGGCGTCAGCACCTTGCCGTCGGCGTCCATGCGCTCCGGCACTTCGAGGCGCACCTCGCGGTCGATCATCGGCCGGAACGTACCGCGCAGACCGTAGGGCTGCGGTCGCGTGCGGCGCCCGAGCTCGAGCACGTCGCGGAAGCCCTTGGTGGTGATCAGCCCGACCTTGGCGATCTTGCGCTCCAGCAGCGCGTTGGTCGTCGTGGTCGTGCCGTGCACCACGGCCTGCAGCACGGCAGGGTCGAGACTCGCCGAAGCGAGCGCCGCCATGAAGCCGATTGCCTGGTTGTCGACGGTGGTCGGTACCTTCGCGAGCTTTACCTCGCGGGTCTCCGGATCGATGGCCAGCAGGTCGGTGAAGGTGCCGCCGACATCGATGCCGACGGTGAAGCTGCTCTTGTGGGACATGCTCAAACCGATAGATACTGTTCACGCAACGAAGCGTCGGCCGTCAGCTCGGCCATCGAGCCGCCGAAGCGGATCTGGCCCTTCTCGATGATATAGGCGCGGTCCGCGACGGCCTGCGAGAAATGCAGGTTCTGTTCGCTGAGCAGCACGCAAAGCCCCTCGCCCTTCAGCGCCCGGATGGAATTCGCCATCTGCTCCACGATGATCGGCGCCAGCCCCTCCGACGGTTCGTCGAGCAGCACGCAGCGCGGATTGCCCATCAGGGTGCGGGCGATGGTGAGCATCTGCTGCTCGCCGCCCGACATGCGCCCGCCCGGCCGCTCGCGCATGCCGGCCAGATTGGGGAACAGCGAGAAGAGCTTGTCCTCGGTCCAGGTCGGTGCGCCCTCACGCGCCGGCTGACGGCCGACCTCGAGATTCTCCACCACCGACAGTTCGGTGAAGATGCGCCGTTCTTCCGGCACATAGCCCAACCCGAGGCGCGCGATGCGATAAGGCGGCAGACGGTCTATGCGCTGACCGGCAAAGGCCACTTCGCCGTGGGCAGGCGGCACCAGCCCCATGATCGCCTTCATGGCCGTCGACTTGCCGGCACCGTTGCGGCCCAGCAACGCCACAACCTCGCCCGCACGCGCCTCCAGGGAAACGCCGTGCAGGATATGGGCACGGCCGTAGAAGGCGTGCAGGTCCCGGACTTCGAGCATCAGTGCACGCTCCCGAGATAGACGGCGCGCACATCGGGGTTGTTGCGCACCTCTTCGGGCGTGCCGCCGGCGATGAGCTGGCCGCGGTCCAGCACGATGATGCGGTCGGCCTGGGAGAAGACCACGTCCATGTCGTGCTCGGTGAACAGCACGGCGATATTGCGCGCCCGCGCCAACTGCGCGGTCAGCTCCATCAGCGCCACCCGTTCCTTCGGCGCCATGCCGGCCGTCGGTTCATCCATCAACAAAAGCCGGGGCTGGTTGGCGAGCGCGATGGCGAGTTCGACCCGCTTGAGGTCGCCATAGGCCAGCACACCACAAACACGGTCGGCCTGATCGAGCATGCCGACCTGTTCCAGCAAGGCATCGGCTTCGGGCCGGAACGCCGCGCCGAAGCGCTGCAGCAGCGAGCGCAGGCGGCCCGCGTGGGAATAGAGCGCCATCTGCACGTTCTCGCGCACCGACAGCGACGCGAAGGTCGCCGTGATCTGGAAGGTGCGGCCCACACCCAGCCGCCAGATGGCGCGCGGTCGCAAGCCCACGATATCGCGGCCATCGAGCCGGACGACCCCGGCGTCAGGGGCAAGCTGGCCGTTCAGCATGTTGAAGCAGGTGCTCTTGCCCGCGCCGTTGGGCCCGATCAGGGCCAGCATCTCGCCGGCCGCGACGGCAAAGGAAACATCGGCCACGGCCTGCACGCCGCCGAACGCCTTGTGCAGCCCTTCGACCAGAAGAACGGCGTTGGTCATGCCGGCCGCTCCCGCCACCGCACCACCAGCGCCTTGAGGCCGCCGACCAGCCCCTGCGGGAACAGCAGCACGATCAGCAGGATCACGAGGCCGATGACGGCCCGCCAGAATTCGGTGTTGCGCGCCACGACGTCGCGCAGCCAGGTGAAGATCGCGGCACCGACGACCGGCCCGGTCAGGGTCTCAACTCCGCCCAACAACACCATGACAAGCCCATCGGTCGACTGCGCAATCGAGATGGTCGAGGGCGAGATGCTGCCCTTGGAGAAGGCATAGACGGCGCCAGCGAGACCCGCCAACGCGCCCACGAGGACGAAGGCGGCCCACTGGAAGCGGCGCAAGTCGATGCCGATCGCCTCGGCGCGCAGCGGCGAATCGCGGCCGGCGCGCAGCGCATAGCCGAAGGGGGAGAACATCACGCGCCAGAGAAACGCAATGCCGGCGCCGCACAAAGCCAGGGCGAGATAGTAGTAGACCGTCTTGTCGGCGAGCCACGATGACGGCCAGACACCGAACACGCCGTTGCTGCCGCCGGTGACGGAATCCCACTGGAAGACGATCGACCAGCTGATCTGCGCGAAGGCCAAGGTCAGCATCGCGAGATAGACGCCGGAGAGGCGTACGCAGAACCAGCCGTAGACGATGGCGAAGGCGCCGGCGATCAGCGGCGCGATCAGCAGCGCCGCCTCCATCGGCAGGCCGACGCGCTTCAGCAGGAGACCCGCCGCATAAGCGCCGATGCCGAAATAGGCCGCATGGCCGAACGACACCATGCCCGCCGGCCCCATGATGAAGTGCAACGAGACCGAGAACAGGGCGAAGCAGACGATGTCGGTCAGCAGGATCGCGGCATAGCGGTCCGTGACCCATGGAACGACGACGAGCAGCGCCAGCCAGACCAGCGCGAAGCTCCACGACGGCACCTTGAACGGCGGCGCCGGTTCGGCCGCGGCGCGTTGGGCGGCCTGCGGCTTGCCCAGCAAGCCATAGGGCCGCACGACCAGCACCAGCGCCATGATCAGGAATTCGACCACGAGCGTGAGCTTGGAGAAGGAAATCTCGACGCCGAACCAGGTGACGCTGCCGATACCGATGCAGAAGGCCTTGGCGACCCCGATGATCACCGCCGCCAAGAAGGCGCCGCCAATGCTGCCCAGCCCTCCCACGACGGTGACCACGAAAGCGTCGGCGATGACGGTAAGATCGAGTTCGAGGTTGGCCGGCTCGCGCGGGATCTGGAGCGCTCCCCCCAGCCCGGCCAGCACCGCGCCGACGAAGAAGACGGAGGTGAAGAGCTTGGCCTGATCGACGCCCAGCGCGCCCACCATCTCGCGATCCTGCGTGGCGGCGCGCACCAGCGCGCCCCAGCGGGTTCGGGTCAGCAACAACCAGATGGCCGCCAGGACCAGCGGGCCGATGACGATCAGCAGCAGATCATAGGCCGGCACGCGCTTGCCGAGGATTTCGACAGCCATGGAGAGGCCCGGCGCGCGAGGGCCGACCAAGTCCTCCGCACCCCAGGTGAAGAGCGCGATGTCCTTGATGATCAGGACGATGGCGAAGGTCGCCAGAAGCTGGAACAGCTCGGGCGCACGATAGATGCGCCGCAGCACCGTGAGCTCGATCAGGATACCGACCAGCCCGACGGCGAGCGCGGCCAGCACGACCGCACTCCAGAAGCCCAGCGGCGTGCGGCCGAACAGCTCGATCAGCGAATAGGCGCCGTAGAGCCCCAGCATGTAGAGCGAACCGTGGGCAAAGTTCACGATTCGCGTGACGCCGAAGATCAGCGACAGGCCGGCCGACACCAAGAACAGCGACGAGGCGGCGGCCAGCCCGTTCAGGAGCTGGATGAGGATCGAGGAAAAAGTCACGAGACGATGACGATAAGGCGGTCATCCCGAGCGAAGTGAAGGAGCCTTGGGATCACGAAAGATCCCTCGCTCCGCTCGGCACGACACCGATCTCTAATTCTTCGGCCTCATCTTCTGGACATCGGCATCGCTCGGCAGGGCATCCTTGCCGTCGACGAAGCGCCAGTCCTTCATGACGCCCTTACCGTCCTTGACGCCGATGCGGCCGACATAGGCGCCCATCGTCGACTGATGATCGATCGGGCGATATTGGATCATCCCGAACGGCGTCATCAGGGTAAGGCCGCTCATCGCCGCGATCAGCTTCGCCTGATCGAGCGAACCCGCCTTCTTGATCGCTTCGGCGGCCGACATCACGGTCGCGTAGCCGACCACGGAGCCGAGCCGCGGATAATCCTTGAACTTCGCCTGATAGGCGTTGAGGAACTTGGTGTGCTCGGGCGTCTTGATTTCGCTCCAGGGATAACCCGTCACGTACCAGCCTTCCGGCGCCTCTTCCTTCAGCGGATCGAGATATTCCGGCTCACCGGCCAGGAGGTTGAACACCTCGACGCCCTTGAAGAGGCCGCGCTGCTGGCCCTCGCGCACGAACTTGGCGAGGTCGGGCCCGAACAACGAAGAGAAGATCGCATCCGGCTTCGCGTCAGCGATTGCCTGCGCCACGGCACCGGCGTCGATCTTGCCGAGCGGCGGCGCCTGTTCGATCACGAATTCGACGTCGGGCTGCTTCTCCTTGAGCAGCTTCTTGAACGCGGCCGTCGCCGACTGGCCATACTCGTAGTTGGGATAGACGATCGCCCAGCGCTTCTTCTTGAGCTTGGCGGCGTCGGGAATGAGCATCGCCGTCTGCATGTAGGTCGAAGTGCGCAGACGGTAAGTGTAGGCGTTGCCCGAGTCCCAGACGATCTTGTCGGTGAGCGGCTCGGCCGCGATGAACAGCACCTTGCGCTGCTTGGCGAAGTCGGCGACCGCCAGGCCGACATGCGACGGGAAGGTGCCGATCAGGAACGCCGCGCCCTCGCGGCTCAGCAGTTCCTCGGCGACGCGCACTGCATCGCCAGGATTGCCGTTATCGTCGCGGCTCACGACCTCGATCTTGCGGCCAAGCACGCCGCCCGCGGCATTGACCTCCTCGACCGCCAGCTCGATGCCCTTCTTGTAGGGTTCGAGGAAGGCCGGAAAGACCTTGTAGCTGTTCATCTCGCCGATCTTGATCGGCGCCTGGGCCGCGGCCGGGCCTGCCAGCCCCAGGGTGGCCAGCGACGCCGCGACGAGCGCAGCGGTGCCGGCGAGCAAACGATTGCGGGTCAGCATGAAGTCCCCCTTCGTGGAATGATGCAACTCACTCTCCCTGGACCGACCCTACCGAGCCCGGCCCACACCTCACAAGCACGCAACAGACCGGCCGGGCATCAATCGGCGAAACTCGACCGCGCCTGGATGCCCCAATGACCCTCCTGAAGGGTCACGATGTAGATCGTCTCGAAGGTGCCGATCAGCGACTCGTCCTTGCGCCAACGGCTGAACTTCACCTTGAGATGCACCTTGTTCTTGCCGACATGGATAGGCGTCCGCTCGTCCCAGGTGCTGTGATGCCAGCCGTCGCCGGCACGGGCGACGAAATCGCCGAGCTTGTAGTCGCCATGGTTCGGCCAGACGACGACCTTGCCGCCCGCCAGCCGCACATGCGGGAAGTTGCAGGCCGCGTTGACGCCGGGCTCGTCGCCGCGATTGAGCGCCGCCAGATAGTCGTCGAGAGCACCCATCGCTGCCGTCAAAGGATCGCTCATCGTTGCCCTCTCATCGCTGGCCATCGCCCACCTTGATTTCTCCGGCCGTCAGTCCTCCCACCCTCGCATGGGGGCGGCCGCCAATCGAGGCCGCGACGATGAACACGATCTCGTCGGGCTTGGGTCCATCCGGTACGCAGAACTCGATGGCGTCGAAATGGCTGCGTACGTAAGCCGCGGCCACATGGTGCAGCGGAATATCGATACGCGAGCCCGCCGCAGCCACCTTCACCGTCGACGGCACGATCGACTTGGCCCCACCCATGGCATGGCGAATGCCGAAGCCCGAGGGCTGATGCCAGAGAGCGGCATGCTCCAGTTCGCCGGCCAGCCCCACGATGGCGCCCTTGCCGTAGGCTTCGAGGTCCGGACCCTTGACGCCCAGGATCTTCATCAGCCGTTCGGTCAGGTCGACGGCGAGCGGTTCCAGCGCCTTCATCATCGGCTGGATGTCCGCGACATGGCGACCGGCATAGGGGTTGGCGATCACGCCGCCGACAACGGCCTTGGTCACCGGCCGCGCCAGCACGGGTCCGCCATCGTGCAGGGTCTCCTCCACGGTCGCGACGTACTTCCGCACTTTCACCAGATCGCTCATCCCGTCTCCTTCAGAGCAAGCGGTACGTCCCCCGCTTCGAGGCGCCATTCGCCTTGCAACGACAGTGCTGCGCTGTCGATCAGGCCGCAGCGGCGCAGCCGGCGTGCTTCGGCGACCCCGCGAGCCAGAGCCTCGGCAACGATTTCCAAAGGCAGCGTTCCTACGGCAACGGTCACTGGCAAATCGCCGAGGTCGCTGTCGGGATCGAGGTCGCAAGCGGCGCGACGGTCAATGGCCGGATGATCGAGGTTCACGGCATTGGCGATCAGGGTCGCCGCCGCATCGGCGGCTGCAGCTGTCGTCGCGAGGACCGTGACAGAATCGGCAATGCCCAGCGAGAAAGACCGACCGCCACGGCCCGAGGTGGCGATGCCGCGCACGGGTCGCTCCGCCGTGAGACGCGCCACGCCGTCGAGTCCCTGAGCGAAGATGCCGGCACGCAGCTCGTGACCGGCGGTGAGATGGATGGCGATATCGCCGCCATCGTTCACATAAGCCTTGTCGAGGGTGCGGCCGCGGACCAATGCCTGCAGCATCTCGTCGGCCACGGCACCGGCGACGGCAGCCATGGGCGTGATATAGACGGCGCGATGTGGCCACGTCGCCTCGGCCATGCGTCGCGCTACCGGCCCCTGCAACAGCGGATAGGCTTCGGCCAATGGCCGGCGCAGCAGCGGCAGCTCGCCGACCAGGGTTGGCAGAATGTCGCCAAATCGTTCCGTCGCCTGCGCATAGGCGCGTTCGACGTCCTCTGCCGCACCGAAGGCCTCGATGATCAGATCGATGGGCCCGTGCTGCAGATGCAGCCGGCCATCGACCAGACGGGCGGCAGCGGCGCTCACTGCCCGCTCCCCTCATTGCCACCTTCGTCGACGCGGACCTTGTGGCGGGCCAGCACGTCTTCCAGCGTCACGGCCCGCGAGGCGTAACCGCCCAGTGCCGCGTAATCGTCGGCGCGCAGGGTGAACTCGATGGGCGCCACCAGAGCCGGGGTCGGGACATAGCCGAAGGACTTCTCCGGCATGCGCGCCACATCGACCATCAAGGTGATGCCGCCACCCGGCCAGACATAGGCCGGCACGCCGCCCAAAGTAACCTTGGTAAGTGTGTCCCGAACCGAACGGGTGAGTCGCACGGGGTTCTCGGTGACGCCTGCGCGCAACGAACCGCCGGCACCCGCCATGAAGAGTACCGTGCAGAGCGCGGGCTCGCAGTTCTCGGCGATGCGTTCAACGACGTGACGCACCGGCGCCGGCATATCGGTGGGCCGCGGTTTGAGATCGTTGTCGAGTTCGAACCAGGCCGAGTGCTCGCCCGTCGTCGACACCATGAGCAGCCGGAGCCCCGGCCAGGCCTGCTTGGGATCGATTTTGTCGATGATCTCCAGCGGATCGCTGATGTTGGTGCCGCCCCAGCCCAGGCCCGGCTCGGCCACCTGGAAATAGCGTCCCGGCGTCGAGCGGCGGCCTCGCACGCGAATGCCCGCGGGCTTCATGTCGAGAAAGGCGCCGCCTTGATGTTCGCTCAGCACGCCGGTGATGTGGTCGTCGACCACGATCACCTCGTCGGCATGGCCGTGCCATTGCGGCGCGAACATGCCGATCGCGGCCGAGCCGCAACCGACGCGCATGCGCTCCTCCAGAGCGCCATTCACGATCGGCGGCCTGTCGGCCTGCACCACGACGGTCGAGCCGCCGTCGATGCTGAGTTCGACCGCCTCGCGATTGCAGAGCGCCAGCAGCGCGTCGCAGGTGACGACGCCCTCCTTCTTGGAGCCGCCAGTTAAATGATGCACGCCGCCCAGCGACAGCATCTGCGAGCCGTACTCCGCCGTGGTGACGTGGCCCACCGCCTCGCCTTTGACGCGCACCGCCGCCTGCTCGGGCCCGAGATAGCGGTCAGTGTCGATCTTCACCTTGACGCCGCAGTAACTGAAGATGCCTTCGGTCACGACCGTGACCATGTCAACGCCCTCGTGTTTCGAGGAGACGATGAAGGGCGCAGGCTTGTAGTCGGGATAGGTCGTGGTGGCGCCAATGCCCGTAACGACAGCGCCTTCGCCCTTGGCCAGTTCACCTCGCCACGCGTCACTGCCTTCGACGAAGGCGACCCTCGCCAGATCGGGCTTGGCCAGCAGCACCAGCGGATCGACGCGGACCAGCGCGCCGCTCTCGTTGGCGTAGCGATCGCAAGCGCCGGCACGGCCAGGCCGGATGCGGCAAAGAACGGGGCAGGCGTCGCAGCGCACGATGCCAGCGCTACGCTCGGCCTCGGTGAGCGAGATGTCGTCGCTCATGGCGTCTTCCCCTTCAACTGGACAATGGCTTCACGCAGCCGATGCGGCAGCAGCGGCACGCGATGGGCACGTACGCCAGTGGCATGATGGACGGCCCCCAGGATCGCCGGCGCCGTCGGCACCAGCCCCGGTTCGCCGACACCCTTGGCGCCCGACGGACCCAGCGGCTCGCGATCCTCGATCAGAATGCACTCGATCGCCGGCACATCGCCCACGGTCGGGATGAGATAGTCGTGCAGGTTCTCGGTACGTCCCGGCAGATACTCTTCCATCAGCGCGAGGCCCAGGCCTTGGGCGACACCGCCCTGGATCTGGCCTTCGACCAGGGTTGGGTTAATCGCCTTGCCGACATCGTGCGCGGCCACGATGCGCAAGACCTTCACGGTGCCGAGTTCGATATCGACTTCGACCTCGGCCATCTGGGCAGCAAAGGCATAGGTCGCATAGGGCACGCCCTGGCCGTCGGTATCGAGCGGCGTGGTCGGCGGATCGAACACGCCCTCGCCCATCAACGGACCTGCCGTCGCGAGATCGAGGGTCCGCACGTCCGCGCCGTCGCGTACCGTGAGCTTGGCGCCGTCGAGCGACAGGCGTGCCTCGGGGCCGGCATTGGCCAGGCGCAAAATCTGCTGGCGCAGGTCCTGGCCTGCCTTCTCCGCCGCCTTGCCCGACACGAAGGTCTGGCGCGACGCCGAGGTCTTGCCGGCATCGGTCGTGAGATCGGTATCACCCGCGACCAGCGCGAACCGCGACGCCGGCAGACCCACCGCGTCGGCGGCGATCTGCACCATGATGGTGTTGCTGCCCTGCCCGATATCGACCGCGCCGCTATAGAGCGTCAACGCGCCGGCCGGCGACAGGCCGACCCGCATGCGCGAGGGGTTCGACATCGACGTATTGCCGATGCCGTACCACATGCAGCCGATGCCGACGCCGCGCCGATGCGGGCCCTCTTCGGCATTGAACGCAGCGGCTTTCTCCAGCGCCTCGCGCCACGCGGGCCGCAGCGCGTCGAGGCATTGGGCAAGGCCCGCCGAATGGGCCAGCACCTGCCCCGTCGCCGTCGTGTCGCCGACGCGGAGCGCATTGCAATGGCGGAACTCCAGCCGGTCGATGCCTGTCGCATCGGCCAGCTCGTCCATCATCGCCTCGTGCGCGATAGCTGCCTGCGGCACACCGAAGCCACGGAAGGCGCCGGCCGGCGGACCGTTGGTGAAGAAGGCCTCGCCCCAGGTGCGCACGTTGGGCACGGCATAGGGACCCATGGCGTGCACCGGCACCCGGTTGGCCACAGTCGGGCCCCAGGAGGCATAGGCGCCGGTATCGAACGTGGCGCGCACATTGCAGGCAACCAGCTTGCCCTGGGCATCGCAGCCGAACTTGGCTGCCACACGTGCCGGATGGCGCTTGGTGCTGGCCGCCATGCTTTCGGGCCGCGTGTAGACGCTGGCCACGGGACGTCGGAGTTTCCAGGCCGCGATCCCGACCAGCGGCTGCACCGACAGATCGAGCTTGCCACCGAAGCCGCCGCCACAGGCGGTCGGCACGATGCGCACGGCCTCCGGCCGCAGCTGCATCACATTGGCAACTTCGTCGCGGTCCATATAGGGCGTCTGGGTGGTGACGTGGATCTCGATCCGGTCGCCGACCCGCTCCGCCCAGCCAGCCTCGGGCTCAATATAGGCGTGCTCGACGAAAGCCGTCTCGAACACGCGTTCCGCGACTGCAGCGCAATCCGCGAAGGCAGCGTCGGCGTCGCCGCGCTTCACGCCGCCTTCCAGGAGCAGGTTCCGGGGCCGGTCGGCCTGCACCAGCGGGGCGTCGGGCGCCGTGGCGGCGTCGATGCCGAACAAAGGTGGCTCGGGTGTCCAGGTGATTGGCACGTCTTCGTCGCGAATCGCCAGCACCTCGGCCCGCGCGCCGACCAGCGCCACGACAGCCTCCCCGCGATAACGCACGAGACCATCGGCCAGAACAGGCTGGTCCTTGATGTCGGGGTAGATGCCGAAGCCGTTGAACGGCACGTCCGCCGCCGTCAGCACGGCGGCCAGCCGCTTCCGCAGCGGTTCGAGATCGCCCAGCGCGAAGCGGGCGCGGGCATGCGGCGAGCGGACGACCCGGATCCAGAGCGCATCGGCCGGAACCGCATCGGCGCCGAACGCTTCCCTGCCCGTGACCTTGGCAATTCCATCGACGCGTGGGAGCCGAGCGCCAACCGCCTCGCCGGCCACGGGATCTGGGGCTGCGATCGGCGAGGTCACTGCCATCACCGCATCGACGATCTTGCTGTAGCCGGTACAACGGCACAGCACGCCGCCCAGGAAGTCCTCGACCTCGGCGCGCGATGGCCTGACCTTACTGCGCACCAGCTCCTCGGCAGCCACCAGCATACCCGGCGTACAGATGCCGCACTGGGCCGCGCCATGTGCCAGGAACGACGCCTGCAGGGCGGACAGCATCTCAGGCAGCGCAAGCCCTTCGACCGTTTCGACCGTGCGGCCCTCGACCTGGCCCATGGCGACCAGGCACGCGCAGACTTGTCGCCCGTCGAGCAACACCGTGCAGGCCCCGCAGTCACCGGCGTCGCAGCCGATCTTGGTGCCCGTGCAGCCGAGATCGTCGCGCAACGCCGCCGCGAGCCGGGTGACGGGTGCCCCCTCCCACTCGGCAGCCGTGCCGTTCAGGCTGAAGGCGACCTTCACGAAACCAGCCCCGACAACAGACGACGCAGCAGCGTGAGCACGGCTTCGCTGCGGTAGGCGGCGCTGCCGCGCACGTCGTCGATGGGCGACAGCGGCGCGAGATGCGTTGCCTCGACGTGCTCCGACAGGCTTTTGGCGAAGGTCCTGCCCATCAACGCGGCTTCGAGCGACGGAAGACGTTGCGCGACCGGCGAGCAGGCGCCGACGGCGATGCGGGCGGCCGCCACCTTTCCGTCGGCGACTTCGAGAACGGCCGAGGCCATGGCGATCGAGATCACGAGATAGCGGCGGGCGCCCAGCTTCAGGAAGCCAGCACGCGCGGCATGACGAGGACGCGGCACGTGAATGGCCGTGACCAGTTCGCCGGGACGCAGCGCTGTACTGCGAACGCCGGTGATGAAAGTTGCCAGGGCAAGGCGGCGGCTGCCGGCGAGGCTTGCGATCTCGATTTCGGCGTCGAGTGCCAGCAAAGGCGGCACGCCGTCGGCCGCCGGCGATGCATTGCAGAGATTGCCCGCCAAGGTCCCGGCGTTCTGGATCTGGCGGCCACCGACTTCACGGCCCGCCTGCTTGAGCCCATTGAACAAGGGCGGCAGGTCGGCCTCGACCAGTTCGCTCCAGGTCGTGGTGGCGCCCAGTCGCCAACCGCTCGGCGTGTCGGAAATACCGCGAAGAGCTGAAATTCCGGCGATATCGAGGACATCTTCGACGACCGACCGGCCGACCCGCACAGGGTAAAAGTCAGTGCCGCCGGCCAGCACCGTGCAGGGTCGGGTCAGTGCCTTGAGAGCCTCGTCGAGGTCTCGGGGTCGGAGGTAGTCGCCCATATCGTTCGTGTACACACGATGACATGGACACCGCCGGAGTCAAACACGCGTGGCGGTTGAACGAAGTTTTTCCGACGGCTCGACCTCAGACGATCCTCGACAGGAGTTCGAGAAGCTGCCGCTGTTCCTGCTGGTTGAGCGGCTTCAAGGTCTCGCGCGAAACCGCCGGCCCGTTGAGCAGCAACTTCGCGACCAGCCGATTGCCTTCGGTCGTCAGGCTGAGCAGCGTGCGACGCGCGTCGCCGGGATCGGGACGCGAGTCGACGAGACCGCGCTCCTTCAGACGCCGCACCACGCCCTGCATCGTCGCCTTGTCCATGCCGACAAGACGGCCCAGCAGATTTTGCGACAGTTCCTTGTACTCGTTGAGCTTCACCATGCTCGAGTACTGCGTCGGTGTGATGTTTGGATCGCCGATACCGACTTGAAAGATGGCACTTGCGCGTTGATGTGCACGTCGCAAGAGATAGCCAACCTGTTCTTCGATTCGATACGGCCTTGATGCCACGCTCGATATCGTCTTCGACTCGAGCTGTTTTTTTGCAACGTTGCTTCGCATCGCCCCCCCGGCCTGCTGGCTCCTTGGCTACACCGCCAGCGCGCGTTGCACAACGGTCACATAACACCCCTCGACGAAGGTGAATGTCTGCCCCTTGGCTTCGCTCGCTTCGGCCCGCCACGTCAGTTACCGGCGACCCGTCGTTCGTGGCCGACCCAGAAAGCCTCGCGCAGCTCCTTGCGCTTGATCTTGCCGACCGGCGTCTTGGGCAAGGGATCGTGGCGAATCACAATCTTGCCCGGGCGTTTGTAGTTGCCGAGGTGAACGGAACAAAGATCGACAAGTTCCTTCTCCGTCACTGCGCTCTCTTGCTTTACACAGACAACGGCACAGGGGGTCTCGCCCCAGCGCTGATCGGGTATACCGAACACAGCAACCTCAAGTACGGCCGGGTGTGCGGCGATGACATTCTCGAGTTCGGCCGGATAGATGTTGAAACCGCCCGAGATCACCATGTCGTCGGCGCGGTCCAACATGTAGAGATACCCGTTCCGGTCCAGACGGCCGATGTCGCCGGTCTTCACCCATCCGTCGACGATGCGCTCGGCCGTCGCCTGCGGATTGTTCCAGAAGCCCTGCATCTGCCCTTCGGCCTTGGCGACGATCTCGCCAGCCTCGCCCGGAGCCACCGGATTGTTATCCTCGTCCCAGATCTGAAGTTGCGCGAAGGGCAGCGGCATGCCGCAGGCACGCAAGGGCTGCGAGCCTGGCACGTCTTTGGCAAACCACTGCCGCGGCCCCATCATCGCTACAGGTAGTACCTCGGTCTGCCCATAGCCCTGATACATGGCGTCTCCGAAAATCTCGTAGGCTTTCAAAGCGGTTTCGTCGGAGATCGGTGCCGCCGAGACGAGCATGCATTTCAGATGAGGGAACTTGCGGGCCTCGATCCCGGGGATGCGGTTAATGGCATTCAGGATCGTCGGCACCATGAACATGTACGCGGTGCGTTCTCGCTCCATGAGATCGAGCAGGCTTGCCGGATCGAATTTCTCCGCCATCACATTGCGCCCACCGCCGAGCCAGATCGGCGTGAAGAGATAGCCCGAGCCGTGGCTGATCGGCGCCAGGTGCAGGCACGAGTCACCGGGCTCGACCGGGGGATAGAGATAGAACCAGTCGCGACCGGCGGCGAGCCAGGCGTGATGGGTGTAGGCCACCCCCTTCGACTTGCCCGTCGTGCCGCCGGTGTGACGGATGATGAAATAATCCTGAGGGTCGATGGCGGGGTCGGGATCGATGTCCGATTGCCGCACCAGCCACGCTTCGTAACCCGAGTCGCGAACAAGGATATGCTCCAGGTCCGGCAGCTCGTCGCGAATCGCTTCTATTTCTTCGGCGTACTTTTCGGAGACCACGACCACGCGGCAGCCGGTGTGGCCCAACATATGGACATGGCTCTCGCGCGCATTGCGTGGATAGAGTGGCACCCGCACCAGATTGGCAATGGCTGCGCCTAGGAAGAAATCCGACGATTCGAGCGTGTTGTCTTCGAGCACGCCGACTCTGTCTTGAGGTTTGAGGCCAAGGGCCAACAAGCCGTTCGCCATACGCACGCCTCGGTCCCAAGCTTGAGCGAAAGTGAGCCGGCGGTCGCCGGCCGCAATTGCCTCGCGGGTGGCATTGTAGCGCGCGGCGCTTCGCATCTGCGTGCGCACGTCCATGAGCTTCCTCCATAGTTTTCTTCTCGTTTTGCGTCGCAATGCCAGAGGCGATGACGCGCGGTCAAGGCAGTGGCAGGGTGGCCACCGTTTCTCCAACCTAACAGGACAGGCAATGCCCGGCGCGCTCGAAGGCCTCAGGATCGTCGACCTCACCAACATCATCCTCGGCCCCTACGGCACCATGCTGCTGGCCGACCAGGGGGCCGACGTGATCAAGGTCGAGGCGCCCGAAGGCGACGCCGTGCGCCACATCGGCAAGCCCGGCAAGACGGCGGGCATGGGTCCCACCTATCTCTACGTGAATCGCAACAAGCGCTCGCTCTGCCTCGACCTCAAGGACAAGGCGGCGCGGGCCGCACTGCTCAAGGTTGTGGCAACGGCCGATGCTTTCGTGCATGCCCTGCGGCCGCAGGCCATCGAGGGCCTGGGCCTGGGCTACGAAGAAATCCGCAAGGTAAAGCCCGACATCGTTTATGTCGGCGCCTACGGCTATTCAGCGGATGGTCCTTACGGAAAACTGCCGGCCTATGACGACGCCATCCAGGCGCGCTTCGGCATCGCCGACCTGATGGGCCGGGCTGCCGGCGACGAGGTTCCGCGCTATCCGCCGACCATCATCGCCGACAAGACGGTCGGCCTCACCTTCGCCTTCTCGACGCTTTCAGCCCTGATGCACCGGCAGCGCACCGGCGAGGGCCAGTTCGTCGAGGTGCCGATGTTCGAGACCATGTCGGCCTGGCTGATGGTCGAGCATCTGTGGGAGCGCACCTTCAGCGACGATGGCGAAGTCGGCTACTCGCGCCTGCTGGCGCGGACCCGCAAGCCTTACCGCACGCTCGACGGCTGGATGGCGATCCTGCCCTACAACGACAAGCACTGGCGCAACTTCTTCGAGATCGTCGGCCGGCCCGAAGTGCTGAAGGACCCGCGCTATTCGACGATCAATGCCCGGTCGATGCACATCGCGGACATGTATGCGATGGTCGAGGCGTTGGCGCCGACCCGTACAACTGCAGAGTGGGTGAAGTTGCTGGACGAAGGACAGATCCCCAACGCCCCGGTGTCGCGGCCGGCCGACCTGTTCGAGGACCCGCATCTCGTGTGGCGCCAGCTCTTCAAGAAATACCCGCATCCCAGCGAAGGCGAGATCATGATGGTCGAGCCGCCGATGCGCATGAGCAAGACGCCACCCGCCATCCGCACCCTGGCCCCTTTGCAGGGCGCCGATTCCCGGGCCGTCCTGGCGGAAGCCGGTGTCAGCGCAGCCGACATCGAGGCCTTGAAGAAGTCGGGCGCGCTGATCGAACCGGCTTAGAGCGATGTTCAGAAAGGTGACGGGCGCCCCACCCGGCGCGCCGGATTGCCGACGACGGTCGCCCCGGCCTCGACGTCCCTGGTAACGACGGAACCGGCGCCGATCACGGCATCGTCGCCGATGGTGACGCCGGGCAGGATGATCGCTCCGCCGCCGATCCAGACATTGCGGCCGATCCTGACCGGCCGGCCCAGTTCCAGGCCCTTGCGCCGCTGGCTCGGGTCGCGCGGATGGTCGGCAGCGTAGATCTGGACGGCGGGCCCGATCTGGGTCTCGTCGCCGATAGCCACCTCGACGACGTCGAGGACGACGCAGTTGAAGTTGAGAAAGACGTTGGCGCCGAGCTTGATGTTAAAGCCGTAGTCGCAAAAGAACGGCGGCCGGATCTGGGCTCCTTCCCCGACGGCACCCAGCCGCTCCGCCAGAATCTTGCGCAGTTCCGAACCCGACTGACCGAAGGCCGAATTGTAACGGGCCAGCCAGACTTGTGAGGCTGCAAGCGCCGCCTGAATCTCGGGCGCGCCGGGGTGATAGAGCTCGCCGGCGAGCATGCGGGCCAGTTCGCCCTTCATCAGGCCTCGATCGCGAGCTCGGCGGCGGCGAGGTCTTCCAGGGCAGCTCCCACCGACTTGAAGAGCGTGATGCTGGCGGCGTCGCCGGGCAGGCGGCCGGTCTGCTGGCCGCGGGCGAGTTCGAACAGGTCCCCGATCACGTCGTCTTCGTCGATTGTGTCGTTGGCCAGCGGCTGGACGATATCGCCGCCCTCCTTGAGCGCGCCGGCGCGGGTGTCGACATAGACCCGGGCCCGCCAGACGGCCCTGTCGTCGGTTTCACGCATCTGCGGCGTGTAGGCGCCGACCAGATCGAGATGCTGCCCCTCGCGCAGCCAGTCGCCTTCGACCAGAGCTTCCTTCGACAACGTCGCACAGGAAATGATGTCGGTATCGGCGACGGCGGCCTGCCGGTCGGTGACGGCGCGGACGGCAATCTGCCGGCCGAGCACCTTGGGCAACGACGCGGCGAGGCTTGCGGCCAGGGTTTCCGCATGGGCCGGTGTGCGGCCCCAGATCGCGACGTCGTGGATCGGCCGTACCTTGGCATGCACCCGGATCAGTTCCGGCGCCAACGCACCCGTGCCGATCATCAGCAATCGCGAGGCGTCGGTGCGGGACAGGTAGCGCGACGCGAGGCCGGAGGCACAGGCTGTGCGCCGCTTGGTCAGCATGGTGCCGTCGAGCAGCGCCAGGGTGGCGCCGGTCGTGCCGTCCAGCAGCAGATACTGGCCGTAGATCGAGGGCAGCGAACGCTTGCCGTTGTCGGGGAATACGGTGACGACCTTGACCCCGATCCGACCCGAGGGGCCGCGGGTCCAGGCCGGCATCAGCAGCAGCATGGCATCGGCCGAATGGGGCCCGAGCGGCTCTTTGATCGGATGGTGATGCCGCGTCGGCATCTCGCAGCCGGCACGAAACAGCGCGTCGAGCCGGTCGATCAGCGCCAGGTCGTCGAGGGCGGCATCGACTTCGGCTGCCGACAGAATCTTCACGAAAACGGCCCGCGCGGGGCGCCGGATGCTCCCAGTTCCGGAGCGACCAGCGCGCTCTGGCGCTCGATGGCCTTCTGGTCGCGCGATGCCGGCCCGGAGAGCGGAGCGCCTGACTGCGCCGCAGCCTGCCGGGCCGCTTCGCTCGTACGCAAGCGGCCGAGTTCACGCTCCAGACGCGTCGCTTCGCCACCGGCTTCGCGGGCGCGGCGGCGATGATGGCGCCCGGCCCACCAGCCGATGCCGAGGCCTGCCAGCACCCCCAGCAACAGCAGCCCGATCACCAGAAGGTAGACCGGCATGACGACGACGTGCGGGAGCGGCCACAGCGTGAGCTGCACAGGCTGGGAATTGCTGACCGCGATCAGCACGCCGACCAGGATGAAGAGCAGGAACAGGGCGCGGGACAGGAACTTCATGACGCGGCCAGCATGGCACACTGCGCCGCCTCGACGCGAGCGAACGCTACGTCTTGTCGCTTTCCGGCTTGGCGTCCTGGCCGTCGCCCGGCAACAGGCCCGCGGCGCGCGCCGCTTCCTTGTTCAGGCGATCGCGCAGGTCCTTGCCGGTCTTGAAGTAGGGTACGCGCTTGGAGGCGACGGCCACCTGCTCGCCCGTCCGCGGATTGCGGCCCGTACGCGGATCGCGTTTCTTCACAGAGAACGCACCGAAGCCGCGCAGTTCGACGCGATGGCCGGAGGCAAGGGCCTTGGAGATCTCATCGAAAACCGTGGCGACGATCCGCTCGACATCCCTTTGGTAGAGATGCGGATTCCGGGCCGCCAGGCGGGCAATCAGCTCGGACTTGGTCATCGCAGTTCCATGGGCGAGGCTGTGAGACCTCGAGATCAACGATTTAAGTCGTTGATATTAAAACAATTAACCGCCTCGTCAAGCCTAAGCCCTTGAAAGCAAAAGAAAAGGCCGGTCCTTGCGGACCGGCCTTCGCTCAAATCTAGGGGAAAACGGCCTACTTGCCGTCGTCCTCGGCCTTCTTCTTGAGGGCCGCGCCCAGGATGTCGCCCAGGCTGGCGCCCGAATCGGACGAGCCGAAATCGGCCATCGCCTTCTTCTCTTCGTCCAGTTCGCGCGCCTTGACCGACAGCACGACGCGGCGCGAGGCCTTGTCGATGTTGGTGATCTTGGCGTCGAGCTTGTCGCCGATCGCGTAGCGGTCGGGGCGCTGCTCGGAACGGTCGCGGCTGAGCTCCGACTTGCGGATGAAGCCCGGGATGCCGTCCTGCACCGTGACGTCGATGCCGTTGTCCTGGATGCCGGCCACGATGACGGTGACGACGTCACCCTTCTTGGCGACCGAACCCACCTTCTCGAACGGATCGTTGGCGAGCTGCTTGATGCCGAGCGAGATGCGCTCCTTGTCCATGTCGACGTCGAGGACCTTGACCTTGACCTGGTCGCCCTTCTTG
>JAIUOY010000098.1:0-22973 GCA_020160995.1 Pseudomonadota bacterium | reverse complement strand
CCCGGTCAATTGCTCGCCGTCACGCTGTCAACCTCAAAGGGAGCACTCCAGAGGGCCATTTAATAGCCAAGGCTTAGGCTCTTGCGCCTGACGAGCAATTCCCCTTCTGCTTGCCCTCAACGCGAAGCTTGGTCTCGCCCGGCAATGCTCAACTCAAGCCGCCGATGTAGCGCGCCGCTTCTTCGCGGAGCCAGCCGACGAACGCTTGGACGTTGACGTTCTCGTCGAAGCGCTTGGGGTAGACGACGAAATATGCGTCCTCGCAGCGCATCCGGTGCGGGCAGGCGACCATCAGCGCTCCGGATTGGATCTCTTCGCGCACCAGGAAGTCGGGCAGGATCGCGACGCCGATCCCGGCGATCGCGGCCTGAATCACCAGCGAGTAATACTCGAACTTCGGCCCGGCGATGCCGTTGACGCCGCTCGCTCCGGCATCCGCCAGCCAGTCGCGCCAGAGATAGGGCCGCGTCGTGTGCTGCAGCAATGGCAGCCGGGCAAAGCCGTCGGGACTCGGGAGAACCCCGTTGCCGATCAGCTGGGGCGCGCAGACCGGGATCACATGCTCGTCCATCAGATGATGGATACGGGCGCCCGGCCAGGTCGGGCTGCCGAAATGGATCGCGGCATGCGCCTTGTCTTCCTCGAAGCTGAACGGCCGAATCTTCGAGATCAGGTTGATGTCGACAGTCGGATGCGCGGCGATGAAGCGGGCCAGCCGGGGCACCAGCCAGCGCGAGCCGAAGGTCGGCAGGCAGGCGACGGTCAGGACACCGCCCTTGCGGCCATGCGAAAGCAGCCGGGTCGTCGCGACCTCGACACGGTTCAACAGGCTGCGCAGCTCCTCGGCATATTCCTCAGCTGCAACGGTCGGGGTCAGCCGCTGCTTGTCGCGCAAGAACAGATTCTGGCCCAGGAGCTCCTCGAGCGCGGCCAGACGGCGGCTGACGGCGCTTTGGGTCAGATTGAGCTCGGCCGCGGCGCGCGTGACGCTGCGATGGCGCGCAACCGCCTCGAAACAGGCGAGATCCCGGGTCGGCGGCAAGGTCCTGCGCACGGGGGCTCACTTCCATCCTGCTCATTCCAATCTGGAATGATCTGCATCGGAAATCAGCAATGGGCAAGCCGTCCGGTGCGCCCTAGCTTCGTGAGACAACGAATACAGCATGCAGGTGCCGGCCCATGCGCTCGCATGAGAGCACGGCACGACTTGCAGGCTCGATAACCGGGGAGGGGGACGCAATGAGGCTGGCGACGGCATTCGCAGGCGCGCTGATCGGGCTTGGCACCAGCATGGCCCTGGCGCAGCAACCGGTTCCGGAGATCAAGGTGCTGACCTGGCCCGCCGCCAAGTACCAGCACTATTTCGAGACCTCGAACTATGTCGCCGAAGGCTGGCGCAAGCTCGGCCTCAAGGTCACGCTCGACCCGCAGCCCTTCCCCAATCCGATGCTGTCGAAATGGTTCAAGGAGCATGATTTCGACGTGGTGATGTCGGTGCTCTCGGGCTCGCCGCAGCGCTCGGAGCCGGACTTCTTCACCAACGCCCAGTTCAATTCGCGCAACAGCGCGCCGGGCGATTCCAATGTCGGCTCCTTCTCCAGCCCGAAGGTCGACGAGCTCGGCGCCAGGCAGCTCGCGCTCTATGACGCGCAGGAGCGCCGCAAGGTGATCCACGAACTGCAGCGCGTCCTGGCCGACGAGCAGCCCGAGGCGGTCCTCGCCTATGTCGTCAACACCTTCGCGCTGAACACCGCCAAGGTCGAGATCCCCGGCTATGAGGACACCTCGGACGGGCCGCGCTCGCTCTGGAACATGCTGCGCCTGACCTCCAAGGCAGGCACGGCGGTCAAGATCGGCCGCACCATCGACCAGGGCACCTTCAACCCGCTGGCAGCGACGATCGTCGAGGACTTCAACACGCTGAGCCTGGTCTACGACAAGCTGGTCGAGCTCGGCCCCGACGGCTCGCCGCGCATGTGGCTGGCGCAGGCGCTGGAGGTGGTCGATCCGACCACCGTGGTGGTCAAGCTCCGCCAGGGCCACAGCTTCAGCGACGGCAAGCCGGTCACCGCCGAGGACGTCAAGTTCTCCTTCGACTATCTGAAGCGCTGGGACGCCGCCTATTTCAAGAAATACTTGGAGAAGCTCGCCTCGGTCGACGTCGTCGATCCCACGACGGTACGCTTCAAGCTGACCGAAGCCTACGCGCCCTTCATCATCAACACGCTCGGCCAGGTGCTGATCCTGCCGAAACATGTCTGGGGCGACGTCGTCGAGAAGACCGGCATCGCCAAGCCGCAGGATTTCCGCAACATGCCGCTGGTCAGCAGCGGCCCCTACACGCTGCGCTACTGGCGCGAGGGCCAGGAGATCTCGCTGCAGCGCCGGGCCGACCATTTCGCCAAGCCGGCTTCCGACTTGCTGATCGTCGTCTTCGGCTCGGCCGAGTTGGTTGGCGCCGCGCTGAAGAAGGGCGATATCGACGTCTCCTTCCAGCCGATCGTGCCGACCGTGGTCAAGGAGTTTGCCGCCGAGAAGAACGTCAAGCTGATCCAGGCGCGCTCGAACGGCCATATGTCGATGCGCTACAACACCGCCCGCCCGGCGCTCGCCAGCAAGGCACTGCGCCAGGCCATGGCCCATGCCATCCCCTATGAGGCCATCATCGAGGAAGTGCTGGGCGGCGATGCCGGCCGCAGCGCGACGCCGATCGTGCCGGTCAACGCCTTCTGGCACAACGCCTCGATCCCGCTGCCGGCCTATGACATCGACAAGGCCAAGGCGATCCTGAAGGCGGCCGGCTACAGCTGGGGCCCGGACGGCGCCCTGCGCGCCCCGGCGAAGTGATTACCGCTGGTTCCGCGATGATCGACGTCCGCGACCTCACCAAGCACTACGCCGCAGCGGCGGGCTTGCGCTCGCTGCTGCCCGGGCGGCGCGGCGAGGTCACGCGGGCGGTCGAGGGCGTCAGCTTCACGATCGGCGCCGGCGAGGTGCTCGGCCTCGTCGGGGAATCCGGCTCGGGCAAGTCGACCACCGGGCGCCTGCTGGTCGGGTTGGAGACGCCGAGCTCCGGCACGATCCGGATCGACGGCAGCGACAGCGTCGCCGCCCGCGCCCGCGACAAGAAGGCCTTTCACCGCCAGGTCCAGATGATCTTCCAGGACCCCTATGGCGCCCTCAACCCGCAGCACACGGTCGAGGAGCTGGTCGGCCGGCCGCTGCTCTACCAGGGTGTCCGCGATCGCGCCAAGGTCGCAGCGAGCGTCCGCGCCGTCCTCGCTGAGGTCGGCCTCAACCCGCCCGAAAGCTATATCAGCAAGCACCCGCACCAGCTCAGCGGCGGCCAGCGCCAGCGCGTCTGCATCGCCCGCGCGATCATCCTCGAGCCACGCTTCCTCGTCGCCGACGAGCCGGTCTCGATGCTCGACGTCTCCATCAAATGGGACATCGTCCGGCTGCTGAAGCGCCTCGCCCGCGATCGCGGCATCGCCATGCTCTACATCACCCATGACCTCGCCACCGTCGGCGCGGTCTGCGACCGGCTCGCCATCATGTATCGCGGCCGCATTGTCGAGACCGGCCCGGTCGAGGCGGTGCTGTCGGCGCCGCGCGATGCCTATACGCGCACGCTGATCGCGGCGATCCCCTCGGCCGATCCCGACATCGTCCGGGTCCCGCCGCCCGCTCTCCAGCAAGCGGCGCTCTGAGCCATGGCCGGCTATCTGGTCCGCCGCTTCTGGCACATGGTCCTGACGCTGTTCGCCATGGCGACGCTGATGTTCTTCCTGTTCCGGCTGCTGCCGGGCGACCCGACCGCGACCGTGATCAGCCCCTCACTCTATCCCAAGGCGCAGGAGGCGATGCGCCAGCAATTCGGGCTCGATCGGCCGCTCTTCGAGCAATATTTACTCTATCTGCGCAATCTCTGCGTCCTTGATTTCGGCTTCTCCTTCCAGACCAACCGGCCGGTCTTCGAGATGATCCAGGGCCGGCTGCTCAACACGATCCTGCTGATCCTGCCCTCGATGCTCGCCGCCTATCTGCTGGGTGCGGTCATCGGCGCGATCGCCGCCTGGAAGCGTGGCGGCGCCGCCGAAATCAGCCTGGTCTTCACCGCGACCGCGCTCCAATCGGCGCCGCTGTTCTGGCTCGGCATGCTCGCGATCCTGCTGTTCTCGATCAAGCTCGACCTCTTCCCGATCGGCCACATCGTCACGCCGGGGATGTTCCCCGAGCAGGACTGGCGGATGTATCTCTCCGCCGACTTCCTGCACCATCTCGCGCTGCCCTTCCTGGTCAACACGCTCTACCAGCTCTGCTTCCCGCTGCTGCTGATGCGCTCGACCATGCTCTCGACCATCGGCGAGGACTATATCGAGCTCGGCCGGATGAAGGGACTGAGCGAGCGCCGCGTCCTCTTCGGCCATGCCGCCCGCAATGCCCTGCTGCCACTGGCGACGACGCTGCCGATGATCCTCGGCTGGGCCGTCGCCGGCTCGGTCGTCATCGAGACGGTGTTCTCCTGGCCCGGCCTCGGCCTGCTGATGATCGAGGCGATCAGCCGCGCCGATTATCCGGTCGCGCAGGCCGCCTTCCTGCTCATCGCCGTGCTGACCGTCTTCGGCACCTTCATCGCGGACCTGCTCTACGGTCTGCTCGATCCACGCATCGTCTACGCCTGACCATGCCGAGCATCATCCTCGACTTCTTCCGCGCGGTCTGGCGCGGCCCCTTCGGTCCCACCGGACTGGTGATCCTCGGCCTCTGCGTCGCGCTCGCCATCCTCGGCCCGGCGATCGCGCCCTATGACCCGGTCGCGCGCAATTACGACGCCGCCGGCAAGCTCCTGCGCCTTGCCCCGCCCTCCTGGCAGCACTGGCTCGGCACCACCCTGCTCGGCCGCGACGTGCTCAGCCAGATGCTGGTCGGCGCCCGCCCGGCCCTCTTGGTCGGCGGGCTCACCGCGCTCGGCACGGTCGTGATCGGCGTCAATATCGGCCTGATTTCCGGCTATTTCGGCGGCCGGATCGACTCCTTCCTGATGCGGCTGACCGACATGTTCCTCGGCCTGCCCTTCCTGCCCTTCATCATCATCGTGCTCTCGCTCACCGGCCGCAGCCTGACGACGATGGTGATCGCGATGACCTTGGTGATGTGGCGCTCGACGGCGCGGGTGGTGCGCGCCCAGGTGCTGTCGCTGCGCGAGATGCCCTTCGTTGCCGCAGCGCGCATCACCGGCGCCAGCGATCTTGCCATCATCTATCGCGAGATCGCGCCCAACATCATGCCGATCGCGCTGGTCAGCGTCGCCTTCGCGCTCGCCTGGGCGATCATCACCGAGGCTAGTATCGGCTTCCTCGGCTTCGGCGACCCGTCCGTGGTGAGCTGGGGCTCGATCGTCTACGACGCCTATGCCTCGCAGATGATGTATCGCGCGCCCTGGTGGGTGGTGCCGCCGGGCATCGCCATCATGGTGCTGGTCTCGGCGGTCTATTTCGTCGGCCGCGCCTATGAGCAGGTCGTCAATCCGCGCCTGAGGACGGGCTGACGCCATGCCAGCAAGCGAAACCCGTCCCCTGCTTTCGATCGCCGGCCTCAGCGCGAGCTACGACACGCCGCGCGGTCCGGCCATCGCCTTGGCCAGGATCGATCTCGACCTCGGCCAGGGCGAGAATCTCGGCCTGATCGGCGAATCCGGTTGCGGCAAGAGCACTCTGCTCAAGGCGGTGATGGGTGTGATGCCCGGCAACGCCCGCATCGACGCCGGCAGCGTCGCCTTCCAGGACCGCGACCTCGTCTCAGCCAGCGCCGAACAGCGCCGCGCCGTGCGCTGGGCCGGCATCTCGATGGTGACGCAGAGCGCCCTCAATGCCCTCAACCCCGTCCTGCGCGTCGGCGATCAGATCGCCGAGGCGATCCTTGCCCATCGTCAGGTCTCGCGCGCCGAGGCCTGGCGCCGCACCGAAGGACTCCTGGCCATGGTCGGCGTCGCACCCGAGCGGGCGCGCGACTATCCGCACCAGTTCTCCGGCGGCATGCGCCAGCGCGCGATCATCGCCATGGCGCTGGCGCTGGAGCCGCCGCTCGTCCTCGCCGACGAGCCGACGACCGCGCTCGACGTCGTCGTCCAGGACCAGATCTTCCGCAGCCTGCGCGAGCTCCAGCAGCGGCTCGGCTTCTCGCTGCTACTGGTCACGCACGACCTCGCCCTAGTCATCGAGAACTGCGCGCGCGTCGCGGTGATGTATGCCGGCGAGATCGTCGAGACCGGCCCGACGCGCGAGGTGATCCGCCGGCCGGCCCATCCCTATACGCTCGGCCTCAAGAACGCCTTGCCCCGCCTCGGCAGCCGCGCCGAGCCGATCGCGATCCCGGGCGGTCCGCCCGATCTCGTCGAGCCGCCGCCGGGGTGCCGCTTCGCCGCGCGTTGCCCCTTTGCTCTGCCCCTATGCCGGAGCGAGCCACCACCGCTCGTCACCGTCGAAGCAGGGCGACAAGCGCGCTGCCATCGTGCCGCAGAGATCGACACCCTCGCCCCGCTCGCGGCGCTGCCGCAGACCTGGGATGCCTTGCGCGTAGGTCAGCCTTGATCCCCGGCGCGAGAATGCCGCGCGAGCGGACGCCCCAAACACGAACCCAAACGGAGACTGACGTGAACTACTTCGCCTATGCCAACCTCATGGATATCGATGTGATTCAAGCTATGGCCCCGTCAGCAAAGGCGCTCAGCATCGCCTGCTTGAAGGATTACGAGCTCTGCTTTGGAGTAACCGCGGACGGTGCCTATAGCGGCGCGCGGCTCGCACCCGCCAAGGGGGCCGAGACCTGGGGCGTTCACTACGAGCTCTCCGACCGCGACATGGCGGCCATGGACAAGTCGGCGGGCACGGATAAGGGCCAATGGGTCCACAAGGCTATCACGCTCCATACCCCCGAGGGCTCGGTTGTGAGTTCGACGACGTACGATATTGTAGATCCCTCGGGTCCCGCCGGAGCGCCGGCCCATTATATCGAGCCGCTGCTCAAGGGCGCGCGCGCCAATAAGTTGCCGCCAGCCTATATTGCCAAGCTGGAGAAGCTGCTGACAGGCGCATAAATCGACTGGTGGCTCATGGAAGGCAGCCGAGGCACCCTCATCTTCTGTGCCGTGACCTTCCACCAGCCACGCACTGAAAGGCGCCTGCCGCATCGATCAGGGGTGCCGGAGCATTTTTGCGTTTCATTATCGTCGTTTCCCGCCAGCGGTGGCGTCCGAACTCTGGCGGCGCTCCGTCAAACGCGGCGAAGCCTGGGAGATCTCGTCGGCACTAGCTCGACCACCGAACATAACCGATACGGACACCGTAAGAACGGCCGAAAGCGATCAATGACTCGACGATGGCTTGGTCATTGCCGTTGGGCAGGGCGAAGGGCGGTAGGAAATGCTAACGGCGATCGAGGTACCCTTGTGCCTCTTGACAAGGGCGATCGTGGTCGCCTTCACGCTGCCAAAGAGCTCTTGGTCGTCATGATCTGAGCCCTTAAAACTGGATCGCTTTGAGTTTGAGTTTCCGGTCGGTCCCTTGTGGCTGGGAGGAGCGGAAGACGATGAAGGATCCAAAGTTCTCGGACGCGCAGAAGGCGTTCATCCTGAAGCAGGGCGCGGACGGGATTCCGGTGGCGGAGATCTGTTGACGGGCTGGAATCAGCCAGGCGACATACCTTAATTGGACGAAGAAGTACGAAGGCCTTCTGCAGACCGAGATTTGCCGGCTGAAGCAGCTTGAGGACGAGAACGCGATACTGCGCAAGCTCGTCGCCGACCTCGCGTTGGGGCGCGAAATGCTGCAGGACACCATCCGCCGAAGTGTATGGTCCGCTTCGTCATTGCAAGGAGATTTGGGGTTCTGCTGACGATAGACAGTTTGCATGCCGATCGACTGTCTCGTCATCATTTTCCCGAGCCTTGCAATCTGCTTCCCGGGACCCTCTACGACATGAACGCAGGATCGCGTCGTTCGTAGACGCCCAAGCGCCGGGTCCAAGCGACGCTGCGCGACGATCTCCAGCTTCTCCGCAACCGACCACCGGCGACGCCGCTCAGGGCCGGTCAGGACCTCAACCTTCGGATAAGAACCAGTCATAGACACGACATTACTCCCAACCCTTATTTTAAGGGTGAGACGTGTCCGGGGAATTCGGGGGCCGCTTCAACTACGCCGAATGCGATGGCGCGGTCTCGCCAAAGCCGCTGTCCAGGTTCACCCATCGCCTACAACCTCAACCGTACCTGATCGATCGTCATGGAGGTGAACTAATCGCGCAAGGTTCGGATGAGCGCGCAACGACGATGACGCCTCCCGGAACAGGGCGGCCACCCCCGTTTATCCCGACCCGCGCACAGATCTCATGACAGGTCGAAGGATCGGGGTAAGCGTCGAGTTGGCGCGCGAGAACGTCCGAGCCGGCTCTGTCGGAGCCACAACCAGTCAGTGTATTTGGGCGAAACAGTGGGACAGTCCCTTGACCAGCGTCGGGGCGGCGTCCAGCCGCCCCACCGCAATGCCGTTCCAGTTCTTCAGCAACGGCGCACGCAGGTTTCCAATGAAGCTGCGCTCCGCGTCGCTCATCGGGACCAACGCTTCGATCACCGCCGCCGTCACGATTTGCGCGCCACGCGAATTCCCATCGTCGATCTTCAGGGCAACACCCAGTCCAAGCTGCGGCAGGGCAGCGCAAAACACCCCTTCCGCCCCGGATTTGCAGAATACGCGCTGGGCGAACCGCTCCATGACCTGCGTCCCGAAACGCTCCGTGCCGGCCGTCATGAACGGCGCGCGCGCGACCGCCTCGCGCAATCGCGCGGCTGCCTGCCTCTGGTCGAAGCCGAGCCCCTGTCCGGTCGCGATACGGGCAAAGCCCAGCGCAATGGACGATAGCGGCATCGCATAGGTCGGGATCGAGCATCCATCGGTGCCGACCGGCGCCTTCGCCAGATCGACGCCCGTCGCGGTTTGCAGGGCATGGCCAACCTCGCGCATTACGGGATGATCGGCGCCGACATAGCCGCGCAGGTACTCGCGCGTATCACGCCCCAACGAACGCGCCATGATGCAGCCCAGGCAGACGAAGCCGGCATGTTTCCCCGAGCAGTTGTTGTGCAAGGCGCTCGGTTCGCCCCCATCGCATGACAAGGCGCGGGCCGCAGGCTCATTGCTCGGCCAATGCGCGCCGCATTCGAGGGAGCCGACATCCACCCCGGCTTTGGCCAGCATGGCGGAAGCGGTCGCGACATGGCGAGGCTCGCCGGTATGGGAGGCACAAGCGATTGCCAGTTCCTCGTCGCTCAGCGCCAACGCATCGGCCGCGCCGCTGGTCACCAGGGGCAGCGCCTGCATCACCTTGACAGCCGAGCGCGGAAAGATCGGCCGCTGGATGTCTCCCAGGGAAAACACGACCTTGCCGCCGGCATCGACGATCGCCACCGCGCCCGTATGAGCCGACTCGACATGCTGACCACGCCAGGCTTCGACCAGAACCGGATTCATTTTTGTCGTCTTTCCCTGCTACCGCGCCCAAATCCCTCAGCGCAGCATGTATGACATGGCCGAGAGGCTGTTCAGGACGCGGATCGCCGATGCCATGCTCTCGACCGTGAAACGCAGGGTCACGCCGTCGATCCGTTCGAGCGTCGGCCACAGGCAAAACAGATCGGCGAGGGCCGTCGTCTGGACCTGCAGCCGGCACTCGATCGGCGCGGCTATGCGCATGGGCCGCAGGGCGGCTCGCTCACCGAGCGCCAAGCGCGCGGCCGTCGCAATCGCCTCGCAGGATTGCTGCTGAGACAGGGAGACGCCGCTGCCCTGACCGTGCGCCGACTTGGTCTGCACCCAGCGGGTGCCGGGCAAAAGCCCCTGGTTTTCTGCGATAAAGACGTCGTCGCCAGCCGCCATAAGCACCGGCACGTCCATCTCGCCGGCCAGCGCGCCGTAGAGACCAGCCTCGCCGAGCTCCTGTCCGTTGATGAACACGCGGGAGAATGCGAATCCGTTGATCGTATGCGCCAGGATACCGCGCCCCTGCGCCCGCGAGTGATAGCCGACGAGCATGACACCGTCGCAGCCCTCCTCAAGGCCGCCCATCATGCCGAGCCGGCGCGGCTTGCCCTGCACGACGCGCACCCGCGGGTCGAGCTGATGGGACAGGATATTGCGGAAGCCGCCATGGGAATCATTGACGATGACCTCGGTCGCGCCACCATCGAGCGCGCCGATAGCGGCGGCGTTCGCCTCCGCCGTCATCCAGACGCGGGCCCGTTCGTATTCCGGGTTGCCGGGCCGCGCCTGCTCGGCGTGAAAGACGCCGGCAACACCTTCGATATCGGTCGAAATCAGAATCCGCATGAACTTCAAACCTCCGGGGCAATGGTCGCCGACGCCGTTTTCACCGCAACTGGTCGACCTTTGGATCGAGCGCGTCGCGCAAGCCGTCGCCGAGCAGATTGAATGCGAGCACGGTCAGGAATATCGCCAATGCCGGGAATAGCGCGATATGCGGCGCGGTCACCATGTCGGCGCGCGCCTCATTGAGCATGGCGCCCCATTCCGGCATCGGCGGCTGTGCGCCCATGCCGAGGAAGGACAGGCTCGCGGCGGTCAGGATCGAGGTGCCTATCCGCATCGTCGCGTAGACGACGATGGGCGAGATTGTGCCCGGCAGGATATGGCGCCAGATGATGGTGAAATCCGACGCACCGATGCTGCTCACAGCCTCGACATAGGTCCTGTGCTTCAGCCCCAGCGTCGTGGCGCGGACCAGGCGGGCAAAGGTCGGGATGCTGAATATGGCGACCGCGACGACGACATTGACGATGCTGGAGCCCATGATGGCGACGATGCCGATCGCAAGCAGCATGCCGGGAAAGGCGAACAGCACGTCCGACAGGCGCATCGTGATGCGGTCCCACCAGCCTTCATAGTAGCCGGCGAGCAAGCCGAAGACGGTGCCGACCACGGCCCCCAACAGGACCGAAAGCAGCCCCGCCGTCAGCGAGATCCGCGCTCCCATCAGGATCCTGCTGTAGATGTCACGCCCCAGAGCGTCGACGCCGAACCAGTGCGCTGCAGAGGGCGGCGTGTTCAGCGCATCGTAATCAAAGGAATACTCGGCATCGTAAGGAACGATCCAAGGAGCCAGGACAGCGGCCAGTATCAGCAGCACGATAAAGACCGAAGCCACCATCGCCATGCGCTGCTTGCGGAATTTACGCCAGAATTCGTTCAGCGGCGTACGAACGCGCTTGGGGGAGGAGGTGAAGACAGGAGTGTCCATCGCGGTCATCGGACCCTCACTTGTAGCGAATGGTGGGGTTGATCAGACCGTAGAGCACATCGACGATCAGGTTGATCAGGATGAACTCCAGCGAAAAGAGCAGCACGAGACCCTGTATGACGGGATAGTCGCGCATGTTGACGGCATCGACCAGCAATCGCCCCAGACCAGGCCAGTTGAACACCGTTTCCACGACGATCGAGCCGCCGAGCAGAAAGCCGAACTGCAGGCCCATCATCGTCACGACGGGTATCAGCGCATTGCGCAATGCGTGGTGGCCGACCACGCTGGGTTCGCTCGCGCCCTTGGCCCGCGCGGTGCGGACATAATCCTCGTGGATCACATCGATGAAGGAAGAGCGCGTGAAGCGGGCCATCACCGCCGCGACAGCCGTGCCCAGCGTGATCGAGGGCAGGATGTAATGGCGCCAGCTATCGGCGCCGACCGTCGGCAGCCAGCCCAGATTCACCGAGAATATCTGCATCAGCAGCATGCCGAGCGCGAAATTGGGAAAGGAGATACCCGACACCGCAGCCGTCATGCCGGCACGGTCCGGCCACCGGTTGCGGAACACCGCTGACATGATGCCGACCAGCATCCCCAGCACCACCGACCAGGCCATGCTGGTCAAGGTTAGCAGCATCGTCGGCATGAAGCGGGTGCTGATCTCGGTCGTGACCGGCAGCTTCGTGCGCAGCGAGACGCCCATATTGCCCTGCGCCAGGTTCAGGACATAGGTCAGGAACTGCTCCGGCAGCGGCCGATCGAGTCCCAGTTGTTTGCGCACCAGCTCGACCGTCTCCAGATTGGCATCCGGGCCGGCCGCAAGCCTCGCGGGATCGCCGGGCATCATGTGGACGAATAGGAACACCACAAGAACCACGATCATTAGCGTCGGCAGCATGCCCAGCAAGCGCTTAAGGAGATAACTCGGCATCACATGTTCCAGAGTGGAGAAGCTTGGATATTCAGCAACTCGGAAGTGGATCGCTCGCGGGCGCCCCAGCTCACCAGAAAACCCGCGAGCAAGGACATCATTTCATTTCGATGTCGGCATAGGACAGCCCATTATCGGGCATGACATAGACGCCCGAGAGCTTCTTGTTACGCAGATAGACGTTGTTGGCGGTGTTCAGGAAGACCCACGGTGCATCCTTCCAGATCTGCTCCTGAACAATTTTGTAGATTTCGGCCTTCTCCTCACGCTTCGTGACGCGCAGAGCCTTGGCGATATTCGCATCGACCACGTCGTTCTTGTAATACGCGGTGTTGTTGAGCTGCGGCGGCCAGGCCTCGGACGCCAGCAACGGGCGCAGCGCCCAATCCGCTTCGCCCGTCGAAGCCGACCAGGTCGCATAGAGCATGCGTACGCCGGCCTGTTTCGGGTCCGGGGCCTGAGAGACACGCTGGACACGCTGGCCGGGTTCCAAAATTTCGAGGCTGGCCTTGATACCAACCTGAGCGAGCTGCTGCTGCAGGAACTGCACCGATTTCGCCGAGGTGCTGTCGTTATAGGCCGACCACAGGGAGGCTTCGAAGCCGTTGGGATAGCCGGCCTCCTTCAGGAGCTCGCGCGCCTTGGCGGGGTTGTACGGCCATGGGCCGGAGACATGGGCAAAGTCCACGCCCTTCGGCACAACACCGTCCATTAGCTGCGCATGCCCGGCATAGACGACCTTGCCGAACGCTTCCTTGTTGACGGCATAGTTGATCGCGTGGCGGACGCGAACATCGTCGAAGGGCTTCTGCAAGACGTTCATGCTGACATAGCGAACGCTGATCGACGGCGCGTCGATCACGTCGACCTTGCCTTCATCCTTGAGCTGCTGCGCGCGTTCGAACGGCACGGGGAAGGCGAAATGGGCCTCGCCGGTCTGTACCATTGCGGTGCGGGTATTGGCGTCCGGCACCGGACGGAAGGTCAGCGTATCGACCTTCGGGTAGCCCTTGCGCCAATAGCCGTCGAATTTCTTGACCTTGAGATAGTCGGTCTGCTTCCACTCCACGAACTGGAAGGGGCCCGTGCCGACCGGGTTGAAGCCGATGTCCTTGCCGAATTTCTGCAGCGCAGCGGGTGAGATCATCATCGCCGACGGGTGGCCGATCGCGTTGATGAAGGGGGAGAAGGGCTCGGTCAGCGTGACTTTGACCGTCGTCGGGTCCACGACCTCGGTCTTCGCGATGCGGTTGAACTGGTTGTAGCGGGCAAGCCTGTTGTCGCGATTGGAGGCCCGATCAAAATTGACCTTGACCGCATCCGCGTTGAAATCGGTGCCGTCGTGGAACTTCACGCCCTGGCGCAGCTTGAAGGTATAGACAAGCCCGTCGCTGCTAACCTCATGGCTCTCCGCAAGCAGCGGAACGAGAACGAGATCCTGATTGAACCCGTACAAGCCCTCGTAATAGGCCCGGCCGGCCGATTGGGTTCCGGTCGAATTGGTGTTGTAGGGGTCAAGCGTCTCGAAGGCCTGGCCAACGGCGAACACGACATCGCCGGCAGCGAGAGCGACGCCGGGCGCCGCCAGGGAGACGGCGAGGATGCTGCCCAGACACAGGGTTCGCCAGCCGCGCGGCAGTACGAAATTCTTCATTCTTGGATCTCCTCTGAAGATGGTCGAAACGCAGGCGATACGGCGGGGCCGGGAGCATGGGCGGAGAGCCCGTCTCTCCCGGCTGTTAGTAGAGTTTGCCAATCCGGTGGCGGGCGACGAAATGGCCCGAGGCATCGACCGCGACGAGCGGTTTCACCACCGGCTGGTCGTCGATCTTGCGGATTGGGCTGGGAATTTCATCGACCTGGAGTTCGCGCCGGCGGCGACGGCGCGTCGGATCGGCAATCGGCACTGCGGCCATCAGCTTCTTGGTATACGGGTGTTGCGGGTTCTCGAAGATCGCACGCCGCGGGCCGATTTCGACGATCTGGCCGAGATACATCACCGCCACCCGGTGGCTGACACGCTCGACGACCGCCATATCGTGCGAAATGAAGACGAAGGCGATGCCGAGGTCGCGCTGCAGATCGAGCAGCAAATTGACGATCTGCGCCTGGATGGAGACATCCAGCGCGGACACGGATTCGTCAGCGATCACGACCTTGGGGTTGAGCGCGAGCGCGCGGGCGATGCAGATCCGCTGGCGTTGACCGCCGGAGAATTCGTGCGGATAGCGCTGCGCCATCTCGGGCAAAAGGCCGACCTTTTCCAGCAGCCAGGCCACGCGCTCCTCCGCCTCCTTGCGCGAACAGACGCGGTGGATCAGTAGCGGCTCCAGGATCGAGAAGCCGACGGTCAGCCGCGGGTCGAGCGAAGCGAAGGGGTCCTGAAAAATGAACTGAATATTCCGCCGCAGCATCTGCATCGCCGGCCCGGAGAGTGTGCTGATATCGTGACCGCCGAATTCGACCGTACCGCCCTGCGTCGGCACAAGACGCAGCAGGGAACGGCCCGTCGTCGACTTGCCGCAACCGGACTCGCCGACAAGCGCCAGAGTTTCGCCGGGATAAAGGTCGAAGCTGACCTGCTCCACCGCATGGACGCGACGCCTGACCCGCCCGAAGAGTCCTTCGCGCAGATCAAATCGGGTCACCAGATCGCGCACCCTCAGGACCGGCTCCGCGGCTTCGGGCACAGTGCGCTGGCTTGCAGGCTCCGGCGGCCTCGCCTGCGCCTCGATCTGGACAAGCGGAAAGGGCGCTGGATCGGTCGTTCCCCGCATGGCCCCGAGCTGTGGCACCGCGGACAGCAGCGCCTGCGTGTAGCGATGTTGCGGCCGTGCGAACACGGTTTCAGACGCGCCCTGCTCGATAGCGCGGCCGCGCCACATCACCAGCACCCGATCGGCCACCTCGGCAACCACGCCCATGTCATGCGTGATGAAGATCACGCCCATGCGCAGATCATCCTGCAGCGAACGGATCAGGCCCAGGATCTGGGCTTGGATCGTGACGTCGAGCGCCGTCGTGGGCTCGTCGGCAATCAACAAGCCCGGCCTGCATGACAGGGCCATGGCGATCATCACGCGTTGCCGCATGCCGCCCGATAGCTGGTGCGGATAGCGGCCCGTCACCGAGCGCGCATCGGGAATGCGCACGAGATCGAGCATACGCAGGGCCTCGGCCTTGGCCGCCGACCGATCCATGCCCTGATGCAGCCGGATCGCCTCGGCGATCTGGTCCCCGGCCGTGAAGACCGGGTTCAGCGAGGTCATAGGCTCCTGGAAGATCATCGCAACGTCGGCGCCACGAATGCCACGCATCGTCGATGGATTTGCCTTGGCCAGGTCTAGCGTCGCACCGTCCCGCCGTCGCAGCAGCATGCGTCCGCCTGCGATCTGTCCGCCGCCATGTTCGACCAGCCGCATTAGCGCCAGCGACGTGACCGATTTTCCCGAACCGGACTCGCCGACGATCGCCAGTGTCTCGCCATGATTGACATGGAAGGACAAGTCGCTGACGGCTTCGATCGCCCCCTCCGACGTTCCGAAACGAACGCTGAGATCGTCGACTTGTATGACGCGCTCGGAAGGGAGCGATTTAATACCGATATTCATTCCGATACACTCTTTGCCCACATCGCAGCCTTCCAGACAGGAAATCGACTAACAAATGGTCTGCCCGCCTCACGTTCGCCGAACGGCTCCGTAAGGCAGGCGAATAGAGCATTCATTCCTGCGCGCCTCGGAGCCAAGTGGCGTTTCCTACGTTATGCCGCACCCGGATGCGGCGGCTGTTCAATCCATGGTCGTAATCGGCTATAATGGCTGTGGGCGACAGTTCTGTCGGTGTGCTCGGATCTGCGATGCGTAATTTTTCGCTGGAGTGCGCCCTTGAGGCGGACAGCGTGATGCACAACATGACCTCCAAGCAGCGCGTGCCTAAAAGAATGGCCTCTGCCGAAGCGTGCAGGAAATCCTTGTCGCTCACAGCGGTATCGGCCGCTAACCGGGCACCAGCCTCGCCTTCACACACCCCCCTCTGCTACTACGCGCCGCATTTGGCATAGATCTGCGGCGCCTCCCCTCGGCTCCGTTGCTGGTTCTCTAGCATCAGCGCGCCCTTGACTGGTTGTACGCGTGATCATGGCATGCAGGTTCTGAAGTGGGCGGAGCGAGCAGATCGGCGCATCTGAATCGATCGAGGGCCTCAAACCTATGCGCTCAATGACAGCGGGCATTCACTGCTCCAATTAGGACCTCTGGAGGCACCTATTTCTCCTACCAGGACATGTAGGGCGGCAGTCGCCTTGTACAATTCAAATCCGGCATTTATTCATGCCAAATTGGCATATCTATTTGAATTGAATTACTTACGCTGGATTCGAGCGATGAGCGAAATGGGCGGAGGCCGGATATGGAGATGAAATGGCTTGAGGATTTCGTAACGCTTGCCGACACGTCGAGTTTTTCGCGAGCCGCAGAGATACGCAATGTAACGCAACCAGCGTTTAGCCGACGCATTAAGCAATTGGAAATATGGCTTGGTGCAACATTAGTCAGCCGCGCAACGATGCCTGCGGAACTGACGCCCGCAGGACGGAATTTTCTTCTAACCGCCCGAGAAACGATCCGGACCTTCTATGCCGTCCGTGAGACACTGCGGTCATCGCACGAAGCGGGCCTCATCCGCTTCGCTTCACTCCACACTTTGACGATAACGTTTTTCCCGCATTGGCTGAAAACTCTGGAACAGGCAGGCGGAGCCGTCGGCACCTCGCTAATTCCCGACCGTGGCGGTATAGAGGCTAACATCGAAGCTCTCGTCGGTGACGAGGCTGATTTTTTTCTCACCTATTCCCACCCGGAGGTGCCCTTCCATCTCGACCGCGGGCAATTTGAATCGCTGAAGGTCGCACATGATAGGCTCATTCCACTTGCGGCCGCCAACGTCACCATAACCGGCGGCACGCACCGAGGTTTGCATATTCTAGATCGCGCCGTCGCTCAGCCTTGGCTTGCCGTTCCATATCTCAGCTATGGCTTCAACTCCTTCTTCGGCGTTGCGCTTTCGCGCCTGCTCTTGCGAAGGCCGCACTTTCGCCGACGAACGACCCATGAAAACACAATCAGCGCCGGGCTGGTGAACATGGCCGTGACCGGCGCCGGCATTTGCTGGCTGCCGGAAAGCCTTGTGCGCGAAGAGATCGAAAAGGGACGCCTCGTGCCTGCCTCTGCGGATGCAGGCTGGAACCTCGATCTTGAAATTCGCCTTTATAGGCATGCAACCGCCCGCAACCAAAAGGTCGAGGATTTCTGGTGCTCGGCAAAGCAGTTGGGCGAGCTGAAACTAGAAAAAGTTAGAATTTAGACAATTTATTTGAGATTTATGCCACGCGCAAGCCTGGCGCACGACGCTCACTACGATCCCGTTCAACATGCAGCCGAAAGGGGCCGACGTGTCTATCTGCGAAAAGGCTGGGGAGCTGCTGATCGAGGGTGGCATCGGATTCGGCGATTGGCTGAGCGCCATAGGCAAAAGCTTCGAGGCCGCCGCCGGTGGCGATCCAAAGTTCGGGCCGACCGGCCTGACGCGTGAGGTGGTGTTTTCTGTCGAGCAGTCGCGAAACGCCAGTGGGACGTTGCGAATGACGATCGTTCCCGTCAGCGTCACGGCGAGCGCCTTGGCGAAGCGAAACGACGTCCAGACGCTCAAGGTCGAGATGAAACCGTCGGAAGTCGTCGTCGGACGGAACAAGGACGGCAGCCCGAAGACTAAACCACGGATCGACACCTTCAGCGGACGGCTTCCGATTGACCTCCCACTAAACGAGAAGATGCTGATCGCGCCGTGATTGCTGGTTGAACAACAGCATCGGCAAAGGATTGCTCGTTAGGCTCCGTCCTTCGGCTGCGCCTCGGCCAACGCCGCGATTCCCCCGCTCGGCGTGGCTTTCGGAACCTCGCCCGCCTTGACGTCGCGCTCGCGGTATCGCGGGTGCAGGGTCAGCCCGCGCACCAGAAGATAGATGCCACCGAGTAGAAGTGGGATGCCGATCAGGAAGAAGGCCGACAGAGCCCCGACGACATCGCGATGAAGGCCAGCGTGAACACCGGCCCCGCCGGCGGCGGTTCGTAGGCGTGGCGCTTCCCGAGGGTGACGCCGTAGATCCACGACTTCCTCGCGCTGCCCATCGTCCAGAGCGTCACCGGCTCCCCGTCCTGCATTGCCGCCTCGAAGAGGTAATGGCAGCGCGATCCCATGGAGGCATTCCGGAGCCAGATGACCTCGCCGTCCTCCCGCTCGAACTCGATGCCGGTATAGGAGGCGTATCCGGCAGGGAGGATCTCGCTGATTGTGCCCGAGGATCTTGCCCCGCATGACCTTGTCCGCCATCGCCCGCTTCACTCGCTCATAATCTTTTCGAAGACGAGCCGCGAATGCGGGCTCCGCTCGGATTGGCCGACGACCTCGCATCCTTGCCGGATCGGGCCGGCGCCGCGCAGCACGAGGTCGAGCCGGCCGGGCCGCTCCATCTTGGCGCCGCTGACGGCGTAGGGCGCCGGCGGGCATCCCTTCTTGAAGGCGTAGGCGGTGCCGGAGAAGCGGTCGCCGTTCCACTTGCCCTCGACGAGCACCGTGCCGGGCTTCACGACGCCGCGCAGGCTGGCCTTGGGCTCGGCGTAGAAGATTCGGTCGTCCCGGATCTCCATGACGGAACCGTTGTGATCCGCGGTCATGACGGGCTGGGGATCGCCCGCCGCCGGGCTCGCGGTCGCCTGCGTCGGCTCCGGCCGGGCCTGCCCATCCGGCCAAGCCGAGGCGACGATCCGCGACCCGTCCAGTTGGATGACGCGCCGGCATCGGTCGAGCGCGCCGAGCCCGCAGATTCCCCCCCCCGCAGGGACAAGGTGATACGGCGCGCGCCTCCGCTCCGCTCGATCTCGACCTTCTGGTAGACGAACTCCAGCGTCTCGAAGCCGCCCGGCACGGACACCACCCAGCGGGTGGCTTCGCCGCTGGAGCCCGAGAGGGCGAACGGGGCCGGCGCCGTCGCACAATCGGCGTGATGGTTCGACAGGATCGCGTCGGGGATGCCGTCGCCGTTGAGGTCGACCTCGCGGACGAAGCCGGGGCGAATTTCCAAGGTAGAGCCGACCTCGACGCAATCCTTGGCGAGCTCGGCCCTGTAGGCGTCCTTTGCCGCCGCGACGGACGGATAGGTCTTGGCGAGAGCGGGGGCGGTCAAGGCAGCCAGCGTCCCGGCGACGAAGACGAGCGCACCCCTCATGCCGCAACGCTCCCGGAGTTGCGCTGGGCGCGCTCCTGCTCCGACGCCTCCATCATACGCTCCACCCGCCTACGGAAGGCACGCCGGATGGCAACGCCTCGGAACCAGTAGAGGTTGCCCGCCAACATGGCGAAGAGGACGAACAGGAAGGTCTCGTTAGGCTCCCGTATGCGTGGCACGATGAGGAAGAGCACGAACAGGACGGCGATCGTCACGAACGGGGAGGCGACCAGAAGCGCCGTGACGCCGGGAAAGACGTCCTTGCCGGTCAACATCGACTTGCGCATGGAATGGTTCCGGACCCCTACCGTCACGGCCTCCTTGCCGCGCTCGGCGCGTATCAGCGTCACCTCCTGACCCGGCATCAGCGTCACCTTGCCGGCGTCGAACTCCTCGACGATCTGGACGCCGTCCTCGCTCTCGATGCAGGCCTCGCGCTTGTTGACCACCGTGGAGGTCGTCCGGGACGAGCCCGCTCCTATCCCCTTCACCATGATCGCGGAGCCCGACCCCTTCACATGGGTTTCGCTCCAAACCTGGGCGTCAATCACCCGTCCCCGCACGGCTTCCAGCCGCACGCCCTCGACGACCCGCCGAACCGATCGCATCGCATCCCCTAGCGCTTGAACCGCCCGGCATCGGTTCGCCTTTGCAATGGGTATCCCAGCCTCGGAAGCCATTCCATTCCGCGCCACGATGACGATGAAAGGAACGACGAAGAACGAGCGAAAGGAAACCTTGCTTGGCGACGATGATCCAGGACAATGAGGCGATCACGATACGATGTGAGGAGGCTCTTTTGTAACTTTCTTGCCGACAGTGTTGCATGTCATCACGACAGGCGTGGATTCGCTTCTTGCCCTCTTGGAATGTGAGGGCATCGGAAGCTTTCCCTAAACGGAACCGTGAGACTTCAATGCGTTGTGGAGATCGTAACTTTATCGGCAATATTGTTGCGGCGGGGAACAATCGAAACGGTGGGGCCATGGACTTCGCTCAAGGGATCTCGCTGCATGGACCGCTCGGCGGGCGCAAGTATCTGAACGGCTCCGAGAGACGGCGTTTCATCGCGGCGGCCGAGCGGTAGGCCCCGGATGTCCGGCTCTTCTGCCTCCTGCTGGCCTGGACCGGTTCCCGGATCTCGGAAAGCCTGGCGGTCACGCCCGCCGCCTTTGACCTCGATCGCAGCGTCGTTTCGATCGTCACCCTGAAGCGGCGCCGGTTTGTCGTCCGGGAGGTCGTTCTGCCGCCGGGCGTCCTCGCCGAGCTCGACGCCGCCTACGACTTGCGGGGCGCGCAGCTCGATCCCGACCGGGCGGTGCACAGGCTCTGGCGATGGTGCCGCGTGACCGGGTGGCGCCACGTGAAGGCGGTGATGGCCGCGGCGGGCGTAGCTGGCGACTGCGCGATGCCGAAGGGCCTGCGGCACGGATTCGCGGTGGCGGCCTTCCAGGCATCCGTGCCGCCGAACCTCGTCCAGCGCTGGATGGGACACGCATCCCTGCGGACGACCGTCATCTACGCCGAGGTGTCAGGTCCCGAGGAGATGGAGTTCGCGAAGCGCATGTGGAGCGTTCCCGAAGAGCCGATCGCACCACATTTAACGCAAATCGGAACCGTATCGTAACCGGCCTGACGTAACGGAGGGCTGTGCATGGAGGGGAATTGGATGAGGCGAGAAGGGAGCCTGCCGGCGGCGGTCGAGGTCGAGGTCGAGATCATCTCCCGCCTGTTCAACGCCTTGCCGCAGGTCCTTGCGTCACGACCGGGTTCGTCGCGGGGGCGGCCCTCATCGCCTACGAGACCGGCGATCCATGGATGTGGGCCATCCTAGCCGTTGCGATCGTGACCAGTGCCACGCGCGTCGGCGGCGTGCTGGCCTATCGCCGCGTGGCTCCCAAGCGGATGACGTTGGAGCAGGCGCGTCTCTGGGAGCGTGCCTATTCCGTGCCGGCGATCGTCTTCACCATCGGCATCGCGTTGCTGACCGTCCGCGTCTTCGCCGCCGGATGGACCAACGGGGAAATCCTCGCGATCGGACTGACGATGGCGCTGACCGCGGGCTCCTGCGCCCGGACCCTGCGGTATTGGCTGTGCGCGACCGTGTCGACGATCGCGCTGGGGGCGCTGATCGCAATGCTGCTGCTCTCCAGCGACCCGGTCAGGATCGGCATCGCCGCGCTGTTCGCGCTCTACCTCTGGTCCGTCTATGAGTCGTCACGCCACATCGTCGGCCAGGTCGAGGCGCTGCTGATCGCCGAGCGCGAGCTCGACGCCGCGGCTCGGCGGGACCCGCTGACCGGTCTGGCCAACCGCCGAGCGTTCGACGAGGCGCTGGCCGCCGCATCGGACGTCGGTGGATTCGCGCTGCTGCTGCTTGACCTCGACGGGTTCAAGGCGGTGAACGACCACCTGGGCCATGCCGCGGGCGACGAGCTACTGCGCCAGGTCGCCGCCCGCCTCGCCGACACCATCAGAGAGGGAGACACCCTCTCGCGGCTCGGCGGTGACGAGTTCGCCGTGATCCTGCCGACAATGGACGCGACGACGGCCAAGGCCATCGCCGACCGGGCCGTTTCCGCGGTCGGAATGCCCTATGCCGTGTTCGGAACACCGGCGATCGTCGGGACCTCGGTCGGCATCGAGGTCGTGCATGACGGCGCCAGGGTGGACGGCGAAGCCGTCAAGACCGCCGCCGATCGCGCGCTATATGCCGCTAAGCACGCGGGCAAGGGGCGATCCGTCGTCGCAACCGCAGCGTGACATCCTGGCCAGCTTCTCTGCCCTACGAAGTGATCAGAATTCCAACCCTGTGCTTCGTTTGGCGAGCAGCGAGATCAACGCGGCGCTCGCCCGCCAACTGCATCGTTGCGAGTTCCTCCAAGATGTTCACAACGTCGCCCCGGTGGGAGGGCCTTCGCACCGCCAAGACCCATGTCGCCGCGGCTCTCGGCGTTCAGGCCATTGAGCATCATCACAAGCGGGTCAGTGGAAGCCCAAGGTTGCTTCTCAGCGGAAATCAAGAATTTGCACCGTTGATGGCTGCCGATTCTGCCCGCGGACAGAGAATCACACCACTCACATAACCCGCGAGTTGTGGCGTCCGTGAACCTGGAGCATTCGGAAGCCCGTGGATGTCAGCAGTTTCTGCCCACCAAAATCGAAGGATATGGTTGGAAAATCCAACGCGCCATCGGCGATTGCGTGATAATTCAACGAAGTTTTGGGTACGCGCATGGGTACGCAGGAAGTTTTTGCTTCCCGTAAGCACTTGAATTTGCTATGTTATTTCTTCTTGAAAAGCCTTGGTGGAGCTGAGGGGATTCGAACCCCTGACCTCTGCAGTGCGATTGCAGCGCTCTCCCATCTGAGCTACAGCCCCAAGGCGCTGGCCTTCTAGGCTGTGCGTCGCGTGGATGTCAATCACTTCCGCCATCT
>JAIUOY010000097.1:0-55822 GCA_020160995.1 Pseudomonadota bacterium | reverse complement strand
GTCGGCCGCTCCGACCTGCTGAAGCAGGTGAGCCGCGGCGCGCGCTATCTCGACGATCTCGACCTCAATCCGCTGCTGTCGCGCGCCGACGGTGGCCGCGAAGTCGCGCATTGCACGGTCGAGGGCCGCAACGAGGTGCCGGACACGCTCGATGCCCAGATGCTGCGCGACGTGCAGCCGCTGTTCACGCACCGCGAGAAGATGCAGCTTCAGTACAGCGTGCGGAACACCCATCGCGCAGTGGGTACGCGGCTGGCCGCCATGATCACGCGCAAGTACGGCATGGCCGGCCTGCAACCCGACACCGTGACCGTGCGCCTGCGCGGCACGGCCGGCCAGTCGCTGGGCGCCTTCGCCGTCCAGGGCATGAAGCTCGAAGTGTTCGGTGACGCCAACGACTATGTCGGCAAGGGCCTGAGCGGCGGCACCATCGTGGTGAAGCCCACGGTTTCCAGTCCGCTGGTCCCCGAAGCCAACGCCATCGTCGGCAACACCGTCCTCTACGGCGCGACGGCCGGCAAGCTGTTCGCCTCGGGACTCGCGGGCGAGCGCTTCGCCGTGCGCAACTCCGGCGCCGACGCGGTGGTCGAGGGCGTGGGCTCGAACGGCTGCGAGTACATGACCGGCGGCACGGCCGTGATCCTGGGGCCGACCGGCATCAACTTCGGCGCCGGCATGACCGGCGGCATGGCCTACGTCTACGACCCGGACGACAGCTTCAAGCTCAAGGTCAATCCCGAGACGGTCGTGTGGCAGCGCATCGACCATCCGCATTGGGATGCCGACCTGAAGGCGCGTCTGCAGGAGCATGTCGCGGAGACCAAGTCGCCGCTCGGCGCGCGCCTGCTGAACGACTGGGACCGCGAGGTCGAGCGTTTCTGGCAGGTCGTGCCGAAGGAAATGCTCTCGCGCCTGCCGCAGCCGCTCACCATCGTGAAGGAAAAGCGCGCGTAGCAACGCGGCGGAGGAGATGCGCATGGGCGACGCGCGGCCTCCCCGCGTGGCGTGGTTGCAACTTGGCACCGTCGTCGTGCTGTTCGGCCTCGCCTGGCCAGTCATCAAGATCGGCCTGGGCGCCAGCACGCCGGTCTGGATGGCGGCGGCGCGCGCCACGCTCTCGGCCGCGACGGCCTTCGCTCTGGTCGCAGCCTTGAAGCGGCTCGCCTGGCCCAGCCGCGCCGACTGGCCAATCATCCTGTCAGTGGGCGCGCTGCAGCTCACCTGCTTCTTCGCCTTCGCCAATCTCGGCGTACAGAGCGTGCCGCCGGGCCGCTCGGGTGTGCTGGCCTACACGACCATGCTGTGGATGGTGCCGCTCTCCTGGATGGCCGGCGAGAAGGTCGGCCCGCGCGCGATGCTGGGCGCCGCACTCGGTGTCGCCGGCATCGTCGTGCTGGTCGATCCCTGGCGCTTCGACTGGAACGACCGCGCGGTGCTGTTCGGCCATGGCTGGCTGCTGGCGGCGGGCTTCACCTGGGCCATCGCCATCCTGCATGCACGCCGCCATCGCTGGCGCATGTCGCCGCTCGATGTGCTGCCCTGGCAGATGGGGCTGGCCGCCGCGCTGCTGTGGATACTCGCCGTCCTCATCGAGCCGCACGGCCATCTCGATCTCGGCCAGCGTTCGCTGTGGTTCTCGCTGCTCTATCTCGGTGTGCTGGCCGGCCCGGCGGCGACCTGGGCGGCCGTCTCCGTGGCGCGCGCTCTGCCGCCGATCACCGGATCGCTCGGTATGCTGGGCGTTCCGCTGCTGGCCATCGCAAGTTCGATCGTGCTGGTCGGAGAGCCTGTCACCTGGCCGCTGGCGGCGGGAACGGCGCTGGTGATCGCGGGAATTGCCATCGTGATCCTCGATCGAAACAATTAGGCATGTCCCGGATCGAAATCGAACGGCGCGACGCCGTCGCCATCATTCGTTTCAACAACCCACCCAAGGGCTACATGAACGCCGCGATGGTGGGCGAGCTCGACACTGCCGTCGATGCCCTGCTCGCCGACGAGAGCGTGCGCGTGCTGGTCTTCACCGGCGCGCTGAAAGGCGTGTTCGTCGAGCATTACGACGTCTCGGAACTCGTGGCCCTGTCGGAGAAGCTGCGCGCCAAGGCGGCGAGTTTCTCGCTCGACCGGCCCTCGCCTGAAAGCGCCTACCACAAGATCCTCACGCGGCTCGAAGCGGCGCCCAAGCCGGTCATCGCCGCCATCAACGGCACCGCCATGGGTGGCGGCTTCGAGTTCTGCATGGCCTGCGACATCCGCCTGGCCGAGCGCGGTCCCTATTGGCTGGGCCAGCCCGAAATCAACATCGGCATCCTGGCCGGCGCCGGCGGCACCCAGCGCCTGGTGCGGCTGGTGGGCGAAGCACGCGCGCTGGAACTGTCGCTGATGGGCCGCACCGTGTCGCCGGACGAGGCGGCGGCGCTCGGCATGGTTCATGCCGCCGTCGAGGGGCCGGTGCTCGATCATGCCCTGGCGATGGCCAAGCGGCTCGCCGGGCAGCCGCCCAAGGCGGTGGCGCACATCAAGCGGCTGGTCCGGTCGGCGGTTGAAACACCGCTGTCACAGGGGTTGGCGAACGAGCGGACTTTGTTCCTCGATCTCGCCGTCAGCGACGACGGGCATCGGTTGATGGGCGAATTTGTCGCCGGCAAGCGCACGATTCGCGACTGATTGACAGGCCGGCGGCTGGCCTACCATATGCCGACACCCCCGGGACGCGAACGGAACGGAGCAGCGGAGCGATGGCGAACAAGGTCTACAAGGATGCGAAGTCGGCGCTCGACGGCCTGCTGCGCGACGATCTGATGCTGATGTGCGGCGGCTTCGGTCTGGTCGGCATTCCCGACAAGCTGATCCACGCGGTGCGCGACTCCGGCGTGAAGGGCCTAACCTGCGTGTCGAACAATGCCGGCATCGATGGCGCAGGCCTCGGCCTGCTGCTCGAGACTGGACAGGTCAGGAAGATGATCAGTTCCTACGTCGGCGAGAACAAGACCTTCGCCAAGCTCTACCTCGACGGCAAGCTCGAACTCGAATTCAATCCGCAGGGCACGCTCGCGGAGCGCTGCCGCGCCGGCGGCGCCGGCATCCCGGCCTTCTACACCAAGACCGGCGTCGGCACGCTGGTGGCCGAAGGCAAGGAGACCAAGGTCTTCGACGGCGAGGAATATGTGATGGAGCGCGGCCTGTTCGGCGACATCGCGCTCGTGAAGGCCTGGAAGGGCGACACCGCCGGCAATCTGATCTACCGGAAGGCTGCACGGAACTTCAATCCGATGATGGCGACCGCGGCCCGCATGTGCGTCGCGGAGGTCGAGGAGCTGGTGCCGGTCGGCCAGCTCGACCCCGACCATATCCATACGCCTGCCGTGTTCGTGAAGCGCATCTTCTGTGGCGCGCCGTACGACAAACAGATCGAGCAACGCACCATCCGCAAGGCTTGAGGAGAGAACGATGGCCTGGACCCGCGATCAGATGGCGGCGCGCGCCGCTAAGGAACTGAAGGACGGCTTCTACGTCAATCTCGGCATCGGCATCCCGACCCTGGTGTCGAACTACGTGCCCGAGGATGTCGACATCACGCTGCAGAGCGAGAACGGCATGCTGGGCGTCGGCCCCTTCCCGCTCGATAACGAAGTCGATGCCGACATCATCAACGCCGGCAAGCAGACCGTGACCGAAGTTAAGGGCACGTCTTATTTCAGCTCGGCCGACAGCTTCGCCATGATCCGCGGCGGTCACATCGACCTTTCCATCCTGGGCGCCATGGAAGTGGCCGAGAACGGCGACCTCGCCAACTGGATGATCCCGGGCAAGATGGTGAAGGGCATGGGCGGCGCGATGGATCTCGTCGCCGGCGTGAAGCGCGTCATCGTCACCATGGAGCACGTCTCCAAGGACGGCGCCTCCAAGCTCCTGAGCGAATGCACCTTGCCGCTGACCGGCCGCCGCGTCGTCGACATGGTGATCTCGGAACTGGGCGTCTTCACCGTCGACAAGAAGGGCGACGGCGGCGTCACCCTGATTCAGCTCGCCGACGGCGTCACCGTCGACGAGGTCAAGGCCAAGACCAAGGCCAAGCTCAAGATCGCGGTCTGAGCGCCGTTCAGCGCGCGCCGGACACGCGTTCGACGATCTCGACGCGGCGGTTCTTGGCCCGCCCGTCTTCGGTTCGATTAGAAGCCACCGGCGCGACCATGCCGGCGCCGGCCGGCGTCAGGCGCTTGGCCGCGATGCCCGACGCGGTGAGCGCCGAGGCGATGGCCTGGGCGCGGCGCTGCGACAGCGAGAGATTGTAGTCGAACGCACCCTGCCCGTCGGTATGGCCGACGATCAGCACGTCGAGCTTGGGATTCTTCTTCAGCAGCTCGCCGAGCTGGTCGATCTGCGGCCTGGACTCCGCCTTGATGTCGGCCTGGTCGAAATCGAACAGGATGCCGTAGATCGCAACCCTGCCGTCGCGCGCGAGCGCCTGCTCCATCTCGTCGGCCTTCACCACGACCATGCGCTGTTCCATCGGCTTCAGCTCGACGACGTCGACCTTGGCGAAGGTCCGCTTGTTCCCTTCGTTGGTCGTGACGTAGAGCGCCACATAGACGTCGCCCTGCGGCCGGACCAGCTTGGCCGCCAGGTAACGCTGCTCCTTGTCGTAGAGCAGTCCATCGTTGATCGCAGGGTTCATCACCCGGTTGAACTGAAAGCCGCAGTCGGCGCGCGCGCAGCTGTAGATCGTCTCGAAGCCGGCACTCTTCAGCGCCTCCTCGTAGTTGCGGAACACTTCGAGCGCCGACCGATCTGCCGGCGCGCGATAGATCAGATGCGTGATCTTGCCTTCCGTCGGAAGCGTCGCTTCGGGCACGGGCCGGTTTCCGTCGCCACGCTTGGTGCGGCCGGTAACTACCGCGTAGTCGCTGAACTGCTCGACATTGTAGTGACGGATCTCCGCGCCCTTGTAGCGCGGCACGAGCGAATGATCCGCGGCACCTTTGACATCCCCCGCAGCCTGCGCCCAGACCGGCAGCGCCGCGAACGAGGAAAGCACGACGCAAAACACCACCGAAGCGATAGATCCGACCATCTTGAAGCAGCCCCCATGCCGATAGCCATCATAGGGCTGCGCTGCGCCGGCACAAATGCCGCCGGATTGACTCTATCTATCGCCCGCGTGTCGCGGTGAGTGCGACTGGCCTCACCACTTGGCGAGATATTGCCGGATCGGCTCGGCGCCCGGATTGGTGAAGCGCTGCTCCGAAATGATGGTCTTGGCGTTGGCGCCACCGCCGTAATAGAGCGCGTTCCAGTCGTTGTCGGCGTCGATGTAGGAGCCTTCGAGCGAGACACCGGCGAACAGGCCCTGCGAGTTGGCGAAGGCCACGATGTCGGCGCCGCCGGCAGCCGTCGAAGCGCCTTCGAGCCCGGCGCCTACGGCCACCAGGGTAACGCCGGCTTCCGCCCCGACCTTGAACTTGTGATCGAGGATCGCCTGCAGGCCCTTTTCGGTGCGGATGATGAACACGATCTCCGACACCTTGCCGCCGACCTGCAGGCCGACGCTGCCGGAACCCATGCCGTAGAAGGCCGGATAGCTCCAGTTGTTGGGCGACTGGCGGCCCATCAGGACGCCCCGCCCGCCGGCCGCGCCGAAGATGAATCCGCCCTGCACCAGTTCGGGAATGATCAATACGCCGCGCGCCGTCGTCATCTGCTTGGCGGCGTCCGGGAAATCCGGGCCGCTCAGGATCTTCTGCGCAGTGGCGAGACAGGCATCGACCAGCGACTGACGCTTGGCGTCGGCACGGGCCGGCTGGGTTCCGAGGAAGGGCACGGCAAAAGCGGCCGCAGTCCCCGAAAGGACGGTTCGGCGGTCGAGCTTCATTATTCTCTGCTCCTTGGCTGGAGACCGACGCCGGGGAGCGCCTTGGTGGTCCCTACAGTGTCAATGATAGCATGTTTCGGGGCGAAAATGGGGCGCCGTGCCCCTTCAGCCCTGCTGCCGGCCGTCAGCCGGCCGGGCGGTCCTTCATGACGAGAGGCAGGCCGGCGGCCATGAAGATCACCCGGTGTGCCCGCGCGGCGACCCGCATATTCATGCGCCCCATGGCATCGCGGAACGACCGGCCAAGCGGCGTTTCCGGCACCAGGCCGAGGCCCAGCTCGTTACTGACGAACACCACCGGCGACTTGTGACCATCCAGTGACCGCAGCAGCTCGTCCGTCGCCTCGTCGACGTCGGCGCCCGCATGCATGAGGTTGGACAGCCAGAGGGTCAGGCAATCGACCAGCACGGGCTGGCCATGGGCATTGGCCGTTTCCAACGCTTCGGCGAGCTTCAACGGCTCCTCGATCGTGGTCCAGCCGACGCCACGGCGGGCGCGATGGGCCATGATGCGGGTCGCCATCTCGACATCGCCCGCTTCGGCCGTGGCGATGTAGACCGCCGGATGCGGCGACGCGCCATGCAGCGTGCCGGCCACGAGCCTTTCGGCATGCGTACTCTTGCCCGATCGTGCGCCGCCCAGCACCAGGGTCACCGGCGGCAACGGAAACGTCCCGATATGCTCCATCAGGATGGCTTTGCACTCACCAGCCAGCAGGCGCCCGGCAATGTGACTCCCTCGGGTTTCGCATGCGGCGCGAGGGCTTCGGCGATGGCCGCGCGCGCCTTGTCGGCCGCCTCGGGCGTCGCTTCGGCAAAGGCGCGGGCCAGCGGACCGAAGCGATTGGCATTGGCCACGACCTCGGCGACGTCCTTGCCCATGTAGATCGGCACATCGAGCGGCTTCAAAGAAAGAGAGGCAAATCCCGCTTCCGTCAGGATACGCTCGACCCTGGCGCGATCGCCGAAGGAATACTGGCCGGGATCTTCCGGACCGGGCCTCGGCAAGGGCGGCAGGAAGGGCGCGGCAGCACGCACCGGCGCCAGGCCCCAGGGATTTTCCCGCGGCGTGCGCCAGCAGACAAAAGCCAGACGCCCCGAGGGCTTCAACGCCCGATGCAGGTTGCGAAAGGCCGCGACGGGCTCGCCGAAGAACATCACGCCAAAGCGCGAGAAGACAAGATCGAATGCACCGGCCTCGAAAGGATGCGTCGTCGCATCGCCCACCACGAAGCTGCTGTTGGCGGCCGCGTTGGCACGCGCCGCCTCGATCAACGGTTCGGAAATGTCGAGACCCAGGACGTGGCCGGCCTCTCCCACCGCCGCGGCGAGCGCCGCGGTCGTGTCACCCGTGCCGCAGCCGACGTCGATCAGCCGTTCGCCAGGCTGCGCATCGGCCAGCGCCAGGACAGCCTGATTGATGTCGACCAGCGACTGCTGGATGCGCCGGTAGGCGGCAAGCCAGCCCTGCCCGCCGGGCCCGTTCCAGAAGGCCGCCTGTTCAGCGGCAAGTTCGGCCGCGCTCTTCATGCCGGGCCACCCGCCGCGCCGATGGCCAGCTCGCGCGGCATGTAGTTCACGAACGAGACTCGCCAGGCATGCGCCGGATCGGCCTGCTCGAAATGCTCGATCAGGGTCAGCGAGACATTGTCGATCTCGAAGCGAACCGCTGCCTCGGGATGCAGGTTGAACGCATGTGCCAGCGCCGCGCGGATCGTGCCGCCATGCGCCGTCGCCACGATGTCGCGACCCCTGTGTTCGGCTGTCAGGCGATCGATGCTGCGCACGGTGCGATCCCGCAGGTCGACGAAGCTCTCGCCGCCCGGCGGCCGATATTCCGGTGGCCCCAGCCAGAAGAGATGGTTGTTGGCGTGGTTCTCGGCGATCTCGATATAGGTGAGGCCTTGCCAGTCGCCAAAATGCTGCTCGGCGAGATCGGGATCGATATTGAGCCGGTCCATCTCCGCACCGGCCTTGGCGAGCTGCTCGGCCGTCTTGCGTGCCCGCAGGAGGTTCGAGGCGTACCAGACCGCGCCCCTGGGCAGCAGCTTCGCCTGGTGACGGAACAGCTCCTCGTTGCTGACGTCGCAGTCCTTGTCGGACTGGCCGTAGCAGCGGCGTTCCGGATTGGGAACCGGCGCATGCCGCACCCACCACCAACGTGTGACCGATCCGGTGATCTTGGCGCCCGTCGCCATGCTGCCCTCCGCTGTCTTTCGAACGGCAGTCTTCTTAGCGACCGATGAGGAGCGCCGCCACCACGAGGAAAGCGATCTCAGCCTTCTGCTGGACGGCGCCGAGCGTGTCGCCGGTGTAACCGCCCAGCCGCTTGGCGATCCAGCGTGACGCGCAAATGCCGGCACCGATGGCGATCAGCGGCGTCAGCAGCGCCACGAAGAAGCCCTTGCCCAGCAGCAGCAGGAAGGCCAGCACGGCGCCGAGCGCGATCGTCAACCAAACGTCGTTATCGGTGGGTTTTCCGGCCTGCGCGCCGAGACCGTCCGTGTGGACCGGCGCATAGGCCAGCAGCGGATAGGCCAGCACCGACCTCGACACGGCATGTGCAGAAATCAGGACAACGAGGCCGGTGGCGCCGCCGAACTGCGCCAGGCAGGCGACCTTGATCAAAACCGAGAGCGCCAGCGCCAGCACGCCGAAGGTGCCGTTGCGGCTGTCGCGCATGATTTCGAGGCGGCGCGCCGGCTCCAGCGCATGCGGACCGAGCCCGTCGGCGGTATCGGCGAGACCGTCTTCATGCAGGGCGCGCGTGATCAGTACGGCCGCGCCGACGGCCAGGACAGCCGCCAGCCAGCCAGGCCCGGCGATGCCGCGTACGATGGCGAAGACCAGCCCGGCCGCCAGGCCGATGCCGGCGCCGATGAAGGGCAGCACCGGCAGGACATCGGCGAGCTGCCAGCGCGGCAGGCCGACATCGAGCTTGAGGCCCGTGAAGAAGGTCGCCTGTTCCTTGGCAGCCTGCAGCCACTCGTCGAACGAGGTCGGACGACGGCTGCTGGAGCCAAAGGAGGGATCATTGGGGCTGGTCATGGTCCTCCAATATAGGAGGAACCGGCCCGGTCATGAACGGCTTTCGGCTGAGCGATGCAGTTCGGGAAAGAACCGTTCTCGCATGCGCTCGGCATAGGCGAGGCAACCCGGCTGGCCGCGCAGGAAGGCGCGAATCGGGGTCTCCGTCGGCGTCAACACTGTGGATGCCAGAGCGCCGAAGACGACGGCGTCGGTGGTGCTTGGCTGATCACCGAAGAAGAACGGGCCCGTCGACATGAAGGCGAGGACGGCGCGCCAGTCCCGGATTCCCGCCTCGATGATTTCCTCGTGGGAGAAACGGAGCAGGCCCTGCGTCCATAACAGCTTGCGGATGCTCCGGCGGATCATGCCCGTGACCATCGGCCGGATCGCTGCGGGGATGCCGTTGAACTGCACGCCGGTATGGCGAAAGCCTTCGTCGCGATAGACGTGATTGTAGACCAGGATGTAAGCGTAGTGCTCCTCCAGGGTGCGTTGCACCAGGGTCGCCGTCGCCCGCTGCCGCTCGTCGAGATGCGCATCGAGATCGATGCCGCGGGTCCTGCGCAAATGGTCGATGATGCGGTCGGAGTCGGCAACGCGGAGGCCGTTGTCCTCGATGAACGGCAGTTTGCCCTTGGGGCCCTTGCGCGGGTTGGGCGTGTCGACCACGTCGTAGGGGACCCCCGCGATCCGGAGCCATGTCTCCATCTTGCAACAGAACGGGCTGAGATTGGGGATCGCGAAGGTTCGCGGAAACTGGAAGAGCTTGAGGCGGCCGGACGCTACATCGCTCATTGATCGTTCTCCTTCGCGGCAAGTGCGACGAACGACTGGAGCAGCAGCATCCAGCCGCGGTCGGAATCGAAAATGCCGCGCATCTCGTCGCGCCGTGCGCCGTAGCCGGCGAGCAGGCGATGCTCCAGGTCGAGACGGGTCGCATCGGCGCCTTCCGGCACGAAGCGCACTTCGACTTCGGTGTTGAGAGAAGGATCGTGCTGCCAGTCGGCGCCGACCTGCCAGCTCAGCACCAGACGCACCGGCGGCTCCCAAACCAGCACGCGGCCCCAGTCACAGGTGCTGCCGTCGTCGCCCCGCTCGTACCAGCGGCCGCCGACCTGCGGTTCGATCACGGCATCGACCGCCGGCGCCTTGCCGATCTTGTGCGTGCCGAGCGGCCACCAGCGGCCGATGCTCCCCGTAAAGACACGCCAGGCGGTCGCGACCGGCGCCCGCACCACCATGCTCTTGCGCACGCTGTTGGGATCGACGTCAGCAGGTCCCTTCACGATTGCCGTCCTTCCTTCGCCGCTTCTTCTTCAGCCGCCACCTTGAAGGCCGCCAGGGTTTCGTCCCATAGCCCGTCCAGCCATCGCCGCAGGGTTTCGAGCCCTTGCGTATCGACGACGTAGAAGCGCCGCGTGCCCTCGGCGCGCACGCTCACCAGCCCGGCTTCGCGCAACACCTTGAGATGCTGCGACACGGCTGGCCGGCTGACGCCCATGCCATCGGCGATCTCGCGCACCGATCGCGTACCGCCGCGCAGGCGCTCGAAGACCTGACGGCGCGTCGGATCTCCGAAGGCATCGAATGTCTTGTCGACCTTGGCGAGGGCGGATCGGGTCACAGCCACTTGGTAAGTTAATACTTACCAATAGTCGAGTCCCATCCGGGGCTGGCCTCGTCCCGGCAAATGTAGGATGGTCCGCGCCCTCGCCGTCTCCCTCAGCGCCGAAGAGTCCGATTTCCGTCATGCCTGCTGCTTCTTTCGACGAAATGCGCCGCATCCTGCGCGACCTGCCGGGTCCGGACCTGACCGCGCAGACCGAGGTGGTCCGCCGCCAGACCGAACTCACCAAGCCGCCGGGCTCGCTCGGCCGGCTGGAAGAGATCGCCGAATGGCTGGCCTGCTGGCAAGGTCGCGCCCAGCCGCGGGTCGAGCGGCCGCGCATTGCGGTGTTTGCCGGAACCCACGGCGTCGCCGCGCGTGGCGTTTCGGCCTATCCGCCGGAAGTGACGCAGCAGATGGTGAAGAACTTCCTGAACGGCGGCGCGGCGATCAACCAGCTCGCCGCCGCCATCGACGCCGATCTGCGCATCTACGAACTCGACCTCGACCATCCCACCGCCGACTTCACCCAAGGCCCGGCGATGAACGAGACACGCGCCGCCAACGCCATGGCCTACGGCATGATGGCGGCGGAGCCCGGCATCGACGTGCTGTGCCTGGGCGAGATGGGGATCGCCAACACGACCACGGCCGCCGCGCTCTGCGCCGCGCTGTTCGGCGGCAAGGCCGCGGACTGGGCCGGACCGGGCACCGGCGTCGCCGGCAAGGCGCTGGACTACAAGATCGCCGTCATCGACGAGGCGCTGACGCACCATAAGGACGCCATCGCGCGCCGCGATCCGCTGGAGCTGCTGGCAGCCGTCGGCGGCGAGGAGTTTGCCGCCATTACCGGCGCCATCGTCGCCGCCCGCATGGGCCGCATTCCGGTGCTGCTCGACGGCTTTGCCTGCACCGCCGCCGCCGCCGTGTTGTGGGCCGTCGACCGGCATGCGCTGGATCACTGCCTGGTGGCGCATCGCTCGGCCGAGCCCGGCCACGACCGCCTCCTCAAGGCGATCGGCAAGACGCCTCTGTTCGACCTCGGCATGCGGTTGGGCGAAGCCTCGGCGGCAGCCGTCGCCGTGCCGATCCTGAAAGCGGCCGCGGCCTGTCACAACGGGATGGCGACTTTCGCGGAGGCCGGCGTATCCTCGAAGGATGCGTAGACGCGCCCTGCTTGCGGCGTCCCTGCCGCTCCTCGCCCTGCCAGCCCTGGCGCACCCGCCGCGCCAGCCTGATGCCGCGGAGTCGCAGAAGTTCATCCAGGAAGTGACGGCCCTGCGAGCGCATTTCGCCAAGGCTGTGCGGGACAGGAACGCCGCGGCACTGCGCGCGGCCTATGCCGACGCCTACACGCATACGCACGAGTCGGGGAAGCTCGACGACAAGGAGACGCGGATCGCATCGGCCCTGGCGGGTGCACCCTTGGTCGAGGCAGCGCCGGCCACAGACCTCGCCTATCGCGTCTTCACCGGCCCCACCGTGATCGTGACCGGCAAGAGCACGATGCCGGACGCCAAGGCGCAGACGCGCTTCGATGTCCGCTGGGTCTGCGTCTACATAACAGCCAGGGACGGCTGGGAACTGGCCGTCAGCCAGGCGACGCGGCTGCCGGCGCCGACGAACTAACGCACCCTTCGCTCGGCCGGCCCGAGGCACGAGCGGCGATCGCCTTGAGAAAGGCGACGATCAACGGGTGCGGTTGTGCCGGCGATGATCGGAGCTGCGGGACGAAGACCGTCACCAGGAAGAACGGATGCGCCGGGACCGTCAGGATTCGCGGCTCGCGGTTGGCATCCCGGCCGATGATTTGCAGCCCGCCCTCGTGCAGCCGCGCCTCGTAGTCGGGATTGAGGCCGAAGTTGCAGTAGTATTCCTCGGTCGCTCTTGTGCCCGAATAGGCTTGTGCGGCAAGTGACCCCTCCTCGATGAAAACGTCCATCCGCTGGCCGACCAGCGAACACGAGAGCGGCGTGATCATGAGAACCGATGCGTAGGGATCGTGCTCGGCATGCTGCGCATCGACGATGCCCAGAACGTTGCGCGCATACTCGATCAAGGCGTACTGGCAGCCGCCGCAGGTTCCCAGCAGCGGCAGGGCCGCCTCGCGGCTGAAGCGAATGGCATCGAGAGCGCCGTCCATGCTTCGGTAAGGACTGCCGGGCGCGATCCACACGCCGTCGTAACCCGAAAGCCGCGCGCTGGCCCGGCCGGCAAGCTCTGCCGACGGGATCCAGTCGGCCCTAACAGGCAGGCCGAGATGATTGCAGGCGTGGGCGATGGCTTCGTTGGTCTTGGGATGAGGAGCGAAGTCGGGATTGAAGTCGCCCACAATCGCAAGCCGGGGTCCGCGTGATGTCACCTGATCTGTCCTTCAAAGCGGGAATGCTTGCGCCATTGGAGCAATGGCGGTCATATAAGTGAAATTCATTCCAAAGATCATGGACATTAGCCGGACTAATCTCACCCTCGCCCACCTGCGGGTGCTCGTAGCCATCGTCGACGAAGGCGGGTTTACCGCCGCGGCGAAGCGTCTGGGAGTGACGCAGCCCGGCGTCAGCCAGGCCATCCAGACCATGGAGGATGCCCTGGGCGCGGTTCTCCTTGCCCGCCGGCGCGAGAAGGTCGAAGCGACGGAAATCGGCGCGCGGGTTCTTGTCGATGCCCGGGCGGCGCTGCGGTCCGTCGAACGTATCCACGAAAACTGCGCGAGCTGGGCGGGGCTCGATCGGGGCACCCTGCGGCTCGGCAGCGTCGCGAGCGCGGCCGCGCATGTGCTTCCCGAGGCCCTGCGTCTCTTCCGGACGCGCTATCCGAACATCGCCGTCACCCTGCTCGAAGGGTCGGACCCTGAAGTCCGCGACTGGACCGCGGGCGACGTCGTCGACGTCGGCTTCACCGCCGAACTCGCGCCCGACCTGGAAGGCGAGGTGATCGCAGAGGACGACTTTCTCGTGGTTGCCTCCAGCCGTCACCACCGCGCGCTCGCCCCCACGCCCTCGATGCGCGAGGTTTCCGCGCACCCCTTCATCATGTCGGCGGCCGGCTGCGAACCGGCGATCCGCGTGCTGTTCGCCGGCGCCGCCCGCGAACCCGCCGTCGCCTTCAAGGTGCGCGACATGACGGCTTTGCTCGAAATGGTGCGTCAGGGTCTCGGTGTGACGATCGTGCCGGCGCTCTCGCTGCCAAAGGAAAGGCCGGGCCTGCGCATCCTCGAACTGAAGCCGCGGCAGCGCCGGAAGCTCTTCATGGCGACGAAACGGCAATCCCTTCCTTCACCGGCCGTCCGGGCCTTCATCGCAACGTTGCGGTCAAGCCGCCCCTAGGCCCGCACCCGATCCCACCAGTCGCGCGTGCGGTACCAGGCGCCGACGAAGGGCAGCACCCATTCGGGATTGCCGTTGTAGAAGGGCACGGTCGGGAAATCCTGGCCGTCGAAGGCATTCACCGGCGCGTTCGAGCCGCCCGCGATCTTGCGGGCTGTCTGGTAGCCGAGATAGCTCATCATCGCGACGCCCGAGCCGTTGCAGGCCATGAGATAGTGCATGCCCTGCTCCCTGCCCATGTGTGGCAGGAAATCGAAGGCGAAGGCGACGTTGCCGGTCCAGGCATGCGTGACCTTCACGCCCTTGAGCTGCGGCCAGCGTTCCAGCATGTAGCCGTGCAGCACCGGCGCGCTGACTTCGGGTGCGACCTGCGTGAAGCGTGCGCGGCCACCGAAGATCACGCGCCTGTTGTCGGGCGACTGGCGGTAGTAGCAGAGCACGCGCTTGGTATCGCTGACGACGCGGTTCTTCGGAATAAGGCTCTGCACCAGATCCTCCGGCAGCTCCTCCGTCGCGATGATATGGCTGGCCACCGGCACGAGCTTGCGGCGGAGCGTCGGCGTCAGCTCGGTCGTGTAGCCGTTGGTCGCAATTACCACCTCGCGCGCTTCGATTGGGCCTTTGCTGGTCAGCACGCGGAAGCCAGCCGGCTTGCGTTCGATCTTCTCGGCGTCGCAATTGGCGCAGAGCGTGGCACCGGCACGATGCGCCGCCTTCAGCAGGCCGCCGTAGTAAAGAGCGGGATGAAGCTGGCCGGTACGCTCCACGACCATGCCGCCGTAGTAATAGTCCGACGCGATCTCCTCGCGCTGGCGCTCACGCGGCACCATGTAGGTGCCGAGCCCCGCCTTGGCGTTGTAGGTGCCGACCTTGGCTTCCTGCTCGGCATAGTGGCGCGGGGTGTAGGCGCCGCTGAAGCGGCCGTTCATGCGCCAGTGGCACTCGATGCCTTCGCGCTGGATCACCGTCTCGACCTGGGCCAGCGAATCGGCAGCATCGGCCAGCATGCGCTCCATGACCTTCTTCCAGGCCTCCGCATCGCCGCCCACGCCCTTGCCGGAGAAGCCCTTGCCCATGGTGGTGCCGCCGCTGACGCCGCCGCCGTTGCGCGTCGAGGCGCCGACGCCGAAATCGCCGCGTTCCAGTACCGCGACGTCGATGCCGGAGCGCGCCAGTTCGAGGCCGGTCGACAGGCCACCATAGCCCGCGCCGACCACCACCACGTCGGTCTTGAGCGGCGGGTCCTGGCTCAGCTCGTTGGAGGGATGCCACCATTCCCACCACCAGGGCATCGGCTTGAAATCCTTGTGGAACACGGACTCGGCCATCACTCCCTCCCCGCGCGCACACCGCTAACGTGCGCTCTCCCTGAGGCCCCGGCCGAAGCGGCCGATCAGGACCAGCACCACCGACACCAGCAGGATCTGCATCACCGAAACGGCGGCAATGGTCGGATCGATCTCCATCATGATGTTGTCGAACATCTTCTTGGGCAGCGTCATGTTCGCGCCCGCCAGGAACAGCGCCACCACCACCTCGTCGAACGAGGAGATGAAGGCGAGCAGGCCGGCCGAGACGAGGCTCGGTCGCAGCAGCGGCAAGGTGATGCGCGTCAGTGTCTTCCAGCGCGAGGCGCCCAGCCCTTCGGCCGCCTGCTCCAGCGAGCGGTCGAAATCGCGCAGGCCGGCCGCGATCACCAGCACCACGAAGGGCAGCGCCAGAACGGTGTGCGCGACGACCAGCCCGTACCAGGCACCGATCAGCTTCAGTTTGGCGAACAGGCCATAGATGGCGACGGAGAGGATGATGGTCGGCACGATGATAGGCGCCAGCGCGAGCCGATCGAGGAGCGCACGGCCGCGGAAGCGCGCGCGCACCAGGCTGAAGGCCAACGGCACGCCCAGCAGCAACGCCAGCACCGACGTCGCGCCGCCGATATAGAGCGAGCGCCATGTGGCGTCGATCCATTGCGGATCGTCGAGGTAGCGTTCGTACCACTGCCAGGAAAAGCCTGGCGGCGGGAACTGCATGTAAGGCGCCGACGAGAGCGAGATCGGGAACACCACCAGCAACGGCAGCATCAGGAAGAAGTAGATCAGTGCGCAGACCGCGACGAGAAGGCGGCGGCTCATCTCGTCGACTCCGACTGCGTGAAGCGCTGCGCCACCGCGTAGACGGCGAAAGTGAAGACCAGCAGGACCGCCGAGAGCGCGGCAGCAAACGGCCAGTTCAGCGTCTCGCGCACCTGCTGCTCGATCAGGACCGCAATCATCATCACCCGGCCGCCGCCCAGCAAGGCGGGGGTGATAAAGAAGCCCAGCGACAGCACGAACACCAGGACGCTGCCGGCGAAGATGCCATTGAGCGTAAGCGGCAGGTAGATGCGCCAGAAGATGCGTGCGCTCGAGGCGCCGAGGCCGGCGGCCGCCGCAGGGATCGCCGGATCGACGCGGCGCACCGCGCCATAGATCGGCAGCACCATGTAGGGCAGCAGCACATGCACCATACCGATCAGCACGCCGGTGAAGTTGTGCAGGAGCGGCAACGGATCCGTCGTGAGACCGGACTCCATCAGCGTACGGTTCAGCACGCCGTTGCGGCCCAGCAGCACCATCCAGGCATAGGTACGCACAAGGACCGACGTCCAGAGCGGCAGCAGGACACAGATGAACCCGAAGGTCGCCCAGCCCGGCGTCGTGGTCGCCATCAGGTAGCCCAGCGGATAGCCCAGGAGCAGGCAGACGAGCGTCACCAGCAGCGCGATCTCGAAGGTGTTCCAGAAGACACGCAGGTAAAGCCCCTCGCCCAGCGCCTTGGCGTACCAGTCGAGCGTGCCGGCCTCGACGCTGAAGCCCAGCATGCGCACGACCGGGAACAGGAAGAACACCAGCAGCAGGATCAGGGCCGGCAGCGCCGGCCAGGCCGAACCGCGCAGCCGGTCAGAAAACATGGATCGCTTCCGGGTCGATGCCGACGGTGATGCGCGTGCCGGCGGCAGGCAGCGGACCACGCGCCGGCTGGCGGACCAGCAGCTCCTGCCCGCCTTCGCAGGCGAGCCGCAGCTTGAAGGTGGTGCCGAGATAGACCGCCTCGACGATCTCGCCAGTGAACTCGTTGATGCCACCGGATGCGAAACGTTCAGGGCGCATCAGCACGCCGACCCTGGCGCCGGGTGCCGCTTCGCTGTCGACCATGAGCTTGCGGCCGTCGGGCAAGGCGACGAGGCCCGGCGCGCTCATCGTGCCATGCAGGATGTTGCTCTCGCCCACGAAGTCGGCGACGAAATCGTTGGCCGGACGTTCGTAGATCTCCGTCGTCGTGGCGATCTGCTGGATCGCGCCTTTGTTCATCACCGCGATGCGGTCTGACAGGACCAGCGCCTCTTCCTGGTCGTGGGTGATGAAGATGGTGGTGAGGCCTAGCCGCCGCTGCAGCCGGCGCACTTCGAGCTGCATGGTCTCGCGCAGCTTGCGGTCGAGCGCGCCGAACGGCTCGTCGAGCAGCAGCAGCCGCGGATTGAAGACGATGGCGCGGGCAAGGGCGACGCGTTGCTGCTGGCCTCCGGAAAGCTGCTTGGGCAGCCGCGCCTCGTAGCCCGCAAGCTCGACCATCGCCAAGGCCTCGCCGACCCTGCGGTCGATCTCGGCCTTGCCGACGTTCCGCATCTCCAGCGGAAAGGCGACGTTGGCCTTCACCGACAGGTGCGGAAAGAGCGCGTAGTTCTGGAACACCATGCCGATGTCGCGCCTGGCCGGCGGCAAGGAAGTGATGTCCGCACCGCCGACCGTGACCCGCCCGGCATCGGGTGTCTCGAAGCCGGCGACGACCTTCAGCAAGGTCGTCTTGCCGGAGCCGCTGGGGCCCAGGATGGTCAGAAGTTCGCCCTGCGCCACTTGGAGAGAAACATGGTCGAGCGCCACGACATCGCCGAAGCGCTTGGCCACCCCTTCGATCAGGAGTTCGGCCGATCCTTCACCGGACCCCTTACCTGTACGCAATGCCGGTTACGCCTTCTTCAGCATCCAGGCGTTCCATAGTTCCTGCGCCTTGGCGCCGTTCTCGGCATACCACTCGTCGCTGATCCAGAACTGCTTGTCGAGATACGCGGTCGGCAGATAGGGCTTCACCTTGGCGTCGACGAAGTTCAGCGACTCGAGATTGAGGCCGGGATAGCCCAGCTCCGAGGCATAGACAGCCTGCTGCTGCGGGATCGCCAGCTCGGCCAGCATCTTGTTGGCCCAGTAGGGGTTCTTGGCGCCGCGCGGGATGGCGAAGCTGCCCTGCTTCAGGGCGCCCTCGTTCCATTCGATCTCGATCGGTCCGCCCTTCTTGATGACGTCGTAGAAGCGCCCGTTCCAGCCGGTCGCCAGCACGACCTCCTTGTCGAGCAGAAGCTGTGCCGGTTGCTGGCCGGTCGACCACCACGCCGTCACATGCGGCTTGATCTGGTCGAGCTTCTTGAACGCGCGATCGAAGTCGATCGGATAGACCTTGTCCTTCGGCACGCCGTCGGCGATCAGCGCGAATTCGAGATTGTCTGTCGGATGGTTGCGCATGGAGCGCGCGCCGGGGAACTTCTTGACGTCCCACCACTCCGCCCAGCTCTTGGGGTGCGTCCCGCCTTTGAAGACGTCGGTGCGATAGCCGATGATCGTCGTATAGACCGACGAGGCGAAGACGTAGGGATTCTGCGCCGTCGGCGGATACTTGGAGCGGTCGACCACCTTGGGATCGACCTTGTCGAGCAGGTTCATCTTGGAGGCGCGGATGGCATCCTGCCCGCCGATCTCCGTCAGGTCCCACTCGACGTTGCCGGAGTCGACCATGGCGCGCAGCTTGCCGAAATCGACCGGGCTCGTTTCGACGACCCTGATCCCGTACTTCTTCTCGAAGCCGTTGAAGAAGGCCTTGCGCATGGCGGTGCCCATCGAGCCGCCGGAATGATTGACCACGATCTGAGCCGGTTTTGGAGGCTCGGCCTGGGCGAAGGCCCGGCCCGATGCGCCGACGGCAGCGGCGCCTCCGAGAAGTGAAAGAACGCGACGGCGGTGCGGACGCTTGATGTCCATGACAGACCCCCTGTTTCGTTTTCCCCTTGCGACTGTAGGAGCGCCTTCCAGGTCGAGCAACTTCCATGCCCATAACTTTCTGGAATGACCATTAGGGACGAATGAATTTCTCGGTCGTCGCCCACCCCGCCTAACGTCGAAACAACAGGGGTTGTGAAGGGGGAGACGATGATGAACCGTTTGAAGGCGCTGGCGTGCGCCGCAGCCATGGCGTGCGTTGCCAGCACCGCGGCAGCCCAGGACCTCACCATGGCGGTGTGGGGTGGTGGTGGCGCCAACACCTGGCGCGAGGCGTTCATCAAGCAGTTTGCACCGGCCGAAAAGTTCACCATCAAGATGGTGGAAGTGCCGAACCCGGCCGGCGGCCTGCGCTCGCCGGCAGCGGCCAGCCAGTACAATCTCGCGCTGGTCACCTATTTCGAGGCGATTGCCCTTTCCAAGGCCGGCCTGATCGAGACTTTCGACGACAAGCAGCTTCCAGGTATCGGCGACGTCGACCCGAAGTTCCTCACTAAGGACAAGGCCGGGCGCCATGTCGGCCTGCCGGTCTACTTCACTTACTACGGCATCGCCTACAACACCGACTTGGCCAAAGCCGAGGACTTCGCCTCGTGGCAGGGGCTGGCCGATGCCAAGTGGAAGGGTAAGCTCTCCGTGACGCGGCCGGTCTATCTTGCGCCCTACGACGCGGTGATCATGGCCAAGGCCATGGGCGGCAGCGAGAAGGACATCGATCCGGGCTTCAAGCTGCTGGAGCGCATCGTGCCCAACGTGCTGGCGACCTACACGTCGCTCGCCCATATGAACACGCTGCTGACGCGCGGCGAAGTCGCGGCCGTTCCCTTCTATGCCTCGCGCGTCTGGGCGCTCCGCCGCCAGGGCGCCGCCAACGTCGACATCGTGATGCCCAAGGAAGGCGTCCTGATGCTGCCCTATGTCGTGGTGGTGCCGAAGGGCGCCAAGCACCAGGACAAGGCGCTGGTCTGGATGAACTACATCGCCGGCGCCGAGCCGCAATTGCGCGCCGCCTTGCTCGACGGCTGGCTGCCGATGAACTCCAAGGTCAAGCTGCCCGAAGAGCTGCAGAAGACGCTGGGCCGGCCCTACGAGGAAATCGTGAAGAGCCTTTATTCGCCGGACTGGAGCGTCGTCGTCGACCATAACGAGGCGCGCGTCGACCACGCCGAGAAGCTGCTGTCCGGCGTCCAGAAGTGAGGCGAGGCACGATCACGGTCGCGGGCGTCGGAAAGGATTTCGGCGCCACGACGGTCCTCAGCGACGTCGACCTCGTGATCGAGGGTGGCAGCTTCGTGACCCTGCTCGGCCCTTCTGGTTGCGGCAAGACGACGTTGCTGCGCCTGATCGCGGGCTTCCTCGAAGCGAGCCGCGGCACCATCGCCATCGATGGCGTACCGATGCAGGGCGTGACGCCGCGGCGCCGGCCGATTGGCATGGTCTTCCAGAACCTTGCCTTGTTCCCCCATCTCGACGTGTTCGAGAATGTCGCCTACGGCCTCAAGATCCGCGGGACGCCGGCGGCCGAGATCGCAGCCAAGGTCGCGCGTTTCCTGGGTCTGGTCGGACTGGCGGGCTTCGAGCGCCGACGCATCGGCCAGCTCTCCGGCGGCCAGAAGCAGCGTGTGGCGCTGGCGCGGTCGCTGGCCCTGGAGCCTGCGATCCTGCTGCTCGACGAGCCGCTCTCGGCCCTCGACCTGCAGCTTCGCCGCCAGTTGCAGGTCGAGCTGAAGGCGATCCAGCGCCAGCTCGCGACCACCTTCGTCTTCGTCACGCACGACCAGGAAGAGGCGACGTTGCTGTCCGACACCATCGTCGTCATGGAAGGCGGTCGCGTGCGTCAGGTCGGCAGCCCGGGCGAAATCTATCGCCGGCCGGCATCGCCGTTCGTCGCGCGCTTCGTCGGCGACATCAACATGCTTGAAGGCCGCATCGCGACAGTGAATGGCAACTCGATATCGGTCGACCTTGGCCAGCATCGCTTCGACCTGCCGCCGTCGGCCATTGTCGGGCGGCCGGCGGCCGGCGCTGCCTGCCAGATCGCTTGCCGACCGGAAGCCGTCACCCTTGCCGGCGATAGTGCCAACGTGCTCGCCCTCGATGGGCGCATCGATGCGCTCCATCGCCTCGGCCCCACGGTGAAGGCAATGCTCGATACGCCGTTGGGGCCGCTCACGGCACTGATGATGGCCGGCGCCCCGCAGGCTGCGGAACTCGCGGAGGGAAAGACGGTGCGTATCGCCGTGCCTTCCGACACGCTCACCATCTTCGTCTCAACCTGAAAGAACAATCATGTCCGCCAAGGATTTCGCCGGCCGTACCGTCGCCCAGCATGTCGAGGCCTTCACCTCGGGCAAAGTCTCGGCGCGCGACCTCATCGAGGGTGTGCTGGAGCGCGTCAAGAAGGCCGAGCCCTTCAACCCCATCGCAACGCTCGATGCCGACGGTGCGCGCGCCGCAGCCGATGCGCTCGATGCCCGACACAAGCGCGGCACCGGCTTCGGCAAGCTGGCGGGCGTGCCCGTCTCGGCCAAGGACCTGATCCTGACCAAGGGCCTGCGGACGGCCTTCGCCTCGCTCACCATGAAAGACAACGTGCCCGCCATCGACGCCGACGCGATCGCCCAGTGGCGCGCGGCCGATGCCGTGCTGTTCGCCAAGACCACGACGCCGGAGTTCGGCCACAAGGTCCTGACCGACAGCCGCCTGCACGGCGTCACGCGCAACCCGTGGAACCGCGAGCACACGTCGGGCGGGTCGAGCGGCGGCGCGGCGGTTTCCGTGGCACTCGGCCTCGGCCCCATCGCCATGTCGACCGATGGTGCAGGCTCGGGCCGCATCCCGGCCGCCTGCTGCGGTATCTATGGTCTCAAGGCCACGCTCGGCCGCGTGCCGCACGAAATCGCGCCCGACCAGTTCGGCCAGCTCACCTATCTCGGCGTAATGGCGCGCCATCCGACCGATCTCGGCGCCGGCCTGGCATCGATGTCGCGTGGCCATCGCGACGATCCATGGACCACCGCCATTGGCCGCACGCCCTTCGCCTGGCCCGAGAACACGGACGAGCATCCGATTGCCGGCAAGCGCATCACCGTGATCCGCCGCATGACCGGCGGCTATCTCGATCCCGACACCGAAGCGCGCCTCGACGCAGCCCTCGCCTTCCTCGACAAGCAAGGCGCCCACATCAAGGAAATGGACGGGCGCGAGATCGACTGGAAGCTCGACGTGGCGCGCGTCGTCCTGCGTGCCAATCAGATCGAGCGTTTCGGCGAGATCCTGAAGAGCCGGCGTGACGAGCTCGATCCCTCCTTTGCCAAGACACTGGACGAAGGCGACGCGGTCGATGCGGTGATGCTGCGTCGCGCACTGGCCGACCGCACCACGGCCTACAAGTCCGTGCAGCGTCTGTTCGCCGATGCCGACCTTCTGCTGACGCCGACCGTCGCGACGCCGGCGCCACTGGCCACGCAGGATCAGTTCAAGCCGCTGATCGTCGACGGCAAGCCGCTCGGCGACCTGCGTGCCGCCTGGTACACCTACACGATCCCCTTCAACATGACGGGCCATCCGGCGATCTCGATCCCGTTCGGCCGCTCCAAGGCGGGCCTGCCCATTGGCATCCACTTCGTGGCGCCGTGGTACGAGGAAGCGCATCTCATCCGGCTCGCCGAGGCTTTCGACGCCGAGACCGGCGCGTCGGCGGAGTTCCCGCCGGGCTTCGCAGCGGGCGCCTGAGATGCGTGGCGCCACGGCAACGCCCAGGGGCCTGGGCTGGCTACTGCTGCCGGCGGTACTGGTCCTCGCCCTCTTCCTGGGGGCGGTGGCGCTCCTCTTCCTGCACGCCTTCTGGACCAAGGACGGGTTCTCTCTCGCCTACTTCAAGCAGATCCTGGATCGCGCCGACTATCACGAAGTCTTCCTGCGTACCGTGTCGATCGCAGCCATCGTGTCGCTCGCCTCGGCCTTGCTGGCCTATCCCATCGCCTGGCTGCTCTGGCGTCTTCCCAAGTGGCGCAACCTTCTGCTGGTCGTGGTGCTGGTCCCGTGGCTGGTCAGCCTCGTCGTGCGGACCTATGGCTGGCTGGTCATCCTCGGGCCCAAGGGCTTCCTCAACGAGGCGCTGCGCTGGGCCGGCGTCATCGAGTCGCCGCTGCCGCTGATCTTCAACGATCTCGGCGTGGTGATCGGCCTCACTCATGTGCTGATGCCGTTCTCCGTGATCGCCACCTTGTCGGTGCTGCTGCAGATCGACAACCGGCTGGAGGAGGCCAGCGAATCGCTGGGCGCCGGCGCGCTCGAAACCTGGCGCCGGGTCGTGCTGCCGCTGTCGCTCCCCGGTGTGTTCACCGGCATCGGCATCACCTTCCTGACCTCGATGGGCGCCATCGTGACGCCGATCCTGCTGGGCGGCATCCGCCAGAAGATGGCCGGCACGCAGATCTATCAAGAGGTCGTCTACAACTTCAACATGAGCAAGGCGTCCGCCTGGGCGCTCTGCCTGCTGATCCTGAGCGCGCTCGGCCTGGTGCTGCTGCGCACCGTGGAAGCCGCGCTCGTACCGAAAGCCGACAAATGAATACGCCTTTGATCAAGCTCGGCCGGGCGGGCTCCCTGGCGCTGCTGTTCTTCCTGCCGGCGCCCATCGTCGTGATCGGCGCGACCTCTTTCGCTGCGGCCGGCTATCTGCGCTTCCCGCCCGGCGAACTCAGCTTGCGCTGGTACGCCGAGGCCGCCACCGATCCGCGCTGGATCGATTCCTTCCTCACCAGCCTCGGCATCGCCGCTGTCGTCGCCGTGACGGTGACGGCCATCGCCTTCGCCGGCGCTTATGCCTGCCATCGGCTGAAACCGCGCTGGCTGGCGACCTTCGAACTCATCGTCATGTCGCCGCTGTTCTTCCCGCATGCCGCGCTGGGTGTCGCGCTGGTGAACGTGCTGGCGCTCAGCGGCCATCTCGGCACGGCAGGCGGCATCGTCGTCGCCCATGTCGTCTGTACGCTCCCCTTTGCCTGGCGGCCGATCATGGTCGCCCTGCAGCGGATCGACAGCGAGATCGTCGAGGCCGCCTCGCTGCTGGGCGCCGACGAGCGCCGCATCGCGCTTGGCATCGCCTTGCCGCTGGCCCGCTCGGGCATCGTCACGGCGCTGCTCTTCTCCTTCATCATCTCGTTCGACGAGGTGACGGTGACGATGTTCCTCACCGGGCCGCAGGTCACGACCCTGCCGGTGCAGATCTACGCCTTCATCCAGGAGAACGCGTCGCCGGTGCTGGCGGCGATCTCGACGGTGACGGTCGCGGTGACGCTGCTGGTCGTGATGCTGCTGGAACGGCTGATCGGGCTCGAATTCTTCGTGGCGCATGATCCGGCCTAAGCGATCAGGCCCACCCTTTCGCCTTCAGATGTGCCCGCATGGTGTCGAGAAAAGCGTCGGCCAGGCGCGACGGCTTTCGGTAGCGCGGCCGCATGGCGCGGAACAGGTAGCGGATCCTGGGCTCGAAAGGCACGACGGCAATGCCTTCGTTGAGATAATCGCGCGCCGTGAAAGGCTCGACGATAGAGACGCCGAGCCCACGGGCCGCCAGCGCACAGGCATCAGCCGAGGAATAGACGTCGATCTGCAAACGCCGTTCGATCCGTTCCTGCTCGAACACCGCGTCGATCAGATGGCGCATGCGGCCATCGAGCGGAAAGGACAGGAAGCGCTCGCCGCGCAGGTCGGCCGGCCGGATCACCTTACGTCGCGCCAGCCGATGGTCGCCCGGCAGCACGCAGACCGCGGTGGCGCGGCTCAGCTCTTCGGTGACCATCGAAGGATGCTCGAACGGCATCATGGAGAAGCCCAGGTCGATCTGCTGGTCGATCATCTTCTGGTTGATGTAGGTCGAACTGCGAACGTGAAAGCCGATATGCGCCTTGGCATGACGCTTCATGAAGGTCGCCAGAACGTCGGGCAGGACGGAGCGGCCGAACGCCGGCGTCGAATAGATCAGGAGATCGCCGACCTGACGCTCGCGGATCTCGCGCGCCACCTCGGTCACCCGTTCGAGGCTGTGATAGAGGCGCGTCACCTCGGCTTCGAGCAGGCGCGCCTCGCTGGTCGGCGCCAGCCGCCGCTTGATGCGCGTGAACAGCGGATAGCCGATCTCATGCTCCAGCCCGGCGAGGATCTTGCTCACTGCGGGCTGCGATACGCCCAGCCGTTCGGCCGCCGCCGTCACCGTGCCGTGGGACATGATCGCCCGGAAGGCTTCGAGCTGGCGCGACGTGATCATCATAACTCCAGGGAATTTGAGTCCGCCGACAATGACTTTGACCCTGTAGGGCGACAAGCCAAAAGTCCACTGCATCGACATTTCAGACAAGGGCGTATTCATGCCTTCCATTGATCAGTCAATCTTCAGCAGCGACTTCAAGGAGGAGCCCTACTGGTGGGAGGCGTTCCGTCCGCAGGCCATACCGACGTCGGCGCTGCCGGCGAAAACCGATGTCGTGGTCGTCGGTGGCGGCTACGCGGGGCTTGCCACGGCACGCGCCTTGGCCGATGGCGGCGTGCAGAGCCTGGTGCTGGAAGCCGATGAATTCGGCGCCGGCGCGTCGACGCGCAGCGGCGGCGCGTTGAGCGCCGGCCTTTCGATCGGCAAGAGCTTTACTGGCCGAACGCTCGACTATGCGCCTGAGCTGGTGCGCGACGTCGTGGGCTGGGCGATCGACGCCTATCGCGGACTGATCGATCTCGTCGAGCAGGAGAAGATCGACTGCTATCTGGAACAGCGCGGCCGCTTCCTCGGCGCCTGCGCTGCCTCGCACTATGAAGGTCTGCGCACGCGCTTCGAGAAGCTACGCTCGGGCGGCGCTACGGACTGCAAGCTGATCAGTCGCGAGGAGCAGCGCCAGGAGATCGGCAGCGACTTCTATCACGGCGGCATGGTCTTCGAGACTGCGGGCAAGCTGCATCCCGCCTTGTTCTATGGCGGGCTGCTCGCGGCGGCGCGGCGGCGCAATTCGATCACCCTGGCCGGAGGCTGCCGCGCCACCGGCCTCAGCCGCGACGGCGAGGGCTGGCGGGTCAGGACCGAGGCGGGCGAAGTCCGCGCACGCCATGTCGTGGTCGCGACCAACGGCTATACGGGCGGCCTGACGCCGACCTTGCAGCGCCGGCTCGTTCCAATCGCCAGCCACATCATCGCCACCGAGGAACTGCCGCCGGGGCTCGCCGCGAAGATCTGCCCCAAGGGACGGACCTTCTCCGAGACGCGCCGCGTGCTGCACTATTACCGGCTCTCGCCCGACGGCAAGCGCGTGATCTTCGGTGGCCGTGCCCGCTTCACCGAAATCCCCGGCGAGATGCGTGCCCAACTTCTGCATCGGGCGCTGGTCGAGCGCCTGCCCGAACTCGCTGGCACCAAGGTGACGCACACCTGGCAGGGCAATGTCGCCTTCACCTACGACGCCTTGCCCCATGCCGGCGAACTCGACGGCCTGCATTTCGTAGTGGGCTGCAACGGCTCGGGCGTGTCGATGATGCCGTTCCTGGGCGACGCCATCGGTCGGTCGATCGCCGGCCGTCTGCGCGGGAAACTGCCCTTCGCCGATGCTACGTTGCCGCCGATTCCGCTCTATTCCGGCAAGCCCTGGTTCCTGCCGGTGATCGGCGGTGCCTTCCGGGCGATGGATTATTTCGACGAGAAAATCAGATGAGCGCCACCTTCTTCTCGGCCACCTATCGCGAGGCACGTCAACGCTTTCTCGAGGCGGCCCGCAAGGCAGGCGCCGCTGTCGATGCGCACGTACATCCGCTGAAGGGCGCCGAGGGCGAGGAGATCGGCACCGACACCGCTTTGCTGGGCGCCGCCGACGCCGACAAGCTGTTCATCGCGAGTTCCGGTACACACGGGCCCGAAGGCTTCTCGGGGTCGGCCTGCCAGCTTGCACTGCTGAACGACGAGCTTGCCCGCCGCGCAACCGATTGCGGCATCGCCCTGCTCTTGATCCATGCGGTCAACCCGTTCGGCTTCTCTCACCTGAAGCGGACCAACGAGGACAACATCGACCTCAACCGCAACTTCAACGACTTCTCGACGCCCTATCCCGATAATCCGGTCTACGAAGAGATCCACGATCTGCTTGTCCCCGCCGCCTGGCCACCGAGCGCGGAGAACGAGAGCCTGCTCACTGCCGCCATGACCCGTCTTGCCAGCCAACGGGCACCGGGCATCTCCAGCGGACAGGACAGGCATCCCGACGGCCTTTTCTACAGCGGCACGGGGCCGGCCTGGAGCAATCGCACCATCCGCGACATCGTACGCAAGCATGGCGCCAACTGCCGACACATCGCCTGGATCGACGTGCATACCGGGCTCGGCCCTTACGGCCATGGCGAGAAGATCTTTGGCCGCCATTCCGAGGCGACACTCGCCCGCGCGCTCGCCTGGTGGGGCCGCGACCTGATCGCGAGCACGGCCACCGAGTCGGTCTCGCCGCGCACCATGGGCCACATCACAGGTTGCGCCCCCGAAGAATGCCCCGGCGTGGCGATCACCCCCTCGACCCTCGAATACGGCACCCTGCCCTCGCCGCAGGTGCGGCGCGCGTTGCGTGGCGAAGCCTGGCTCGCCGGCCACCCCGATGCGCCGGCCGCGGTCTCAGCAGAAATCCGCCGCGCCGTACGCGATGCCTTCTACGTCGATGCCGACGACTGGAAGGGGATGATCCTCGGCCAGTTCCGCGCCTTCGCCTTACAAACGATCAACGGCCTCGCAGCCGAACAATAACGAGGGGAAATACAATGAAGCTACGCTCCCTGCTTGGCGCACTTGCCGGCCTGCTGCTTGCCGCGCCCATGGCCGCACCCGTAGCCGCGCAATCGACGCTCAAGATCGTGATGCACTCCGATCTCAAGGTCCTCGATCCGATCTGGGCATCGGCACAGATCAGCCGCACGCACGGCTACATGGTCTACGACACGCTGTTCGGCCTCGATGGCGATCTCAAGTCGCAGCCGCAGATGGTCGGCGCCTGGACCGTCGATCCTGCCGGCCTGATCTACAGCTTCACCTTGCGCGATGGCCTTGCGTGGCACGACGGCGCGCCGGTGACGGCCGAGGACTGCGTCGCCTCGCTGAAGCGCTGGGGCAGCCGGGACGTCATGGGCATCAAGCTGATGGCGCATGTGAAGGAGCTTTCCGCGCCGGACGCCAAGACGATCCGGATGGAACTGAGCCAGCCCTATGGGCTGGTGCTCGACTCGCTCGCCAAGCCCGCCGGCATCGTGCCGTTCATGATGCCCAAGCGCATCGCCGAAGCGCCGGCCACGCAACAGATCAAGGACCCCACCGGCTCGGGCCCCTTCATCTTCAAAGCCGACGAATGGCGGCCCGGCGACAAGGTCGTCTATGTGAAGAATCCGAAGTATGTCCCGCGCGCCGAGCCGCCTGCGAACTTCGCCGGCGGAAAGGTCGTCAAGCTCGACCGGGTCGAGTGGACGTCGATTGCCGATCCGCAGACCGCCGTGAATGCCCTGGAGAACGGCGAAGTCGATGCGCTCGAATCGGTGGCGCACGACCTGCTGCCGCTGGTCGAGAAGCGCAAGGGCATCGACGTCCAGCGCGGCGCCTATGCCAGCCAGTATGCGCTCCGGCCCAACTGGCTCCATCCCCCGTTCAACGACCCGCGGATGCGCCTCGCGCTGGGCTATGCGATCGACCAGAAAGGCTATCTCGAAGCGGCCGTCGGTGACCCGAAGTATTGGCGCCTCTGCAAGACCTACTTCGGCTGCGGCACGCCCCTCGCATCCGAGGCCGGCACCAATGGCCTGCTCGAAGGCAATGTCGACAAGGCCAAGGCGCTGCTCAAGGAAGCGGGCTACGATGGACGCCCGATCGTGCTGCTGCAGGTGAGCGATCTCGCCTCCCTCGCCAACTTGGCCCCCGTCGCCAAGGCGCAGCTCGAGCGGGTCGGCTTCAAAGTCGACATGCGGCCGGCCGATTGGCAGACCCACCTCGCCCGCGTGATGCGCAAGGAGCCGCCTGAGGATCGTGGCTGGAACGTCACGCTTTCCAGCACCGGCGTACTCGACGTAGTGAACCCGGTCACGTCTCTGTTCCTCAACTCGGCGTGCGACAAGGCATCGGCCGGTTGGTCATGCGACGCCAAGATCGAGGAATTGCGCAACGCCTTTGCTCTCGAACCCGATGCTGCCAAGCGCAAGGCCATCGCCGAGCAGATCCAGGCGCGTGCCATGGAACTCGGCACGCACTACCCGCTGGGGGAATGGTACAGCGCCTCGGCCGTCAGCTCGCGCACCAAGGGTTGGCTTCGCCCGCCGTCGACCACGGCCTTCTGGAACGTGGAAGTAGCGAAGCGCTGAGCGTCAGCGCCGCAGGAAGAACTGGATCGGCACGACGATCTCCAGGCTTTCGCCCGGTTGATCGGAGGGCAATGGCGGCAGGGGCTGCGCCCGCTGCAACAGCTCCAGCCCTTCGCGGTCGAGCGCGCCGATTCCGGAAGCGCGTTCGATCCGGGCGGCGAGCACGCGACCGTCGCGGCTCATGGTGAAGCGCACGTAGGTGACGCCTTCCTGCCGCGCGCGTTGCGCCTCGGAGGGATAACGCTTGTGGCGCTCGAGGTGGCGCAACAGCAGCCCCTGCCAGGCCGGCAATGCAGCTGAAGGAGGCGCCGGAGCAGCGGCGGCCTGCGGTGCCGCTGCAACTGCCGCCTGCTGTGGCGCGGCCGGCGGGGCCGCGGCCTTGGGCTGCGGCGGCTTCTTCTCGACCTTCTTTTCCAGCGGCTTGGGCTTTGGCGGCGGTGGCGGCTTGAGGTCGAGCGGAGGCAGCGGTTCGGGATCGGGCAGCGTCACCTCGGCCATCACCGGCGGCGGCATCTCGACCGGCGGCGGCGGCTCGGGATCGGGCAGCACTTCGCTGAGATCGGGGCCCGGCGGCGCCTCCTTGGGCACGGCTCCTGGCGCCGCGGGCAGCGGCGCCATCTCCACCATCACGGCTGCCGCCGGCGGGGCGAACGGCGCTTCCGGATGCGACCAGCCGAGCGCAATGCCGACAGCACCGGCATGCAGGGCCAGCACGATGGCAAACGAGCCCCCCCAGCGCAGGCCTTCCCTCATTGCTCCAGCCCGACCAGGGCCACCTTGAGATACCCCGCTGTGCGCAGGACGTTCATGGCCTGCATCAGCTCGCCATAGGGCACGGTCTTGTCGGCACGCAGGAAGATGCGCTCGTCCTTCTTTCCGCCGGTCGCGTCGTCCAGCGCCTGGGCCAGCGTCTCCCGGGTCGCCGGCTGATCCTTCAGCACGAAGGAGAGGTCGGCTTTCAAGGTAAGATAGAGCGGCGTGTCCGGCTTCGGCTGACGCTCGGCCGTCGAGACCGGCAGATCGACCGGCACGTCGACCGTGGCGAGCGGCGCCGCCACCATGAAGATGATCAGCAGCACCAGCATGACGTCGATGAAGGGCGTGACGTTGATCTCGTGGTTCTCGGCGAGGTCGTCGGACCCGTGATCCAGCTTGACCGACATTTACTTCGCCCCCGACTTGCCGATGTCCCGCGACACGAGACGGAGAACGGCGGCCGACGTGTCGCCCACCAGGGCACGGTACGCCGCGATGCGCCGGGAAAAGTGGTTGTAGATCACGACCGCCGGAATGGCGGCGGCCAGCCCCAGCGCCGTCGCCAGAAGCGCTTCCGCGATGCCGGGCGCCACGACGGCAAGATTCGTCGTCTGCGATTTCGAGATGCCGATGAAGGAATTCATGATTCCCCAGACCGTGCCGAACAGGCCCACGAAGGGCGCGGTCGCGCCGATGGTGGCCAGAACGCCAGTCCCTTTCAGCATGCGGCGGCCGCTTGCCGCTTCGAGCCGCTCCAGCCGCGACGCGATTCGTTCCTTCAGGCCGTCGCGGTCGTTGTTATTGTCGACGCTGAGCTGGCGCTCCGCCAGTGCCGCGGCAACGAGATCGTTGGCAGGCGCGGCATCGAGCGACGGCGCACTGTCGATCGCGGCAAGAGCCTGCGTCTGTCGCCGTTGCGCGGCCGCAAGCTCGAGGCTCTTGGCGAGGAACACCGTCCAGGTCAGCACCGAGGCCACGACCAGACCGACCATCACCGCCTGCACCACCCAGTCGGCCGCGAGGAACATGCCCAGAACCGAAAGGTCGCGCGGCAGCACCGCTGCGGCGGCAGGACCGGGAGCAGCCGCGGGCGGCATCGCCGTTTGGGCCAGGGCGAGCGCCGGCAGGAAAGCCAGAAGGGCAAACAGACGAAAAACGCGCATGTGATGAAGCCAGCCTCGGAGATGACGGAAGAGGTGCGCCAACGGATGCAGCCACCGGGTACGCCGTGCCAGCGTACAGACCACGGCTACGGCACCAATGCCAAGCATCGTAGCCCAGTGCATCGTAGCCCAGCGCCGCAAGCCGAGGCCCGCGCCCTCATGTCCCACCGCCAGGACCATGGCCTCGATGCGCATGTGCTCGCTGATCGAGGCCGCACAACCGGCGGAAGACCTAGGGCATTGTCGGGTCGATCAACCGATGCATCGCAGTCGCCAGCAGGCGCGGCGTCGCGGCGTCCTGCAGCGTGAACGGCCCCGGATCGATCAGGATCATGTTGTTCAGGGTGCCGTACATGATCTGGAAGGCGAACCGGATCCGCTGCTCGAGGTCAGCCGTCGACCGGCCGCCGAGCAAATCCACGATGAGAGGCAGGGCATATTCGACCTGTATCTGGCCAAGCTCCCGCATCGGCGTCCAGCTTCCGAGGTCGCTGCCGGCCCGGCGCAGCGATGCGCGGACGAGACCGTTATGGCGCTTCAGCCAGACGACGCCGCCCCGGGTGATCCAGTTCAGGAGCTGCGCCAGGTCGGTCCGCGGTATCCGGTCCGAACTGTAGCGCGCCGCCAGCTCGCGCCGGCGATCCTCGACCACCAGCCGCTGCAGCGTATCGACGAAAGCGTCCTTGCTGTCGAAGCGGGCATAGAAGGAGCCGACCGTCGTCTCGCAGCGCGCGCACAGCGTCTCGACCGACAGGCCGTCGAAGTCGTACTCCTCCAGGAGCGCCAGCCCCTCGTGCATCAGCCTGACGACGAGCGCGCGGCTGCGCTGCTGCTGGGTCGGCTTCAGGCCCGGCACCTTCGCTTCTGCAATGAGCTGCTCGTCCAGCATCCCCGGAACCCCACCCTTGCGTTGGGCGCACTTGCCAGACAACTTAAACTAGAATTATAGTTCTAGTTATAAGAATTCCCTCGGAGGAAAGCAAATGCGTAATTCCCATTTCGATGTGCGCCCGACGTCCGGAGCGCTCGGTGCGGAGATCCTGGGCGTCGATCTCGCGCAGCCGTTGTCGCCGTCGCAGGCCGACGAAATCCGCGGCGCCCTCGCCGAGCATGGCGTGATCTTCTTCCGCGACCAGAAGCTGACGCCCCAGCAGCACATCGCCTTCGCCGGAAGCATCGCGCCGATCAACATCAACCGCTTCTTCAAGGCGGTGCCGGACCATCCCGAGATCGCCGAGGTCCGCAAGGAACCCGACCAGACCCGGAACATCGGCGGCGGCTGGCATACCGATCACAGTTACGACCAAGTGCCGGCGCTGGGCTCGGTCCTGCTGGCGCGCGAAGTGCCGCCGCGGGGCGGCGACACCATGTTCGCCAGCATGTCGCTGGCCTACGAAGCGCTGTCTGACGGTCTGAAGCGCACGCTGGAGGGGCTGCGCGCCGTGCATTCGAGCCGGCATGTGTTCGGAGCGACCGCCCAATATGCGCGCGACACGGTAGGCCGCATCGGCAATGCCGAACTCGCGACACAGGATGCAATTCACCCGGTCGTGATCCAGCACCCCTTGAGCAAACGCAAGACGCTCTACGTCAATCCAGGGTTCACGACGCATTTCGAGGGCTGGACGGCGCAGGAGAGCAAGCCGCTGCTCGACTATCTCTATGCGCACGCCTCGCAGCCCCAGTTCCAGACGCGCTTCCAGTGGCGCGAAGGCTCGATTGCCTTCTGGGACAATCGAGCCACCTGGCATCTCGCCATCAACGACTATCAGGGCGAGCGGCGCCTGATGCATCGCATCACGCTGGATGGCGTTCCCCTCGTCTGAGGGAAACTACCCTAGTTTCTCACTTCTTCTGGGCGCCCGGCAGGAAATCGTCGAGCGGCACGCCGAAGCTGTTCAGCGCCCAGGAGACGAGATTGTACTGTCCGACCGTGAAGACGGCATCCATGAGCTGCTCCGTCGAATAGGTCTTCGAAAGCGTGGCCCAGGTCGCATCGGAGGCGACGGAGTTTTCGTAGAGATCGTCGGCGAGCTGCATCAGTGCCGCCTCGTGCTCGCTCCAGCCCTTGGCCTTCGGGCCTTCCTTGATGTTCGCGACATCGGCGTCGCTCAGGCCGCCGCGCTTGGCGATCAGCTCGTGCTGGGCGAACTCGTACTCGGCCTGGTTCAGCCAGCCGATGCGCAGGATCAGCAGCTCGCGGTCGCGGAACGGCAACGTCTGCTTGGAGAGGATGTGCCCGGCGAACGGGGTCCAGCGCTTGGTGAGGTTGGGATGGTGCGCCAACACCTTGAAGATGTTGAACACCTGGCCGTTCATGGCGTTCTTTTCGACGGCCTCGCGTTCCTCCGGCTTCAGGGTCGCGAGGTCACGCAGAGGGATTCGCTGCTTGCGCTTGATCACCGTGTCATTCTCCTTGCAGGTCTCGGCTTGGCTAGCGTTCCGGACTAACGCCACGCCGTTCGACCGACAAGGCGAAAGACGTTACTCGGCGCGCGGACTTTCGCGCGGCGGCTTCAACCGCGCTGCAGCAAGCTTGGCCTGACCCGGAGTGCTGAACTGCGCACCGTCCATCTCGAAGAAAGGACGCGCGTAAGCATGGAAGCGGAAAGCGTTTCCTTCCTTCAGGACGATGCCCGCAGGTTGACCCCAGATTTCGACGACGAAGGGTTCGGGCATGGCACGGTCTCCCTTGGGGGTTCAGTCGGGGCTGAAGTCTCTGTGGCCACTCCCACATGGTGTCGACAGCGCGCCATGGCAATGGTCGATGCTGCCAAACCTGCGGCGAGAGACAGCAGACCCTTCGCGTACGGCATCAATATGGCGATGCTCTTTTCCACGCTGGCGATGCGGCCAGACGAAGAGGACAATGACAGATCGATGACGTGCGTCGTCGTGCCAGGGGGACCATGAAGCTGACACGTTCTGCGTTGCTGAGCCTCGCTGGGACCAGCTTGCTTGCCGGCCGTCACGCTGCGGCCCAACCATCCGTCCAGATGAATCGACGCAAGATTCTCTCTTCAGGTGAACTGCTGCCCGTCGTCGGCGTCGGCACCTGGCGCACGTTCGACGTCGGCGGCAAACCCGAGGATCGCGCGCCGGTCGCAGAAGTGCTGCGCCTCCTGTTCGAGGCCGGCGGTTCGGTGATCGATACATCGCCGATGTACGGCTCGGCCGAGGCCGTGGTCGGCAGCTTGCTGGCTGCCTCCGGCTCTCGCAGCAAGGCCTTCATTGCCACCAAGGTCTGGACCAACGGCCGCGACAACGGCGTCGCCCAAATGCAGGCCTCGATGCGTCTGCTGCGCACCGACCGCATCGATCTGATGCAAGTCCACAACCTCGTGGACTGGCGCGCCCACCTGCCGACGTTGCAGGCTTGGAAAGCGGACGGCCGCATCCGCTATCTCGGCATCACGCACTATACGCAAAGTGCGCACGACGAGCTGGAGCGCGTGATGCGCGCCGAGAAATGGGACTTCGTGCAGTTGAACTACGCGCTCGACGACCGCGCGGTGGAGCAGCGCCTGCTGCCGCTGGCTGCGGAGCGCGGCATCGCGGTGATCGTCAACCAGCCCTTTGGCGGCGGCGGCCTCCTGCGCAAGCTCTCCTCGCGCAAGCTGCCGGACTGGGCGGCCGAGATCGGCGTCACGAGCTGGGCCCAGCTCCTGCTCAAGTTCGTGCTGGCCAACCCGGCGGTGACCTGCGTGATTCCGGGCACCGGCAAGCCCGAACATATGAAGGACAACTTGCAGGCGGGCTTCGGCACCTATCCCGATGCAGCCCTGCTGAAGCGCATGGCGGCGGAGATCGCGCTTTAAAGCGGCAACTCCGCTTCGATCCACGCCGTCGCTGACTTGTGCTTCGGCTGCCAGCCCAGCTCGGCACGGGCGCGCTTGCCACGGACGCGGCTGTTGGAGCCGAAGGTGTAGGCGGCGCTGCTTTCGCCCAGTTCCTTGACAGCGTCGGCGAAAGGCCAGACCTGCGGGGCGGCGAGACCGAGACGCCTGGCGATCGAGACGCAGATGTCGCGATAGGACGCCTCGCCATTCTCCACGAAGTAGAAAGCACCGGCCGGCGCCTTGGCGAGAGCAAGGCTGTAGAGGTCCGCCATGTCCTCGACATGGACATTCGACCAGATGTTCAGCCCCTGCCCGACATGGCGCACGACGCCCGTCTTGCGCGCCCGCGCGGCAAGGCCGGGGATCTGCGCACTGTCGCGCGCCAGGCCGAGGCCGTTGCCGTAGATCATGGTGTTGCACAGCACGACCGAGCGCACGCCGCGCTGGCTGGCCTCGCGGATCGCCCGGTCGATGGCGACGCGCGCGACCTTGCCCGGCACGGGATCGAGCGGCGTCTCCTCGTCGTAGATGCGATCCGACGCCCTGTCGCCATGCGCCTCGTCGGCCACGATGCTGGAGCCGCTGGTGTGCAGGAACGGCTTGTTCGACCCGACGAGCCCCTCGATCAGGGCCTCTATGGCGCCGCGATGATCGCTGTTCGCGGTATTGACCACGGCGTCGGCGCGGCGCGCCTCGGCCGTGAGGATCGCCGCGTCGTCGAGACCTCCCGCCACCGGCTCGATGCCCAGCGCGGCAAGGCGCCTGCCCTTCTCCGCATCGCGCACCAGACCGCGCAGCTTGTGGCCCTCCCGCAGGAGACGATGGGCCACTGTGCCGCCGATATAGCCGGTGGCGCCGGTGAGGAAGACGTTCACGGGCGGCCCATTTCCTTCAACCGTCCCACGGCTTCGCGGACCGGGCCGTCGAGCCCCTCGCCGCCAGCCTCCAGGTGCGCGACGATAGCCGCCCGCATGCGCGGGTCCCAGAACTTCCGCAAATGATCGGCAATGGCCGCGGCCGGGTCGCCCCGACGCTGCGGCACAAAGAACTGGCCGATCTGGTTGGCCATGGTCACCAGCCGCTCGTTCGTGCTCGTGGCCGACATCGCTTCTATTCCGCCGCGACCTTGGAGATCCGCCGGCTGCGACCCGTCTGCGCCGCGTAGTCGCGCTGCCACTCGCTGGGGCCGTTGGAGGGCGAGACCTGCACGGCCGTGACCTTGTACTCCGGACAATTGGTCGCCCAGTCGGAGAACTCCGTGGTCACGACATTGGTCTGCGTGTCGGGATGATGGAAGGTCGTATAGACGACGCCCGGCGCCACGCGATCGGTGAGATGGGCGCGCAAGGTCGTACCGCCGACGCGACTGTCGAGCTTCACCCAGTCGCCGTCGCGGACGCCGCGCTGTTCGGCATCGTGCGGATGGATCTCCAGCACATCCTCGCCATGCCAGACCGTATTGTCGGTGCGCCGCGTCTGGGCGCCGACATTGTATTGCGAGAGGATGCGGCCGGTGGTGAGCAGCAGCGGGAAGCGCGGGCCGGTGCGCTCGTCGGTCGGCACGTACTCGGTGATCATGAAGTTGCCCTTGCCGCGGACGAAGCCGCCGATATGCATGACCGGCGTGCCGAGCGGCGCCTTCTCGTTGCACGGCCACTGGACCGAGCCCACTTCGTCGAGCAGGGCATAGGAAACGCCGGCGAAGCTCGGCGTCAGCCGCGCGATCTCGTCCATGATCTCCGACGGGTGCGCGTAGGGCATCTCGAAGCCCATGGCCTTGGAGATCGCCAGGGTGATTTCCCAGTCGGCCATGCCGTTCTTCGGAGTCATGACACGACGCACGCGGTTGATGCGCCGCTCGGCGTTGGTGAACGTCCCGTCCTTCTCGAGAAAGGTCGAGCCCGGCAAAAAGACATGGGCATAGTTCGCCGTCTCGTTCAGGAACAGGTCCTGGACCACGACGCATTCCATCGCCTTGAGCGCGGCCGCGACGTGCGTGGTGTTGGGATCGGACTGCAGGATGTCCTCGCCTTGCACGTAGAGGCCCTTGAAGCTGCCCTCGATCGCTGCATCGAACATGTTGGGAATGCGCAGCCCGGGCTCGGCGTCGAGCGGGCGGCCCCACATCTCCTCGAACATGGCACGGGTCGCATCGTCCGAAATGTGGCGATAGCCGCTGAGCTCGTGCGGGAACGAGCCCATGTCGCAGGAGCCCTGGACGTTGTTCTGGCCGCGCAGCGGGTTCACGCCGACGCCCAGCCGGCCGAGATTGCCGGTCACCATCGCCAAGTTGGCGATGGCCATGACCGCGGTCGTGCCTTGGCTGTGCTCGGTAACGCCGAGGCCGTAGTAGATCGCGCTGTTGGGGCCGGCCGCGTAAAGCCGCGCAGCGCCGCGGATCGCCTCGGGCGAGACGCCGGCCATCAGGCCGACCGCCTCGGGGCTGTTACGCTCCTCCGCCACGAAGGCCGCCCAATACTCGAAGGCATCGCGGTCGCAGAAGGAACGCACGAAGGCTTCGTCGACCAGACCTTCGGTGACGATGACATGGGCCAGCGCGTTCAGGATCGCGGCATTGGTGCCGGGCCGCAGCGGCAGGTGATAGTCGGCCTCGACATGCGGCATGCGCACGAGGTCGATGCGGCGCGGATCGATCACGATCAGCCGCGCGCCCTGGCGCAGGCGCTTCTTCATGCGAGAGGCAAAGACCGGATGCGCGTCGGTCGGGTTGGCGCCGATCACCAGGATCACGTCTGATTGCTCGACGGAATCGAAGTCCTGCGTGCCGGCGGACGTGCCGAAAGCGGTCCTGAGACCGAAGCCGGTCGGCGAGTGACAGACGCGGGCGCAGGTATCGACATTGTTGTTGCCGAAGCCGCCGCGCACCAGCTTCTGCACGAGGTAGGTTTCCTCGTTCGTGCAGCGCGAGGAGGTGATGCCGCCGATCGCCAGGCGTCCGTGCTTTTCCTGCAGGCGCTTGAACTCCGACGCGACCCGACCGATCGCCTCGTCCCAGCTCACTTCGCGCCACGGCTGATCGATGCTCTCGCGCATCATCGGCTTCAGGATGCGCTCACGGTGATTGGCATAGCCCCAGGCGAAGCGGCCCTTGACGCAGGAGTGGCCGCGATTGGCCTTGCCGTCCTTGTAAGGAACCATGCGCACCAACTCTTCGCCACGCATCTCGGCCTTGAAGCTGCAGCCGACGCCGCAATAGGCGCAAGTCGTGACGACCGAATGCTCCGGCAAGCCGATGTCGATCACGCTCTTTTCCGACAGCGTTGCGGTCGGGCAAGCCTGGACGCAGGCTCCGCAGGAGACGCACTCGGAACTCAGGAAATTGTCGGCCGCCGCGCCGGGCGATACCTTGGAGTCGAAGCCGCGACCTTCGATGGTCAACGCAAAGGTGCCCTGCACCTCTTCGCAGGCGCGCACGCAGCGGGAGCAGACGATGCACTTGGACGGATCGAACGTGAAATACGGGTTCGACTCGTCCTTCGCCTGCCGGGTGTGGCTCTCGCCATCGTAGCCGTAGCGCACCTCGCGCAGGCCGACGGCACCCGCCATGTCCTGCAGTTCGCAATCGCCGTTGGCGGCGCAGGTCAGGCAGTCGAGCGGATGATCGGAGATGTAGAGTTCCATCACGCCGCGTCGGACCTGCTTCAACCGCTCGGTCTGGGTCGACACGACCATGCCTGCCGCCACCGGCGTGGTGCACGAGGCGGGCGTGCCGGCGCGACCGGCGATCTCGACGAGACAGAGGCGGCAGGAGCCAAACGCTTCGACGGAGTCGGTGGCGCAGAGCTTGGGCACCTGGATGCCCGCCTCGACGGCAGCGCGCATGATCGACGTGCCGGCTGGCACGGCGACGACGTGGCCGTCGATGGTGAGGCTCACGGTCTCTTCTGCGCGACTGACCGGCGTGCCGTAGTCGATTTCGGGGACGAGGGACATGACGGCCTCTTAATCGGCCGCCGCGACAAGGCGCGGCCGGTCGAAATCTTCGGGGAAATACTTGAGGGCGCTCATCACCGGATAAGGCGTGAGCCCGCCCAACGCGCAGAGCGAGCCGAACTTCAAGGTCTGGCAAAGGTCGGTGATCAGGGCGAGATTGGCGGCGACCCGCTCGCCGCGGATGATCTTGTCCATGGTTTCCGCGCCGCGTATCGAACCGATGCGGCAGGGCGTGCACTTGCCGCAGGATTCGAGGGCGCAGAATTCGAGCGCGAAGCGCGCCTGGCGAGCCATGTCGACCGTGTCGTCGAACACCACAACACCGCCATGGCCGACCAATCCATCGAGCGCGGCAAAGGCTTCGTAATCGAACGCCGTATCGAACAGAGACCTTGGGAAATAGGCACCGAGCGGCCCGCCCACCTGCACCGCGCGCACCGGCCGCCCACTCGCCGTGCCGCCGCCGATCTCGTCGACGATCTCGCCCAGGGTGAGGCCGAAAGCCGTCTCGAAGAGGCCGCCCTGCTTCACGTTGCCGGCGAGCTGGATCGGCATGGTGCCACGCGACCGGCCCATGCCCAGCGCCGCATAGGCCTCGGCGCCATCGGCCAGGATCGCCGGCACGGTCGCGAGCGAGACAAGGTTGTTGATGACGGTAGGCCGGCCGAACAGGCCCTTGTGCGCGGGCAGCGGCGGCTTGGCACGCACCTGCCCGCGCTTGCCTTCGAGGCTTTCCAGCATCGAAGTTTCTTCGCCACAGACATAGGCGCCGGCGCCGGCCCTCACGTCGATCTCGAAACCCGCCGCCGCGCCGAGAAGGCCAGAGGATTCGGCGACGGCGACTGCCTTCGAGAAGGTCCTGATGGCGTCGGGATATTCGGAGCGGATGTAGACGTAGCCTTTGGCCGCACCGACCGCGAGCCCGGCGATGATCATGCCTTCGATCAACACGAACGGGTCGCCTTCCAGGAGCATGCGGTCGGCGTAGGTCCCGGAGTCGCCTTCGTCGGCGTTGCAGACGATGTATTTCTGGTCGGCCGGTGCGTCGGCGACGGTCTTCCACTTGAGGCCGGTCGGGAAACCCGCGCCGCCGCGGCCGCGCAGGCCGGACTTGGTCACTTCGGCCACGGTGCCCGCAGCACCGAGACTGCGTGCCCGCTCGAGGCCGCGCAGGCCGCCGTGCGCGCGATAATCGTCGAGCGACAGCGGATCGACGATGCCGCAGCGTGCAAAGGTGATGCGGGTCTGGCGCTTCAGGAAAGGGATCTCTTCCGGGCGTCCCACGCAGAGCGGATGGCTGGCCGCGAACCGGCTGTAGCCCGCAAACAGGCCCGGCACGTCGCCGGGCGTCACGCAGCCAAACGCGATGCGCCCCGAGGGCGTCGCGATCTCGACCATCGGTTCCAGCCAGAAGAGGCCGCGCGAGCCGGTACGGACGATCTCGACCTCCACACCGTGGCGAGTGGCTTCGGTGCGAATCGCCACGGCGACTTTGTCGGCGCCGACGGCGCGCGCCGCGGCATCGCCGGGAATGAAGACGCGCAATGCGCTCATCGACCGATCTCCGCAGCGAGCGCCGCAATCGAGTCCGTCGTCAGCCGGCCGCGCGGTTCGCCATCGAGCAGCGCCGACGGCGCGCAGGCGCATAGGCCCAGGCAATAGGTGGCTTCCACGGTGAGATGGCCGTCAGGCGTCGTGCCGCCCCAGGCCACGCCGAAGTGGCGCAGCACCTGTTCGGCCAGAGCCTCGCCCTGCATCGACTGGCAGGCCTCGGCGCGGCAGAGCTTCAGCACATGCCGCCCGGCCGGGGCTTCGCGAAAGTCGTGGTAGAAGGAAACGACGCCATGGACCTCGGCCCGCGTCAGGTTGAGCGCCGCCGCAATCTGGGGAATGGCCGGCGCGGGGATGCAGCCGTATTCGGTCTGCACATCGTGCAGGATCGGCAACAGCGGACCTTCCCGGCCCTCATGCCGCCGGATGAACTCGCTGGTCCGACTTTCGCTCCATGCCACCGGCATCGATCGACTCCCATCCCTGTCCTGACCGGCTTGGCGCCGACTTTTTCACAGGGAATGATCCGTCTTCGACGCCGTACTCTCAATAAGGCTTCCCAGTGCTGCAATAGAACATTCCTATTAATCAGCCTGTGTTGGCGGGCGAACGACTATGACGTTGGCGTCAAAACCCGGGCGAGCTGGGTTGCTTCAGCCACCAGGGCCGCCGAAAGCGGCGTCATCGGCTCCCGCGGCGGGACGACCAGGCCGACTTGGTGCACGGCGGTCGGCTCGGTGATGGGGATAGCGCGCAAATGGTCGGTGAGGCCCAGCGTATCGGCCAGCTTCTCCGGCATCACGGTCGCCCAGCGGCCGGTCCGCACGTGCGAGAACAGAACGATCATCGAATTCGATTCCAGGGTCGGTTCGGCACGGCCGCTCGGATTGCCGAGCAGGCGGTCGATGATGCGCCGGTTCTGCATGTCCGGCGTCAGCAGGCAGAGCGGGATGCCGGCCACCTCCGCCCACGTCACCTGATCGCGATCGCCGAGCGGGCTGCTCTCCGACGTCAGCAAGCGGTACTGTTCGAGATAGAGCGGCACGGTGCGCATGCGCCCGAGCGGCTCGTTGTCGATGTAGGTGAGGCCGGCATCGACTTCGAGGTTCTCGACCATCGACAGGATCTCGATGGAGGTGCGCGACAGGATGGTGAACGTCACGTTCGGGTGCCGAGAGCGGAACGGCGTCGTGAGCGCCGAGACCATTGCCAGCGCCGTGGGGATCGCCGCGATCCGCAGCCGGCCGGTCAGCCCCTTCTTCAAGGCCTGCAGGTCCTGACGCATGGCGCGCGCGTCGGCAACGATGCCGCGCGCCCAGTCGAGCACATGCTCGCCTTCGGTCGTAAAGCCGATGAAGCGCGAGGTGCGCTGCACCAGCATCACGCCCAACGTATCTTCGAGCTGCTTGATCGCCGCCGAGAATGTCGGCTGTGTGACGCCGCATTGCTCCGCGGCTCGGCTGAAATTCCGCTCCCGCGCCAGCGCCAGCAGGAACTCGAGCTTGTCGATCATCGCGCCAGCATATCGCGTGGTATGGCCGCGGCGTAGCCGCTAGAATTACCTTTCATAGGGTCTCCAGCGAGGCGCGCATGACCGAGGCAGCGAGACGCAGTCGACGGACTGTCATCATGGGCCTCGGCAGCTTGGGCGCACTCGGCCTTGCGGGATGCGCGACCGGCACCCGATCGGGCGCGCAGCCTCTGCCACCGCCACGCCTGCAGATGAGCCGCGTCGCCCGCATCACCGTATGCCTGCGCCCCTTTCGGGCGGCCGGCCCACGGCTCGAAGTCGAGACGGTCGGCGACAAGCGCGTGGTCCACAATTACGGACATGGCGGCAGCGGCTGGTCGCTGGCCTGGGGGTCGAGCAGCATCGCCGCCGGCATGGCGCTGGAGGGCGGCACGCGCGAGGTCGCGGTGATCGGCTGCGGGGCGCTCGGCCTCACCTCGGCGCTCCTGCTGCGCCGCGCCGGCGCGCGCGTGACGATCTACGCGAAGGAACGCCTGCCGCTGAGCCAGTCGGCGCGCGCGACGGGCACCTGGTCGCCCGACTCGCGCATCGCCGCCACCGGCAGCGCGGCGCCGACCTTTCCCGCCCAATGGGAGGAAATGGCGCGGACCTCCTACGCCACCTACCAGAGCTATATCGGCCTGCCGGGCGAGCCGGTCGCCATGAGCGAGCGCTATGTGCTGTTCGACGATGTGGCGCAGCCGGCGCCCGCCGAACCGGACCTGTCGGCCGAGGAAGTCCATTTCGCCAGCTACGGCCAGCGCCTGGCCGGCCTCTCGCCACCTTACCGTTCCTTGCCGGCCAACGAGAATCCCTTCCCCGTCGCTCACGCGCGGGTGGGAACATCCATGCAGTTCAACATTGCGGCACTGGGGCAACGGTTGACCGACGACTTCCTGCGCGAAGGCGGCCGGATCGTCGACATGACCTTCGACACGCCGGCCGATCTGGTGCGGCTGCGCGAACCCGTGATCGTCAATTGTACGGGGTACGGCGCGCGCGCCTTGTGGAGGGACGAGTCGGTGGTGCCCGTGCGCGGCCAGATCGCCTGGCTCATGCCGCAGCCGGAAGTCCGCTACGGCCTCTTCTATCGACACGTCCTCATGCTGCCGCACCCCGAGGGGATCGTCGTCCAGGAAACGGGACGTAACGACATGTATGGCTATGGCAACGCCGACGAGGCACCCGATCGCCGCGAGGCCGAAACCGCCATCGACACGCTCACCCCGCTCTATCGCTAGAGCGCGAGCGTCATCTGCGGCGGCGCCTTGGGCTCCTCGCGGGCGTGCAGGTTGGAGAGCGAGACGCCCAGCAGGCGCACTTTCTTCTCCAGCGGAAAGATCGAACGCACCAGTTCGCGGCTCGTGCGCTCCAGCATGTCGCGCGTACCGACCGGCTCGGAAAGCGTGCGACTGCGCGTCACGATCTGGAAGTCGGCATATTTGATCTTCACGGTCACGGTGCGACCGACGATGCCGGTCCGTTCGCAATAGGACCAGACATCGTCCAGCACCGAGGCGACACCTTCCTCCACGACCTGCGGCCGGTCGAGGTCCTCCATGAACGTCGTTTCCGAGCCCACAGATTTGCGCGGCCGGTTGGGCACGACCCGGCGTTCGTCGTCGCCACGGGCGATGGCGTAGTAGTAGGTGCCGGAGCGCCCGAAATACTGTTCGAGGAATTCCAGCGACTGCGCCTTGAGATCGGCGCCGGTATGGATGCCGAGCCGGTTCATCTTCTCCGCCGTCTTCGGTCCTACGCCATGGAACCTCGCCACCGTCAGGCTTTCGACGAAGGCCGGACCTTTCTCCGGCGGGATCGTCGTCTGGCCGTTGGGCTTGCGATGGTCCGACGCAAGTTTCGCCAGGAACTTGTTGTAGGAGATGCCGGCCGATGCCGTGAGGCCGGTACGCTCCAGGATGCGCGCGCGAATCTCGCGGGCGATATCGGAGGCGAGCGGCATGCCCTTGAAGTTCGTCGTCACGTCGAGATAGGCCTCGTCGAGCGACAGCGGTTCGACCAGCGGCGTGTAGTCGAGAAAGATTTCGCGGATCTGGCGCGACACTTCCTTGTAGACGTCGAAGCGCGGCTTCACGAAGACCAGCTCGGGACACATCCGCTTGGCCGTCACCGACGGCAGGGCCGAACGCACGCCGAACTTCCGCGCCTCGTAGCTCGCCGCCATGACGACGCCGCGCTGGCGACCGCCGACCGCGACCGGCAGGCCGCGTAGCGCCGGGTCGTCACGCTGCTCCACGGACGCATAGAACGCGTCCATGTCGACATGGATGATCTTGCGGATCGGGGTTTCCGCCATGGCCCGATTATAGAGGCATGAGCGTTGGGTATCGCCGATATGCAAATGACAATCGTTCGCAATACAGATACAGTCTGGCCATGCCCGATACTGCTCCCGCCTTCCCCGAGAGCCGCGATGTGCAACGGCTCACCCTCGACCAATTGCTGGCCCGCCGTTCGGTGGGACCGCTACAGGAACCGGCGCCGGAAGGTGCCGACCTCAACCTGATCCTCGATGCCGGACTGCGCGCGCCCGATCACGGGAAGCTGCGACCCTGGCGTTTCGTCGTCATCCGCGGCGACGCCCGCCTCGCCTTCGGCGAGCGCCTGGCCGAGGCCGCCGCCAAACGCGATCCGGCGAACGGTGCGGCCCTCGGCGAACGCTACCGCGCCTGGGTGCGCCGCACCCCGATGCTGATCGCCGTCGGCGCCGTCGTGAAGAACGGCAACATTCCCGAGATCGAGCAGGTGCTCTCCGCCGGCGCCGCCGCCATGAACATTCTGAACGCCATCCACCTGTTGGGCTATGGCGGCATGTGGGTGACCGGCGCGAACGTCTACGACCCTGCGGTGAATGCCCTGCTGGGCTTCGAGACGCCGTCGCACTTGGTCGGCTTCGTGACCGTCGGTACGCCGGCAACATCCTTGCCGCCGATGACGCGGCCCGACCGCGCCGACCACGTCGTGGAGTGGGCCGCCTCCAGCTGAGGCGTCGCACGCGACCGAAGCGGCAGGCTTTTCCAAACCGACGGCAACGCGGTATTGATTCCACTCCCTGATCGAAGCGAATGGGGAGTGCGTCATGCCGGCCGAGCAAACCGCAGCTCCAGACGGGGCCGCCCTCAGGGTCGCCCTGTGGCGGGCTCTGCATGCCCAGGTCGACGCACCGCCGCACGTACTCCAGGACGAGATCGGCCTGCTGCTCGCCGCGCCGACCGACGACTGGCGTCAGCGTCCGGACATGGACGCAAAGGCCACCAGACGTGCCCGTGCTTCGGTCGTTGCCCGCGCCCGCTTCATCGAGGATCTGGTCGTCGAGCAGGCAAACCGCGGTGTCAGCCAGTACCTCATCCTCGGCGCCGGCCTGGATACCTTCGTTCAGCGCCGACCGGAGATCGCCACCCGCCTGCGCACCTTCGAAGTCGATCAACCCGCTGCCCAGGCCTGGAAGCGGAAACGCCTGATCGAGACCGGCTTCGGCATTCCCGACTATCTGCGGCTCGTGCCGGTCGACTTCGAGACGGGATGGTCGTGGTGGGAGAAGCTTGCGACCGCAGGCTTCGATTCGGATCGGCCGACGGTAGCGGCCTCCAGCGGCGTCACCATGTACCTCAGCAAGGATGCGGTGACGACGACGCTGCGTCGGGCCGCGGCCCTCGGTCAAGGCTCTACGCTGGCCATGACCTTCATGCTGCCCCTGGAGTTCGTCGATTCGGAAGAGCGCGCCCTGCGTCAGGCCGCGGAGAAGGGCGCGGAGGCCGCCGGGACACCCTTCGTCAGTTTCTTCAGCCCGACGGAGATGCTGGACCTGGCCCGCGAAGCAGGCTTCCGGGAAGTCCAGCACGTGTCGGCCGCCGACCTTGCCGAACGTTACTTCGCCGGCAGGACGGACGGCCTCCGTCCGTCGAGCGCAGAGCAGTTCCTGGTCGCGAGGAGCTGAGCCCGCACCTCGCGTCAGGCGGCCTGCTTCAGCTTGCCGGCCGCATCGAGCGCCTGCGAGAGATCGGCGAGGATGTCGTCGATATGCTCGATGCCGACGGACAGCCGCACATAGCCGTCCGAAACGCCTGTCGCGCGCTGCTCCTCGGCGGAGAGCTGCGAGTGCGTCGTCGAGGCAGGGTGGATGGCGAGGCTGCGCGAATCGCCGATATTGGCGACGTGATAGAGCAGCTTCAGGGAATCGATGAAGCGCCGGCCGGCTTCGCGACCCTCCGCCAGCTCGAAGCCGACGAGACCGCCATAGCCGCCCTTCAGATAGGTGTCGGCGCGATGCCGCGCCTCGCCCTTCTGCTGCGAGGGATGAATGACCTTCGCGACCTCCGGATGCTTGACCAGGAAATCGGCCACCGCCTGCGCGTTCTTGACGTGACGCTCCATGCGCAACGCGACGGTCTCGATGCCCTGCAGGATCAGGAAAGCATTGAACGGCGCCAGCGGTGCACCGAGATCGCGCAACAGGGTCGTGCGCGCCTTGATGATGTAGGCCACCGGCCCGATCGGCTTCACGGCCTCGACCCAGACGGCGCCGTGGTAGCTGGGATCGGGCGTGTTGAGCGCCGGCTGGCGCTGTGGATGGGCAGCCCAGTCGAAGTTGCCGCCATCCACGATCAGGCCGGCAATCGAGTTGCCATGGCCGCCGAGGTACTTGGTGCCGGAATAGACGACGACGGCAGCGCCGTGATCGAACGGACGCGCAAGGATCGGCGCGGCCGTATTGTCGACGATCAGGGGAATGCCCAGCGGCCGGCCAATATCCGCCACTTCCTTGATCGGAAAGACCGCGAGCTTGGGATTGGGCAACGTCTCGGCATAGTAGGCCCGCGTGCGATTGTCGGTGGCGCGCGCGAAGGCCTGCGGATCGGCAGGATCGACGAAGCGTACTTCGATGCCCTGATCCTTGAGCGTGTGGGCAAAGAGATTCCAGGTGCCGCCGTAGAGATCGGTCGAACTCACGACATTGTCGCCGGCCCGCGCCAGGTTCTGCAGCGCAAAGGCCGATGCCGCCTGGCCCGAGCCGACCGCCAGCGCCGCGGCCCCGCCTTCGAGGGCGGCGACGCGCTGTTCGAGCACGTCGACCGTCGGATTGCCGATGCGCGTATAGATGTTGCCCAGTTCCTTCAGCGCGAACAGGTTCGAGGCGTGCTCGGTGTCGCGAAACTGGTACGAGGTGGTCTGGTGGATCGGCACCGCGACCGAGCCGGTCACGGGATCGGCGCGCCAGCCGGCGTGCAGCGACAGAGTTTCGGGATGGCGGGAGTTGGTCATTGCCTGGCCTCGCTGTTTGCGACGAACGACAAACGTCGTCGCCGTCCGTGTCGCGGTCAAAGGCAATGGCTGCCAAAGCCATAGGCGCGGCCGGCAAATCCGGCCTGCGGGCCGCGACGGGAGAAGAAAATCCTTCTCCCCGGCAATTGCCGAACCTAGCGCGTCGCCGAGACGGTCGGCGTGACCTGCGGCGGTGCCGGCTGAGGCGGCGGCGTCGGCAAGGCCGGCGGCGCAGGGTTCGCCTGCTTGAGGCCGCCGATCGGCGTCACGGCCGGCAGATCGGCCTGCTGCCAGCCGCCGCCCAACGCCTTCACCAGGTTCGCGCTGGCGACGAGCCGGTTGAAGCGAATGGTGAGCAAAGTCTGCTCGGCCGCCAGCGCCGTGGCCTGCGTCTGCACGACGGTCGTATAGGGCACAGTGCCGACGCGATACTGGTTGAGCGACAGGCGTTCGGCCTCGCGGGAGGCGGCGACGGCAGCGCGCTGAACCTTCTCCTGCTGCACCAGGATGCGCTGCTGGGCGAGTGCATCCTCGACTTGCTGGAAGGCGGTCAGGATGGTCAGGCGATAGGTCGCCACCGTGGCGTCGTAGTTGGCGCGGGCGCCTTCGACTTGAGCGGAAAGCGCGCCGCCATCGAGCAAGGTTCCGGCAAGCTGCGGCCCGACCGACCACACCGCATTGCCGATCTGCAGCAGCGAGCCCAGGCCGCCGGCCAGGAAGCCGATGGAGGCACCCAGCGAGATCTGCGGATAGAAGGCGCCGATCGCGACGCCGATCTGGGCGTTGGCCGAAGCCATGCGGCGCTCCGCGCCGGCAATGTCGGGCCGTCGTTCGAGCAAGGTCGACGGCACGCCGGCCTCGACGGTGGGCACGGTGAGTTGCGTGCGGGTAGGCTCTATGCCGATCTCGGCCGGCGCCTTGCCGACCAGCAGCGCGATCGCGTGTTCGAACAAGGCCCGGTTGATGGCTTCGCCGACAAGCTGCGCGCGCGTCTGCTCGTACTGCGCCTGTGCCTGCGCCAGGTCGACGCGCGAGACGATGCCGGCATCGACCTGATTCTGCACGATCTGCATGGAGCGGGCATAGGCGGCAACGGTCTCTTCATAGAGGCGCTTGCGATCGTCGGAGATGCGCAGCCCGAAGTAGTTCGTCGCAAGATCGGTCTGCGCCGACAGCCGAGCATTGGCGAGATCGGCGTCGCTGGCCTGCGCGGCCGCCGAATCGCCCTCGATCTGACGCCGCAGCCTGCCCCAGATGTCGATCTCCCAGGCGAGCGTCGCGCCTGTCGTGTACTGACCCAACGAGGAGTCGCCGCGCGGGACGGCCGTGGTTGTGCCGGTCGTCCCGCGCAACCCTCCGGTGCCGGCCTGCTGCACCGCGCCGGTACCGCTGACCGTCGGAAAGAGCGCCGACTGGTCTTGCCGGATCAGCGCCCGCGCCCGCCGGTAGCCGGCTTCGAACACCTTCAGGTTCTGGTTCGACACATCGATCTGCGCCGCCAGGCTATCCAGAACCGGATCGCCATAGCTTTGCCACCACGGCCCGCGATCGACGCCGTCGCGCGGCTGTGCGGGTTGGAAGACGGCAGCGGCCCCCGTGACGGGCTCGGCCTCCTTGTAGGCCGGCGTCGGCAAGGTCGCGGGCGGTGGACGGACATAGTTCGGCCCGACAAGACAGCCCGATACAAGAACGGCCGGAAGAAGCGCCGCGATGCGCTTCATGCCGGAACTCCCGTCGGGCCGCCGGAGGAGCCCAGGGCGCGGGCGACACGGCTTGGCTGGTCGCGGTCGCGACGGCGGAAGCGGTCGAGGTAAAGATAGATGACGGGCGTGGTGTAGAGGGTCAGGATCTGGCTCACGATAAGGCCGCCGATAATCGATATGCCGAGCGGCCGGCGCAACTCCGCGCCGTCGCCATATCCCAGCGCCAGCGGAAGCGCGCCGAGGATCGCGGCCATGGTCGTCATCAGGATCGGACGGAAGCGCAGCACGGCGGCCTCGTGGATGGCCACCGCCGGCTCCAGCCCTTCGCGACGTTCCCGTTCCAGGGCGACGTCGATCATCATGATGGCGTTCTTCTTCACGATACCGATCAGCAGCAGAACGCCGATCATGGCGATGATGCTGAACTCCACGCCCGAGAACTGCAATGCCAGCAGGGCGCCGACACCGGCCGACGGCAAGGTCGACAGGATGGTGATCGGGTGGATGTAACTCTCGTAGAGGATGCCGAGCACGATGTAGACCGCGGCGAGCGCCGCCAGCACGAGCAGCAGCTGGTTGTTCAGCGATTGCTGGAAGGCGCGCGCCGTGCCCTGGAACGAACCGTGCAGCGTCGTCGGCACGCCGATCTCGCGCATCGTCTCGTTCACGTAGGCGACCGCATCGCTCAAGGTCTTGCCCGGCGCCAGGTTGAAGGAGATCGTGCTGGCCACGAACATGCTCTGGTGGTTAACCGCCAACGGCGTGGTGCCGTACTCGTAGCGGGTCAACTGCGTCAGCGGGATCAGCGTCTCGGCGGCCGTACTGACCGCCGCGCCAGTAGAGGCGCCGCCGCGGCCACCGATGGCGATCTGATTGGTGCGGGCGTTGCGAAGGGCCTGGGCGGGATCGGCGGCGATCGCCGCCTTGGCGCCGGTGGCCGGCGACGCCAGCGCACCGGCAATGCCGCCGGAGGTCTGCGTTCCGCTCAGCGCCCCGCCCGACGTGCTGACATAGATGTCCTTCAACGTCTCCGGGCTCGCCCACCATTGCGGCGCCACCTCCATGACGACGTGGTACTGGTTGAGGGCATTGTAGATCGTCGAAACCTGGCGCTGGCCGAAGGCGTCGTAGAGCGTCGCCGAGATGGCGCGCGTGGACACGCCGAGGCGGCTCGCCGCATCCCGGTCGATGGTGAGGTTGATCTGCAGGCCGCGTTGTTGCTGGTCGGAGTCGACGTCGGTGATGACGGACGTGTCCTTCTGCAGCGCCTCGGTCAGCTTCGGCCCCCAGGTATAGAGGTCGGGCAACGAATCGGCCTGCAGGGAGAACTGGTATTGCGCATTGCTCTGCCGGCCGCCGACCCGGATATCCTGCACCGACTGCAGGAACAGCATTGCACCCGGCACCTGCGCGAGCCTGGGCCGTAGCCGCGCGATCACCTGATCGGCCGAGACGTCGCGCTCGCCGAGTGGCTTCAGGGTCGCGAACATGAAGCCCGAGTTGGTCTGGAAGCCGCCGGTGAAACCCGCGACGCTCGCAATCGCCGGATCGGACCGCACGATCTCGATGAACTGACGGAACTTCCGCCGCATCGCCTGGAAGGAAATGCTCTGATCGGCGCGAATGCCGCCGACGATGCGGCCGGTATCCTGCTGTGGGAAGAAGCCCTTGGGGATGCTGACATAGAGATGGATGTTGAGCAGCACGGTTCCCAGGAAGACCAGGATGGTGATCAGCGGATGGCGCAGCACCAGGCCCAGGCTGCGGCCGTACAGGGTCTGCAGCAGCGCGAAGGCTCGCTCGCTCGCCCGGAAGAACCAGCCCGGCGGCCGATCCTGCGGCTGGCGCAGCACGTAGGCGCACATCATCGGCGTCGCGGTGAGCGACACGACCATGGAGACGACGATTGCCACCGACAGGGTGACGGCAAATTCGCGGAACAGGCGGCCGACGATTCCGCCCATCAGCAGGATCGGGATGAACACGGCGATCAGCGACAGACTCATCGACACGACGGTGAAGCCGACCTCGCGGGCGCCCTTGAGCGCGGCCTCGACCCGCGACATGCCCTCTTCGATGTGGCGCGAGACGTTTTCCAGCACGATGATCGCATCGTCGACCACGAAGCCCGCCGCGATGGTCATCGCCATCAGCGACAGGTTGTTGAGGCTGTAGCCCAGCAGGTACATGCCGCCAAAGGTGGCGATCAGCGACACCGGCACGGTCACGGCCGCGACGAACCCGGCCCGCGCCGAGCGCAGGAAGGCGAAGGTGACCAGCACCACCAGGATGACGCTGATCACCAGCGCCGAGCCCACTTCCTTGAGCGCGGCGCGGATCGTGGTGGTACGATCGGCCACCACCTCGACGTCGACATCGTTGGGCATCGCCGCCTGGAGCTCCGGCAGCAGTTCCTTGATCGCGTCGACCGTCTCGATGATGTTGGCGTTGGGCTGCTTATAGATGATCACCAGCACCGAGCGCTTGCCGTTGGCCTGCCCTTCGTTGCGGATGTCCTCGGTCGAGTCGATCACCTCCGCCACGTCCGACAGCCGGACCGGCGCGCCGTTGCGCCAGGCGATGATCAGCGCGCGGTACTGGTCGGCTGTAGTCGCTTGATCGTTGGAATAGATCTGGTAGCGGCGGTCGCCGTGCTCGATCGCGCCCTTGGGCGAGTTGGCGTTGGCCGCGGCAATGGCCGCCCGCACGCTCTCCAGGCCGATGGCGTACTTGTTCAGCGCCGTCGGGTTGATCTCGACCCGCACCGCCGGCAGGGAGCTGCCGCCCAGCTGGACCTGCCCCACCCCGCTCACCTGGCTGATCTTCTGCTGCAGGATGTTGGAGGCGGCGTCGTACAGCCGGCCCTGGCCCAGCGTGTTCGACGTCAGCGCGATCACCATGACCGGGGCATCGGCGGGGTTGATCTTGCGATACTGCGGGTTGTTGCGCAGATCGGTGGGCATGTCGGCGCGCGCCGCGTTGATCGCGCCCTGCACGTCGCGCGCCGCCCCGTCGATGCTGCGCGACAGGTCGAACTGCAGGATGATGCGCGAATTGCCGACCGTGCTCGACGACGTGATCTCGCTGATGCCGGCAATGGCGCCCAGCCGCCGTTCCAGCGGCGTGGTCACGCTGGTCGCCACCGTCTCCGGCGAGGCGCCCGGCAGATTGGCGGTGACGAGAATGGTCGGGAAATCGATCTTGGGCAGCGGCGACACCGGCAGCTTGAAGAAAGCCACCAGACCCGCCAATGCCAGGCCGATCGTCAGCAGGGTCGTGGCGACCGGCCGGGCGATGAAGGGGGCCGACAGATTCACGGCGCCCCCTCGCCCACCTCGCCGCGAACCGGGTGAAGGGGCGCATCGGGCGGCAGGCCGCGCAGGCGGCGACCCAGCCGGTCGAAGGCGAGATAGATCACCGGCGTCGTGAAGAGCGTCAGCACCTGGCTCACGATCAGGCCGCCCACGATGGTGAGGCCGAGCGGCTGGCGCAGCTCCGAGCCGGTGCCGGTGCCCAGCATCAGGGGCAGTGCGCCGACAAGGGCGGCGACGGTGGTCATCAGGATCGGCCGGAAGCGCAGCAGGCAGGCCTGGTGGATCGCTTCGCGCGGCGACTTGCCCTCGTTGCGTTCGGCGTCGAGCGCGAAGTCGATCATCATGATCGCATTCTTCTTTACGATGCCGATCAGCAGCACGATGCCGATGATGGCGACCACGCTCAATTCGCTTCCCGCCAGCATCAGCGCCCACAGCGCGCCGATGCCGGCCGACGGCAGGGTCGAGAGGATCGTGATGGGATGGATGTAGCTCTCGTAGAGCACGCCCAGCACGATATAGACGGTGACGATGGCGGCCAGGATCAGCAGGAGCTGGCTGTCGAGCGACTTCTGGAAGGCGAGCGCCGCCCCCTGGAAGTGCGTGGTGATCGACCGCGGCATGCCGATCTCCTGCTGCGCCGCGACGATGGCGTTGACCGCGTCGCCCAGCGCATAGCCCGGCGCCAGGTTGAAGGAGATGGTGGTAGCGGGAAACTGGCCGAAACGGTCGAGCCGCAGCGGCGCCGCCCGTTCCTCGAACGTCGCGATGGCCGACAGCGGCACCTGCTTGCCGGCCTGGGAGCCGGGGAGGTAGAGGCTGTTCAACGCTTCCAGCGAACGCCCCAGCGACGGCTCGACCTCGTAGATGACGCGATACTGGTTCGATTGCGTGTAGACGGTCGAGACGATGCGCTGGCCGAAGATGTCGTAGAGCACGTTGTTGATGGTCGCGGCCGTGATGCCGAACCGGGCCGCAGCATCCCTGTCGATCTTGATGAACATCGACAGGCCCTTGTTCTGAAGATCGCTCGTCACGTCGACGATTTCGGGCAGGCGGCCCAGCCGCTCCATCAGACGCGGCACCCAGATGTCGAATTCGTCGGCCTTCGCGCTCTCCAGGACGAACTGATACTGGGTGCGGCTCACCGTCGAATCGATCGTGAGGTCCTGCACCGGCTGCATGTAGAGCGAAATGCCCACGACCGAGGCCGCTGCGCGCTGCAGCCGGCGGATGATCTGGGTCGCCGACAGCGAACGTTCGCCGCGCGGCTTGAGGTTGATCAGCATGCGGCCCGAGTTCAGCGTCGGGTTGGTCCCGTCGACGCCGATAAAGGACGCAAGGCTCGCGACATCGGGATCCTTGAGAATGACCTCGGCCAAGGCCTGCTGGCGCTTGCTCATGGCGTCGAAAGAAACGCTCTGCGGCGCCTCCGTGACGGCCTGGATCAACCCGGTATCCTGAACCGGGAAGAAGCCTTTCGGCACGATGACGTAGAGGAGCACCGTCAACGCCACGGTGCCGACCGCGACCAGCAGGGTCAGCGTCTGATGGCGGAACACCACGACCAGGCAACGATCGTAAAAATCGATCAGGCGGGCGAACCAGCGCGCGCCCATCGCCTGCTCCTCGCCGCCGGCATGGGTGCGGGTTTCCGTTGTCGTCTCGGGGCCGGCGGCCGCATGCGGCCGCCGGCGAAGAAGCTGCGCGCACAGCATCGGCACCAGGGTCAGCGACACCACGGCCGAAATGAGGATGGTCACGGAGAGGGTGACGGCGAATTCGCTGAACAGGCGCCCCACGACGTCGCTCATGAACAGCAACGGGATCAACACGGCGATCAGCGAAACGGTAAGCGACACCACCGTGAAGGCGATCTGCCGCGAGCCCTTGAGCGACGCCGCCAGGGGATCCTCGCCGCGCTCGATGTAGCGGGCGATGTTCTCGATCATGACGATCGCATCGTCGACCACGAAGCCGGTGGCGATGGTCAAGGCCATGATCGACAGGTTGTTCAGGCTGAAGCCCGCGAGATACATGACCGCCAGCGTGCCGACCAGCGACAGCGGCACCGAAAGGCTTGGGATCAGCGTGGCGCGGGCGTCCCCTAAGAAAGCGAAGATCACCGCCACGACCAGGATGACCGCGAAGGTGAGCTCGATCTGCACGTCGCGCACCGAGGCGCGGATCGTCACGGTGCGGTCGGTCAGCACGGCGACATCGAGCGAGTTCGGCAGGGTCTCTCGAAGCTGCGGCATCAACGCCTTGATGCGGTCGACGACGTCGATGACATTGGCGCCGGGCTGGCGCTGGACGTTCACGATCACGGCCTGGACGCTGTCGGCCCACGCCGCGATGCGGTTGTTCTCCTGCCCCTCCTCGACTGTCGCCACGTCGCGGATGCGCACCGGCGCACCGTTGCGGTAGGCCACGACGATGTCGCGGAACGTGTCGGGATCGGTGATCTGGTCGTTGGCGTTGATGGTGAGTGCCCGCGCCGGCCCGTCGAAATTGCCTTTGGGCGTGTTCACGTTGGCGTTGGCGATGACGGTGCGCAGATCGTCGATGTTGAGACCGTAGGCGGCGAGCGCCGTCGGGTTGACGCGGATGCGCACGCCGGGCTTCTGGCCGCCCTCCAGGCTGACCAGGCCGACGCCCGGAATCTGCGAGATCTTCTGCGCCAGCCGCGTGTCGACCAGATCGTGGACCTTGGTCAGCGGCTCGGAGCGCGAGGTGACGGCGAGCGTCAATACCGGCGCGTCGGCTGGATTGACCTTGGCGTAGATCGGCGGCGCCGGCAGATCGCCCGGCAGCAGGTTGCCCGCGGCATTGATGGCGGCCTGCACCTGCTGTTCGGCGACATCGAGACCGAGCTTCAGGTCGAACTGCAGGGTGATGGCCGATGCGCCCGCCGAACTGGTCGAGGTCATCTGATTGAGACCCGGCATCTGCCCGAACTGACGTTCGAGCGGCGCCGTGACCGACGTCGTCATCACCTCCGGGCTGGCGCCGGGATAGAGCGTCAGCACGCGGATGGTCGGGTAATCGACCTGAGGCAAGGCAGAGAGCGGCAGGAAGCGGTAGGCAATGATGCCCACCAGCATGATCGCCACCATGAACAGCGAGGTGGCAACCGGCCGTTCGATGAAAATCCGCGACGGATTCATGTCGCGGCCTGACTACTGGCGGGGCGGCGTCGGCTGTGCCGCAGCAGCGCCGCCGCCGCCGTTGGCCTGCTGACGTTGCCTCTGGCCCTGCTGTCCCTGATCGCGTTGTCCCTGACCTTGCTGTTCCTGCGCCTTGCCCTCCGGCACGGCCGTGGCGACGGGCGGCCCCCCGGCCGTACGCGGCGTCGCTCCGGGCCGGCGGATTTTGGCGCCGTCGCGCAGGCGGTCGACGCCGTCGACCACGACATTGTCGCCGACCTGCAGGCCCTTCGTGACGGCGACCTTGTCGCCAT
>JAIUOY010000096.1:0-37468 GCA_020160995.1 Pseudomonadota bacterium | reverse complement strand
GTGTTGAGCTTGATGCCCGGCAGCAACAGCGAGATCTCGACGGCCTTCATGCTGGCGACCGGCTTCATCAGGTCCTCGCGCGTCAGCTCGTTGCCGCAGCGCTTCAGCACTTCCTGCATCGTTGCCGCGACGGCATAGGCATAGGTGTAGAAGGCATCGCTCTGGTTGGCGCCCGGCATGTACTTGTCCATGAAGGCCTTCCATTGCACGAAGTCCGGCGTCTTGGCCCACTGCGGGTCCGTCGGATCCTTGTAGTAGGCCGCCGTGATGATGCCCTGGCAGTTCTCCAGGCCCGCGGGCTTCAGCACCGAATCGACCGAGATCGAAACGTTGACGAGATAGAAGGCCGGCTTCCAGCCGATGTCCGCTGCTTTGCGAATCGCCTGCGACGCATGCTTGGGCGTGGCATGACAGAAGAAGACCGTGGCGCCGGAACTCTTAAGCTGAATGATCTGGCTTTCGACCGTGGGATCCGTCACCTCGTAGCTCACGTTGGCGACGACCAGCTTCTCGTTCTCCTTGCCGAGACCCTTCATGAAGCCCGAGACGTAATCCTTGCCCGAATCGTCGTTGAGCCAGAGGATGCCGATCTTTTCGCCCTTGTGCTGGTCGAGGATGTGCTTGGCATAGATGGCGCTTTCGGTGACATAGTCGGGCTGCCAGCCGATGGTCCAGGGATACTGCTTGGGATTACCCCACTTCGACGCGCCGGTGCTGACGAAGAGCTGCGGCACCTTCTTCTGGTTCATGAATTTGTGGATGGCAGTGTTGCACGCCGTGCCGAGCGTCTGGAAGGTCGCGAAGACCTTGTCGTTCTCGACGAGCTTGCGCACCATCTCGACCGTCTTGGGCGGCGAGAAGCCATCATCGTAGGTGATGAAGTTGATCCTGCGGCCGTTGATGCCGCCCTGATCATTGACCATCTTCCAGTAGGCTTCGATGCCCTTGCCGATGGTGCCGTAGGCCGAAGCCGGACCGCTATAGGGTCCGGTATGGCCGAGCTTGATCTCGGTGTCGGTGACACCGTCGGAATACTTCTTCTGCGCGAGGGCTGCCCTGGTGCCGGCAAATCCCGCCAACGCCGACGCACCGCCTACGAAACGACGCCTGTTTATACTCACGGACGTTTCACTCCTATTGTTGAGATCGTCCGAAAGCTTGTCGGGTATCCGCTGCGGAATGAAGGTCGATCGCGCGCCGCCTTCCACGATACGAGCAGGTGCGTCGAGCCAGGCTCGCGCTGCGGTGCGTGTACTAAGCCTTGCCTTCGAGCAGCGGCCGTTCGCGATGGAAAAGGTCGATCACGGCGTCCATCACGGCGCGCACTCGCGGCAGCGCACGCAGATCGCGGTGCACGAGGAGCCACTGGTCGGCGAAGACATCGGCGATAATGCCGCCCACGCGTTTCAGGGCCGGGTCCGGCTCGCCGAGAAAGCACGGCAGTACGGCAAGGCCGGCGCCGGCGCGCGTCGCCTCGTGTAGCACAAGCCAGTTGTTGCCGCGCACCGCCAGCCGTCGACCGGCCAGCCGCTCGAGCAGCCATTGCTGGCCCGGCATATAGCCATGGTCGTCGTCGAAGCCGAGCCACGGATGGTCGACGAGGGCCGCCACCGGATCGACCCTGGCGGGGCGACCTACCGGGAAATCGCGGGCCGCGTAGATCGCATAGGCGACGCGGCCGAGCTTGCGCGCCACGATGTCGCCGACCTCCGGCACCTGCTCGCGGATCAGGAGATCGGCCTCGCGGCGCGACAGGTTGGCGAGCGTATGGCTCGCCGCCACCTCGAATTCGATCTGCTCCAACTTTTCACGCAGCTCGGCGAGGTGACGGGCGATGAAAGCCGCCATCGCCTCGCCGGCCGAGAGCCGCACCGTGCCGCTCACGGTATCGCTGAGACCCGCGCTGCGACGGTGGATCGAATGGGCGGCCTTTTCCATCGCCTTGGTATCGGCCAGCAGCTCCTCGCCGGCGCTGGTCGGCACGAAGCGATCGGGCAGCCGCTCGAACAGGCGGGCACCGATCTGCCTTTCGAGTACGGCCACGCGACGCGATACCGTGGGATGGCTGACGCCCAGCGTCCGGGCCGCCGTGGTGAGCGTGCCTTCGCGCGCCAGAGCCAGGAAAATACGGAGATCGTCCCAGTTGGGAGCCATGTACAAAACTGTACAGGGACTTTTCCGAATTGTGGACTGACGAATAAGGATGTTCGACCTAGCATTCCACCATGCATATCGAACCGCGCCTGCTCGTGTTCACCCGGGGCGTCCGTGCCCGCATCGCGGCCACCGTCGCCGTCGGCTTGCTGGGCGTCGGCCTGGGCATTGCCCGCCTCGCCCTGCTGGGCTGGCTGATCGGCCAGGTCTTCGCCGGCAAGCCCCTGCAGGAGCTAGTGCTGCCGGTGGTGCTGATCGCCGTCGTCATGGTGCTGCGCGGTGTGGCCGAGCATTGGCGCGCCGTGATGGCGCACGAGACGGCCGCGCGCGTGCAGAAGGCGCTGCGCCGGACGCTCTACGACAAGGTGGCCTCGCTCGGACCGGGCACGGTCGGCCGCCAGCGTTCGGGCGGCCTCACGCTTTCCATGATCGACGGCGTCGAACAGCTCGAAACCTATTTCGGCCAGTTCCTGCCGCAGTTCATGATCGCATTGCTTTCGCCCTTGCTGATCTTCGCTGTCGTCGCCTTCATCGACCTGCCGGTCGCGGCCGTGATGCTGGGCTTCGCCTTGCTGGCCCTGTTCGCCCCCGCGCTCTGGCACAAGTGGGACGTGCGCGCCTCGATCGCGCGCATGACGGCGTACAAGTCCTTCGCCGCCGAATTCCTCGACTCCATCCAGGGCCTCGCGACGCTCAAGGCCTTCGGCCAGGGCAAGGCGCGCGCCGACAAGCTCGAAGTCGAGGCGCGCGATCTCTTCCGCCGCACCATGTGGGTGCTGGGCACCAACTCGCTGGCGCGCGGCATCACCGACACGTCGATTGCGGGCGGCGCGGCGGCCGCACTGATCTACGGCGCCTCGCGGGTCGAAGCCGGCGCCATGTCGCTCACCGCCCTGCTGGTCATCCTGATGCTGGGCATCGAGATCTTCCGGCCGATGCGCGAGCTGCGCTCCGTGCTGCACCAGGGCATGGTCGGCCTCTCGGCGGCGCAGGGCATCTATCGCATTCTCGACGACAAGGCCTCCGTGGCCGATGCGCCGCCCGCGACGCTCAGCACGGTGCTGGCCCCCACCATCGCCTTCGAGAACGTGCGCTTCGCCTATCCCGGTACGCGCCGCACCGTGCACGACAACCTCACTTTCACCGCGGCGGCTGGCGAGCGCCTGGGTCTGGTCGGCTCTTCGGGCGGCGGCAAGTCGTCGATCGTGCGCCTGCTGCTGCGCTTCTACGATCCCGACCAGGGCCGCATCCTGCTGGGCGGCCACGACCTGCGTTCGCTTTCCTTTGCGCAGATCCGTTCCCTGATCTCGGTGGTGAACCAGGACACGTTCCTGTTCCACGGCACGGTCGAGGAGAATATTCGCCTCGGCAAGCCGGGCGCATCGCAGGCGGAAATGGAGGATGCGGCACGCGCCGCCAACATCCACGAATTCATCCTGAGCCTGCCGCAGGGCTACCAGACCGTGATCGGCGAGAAGGGCATCAAGCTCTCGGGCGGCCAGCGCCAGCGTCTGGCGATCGCCCGCGCCTTGCTCCGCGACACGCCGATCCTGGTGCTCGACGAAGCCCTCTCCGCCGTCGATGCCGAGAACGAGGCCGTGATCCAGGAAGCGCTGGACCGGCTGATGCAGGGCCGCACGACGATCATCCTGGCGCACCGGCTGTCGAGCGTCATCGATTGCGACCGCATCCTGGTGCTCGACCGCGGCCATGTCGCCGAGGAAGGCAAGCATGGGCCGCTGATGAACCAGGGCGGCGTCTATGCCCGGTTGATGGCCGAGCAGGCGCGCGAGCAGCAGGTCGGTGCGGCCGCCGACATGATCGACGCCCCGGCCCGCGCCGAGACCGTCGCCAATACGCCGGGCGGCGCGGTGAAGCCGGTGACCGAAGGCATCATCAAGGCCGAGGGCCTCACCTGGTATCAGGTGGTCGCGGCGCTGATGAAGGTGATCCTGCCGTGGAAGGGCAAGCTTACCGCCACCTTCATCCTGGGCGTGCTGAGGGTCGTGGCCTTCATCGGCATCGGCGTGCTGTCGGCGCTGATCGTGCTGGCGCTCAAGAACCACGAGCCCTATGGCGGGCTCGCCATTGCGCTCGCGATCCTGGCGCCGCTCTCCGGCCTGCTGCATTGGCTGGAATCCTGGCTGGCGCACGACATGGCCTTCCGCCTGCTGGCCGAGATGCGCATCGACGCCTTCCGCAAGCTCGATGCGCTGGCGCCCGCCTATCTCACGCGCCGCCGCACCGGCGATCTGATGGCGCTGGCCACCCACGATATCGAGCTGGTCGAATACTTCTTCGCCCACACCGTGGCGCCGGCCTTCGTCGCGATCCTGGTGCCGGCCGTCGTGGTCGCCGCCCTTGCCACGGCCAATGGCTGGCTGGCGGTCGCCCTGGTGCCGTTCCTGCTGGCGGTCGGCCTCAGCCCCTTCCTGATGCGCAAGCGTGTCGACAGGCTCGGCAGCGAGGCGCGCGAGGCTGCCGGCGAACTGGGCGCCTTTGCCGTGGACTCGGTGCAAGGTCTGGGCGAGATCGTGGCCTTCCAGCAGGAGAAGCCGCGTGGCGACAAGCTCGACCAGCTTTCGCAGCGCCATATCTCGCTGCGCCTGCCCTTCTTCAGCGAACTCACGCTCCAGCACGCGATCCTCGAAGTGCTGACCGGCCTTGGCGGCCTGGCGGTCGTCGTGGTCGGTGCTGTCCTGTCGGCGCAGGGCGCGCTGGATCCGGGCCTGCTGCCGCTGATGACCATCCTGGCGATGGCGGCGTTCCTGCCGGTGTCCGAGATCGCGCAGATCGGCCGCCAGCTTGCCGACACGCTGGGCGCGACGCGCCGCGTCTATGCGTTGGCCAACGAACCGATCCCGGTGCGCGACGGCCCGGGTGTGCCCGTCGCGCGTGGGGCGGCCGCGCTTTCGCTCGAGAAAGTGACCTTCACCTATCCGGGCCAGACGCGCCGCGCGTTGAGCGATGTCAGCTTCGACATTCCCGCCGGCAAGACCGTGGCCCTGGTCGGTACGTCCGGCGCCGGCAAGACGACGACGGCGCAACTGCTGATGCGCTTCTGGGATCCCGACTCCGGCCGGATCCTGCTGAACGGCGCCGATCTCAAGGACTACAAGCTCGACGCCCTGCGCGCCCTCGTGGCCCTCGTCGCGCAGGATACCTACCTGTTCAACGATACGCTGCGCGCCAACATCCTGATCGCCCGGCCCGAGGCCACGGACGCCGAACTGCAGGCCGCCATCGAACATGCCTCGCTCGGCGAACTCGTCGCCGCCCTGCCCGATGGCCTCGACTCAGCTGTCGGCGAGCGCGGCACCAGTCTCAGCGGCGGCCAGCGCCAGAGGGTCGCCATCGCCCGCGCCTTCCTCAAGGACGCGCCGATCCTCATCCTCGACGAGGCGACGTCGCATCTCGATGCGGTGAACGAGCAGGCCGTGCGGCGGGCCCTCGACGTGCTCAAGGCTGATCGCACCACCATCGTGATCGCCCATCGCCTTTCGACCGTGCGCGACGCCGATCTGATCGTGGTGCTGGACGAAGGCCGCGTAGCGGAAAGCGGAACACACGCTTCGCTTCTCTCGCGTGGCGGACTCTACGCTCGCCTGGTGTCCCGCCAGCTTGCCGCCGTCTACGCGCCCGCGGCACAGTGAGGGGATGAAGCGACAGCTCCACCTCAATCTGTTCATCCAGAGCCGCGGCCATCACGAAGCCTCGTGGCGTCATCCCGACTCTTCGCCGCTGGCGTTGACCGACGTCGAGTATTTTCGCGATCTCGCGCGTCGCGCCGAAGCCGGTCTCTTCGACTCGATCTTCCTCGCCGACACCCTGGCGTTGATGGACACGGTGGCGCACGCCGCCAGCACCTGGCTCGAACCGATCACGACGCTCGGCGCCATCGCCGGTTCGACCAGCCATATCGGCCTGATCGCGACGGCGTCGACGACCTATTCGGAGCCCTTCAACCTCGCCCGCCAGTTCGGCTCGCTCGACCATATCAGCGGCGGCCGGGTCGGCTGGAACATCGTGACGTCCTGGCTGGCCGCCTCGGCGCGCAACTATGGCGGCGAGAGCCTCGTCAGCCACGACGAGCGCTACGAGCGCGGCGAGGAATTCGTCCAGGTCGTGAAGGCACTGTGGGACAGCTGGGCCGACGATGCCGTGCTCGACGATCGGGCGAGCGGTCAGTATGCCCACGCCAATCGCATCCGGCCGATCGACCACGAGGGCAAATACTATCGCGTTGCCGGTCCGCTCAACATGCCGCGCGGACCGCAGGGCCGTCCGGTGTTCGTGCAGGCCGGTTCGTCCGATACCGGACGCCGCTTCGCCGCCCGCCACGCCGAGGCCGTCTTCACCGCGCAGATGGAGAAGAAGACGGCACAGGATTTCTACGCCGACCTGAAGGCCCTGGCGGCCGCCGAGGGACGCAAGCCCGAGCATGTATTAATTCTGCCGGGCCTCAGCCCGGTCATCGCCTCGACCGAGACCGAAGCACAGCGCCTGGCGCGCGACCTGAACGAACTCACCGACCCCGAGGTGGGACGCAAACGGTTGAGCGGCCGCTTCGGAGGTCATGACTTCTCTCACCTGCCACTCGACCGGCCGCTGACGGCCGAGGACTTTCCCGATCCCGGCACCGTGCAAGCGGCGCGCAGCCGGACCGAAGTGATCGTGGGTCTGGTCCGTCGCGAGAAATATACGCTGCGCCAGCTTCTCGCCTATCTCGCCGGCGCGCGGGGCCACTTCACCACCGCGGGCACACCGGAGCAGATCGCCGACCTGATCGAAGACTGGTTCAACGACGGCGCTGCCGACGGTTTCAACCTGATGCCGCCATTGCTGCCGTCGATGCTCGATGTCTTCGTTACAGAGGTTGTGCCACTCCTTCAGAAGCGCGGACTTTTCCGCAGCGCCTATGAAGGCAAGACGTTGCGCGATCATTTCGGTTTGCCGCGCCCCGGCACATGTCGTTGAAGCGTCTATGTCTTGCCGCGGACACATGACCTGCGGCATCCTCGGATCGTGGTGACATCAACGAAATCTCTTCGCCGCCGATCGATACTTGGCGCGGCACTTGTGGCTCCGGCACTCGCTCACGCGCAGACGGGCCTGCCTGATCGAGCGCTGCGCATCATCATCGGCTTCGCGGCAGGCGGTGGCTCAGACGTCATGGCCCGTCTCATCGCCGCCGCACTCGAGCGGCGCGTCGGACGCAGGATCACCGTCGAGAATCGTCCGGGAGGTACGGGGGCTGCCGCCGGCGAAGCGCTGAAGATTGGCGGTACCGACGGCAGCATGGTCGCCTTCATGCCGAGCCCTTCGCTGATCGCGAAGCTCTTCGTGCCGACTTATCCAATCGATCCGCTAACCGACCTGGCGCCGATCACGATCGCCGGCACTTTCGTCGAAGCCTTCGCCGTTTCGCCCAAGGTCGACGTTTCGACGGTGGCGGAATATGTCGAATGGCTGAAGGCCGGCGAGCCGGGACGCAACAAGGTCGGCACCACCGCAACCGATGCCATGTTGCAGTACTACACGCGCCTGCTCAGCCGCGAGTTCGGCGTGCCGATGGAAGGCCAGGCCTTTCGCGGAACCGCGCCGCTCGTCGCCGACATGGAGGCCGGCAAGGTGCCGGCAGGTGTCGCCGGACTCACCTCCTTCCTCGTCGCGCATCGCGGCAACCGCCTGCGCATCCTTGCCACCTCCGGTTCCAAGAGAGTTTCGGTGGCGCCCGACCTGCCGACCGCGGCGGAGGCCGGCTATCCGGGTCTGACGATGGAGGAGTGGTATGGCTTCTTCGCCGCCGCCAACACGCCGCCGCCTCTGGTCGATGCCTGGAATCAAGCCCTCACCGCCGTGCTGAAGGACAAGGAAGTCATCGAGCGGCTCTCCCAGTTGGGCCTCGAGGTGGAGACCTCCACGCCGGCCGCCTGCGGCGAGCGGCTCGCCGCCCATATGAAGAAGTGGCAGGCGACCTTGCAGGGGCTCGGTCTGAGGCCGACGCTGTAAGCGCATAGATGCCGGAAGGGGAATCAGGGATGTTCAGCCACGTCACCATCGGCAGCAACGATCTCGCGAAGGCGAAATCTTTCTACGACGAGCTGCTGAAGCCGCTCGGCCTGGTGCGTCATCTCGAGTTTCCGACGGCGGTCGGATATGGCCGTCCCGATGGCCGGCCGCAGCTCTGGGTGCTGAACCCGCTCGACGAGAAGGCAGCCACGGTCGGCAATGGCGTCACCATCGGTCTTGAAGCCGATAACCGTGGCAGCGTAGACGCGGCCTACAAGGCCGCCATGAACGCCGGGGCGAAAGACGAAGGCGCGCCGGGTCTGCGGCCGCACTATCATCCCGACTACTATGGCGCCTATGTACGCGACCTCGACGGCAACAAGATCTGCGTCGTCTGCCACAAGAAACCCTGAGCAGGAGAGCAAGCATGACGGAGCCACTGAAGGTCTTCTGGCAGCCCGGTTGAACGAGCTGTCTGAGACTCAAGGAGTTTCTATCGGTCCGTGGGATCGACTTCGTTTCGATAAATGTACTCGAGGATCCGGCCGGCCTGGTCGAGCTGCAGGCGCTCGGCGTGCGATCCGTGCCGGTGCTGTCGCGCGGCAAGGACTTCGTGTTCGCCCAGAGCCTGCCGCAGATCGTGGCCTTCCTCGGGCTTGCCGAGAAGGCAGGCCCCGCCCTCTCGGCCGACGAACTCAGCCGGCGCCTCGACAAGTTCATGAGCGCGGCCCTCGCGCTGTTGCCGCTGATGCCGGCGGAGCGCCTCCACGTCCATGTGCCCGGCCGACCGCGCAGCTACCGCGCGCTCGCCTTCCATCTGTTCAAGGTGGTCGACGCCTTCCTCGACGCCGAGCAAGGCATCACACTGGTCCAGGCGATGTTCCGGGAGGAGCCGGCACCCGATGCCGGGCACGGAGCGCTCGTCGACTACGGCGCGTCCATACGAGGTCGCTTCCGCGCCTGGCGTGCGGATGGCGACACCGATCCGTCCCGATCGCTTGCCACCTACTATGGCGCGCAAAGCCTGCATGAATTGCTCGAACGGACGACCTGGCACTCGGGCCAGCATGTTCGGCAATGGATGATGTTGCTGGAGCGCGAGGGCGTGTCGTTCCAGCGCCCGCTGGTCGATGCCGATTTTGCCCGTCTGCCGATGCCGGCGAACGTCTGGGACGGTTGAGCAGCCCGCCCCGCGGCTGCAACCTCCGTCCCGGCAGAGCGTTCTGTCACCGAGATGCCCAACCTGCAACTCGGAGGACCTGACATGCGTACAGCCAGCCACAACGGCAAGGACCTCGCCAAGGAAATCGCCCTTCTGAAGTCCCAGCTCGAAGAGCTGACGGAGTCGATGAGCGGTACCGGCCAGTCGATCGCGGCGCGCGGCGAGGAAGCGATCGAGGAAACCCTCAAGTCGGCGCGCGCCCTGATCGCCAAGTACGGTGACACGGCGAAATCCGTCGCCCAGGACACGATCAATCTGAAGAACAAGGCCACCGACACCCTGATCGAGCAGACCGAAACCCGTCCGCTGACGACCGTCGCAGCGATCGTGGGTATCGGCTTCCTCGCAGGTTATCTTTGTCGTCGCTCCTAGGAAGGCGGTCGGAAGTAAGGGACAACCCTCCGCGCAACCTTCCATGATCAATGCTCTTCTGCGGGCCGCGGCCACTTTCTCTGCGGCCCGCTCTCTGCGTGCGGCCGCCGACCAGGCGATCAACCGCGTGCTGCTGGCGCTGGGCATCGGTGCGGCACTGGCGGTGAGCAGCGCCTGCTTCACGTTCGCGGCCTACGTCGTGCTCGAACGCCATCTCGACGCCGCGAGCGCGCTGGCCATCGTCGGCGGCGTGTGGGGCGTGGCGGCCGCTGCCGGTTTCATCGCCCTGCGCCGTTGAAACTCCGCCAATCGACACGCATCCCGGCGGAACGCTTCCTTTCCGAAAATCCATTCCTCCCTGCGGGACCGGACGTTTGCCGAAACCGCGCCGCCGCCCCTAGGTTCGGCGCATGTCGACCTACGCCAATACCGTTCCCGTCATGGAGCGCCATCGCTTCGATATCGCTTCGCTCGATCGCTATTTCGCGGCTCATCTCGAAGGCTATCGCGGCGGTCTGGACGTACGGCAGTTCGACTCCGGCCATTCCAACCCGACCTTCTTCGTCTCGGCCGAGATGTCGACCGGCAAGCGGCAGGACTTCGTGCTGCGCAAGAAGCCACCGGGCAAGCTCGTCGCGTCGGCGCACCAGGTCGATCGCGAATACCGCGTGATCTCGGCGCTTGCCGATACCGACGTCCCGGTGGCGCGCGCCCGGCTGCTCTGCACGGACGACTCGGTCATCGGTCAGATGTTCTACGTCATGGATGCCGTCGAAGGCCGCATCCTCATCGATCCCTCGATGCCCGGCCAGACTCCTGCCGAGCGCGCGGCCATCTTCGACTCGATGAACGACGTGCTCGCCCGCCTGCACAAGGTCGATCCGGCGAAGGTCGGCCTCGGCGACTATGGCCGCAGCGGCCAGTACATCGCCCGCCAGGTCGGACGCTGGAGCAAGCAGTATGCCGAGCTCAAGACCGAGGACATCCCGGCGATGGACAAGCTCTCGGCCTGGCTGCCCGCGAACATTCCCGACGACGGCGATCCCACGGGCATCGTCCATGGCGACTATCGCCTGGGTAATCTCATCGTCCATCCCACCGAGCCTCGCATCGTCGCCGTACTCGACTGGGAACTCTCGACCTTGGGCCACCCGCTTTGCGACATCGCCTACAACTGCCTCGGCTATCACCTGAAGGAGCCGCCGCACGGCTACGCTACGGTGGACTTCGCCAGGCTCGGCCTGCCGACGGAGACGGAATACGTCGCCGCCTATTGCCGGCGCACGGGCCGCACCTCGATCCCGCACTGGAACTACTACCTCGCCTTCTCGCTGTTCCGGCTCGCAGCGATCGCCCAGGGCGTCTACCGCCGCGGGCTGGGCGGCAACGCCGCAAATCCCGAATCGATCAAGATGGGCAAGGCGGCGCGCGAACGCGCCGAACTCGCCTGGAGCCTCGTGTCCTAGGAGTAAACGCACATGACCAAGAAGCTGATCACCCGCCGCACGTCGCTGTTGATGGCCGGCGCCGCCGCAGCAGCCCCGCTCGCCTCGGTGCGCGCGCAGCAGACCGGCCTGCCAGACAAGCCGCTCAAGATCCTGGTCGGCTTTCCGGCCGGCGGCGGCACCGACGTGATGGCGCGCTTCCTGGCCGAGCCGCTGAAGCAGCGTACCGGCCGCAATGTCCTGATCGACAACAAGGCGGGCGCCTCGGGCACGATCGCCATCGAAACCCTGAAGAACTCTCCGCCCGACGGCACGACGATTGCCTACGTGCCGAGCGCCACGATCATCCAGAAGATCACCATGCCGGGCGTCACCTGGGATCCCGTGACCGACCTCGCGCCGGTCGCCCAGGCGGGCACGGTGCAGACGGCGTTCTGTGTCTCGCCGACCATCGGTGCAAACAGCCTCAAGGAGTATATCGCCTGGCTGAAGAAGAACCCCGACCGTCACAGCTTCGGCACGACAGCGCTGGGCTCCTCGACGCATTTCTTCGGCGTCATGGCCGGCAAGGAAATCGGCATCCCGCTCGAGCCGGTGCCCTATCGCGGCGCGGCGCCGCTGGTCGCCGATCTGCAGGGCGGCCATATCGCGGCCGGCTGCGGCGGCATCACCGACTTCCTGGAGCATCACCGTGCCGGCAAGGTGAAGGTGATCTTCACCTCGGGCGTGAAGCCCACGACGTCGGCGCCGGACATCCCCACCATCAGCCAGCTCGGCTATCCGCAGCTTGCTTCGCTCGGCTGGTACGTCTTCTTCGCGCCGGCCAAGACGCCCGCGCCGCTGCTCGACGCCTGGGGCAAGGAGCTGAACGCCGTGCTGGCCCAGCCCGAGGTACAGAAGAAGCTGGTCGAACTGGGCCTCGACGTCGAGCCGGCAACTCCGGCAGAATTCAAGGCGCGCCTGGTGAAGGACCTTGCCAGCTGGCAGAAGACCGTCGACGCCATCGGCTACAAGCCGCAGGGTTGACGTCCAAGGGGGAGATCGATGCCGATACTGAAGAGGCCCGATGCCGAGATCTACTACGAGGTCCACGGCACGGGCTTCCCGCTGCTGCTCTACGCTCCGGGCGGGCTGAAGTCGCAGCTCGGCCTCTGGAAGGAGAGCCCGGCCAATCCCGGGCAGCCGGCCGCCTGGATGAATCCCATGCAGGCGCTCTCCGACCGCTTCACCGTGATCGGCATGGACCAGCGCAACGCCGGCAAGTCGGTGGCCGACGTAAAGCCCGATCATGGCTGGCACACCTTCGCGGCCGACCATGTCGCGCTGATGGACCATCTCGGATTCGGGAAGTTCCACGTCATGGGCGGCTGCATCGGCGGCAGCTACTGCTTCGAAGCGATCGAGCAGGCGCCCGATCGTGTGGCAGCGGCGGTGCTGCAGAACCCGATCGGCCTGCACGAGAACCGCGACACCTGGGACGCCGCCGTGAGGGGCTACGGCGAGACGGTGCGGGCGCGCGATCCGAACATTTCCCAGGCGACCATCGACTCGTTCGGCCACAACATGTTCGGGGGCGACTTCGTCTTCTCCGTCACGCGCGATTTCGTGAAGAACTGCAAGACGCCGCTCCTGCTCCAACCTGGCACCGACAAGCCGCATCCGGCCAAGACCAGCGACGAGATCGCCGCACTCGCGCCCAACATCGAGGTGCAGACGGATTGGCGTGGACCAACCTACCTGCAGGAGTCGATCCGGCGCGTCCGCACCTTCCTGGAGGAGAACACGCCATGATCCCGAAGGCAGCAATTGTGCTGACAGCCCTGCTCGCGATGAGCACGGCCGCCGAGGCCCAGGAAGTGTGGGGCGCCGTCGCCAGCGACGGCCAGAGAAATTTCGGCGTCGCGGTCGGCATGGCGACACGCGAGGCCGCCGAGATCTCGGCCCGTGCCGAATGCGGCGGCGGCCCGACCTGCGCCATCCGTCTGGCAGCGCCTGCCCGCTGCGTCTCGTACGCCCACAGCGGCAACGGCCAGGCCTCGGGCTATGGCGCGGGCCCGACCAAGGACGCAGCCGAGCAATCGGCCTGGACCGAATGCAATGCCCGCGTGGTCGCCGATTCCTGCACCATCCGCAGCGGTCGCTGCTTCGACTGACGCTTCTTCGCTAGAGCGGCAACTTCGATACCAGCAACCACCTGCGCGCTTCGTGGATGCTGCGGAAGACCTCGACCGGCCGTTCGTCGGAGGTCATCGACATGAAGAGTCGCGCCAGCTCGCCGCGCTTGTGATCGGCGACAATGGCGAGCGGCCCGCGCGGCCTCAGAACCGGCGTCGAGCGAAGCCGTTCGGCAATCGCCGAGAGCTCATCCTTGCCGATGCTCGACGTTGCCGACGTGATGTCGATGATCTTGCGGTAGTGCAGGACGTTCGCGACGATCATCTCCTGCACGAAGGCCGCGAGGTCGGCGGTGGAGATATCGCCCCGCGCGACCCCTATGACGATCCGGTCGGGCGCGAAGATGTCGAGCTTGAACGGCATGTCCCCCGCCTGAAATCAACGATGGGACCTACGCTACCTCGATGTCGTCGGATCACGCGACACCATACCCTTGCAGCAATGGCGCAATTAGATCGCCTTACTGTGTTCCCACCGGCTGCTGCTCCAACCATTTCCGCGCCTCGTGCAGACTGTGGAATACCTTCACCGGCCGCTCGCCTTCGGTCATCTTCGCGAACTTCACGGCGTTGTCGGCCGCTCTGCCGGGGCCGACCAGAAAGGCAACCGGACCTCGCGATGCCGCGTTGGGCTGGGATCGCATGAAAATGGCGGTTCTTTCGACATCTTCGTCGCTCATCGGCGACGACGGTGAGGAAATGTCGATGAGCTTGCGGTAGTGCATTGCACCGCTCGTCAACATCTGGCCTATCGCCTCGGAGATATCCTCGCCGGTAACCTCGCCACGGACCACGATGATAGCCAGGCGGGCGGGGTGGAAGAAATCGATGTGGATAGGCATAGGGGCGTTCGTTCGCCTGCCTACATTCTACCGCAGCCCTGCGCAAGGATTGGTCGCCGTCGGACCGCGTGAACCTGGAGATTGTTAGTGGAAAAGGTCGCCATCGTCGTCGTCGTCACCCTCGCGGTGGCCCTCATCGTCCATTTGTTCGGTCGCGCCCGGCCGGCAGCGCAACAACTCAAGCGCACCACGATTGCGGCCATCGCAGCGGCCATCGCCGGCAGTGTAACCGTCTATGGTCTGGAGTACCTGACCGGCAGCGATACCGAGCTGGTCGACCAGGCGGTCAGCGAGGCCCGCGCCCTGCCACTGGTCGGGCTGGTACTGGACGATGTGCCCGACGCCGAGGCCCGGTTGCGCAAGGCGCTGAGCGAGGAGCTGCGCAGCCCGACGACCCAGGGGCCGCCGCGGCCGCTGGCCCTGATGACCGAGCTGCGTGCCACCCAGATCGTGCCCGCGCTCAAGGCGACCGATGCGGCCGACGCCCAGGCAGTCCTCGCGGCGCGGCTGGCTCTGATGCGCCACCTCAAGAGCGTCGACCCGGCCACCTGCCGCGAACTCGTGCTGATCGGCATCCAGCGCGGCGAGAAGCTCGACGCCACGGCGCAGAAGCTGATGCGCGACATGCTCACGGCCATGGAGAAGGCCTATCGCGTCGGCCGCGCCGCCCTCAAGGCGAGCACCGCCCCGCCGCCGGCTCTCGGCGATGCCGATGTCACCGCCGTGCTCGGCGAGGCCGGGATGACGCCGGCCGACTTCGAGAAGTTGCGCACCCTGCAACGCCTCTCCAACGAGGAGGCGTGCAATCTCGGCATCAAGCTCAACGAGGCGCCGGGCAAGCTGCCCGCCGACAAGGCCGGCGCGCTGGCGCGCTATCTGGCGGCGGCGCAGTAAGCGTAGCGACGGTTACGGTTTCCCCTTCGCCGCCTGCAGCGTCTGCCAGACGCGTGCCGGCGTGGCCGGCATGTCGAGGCTCTGCACGCCGGCCGGACGCAGCGCATCGAGCACGGCCGCCATTACGGTCTGCGGAGCGCCGATACATCCCGCCTGGCCGGAGCCCTTCACGCCCAGCGGATTGGCGGCGGTCGGCCGCTCGATCAGCGCGATGTCGAACGACGGCAGGTCGTCGGCGCGCGGCAGGGCGTAGTCCATCAACGAGCCGCTCAGCAGCTGGCCGGACTGCGGGTCGTAGACCGTGTGTTCCAGCAGGGCCTGGCCGATGCCCTGCGCCACCCCGCCCTGCACCTGGCCTTCGGTCAGCATCGGATTGATAAGCCGGCCGTAATCGTCGATCGCCGTATAGTCGACCAGCCGGATGGTGCCGGTCTCGGGATCGACTTCGACCTCCGCGACGTGGCAACCGCTGGGAAAGGTGAAGACGTCAGTGATGTTCAGCACATGCTCGCCGAGGCCGCTTCCCGGAACCATCCCGTCCGGCAGGTTGGCCGGATCGCCGGCACTCTGCGCCAGTGCGGCGAGATCGATCGCGCGGTCGCTGCCGCGGACGGTGAAGCGTCCCTCCTTGTAGTCGAGCTCGCCGGTCGTCGCCTGCAATAGATGCGCGGCGAGCTGGCGGGCTTTCGCGAGGGCCGCTTCCATCGCCTTGACCAGCGCCGCGCCGCCCATGTGCATCGACCGCGCGCCGCCATGCCCGGCGCCGCTGCGCACCGCCCGCGTATCGGCCTGCACGTAGCGGAACGCCGAGATCGGCAGGCCAAGATGCCGGGCGGCGATCTGGGCGAAGGCCGTCTCGTGCCCCTGTCCGTTCGATTCGGTGCCGACCGCGATCGTCACCGTGCCATCGCTTGCAAAGCGCACCTCCGCACCCTCGTTGGGCGCGCCGCGCGATGTTTCGAGGAAGCAGGCGACCCCAATGCCGCGCAGGAGACCTTTCTCCTTCGATGCCTTTCGCCGCGCCTCGAAGCCTGCCGCATCCGCGCGCCGCATGGCGGCGTCGAGATTGTCGGCAAAGCCTCCGGAATCGATGGCCATGCCCATGGCCGTGCGATGCGGGAAGGCGGCGATCAGGTTCTGCCGTCGCAGGTCGGCAGGATCGCGTCCGAGGGCGCGCGCCGCCGCCTCGATGGCGCGCTCGACGATGTAGTTGGCTTCGGGCTTGCCGGCGCCGCGATAGGCGTCGACCGGCACGGTGTTGGTGAGCGCGCCGCGGATGTCGACGGCGATGGCCGGGATATCGTAGACGCCGCCCTGCGCCGTCGAGGCTGCGACGACGGAGGCGCCGGGCCCGTTACCCGAGAGATAGGCGCCGAGATTGGCCACCATCGCCACGTCCAGCGCGAGGAACCGGCCGGCTGCGTCCAGCGCGAGCTTCGCGCGAGCTGCAATGTCGCGGCCTTGCGCGCCCATCACGAACTCTTCGGCACGGTCGGCCACCCAGCGCACCGGCCGGCCCAGGCGACGCGCCGCCCAGAGCAGCAACACCCACTCGGGATAGAGGAAGTTCTTCATCCCGAAGCCGCCGCCGACGTCCGGCGCGTGGAGGTGAATACGATCCAGCGGCACCTTGAACACGAATTCGGCGAGCTGACGGCGGATGCCATGCACCCCCTGCCCCGTGAGTTCGAGGTCCATGACGTCGCTGGCGGCGTCGTAGCGGGCAATGCCGGCACGCGGCTCCAGCGGCACCACCACGACGCGGTTGTTCATCACCTCGACTTCGACGATATGCGCGGCCCCCTCGAGAGCACGCTGCACGGCGTCGTGGTCGCCGCGCTGCACATGATAGGCGAGGTTGCCTGGCGCCTGCTCCCACAGTGCGGGCGCGTCGGCCGCGAGAGCTGCGTTTCCATCGACGACGGAGGGCAACGGTTCGTAGTCAACCTCGATCAGCTCCGCAGCTTCGCGGGCGATGTCTACATTGTCTGCAACGACAAAGGCCACCGGATCGCCGACATGGCGCACGCGCCCCTCGGCCAGCGCCGGTCGCGGCGGCACGATCAGGGGCTTCACGGCCGCCATGCAGGGCAGGTGCCCGAGGCCGTCGGCCGCAAGGTCGGCCGCCGTTGCAATCAAGTGCACGCCGGGCAGCGCGGCGGCTTGAACGGTGTCGATCCGGTGGATCAGGGCATGGGCATGTGGCGAGCGCAGCACATGTCCGGCCAGCGCCGTCGGCACGGCGATGTCCTCGAGGTAACGCCCGCGGCCCAGCAGGAAGCGCGCATCTTCGAGGCGGCGGATCGACCGCACATCCATATTCGTGTCTGGCATCTCAGGAAGCTTTCACCTGTCTGTCGGCCATCGGGCCCGGTTGTCCGTCTCGGTCGAGCAGGACCTGTACGAGTTTGCGGAATTGCGTCGGCCCGGCGTCGAGGCTGGTCGGCAGCATACGGCGCGACGGATCGAGATCGATCAGCTTCTGCTGTGCCTCGATGATCGCCTTGTCCTCGCCGAATGCCGCCTCGACGATGGCGAACAGACGTCCCACCCGTTCGGCGTCGATATCGGCGCTGCGTGCACCGGCGGCATAGAAGTATCGCGCCGTGCGGTCGCCGATGGGCGTCACTGCCTGGTCGTCGTAGCGCAGGAAGAGCGGGACCTCGTCCGGTTCCTTGCGATTCCAGCGGCCGGCGGTGCCGACCGGATAGAAGGCGGTGCGCAGCAGGAAGATCCCCGGGAACAGGAAATCGTAGCTGTTCCAGAGGTCGAGCACCTCGCCCCAGCGGCGCATGAAGCCGCGCGACGGCTGGTTGCGCAGCCAGCGTTGCACGCGCAGGCCGCGCTCCAGCGGCTGAATGCGCGGCCGCTCGTCGGCCCATTGCGGCATGTCGAGACCCAGCGTCTTCTCGTGCGCGAAGGTGAGATGTGAGAGGTCGAGCAGATTGTCGTCGATCAGCAGATAGTGCGCGGCATAGTCCATCTGCCCGCTGCGCATGCAGTAGGCCGGATCGTCGAGCCGCACCGAGTCGGGGATCGACGCCGGATCGGCCTCGGCAGCGTCTCCCATCCAGACCCAGATCCAGCCACCGCGCTCCTCGGCAGGATAGCGTCGCACGCAGGCCGATTGCGGGATCAGCTTCTGGCCGGGGATTTCGATGCAGCGTCCATCGGGCGCAAACTTCAGGCCGTGATACATGCAGCGCAGATCGTCCTGCTCCAGCCTGCCCATCGACAGCGGCGCGAAGCGGTGGCAGCAGCGATCCTCCAGCACGACGACAGTGCCGTCGCCCTTGCGATAGAGCGCCAGCGGCTGCTCGATGATCGTCCGCGCCTCGATGCGGCCGGGCGCGAGATCGTGCGACCAGCCGGCGACGTACCAGGCGTTGCGAACCCACTTTCCATCCATGGCGCGGCCCTCCCGGACCTGTCATTGCCGCGAGCATACACCATTGACGGACCGCAGCGACGGGCGGACGCTCCGCCAACTCGACGCAATTCAGTCAATCGGAGCAAGTCATGATCGATCTGCACTACTGGCCCACGCCCAACGGCAAGAAGGTGACCATCCTGCTGGAAGAGTGCGGGCTGCCCTACAAGATCGTGCCAGTGAACATCGGACGCGGCGACCAGTTCACCGATACGTTTCTGGAGATGAACCCCAACCATCGCATGCCGGTGATGGTGGACCATGCGCCCAAAGATGGCGGCGCACCGATCACGATCTTCGAGTCGGGCGCGATCATGATGTACATCGCCGAGAAGGCCGGGAAGTTCTATCCGCAGGATCTGCGGACACGCTACGAGGTGAACCAGTGGCTGATCTGGCAGATGGCCAACCAGGGGCCCAAGAGCGGCGAGTGCGGCCATTTCCGCAGGGTCGATCAGGCCAAGGAAGGCAACCAGACCTATGCCATCACCCGCTTCACCGACGAGGTGAACCGGCTCTATGGCGTGCTGAACAACCGCCTCTACAAGCACAAGTACCTGGCGGGCGATCAGTACACGATCGCAGACATGATCTGCTACCCCTGGACCATCAACTGGAAATTCCAGGGCCAGGACATCGAGGAGTTCAAGCACTTCAAGCGCTGGTTCGACGAGCTGGGCGCGCGGCCTGCCGTCCAGAAGGGCATGGCCGTCGGCGCCGACCTCTCGGTCGACAACACCAAGCTGCCGCCCGAGGAGCAGGCCCGCATCCGCAAGCTGCTCTATAATCAGCGCGCCCGGCCGGTCCCGGCCTAGGCCCGTCTAAAGCGGACCGTAGGCACCGGGAAAGTCGGCAATGTTCAGGGTCGGTGCGCCCGGCACCTGAACGAGCCGGCTCTCGGCGCTTCCATCGGCATAGAGACGGTGCTCGACATAGCCGACTTCCTTGAGGCCATAGCGCGGCTGACGCGCGTCGGGAATGACGAACGCCGTCGACGTGCCCCAGATATGTGACGCGCCATCGGCTCGCGTCTCGCGATACTGATGGACATGGCCGCAAGCGACGAGCGCCGGCGGCGCCTCTGCCAGCAATGCCAGCAGGCGACGACGCGGGACGGGATTGACGAACCGCCCGGTTATTGCGGTCTCGTCGCGGTCGCGGTCGAACAGAGGCTTGTGCAGGAACAGCGCCAGCGCGCGCTCGCCCCGCGTCGCGGCCGCTTCGGCGATCACGCTCTCCTGCTCGGCGGCGGCGTCGAGATCGCTGCCGAGAAGCTGGGCATTGATCCCCAGCACTCGCCAGCCCGGGACATCGAACGACCAGAAGTCCGCACCGAAATGCCGGAGATAGCGATCGCGGCGCACCGCATCGATCGCGCCCTCGCCATGGGCGGGCGCGTCCTGGCTGTCGCCGAGATCGTGATTGCCCGGCAGATAACGAATCGGCAGGTCGAGCGCGTCGTGCAAGGCACGCGCGGCGACAAGGTCGGCCTCGCCGGCCGCGCCATCGAGCGAGATGTCGCCCGAGTTGAGCACGAGATCCGGCCGGTCCGCGCGCAGGGCCGCGCCGATCCGGCGGAAGTTCTCGACGAAGAACGGCTTCTGTTCGCTGAGGTGCGTGTCGGAGATCTGGGCGATGCGGAAAACCATGCCCCGATCCTACCGGAACTTTGTTGCAGCTCCAGGAACCTTCTTCGTCCGACTATCGACGCGCCAACAGCTCCGTCGCGAGGGCCGTCCACTCTTCTTCCAGCGACTGATCGGGAACCGACCGGCCGACACGGCGATACCACCAGCCGGCATTGTTCAGGTCGCCTTCCTGGCGATGCAGATGCGCATGCACCCGATCACAATCCGGTTCGCCCTCGTGGCTCTGCACGCACTCGTGCGCCCGCTCCCAATCGCCACGAGCCAGCCACCAGAGCGCTTGCACGGCAGGCCCGGCGTCGGATGGCGGCGCCGATGCCGACAGACTGCTTCGGAAGGTCTCGATCGCCGTCATGGTCATCGCAAAACGCTACTCCTTCCTCCCCGCAGCCGACAGCCCGATTCTCCGCGCAGCCTGCACGCAGGCGCACGCGCTAACGGCTGGAAAGCGGCGGCGCGATCTCTTCCAGGGGTTTGCGCTCCGCTGCGACGCCGAGCTTCAGGGTGACCAGTGCGGCGGCGATCATCAGCGCCGCGCCGAGGAGATAGCCCCACAGGATCTCGCCCGAGCTGCCGCCTTCGATCAGCACGCCGAACAGCCACGGCCCGCCGACGCCGCCGATCAGCGTGCCGAAGGCATAGAACAGCGCAATGGTGAGGGCGCGCATCTCGAGGGGAAAGCACTCGCCGACCGTGAGGTAGGCCGAACTCGCCGCGGCCGAGGCAAAGAAGAACACCACGCTCCACATCGCCGTCTGCGTCGTGGCGTCGAGATGGCCGGCATGGAACATCCAGCCGGTCAGCCCCAGCAGGATGCCGGACAGCGCATAGGTCGTCACGATCATCTGTCGCCGGCCCCAGCTGTCGAAGAGCGGCCCGAGCAACAGAGGCCCCAGGAAGTTGCCGACCGCAAAGGGCAGGATGTAGAGCCCGACCTTGTCCGCCGGCACGCCGTAGAAGCGCGACAGGATCAGCGCATAGGTGAAGAAGATCGCGTTGTAGACGAACGCCTGCGCCGCCATCAGCACGATGCCGAGGGTCGTCCGGCCGGGATAGGCGCGCAGCAGCGTCCGGGCGACGGAGAGCATCGTCGTCTTGTGGGTCTCTCCCAGCAGCAACGTCGCCTTCACCGGCTCGAGAACGACCTTGCCGTCGGCGACGATCCTCGCCTCGATCTCTTCGATCACTTTCTCCGCTTCGCGCGGGCGGCCGTGCAGCATCAGCCAGCGCGGACTTTCGGGCAGGAAGCGCCGCAAATAGAGAATGACCAGCCCCAGCACGGCGCCGCTGCCGAAGGCGACCCGCCAGCCCATGTCGGGACTCAGCACGTCGGGATCGAGCAGCCACACCGAGAGTAGCGCGCCCATCGCGGCGCCGACCCAGAAGCTGCCGTTGATGGCGAGATCGATGCGACCACGCAGACGCGCGGGGATCAGTTCCTGGATCGCCGAGTTGATGGCCGCATACTCACCGCCAATGCCGGCGCCGGTGAGGAAGCGGAACAGCATGAAGCTCGCGAAATCCCAGGAGAAGGCCGTCGCCGCCGTCGCGACGAGATAGACGCCCAAAGTGACGTTGAACAGCCTCTTCCGCCCCAGCCGGTCCGTAAGATGCCCGAAGAACAGCGCCCCCAGCACGGCGCCTGCGAGATAGGCACTGCCGGTCAGTCCGATCTGCTCGGCCGTGAGCTGAAGCCGCGGACTGGTCTGCAGCGCCGCCGCGACCGAGCCGGCCAAGGTGACCTCAAGCCCATCGAGGATCCAGGTAATGCCGAGCGCGACCACCACCAGACGGTGAAAACGGCTCCAGGGAAGGCGATCGAGGCGAGCGGGAACGTCGGTTTGCACCGGGGTGCAACGCATCAGCGGCCGAATAGTTCAATATTTGTAGATATGCCGGGGAACCTTGCCTTCGAGGCTACATTTCGCGCGCCTTGATCTCGAGCTGGTTGCGGACGCTCTTCACGCCATGGACTTGTTCCGCCACGCTCCCGGCGCGATGTAGTTCCGACTGTTCCGCGACGGTCCCCGTCAAAATGACGTCGCCGTCCTCGACCTGGACGTCGATCGCGGAGGAATCCAGCAGCGGATCGCCCGCCATGCATTCGCAAACGTCCTCACGGATGGAGCTGTCCGGGCGGACATAGGCCTTCGCAGGCCTTCCAGCTCGATCGTAGGAAAAGGCGTTGGTGCGTTCGCCCCCGCGAGGCGAGGCGCCGCCATAGCTTCCAGATTTGTTCACCACGCCGGCCTCCGACGAATTTCTCCCAGACGAGCAACGAGCGAATCGCAAGTTGGTTGCCGCTGCAAGGAAGAAAGCAGGGGAAGGGCCGGCCGCCTCATCTTCGCCATAACCGGCGGAACTCCGGCAGCAGGCTCCCGTTGGAAAGGCCCGAGCCGAGGGCGAGATGAGGAGATGCAGATGGTGGATGCGGTCGTAGTCGAAACTCATCCCGTCCCTACGAGATCGACAGTGTCGTGGCCGGCGATCGTTGCCGGGGGCGTCGTGGCCGCCGCCCTCACCTTGATGCTTCTGGCGCTGGGCGCCGGCCTGGGCTTCAGCGTCGTTTCCCCATGGTCGGGCCCGCCCGACATCAGCACGGCCGCCGCCGCGACGGTGGGCGGCGTCTACATGGCGGTGACGGCCGTGATGTCCTCGGCAGTCGGCGGCTATATTACCGGCCGGCTACGGACCGGCTGGGCGCAGGCCCCTCTCGACGAGGTCCATTTCCGCGATACCGCCCATGGCGTGGTGTGCTGGGCCTTTGCGACCGTCATGGGCGCAGCCTTGCTGGCGTCGGCCGCCACCATCGTGAGCGGAGGCGCCGCAAGCCGCGCCGACCCGAGCGCGGGTCAAGCGACGGCGGACCCCACGGCCTCCGTCCTCGACCGGCTGTTCCGGCCGGACTATGGCGCGCTGCTCGGCGGGACCGGGCAGCGGGCCGCGGGTGTCTTCGCCGGCGGTCGGGACCTTGCGAACGACCGCGAAGTCGCTCGGCGCATGCTGCTCACCTTCGATCAACGCGGCCGCACCGAGCTGGCTGGCGAGGATCGACAGTATCTCGCGCAGATGGTGGCGGCGCGCACCGGGCTCGAGCCGGGCGCCGCCGAGCAGAGAGTCGCTGTCGTCGAAGCCGACATGAAGGCCAAGGTCGATGCCGCTCGGCAAGCGGCTGCGCATCTGTCGTTCTGGCTCGTTGCCTCGCTCCTCATGGGCGCGGTCGCAGCGGGCCTTACCGCCGCCGAAGGCGGCGCCGCCCGCGACGGGCGTTCCTGATCACACGGCAATCGATTTTTTCAAAGGAGGTCATCATGGGTCGTTCCATCCTGCTCTGGCTGCTCGGTGTTCCCATTCCGGTCATCATCCTGCTCGCTCTGTTCTGGCGCTAAGCAACGTCGTTCGGGGACCAGTCCGGCCAAGCGAGAGTCGGACTGGTCGCAGTCTTCGGCGTCGAAGTGAGCACGCTCCCTGCATCGCTGGTTTGCAGCGATGCGCTGGTGAGACGACGGGGCGCCGCCTAGAGTGTCGCTATGAGCGACAATACGATGGCCGCAGGGTCGGCGCCTGCGGCGGCGCAACCATCCCCGACGGTGGCGGCCTCCGCCGACACCACCACCTTCGCCGTCATCCTGTCGCTCAGCTTCTGCCACCTGCTCAACGACATGATGCAGTCGCTGGTGCCGGCGCTATACCCCATCCTCAAGGATTCATACGCACTGACATTCGGCCAGATCGGGTTCATCACCCTGGCCTTCCAGTGCACCGCATCGATGCTGCAGCCCGTCGTCGGCATGTACACCGACAAGAAGCCCCAGCCCTATTCGCTGATGGTCGGCATGGGCTTCACCCTGGTCGGGCTTCTGTTGATGTCCCAGGCCAGCTCCTATCCGGTGATCCTGCTGGCCGCCGCGCTGATCGGCATGGGCTCCTCGGTGTTCCACCCCGAAGCCTCGCGCGTCGCGCGCATGGCGGCGGGCGGCCGCTATGGCCTCGCCCAGTCGCTGTTCCAGGTCGGCGGCAACATGGGCTCGGCCGCGGGCCCGCTGCTGGCGGCCTTCATCGTCGTGCCGCAAGGCCAGCAGAGCATCGTCTGGTTCTCGGCGGCAGCTCTCGTGGCCATGATCGTGCTGTTTCAGGTCGGCAGCTGGTACAAGGCGCGGCGCACCGTATCGAAGCCTGTGGCGCGCAAGGCTGCCACCGGCCCCGGTGCCGGTATCGTTTCGCTGTCGCGCCGCCGCGTCGGCATTGCCGTGGCGATCCTGGTGGCGCTGCTCTTCTCCAAGAACGTCTACAGCGCCAGCCTCGGCTCCTACTTCACCTTCTACCTCATCCACAAATTCGGCGTGGATGTGCAGGACGCGCAGCTCTACCTCTTCGCCTTCCTGGTCGGCATCGTGGTCGGCACCATCCTGGGTGGTCTGGTCGGCGACAAGGTCGGCCGCATTCCGGTCATGTGGTTCTCGATCCTGGGCGCCCTGCCCTTCGCGCTGATGCTGCCCCACGCCAACCTCTTCTGGACCGGCGTGCTGGCCGTCACCGTCGCCATCATCATGGCCTCGGCCTTCTCCGCCATCCTGGTCTATGCGCAGGATCTGCTGCCCGGCCGTGTCGGTCTGGTGGCCGGCATGTTCTTCGGCGTTTCCTTCGGCCTGGGCGGCCTCGGCGCGGCCGCCCTCGGCGAGATCGCCGACCATGCCGGCATCGAAGCCGTCTACAAGGTGACACCGTTCCTGCTGTTGCTGGGCCTGCTCACGGCATTCCTGCCACGCCAGCCCAGCCTCACGAGGTAGCCGGGCCGATCACTTGAGGCTGGCGGCCACGATGCGGCCGGCCTCCGCGATCACCTCGTTGCGCGCCTCGTCCGAAATCGTCGAGCCGGTGTAGTAGACCGTCACCAGCAGCGGCGCGCGGCCTGTCGGCCAGACGATCGCGATATCGTTGGCGCTGCCATTGCCGCCTGTGCCGGTCTTGTCGCCCACCTTCCATCCCGGCATCCCGGCCCGCAGGCGCTTGTCGCCGGTCTTGTTGGCGACCAGCCAGCCGGTGAGGCGCTCGCGCGAAGCAGCCGACAGCGCGTCGCCAAGAAGAAGCCGATGCATGGTGCCCAGCATGGCGACGGGGGACGTGGTGTCGCGCGGATCGCCGGGCAGGCCTTCGTTGAGCGCGGTCTCGATACGGTCGAGCCGGGTCGTCTGATCGCCCAGGCTGCGTGCATAGGCCGTGAGTCCGGCCGGCCCGCCGAAGCTCGCCAGCAGCAGATTGCCCGCCGTGTTGTCGCTCAGCGTCATCGTGGCATCGCACAGCTCCGCCACCGAGAGGCCCGCCGGGCCGACATGATCCTTGGTGACCGGCGAATAGGTCACGAGATCCTGGGTCGAGTAGACGATACGTCGGTCGAGCCGTTCCTCGCCGCGATCGACACGCGCCAGCACGAAAGCCGCCGCCAGGAACTTGAAGGTGCTGCACATCGGGAAACGTTCTTCGCTGCGGTGACCGATGCGCCGTCCGCTCGCCGAATCGAAGGCCGCGACGCCCAAGCGGCCGCCATTGCGGCGTTCCAGGTCGGCAAATCTGGGCGTCGCATCGTTGGCGAAGGCGGGTCTTGCCAGCAGGGGAACGGTCAGGAGCGGAGCTGCGAGAACGGCGCGGCGGGTCGGCTGTACGGCCATGTCTTCTCCTTCGATCGAGGGGGAGGAAGACTCCTGGGCTGCGAATATGGCGCGGGATGGGCATGCGGGCCCACGCGCTATGCCTGCGCCGGCGGATCGATGGTAAGGTTGGCGTTGCATGGCACGCCCGCCCAAACCTGCCGCACGCACCATGACCAACGTCATGGCCGTCCTCACGGGCACCGGCCGGTCGGGCCGCAACGAGGCCTCCTGGTGGACATGGCTGCGCCGCAGTCTGCCGGTGATGGGAGTCGTTGCCGTCGTCCTGCTGATCTCGCTCATTGCCTTCTATGTCTATGAAAGCAACCGCCGCGGCGCGGTCGTCCTGTCCAACGACCTGATCACCGCCATCGACCGGCGCGTCGAAGTCCAGATGCATGCCTATCTCTCGCCGGCGCAGCAGTTCCTCGAGCTGGCAGGGGCGGCGGCACAGGGTCGCGATGTCGCCGCGGGCGGCCCCGAGGCCGAGCGGTTTGCCCTGAGTGCCCTGCCTACAGTCGGGCCGGTCACCGGCTTCAGCTATGCCGATCCCGAAGGGAATTTTCAGTTCATCGTCCGCAACGAGCAGGGCGGCTACGACACCAAGACGATCGACGTCCGCAACGGCGCCCGCCGGGTTACCTGGGTTCGCCGCGATGCCGCCGGCAAGGTGACGGCGACCGAAACCGATCCGACCGACACGTTCGATCCCCGGACGCGGCCCTGGTACCAGGGCGCGGAGCAAAGCAAGAAGCCCTTCTGGACGCCGACCTACCTGTTCTTCACCGTCAAGAAGCCGGGCATCTCGCTTGCCGTTCCAAGCTACGACGCCGACGGCAAGCTCGCGAACGTGCTCAGCGTTGATATCGAGCTCGCCACGCTCTGCACTTTCCTGAAACAGCTCGACATCGGCGTCAGCGGCAAGGCGCTCATCATCGACAAGCAGGGCCGCGTCGTGGCCTATCCCAGCGACGACTGGCTGCCCGCCGACCGCCCCGACGTGACGTCCCCCATGCTCGACGAGCTCGGCGATCCGGTGCTGACGCGCGTCTACAACCGTCTGCGGGTCGAAGGATATGGCCGCCAGGTCCTCGACATCGACGAGCGCCGCATCATCGTTTCGTCGGAACCCGTCCGGATGCTGAGCGGTCACGACTGGGTAGTGTTGATCGTCGTGCCCGAGACCGACTTCGTGGGTTTCGTCGTCGACAGCGGCTGGGCTGCCCTTCTCATGTCGCTGGTCGTGGTGCTGCTCGTGGCGGGACTGACCGGCCTGATGGCCTGGCGCAGCATGCTGGCCGACCGGCGTGCCAGCGCCGCCGCGACGCGCCAGCAGGCCCTGGAGCTTCGCACACAGGCCTTCGTCGACCTCGCCCAGGGAGCGGCGACGGCCGATGGTCTTGCCGGCGGGAATCTGCAAAGCGCGACCGAAAGCGCCGCCACGGCATGCGACGCCAAGCGGGTGGCGATCTGGCGGCTCACGGCCGACCGGCGCACGCTCACCTGCGAGGACTGTTTCGACCGAACGGTCGACGACCACACCGCCGGCCTCGAACTCCACCGCGATGAGATGCCCCATCTCTTCGCCGCGCTCGACAAGGGCATGCCGATCAACGCGAGCGATGCCAGCCGCGACCGGCGGACGTCCGAGCTGTTCGCGAGCTACCTGAAACCGCTGGGCATCTCGCGGGCCTACCTCGCCCCCATCGTGGCGGCCGGACAGCCGATCGGCCTGCTGAGCGTCGAAGATCCGCGGCAGGGCGATCGGGCTGCCGGACTGGCGGCCTTCTGCGATGCGCTGTCGATCCTGCTGGCGCTGCGTTTTACCGCCGCGACCCCGGGGGCGCCGGCAGCCGCGCCGGCGCTCGCCGCGGCCGCGATGGCCCCGCCTGCCGAGGAAAGGCCGCCGGACAGTTTCCTGCAGCGTCAGGCGCGACTCGAACGCACCTTGCTGCAGCAGGGCGCCGCGCTCGAGGATGTGCGCGAGGCGTCGGTCGACCGCGCCGCCGTCGGCGTGATCAAGCTGCCGACCTGGACGAGCGTGACGCAGCGGCCGTCCAATGGCGGCCAGCGCACGGCGATGGACGAGATCGTCCACGAACTGCGCCTGTCGATCGAGCAGAGCGGCGCCACCTATGCCGCGCTGCTCGACGACCAGATCGTCGTGGCCGCCTTTTCGCCGGAAGCCGACAGCGTCGGCGAGAACGCCCGATGCGTGGCGACGGCGATGCTGGCGCTGCGCGACCGGCTGATCGAGTTCGAGGACCAGTGGGGCACCAGTCTCGACTTCCGCCTCGCCATCGATATCGGCACGGTGATGATCTCGACCGTCGGCACCGAGCCGCCGACCCGCAGCCTGTGGGGCGGCGCCCTGGGCGTCGCCAAGGTGCTGGCCGCGACAGCGGGACGGCGCAGCGTCGCCGCCTCCGAGACGGCCTACGAAGTGCTCTCGGGCGACTTCCTCTTCCGGCCGCGCGGCAGCTATTTCCTGCCCGAGACCGGCACGATGCGGACCTTCGTGATGGTCGGCCGCACCTGATGGCGTCGACGGCTTCCAGCTTCGATCGCGGCCGGTTCCGCCGCGCGCTGGGCGGGCTGGGGGCGACCGTGCGCCAGGGCACCGGCAACCTGCTGCTCTTCGTCTCGCTCAGTGCGACGGTGCTCGTCGTGGCCAGCCGTCGCTCGACGTGGCGCGGGCCGGTCTGGGCCGAGTTCATGCGCATGCTGAACGCCGTCGCCGTGCGGTCGCTGTCGACCACCGTCGCGACCGGCCTGCTGATCGGCATCGCCCTGGTGTCGCAGGCCGTCTACTGGCTGGCCGCGACCGGCCAGACCGGGCTGGTCGGCCAGGTGATCGTGATCCTGCTGATCCGCGAGCTCGCGCCGATCCTGGTCGGGCTGCTGATCTTCGGCCGCAACGGCACGGCCACCCTGATCGAGCTGGGCGAGGCGCATACCGGCGGCTGGCTGCGACAGTTCGAGATCCAGGGCCTCGACCCGATGATCCTGCTGGTCGTGCCGCGGGCGCTGGCCTTCGCGCTGGGCGCCTTCTGCATGGCGACGGTGCTGCTGCTGTCGACCCTGCTCACCGGCTACCTGATCGCGCACGGGCTCGGTCTGATCGCCTATTCGATCTGGGACTTCTCCGACATGGTGCAGCGCGCCATGACGGTGCGCGACTTCATCGTGCCGCCGCTGAAATGCATCTTCATCGGCTTCTTCGTGGCGTTGGTCTGCTGCGCGACCGGACTCGGCCGCCGCGACGAAGGCGACGAGCTGCAGCGCATCGTGCCGCGCGGCTTCGTACGTTCGGCGCTGGCGATCCTGGTGATCAACGGCGTCTTCGATCTGGTGGGCTGAGATGGCGCAGGCCGCGCGATCGATCCTCTCGCTGCAGGCGGCGACGCTGGGCGAACGCCAGCTTTCCACCACGACCACGCGCATCGATCTCGAACTGCCGCGCGGCGGCGCCACCTTGGTGCAGGTCGACGACGAGATCGATGCGGTAGCGCTGGTCGATCTCTGCATCGGCCTCGCCATGCCGACCGACGGGCATGTGCGCTTCCTCGGCGTCGACTGGCAGGCGCGCGGCGCGCGCGAGCGGCTGATGCGCCGACGCCGCATCGGCACCGTGGTGCAGACCCATGTCTGGCCGGCGCATATGAGCATCCTCGACGCCGTGCTGGTGGCGCGCCTCTATCACTCCGACCGGCCGCGCGACGAGGTGATCGCCGAGGCGACGGCGCTGGCCCGCCTGTTCGGCCTGCCCGGCCTGCCGGTCGGCCGGCGCGAGACGACACCGCACCGTGCCCTCGTTCGCGCCGCCTGCGTGCGCGGCTTTCTCGGTGCGCCCGATCTCATAGTGGTGCAGGATCAGGCGCTCGAAGCCACGGCCGACCTCGCCGTGCCGATGGCGCAGGCGATCGCCGAGGCCCTGGATCGCGGCGCGACGGTGCTGTGGATCGTGGAGAGCCTGGCGGCGGAAGCGGCGCGCTTCGTGGCCGCCGATCAGGTGTTCCGGCTCGGCGACCACGGCCTGGTGCAGGTGAGGAGGCGATGAAGCGCTCGATCTTCGGCGTCTACCAGTTCGACGAGCTCGTCGGCGCCGTCGTGCTGGCCTGCGTCGGCGTGTTCGTTGCCGTACTGATCAATGCCGGCCTGCTGAAGGACTGGTTCCAACCCTCCTTCACCCTGCGCATCCTGCTGCCCGACCAGGGCGTCTCCGGCCTGGCGCCCGGCGCCGAGGTCCAGGTGCTGGGCACCCGTGCCGGCGAGATCCGCCGCATCGTCATCGACCCCAGCCAGCGCATGCATGCCGTGGCCCGCGTCGAGGACCAGATGCGGCCCTTCATCCGCCGCGACTCGCAGGTCTCGATCCGCCGCCAGTTCGGCGTCGCGGGTGCGGCCTATATCGACATCTCGCGCGGCAGCGGGCCCGAACTCGACTGGTCCTATGCCGTCATCACGGCCCAGAGCGAACGCGCAGCGACCGATACGCTGGGCCAGATGATCGACGAGGTGCGCGCCAAGGTCCTGCCCATCCTGGACGACGTACAGAAGGCCGTGACCGCCATCACCGCCGTCGCCCAGCGCGCCGGCGATCCGGCCGGACCGCTCGAGCAGACGCTGTCCTCGGCGGCCGGCATCGCGCGCCGGGTCGAAAGCGGCGAAGGCGTCGTCGGCCGGCTGGTCGCCAACGACAAGATGGCAACCGATCTCGAAACCACCCTGGTGAGCGTCCGCGAACTCGCCAGCCAGCTCGAACGCACCTCCAAGGATCCGCGCATCGGCCAGATCGTGCAGAAGACCGATTCGGTGCTGGCCTCGCTGCAGACCACGACCCGCAACCTCGCGGCAACGACCCCGCAGATCACGCGCAACGTCACCGACACGACCGACGCGCTTCCGACGACTCTGCTGCAGGCCCAGCTTGCCGCCCGCGAACTCGAACTCCTGCTCGGCCAGCTGCGCCATCATTGGCTGTTCGGCGGCGGCAGCAGCAACGCAACGCCCGCGCCCACACGCCGCGCGCCGGCGATCGAGGTGCGGCCGTGAAGCGGTTGCGGATCATCGCGCCTCTCGCCGCGGTTCTGACGCTGGCCGCCTGCGGCGGTGGCACGCCGGCCGATCCCGGTCCTCCGCCCGACACCAAGCTCGACACCGCCAACCGCGCCGGTGCGCAGGCCCTGTCACTCGGCATGCCGGCGCAGGCGGTGCGCCAGTACAGGCTCGCCCTCGCCCGCGCCTACGAACGCGACGACGCCGAGGCCATCGCCGATACCGCCTACAATCTGGCGCTGGCCGAGATCCGCGCCGGCGATCCCAAGGTCGCCCTGCAGACGACGCGCACGACGCAGGCCGAACTGCAGCGGCGCCAGGTCGCCGTGCCGGCCGAGCTGATGCTGGTCCAGGCCGCCGCCGCCTATCGTGCCGGCGACGCCGCCACCGCCGCGGCCGCGGCGCAGCAGACGCTGGAGCTCAAGGCGCGCGATGCGGATACGGCGCCGCGTGCCTGGTTCATCCGCGGTCTGGTCGCGGCGGAGCGCGGCGACGGCGCCACCCTGGCACAGGCCATCGCCGCCATCGCCCCCGGCAAGCAGGCCGACATCCAGGCCGACCGGCAGGAGCTCGTGGGCCGCGCCGCCCTGCTCGACGGCAACGCAGGCGCCGCCCTCGCTGCCTTCGAGCAGGCCGCCGCCAACCGCCAGCAGGCCATCGACTACCGCGGCATGGCCCGTGCGCTGGCGCTCGCGGGCGAGGCCTCGCTGAAGCTTGGGAAGCCGTCGGAGGCGGCGGTCTTCTACCTGCGCGCCGGCCGCAGCAGCCTGTTGCAGGGCGATGCTGCAGCCGCGACACCGCAACTGAAGCGCGCGGAGGAGCTGGCGCGGCAGACGTCGCAGACCGGCATCGTCGAGGAGATCGCGCGCCTGCGCAAAGCGGCTGCCGAGAAGGCGCCCGCCCGGACATAGGCCTTTCGTCCCGCCTAGACTCGCGCCGCGATCCGGTGCTTGCTTCGATCGGAGGGACCGATGAGAGATTTCGCAGGGAGGATTGCCGTCATCACCGGGGGCGGCACGGGCATGGGCCGCGAACTGGCCCGTCAGCTGGCCGCCGAGGGCTGCAACATCGCCATGTGCGATGTCTCCGGCGGTGCCATGGCCGAGACCAAGCGGCTCTGCGAAGCCGGCGGCATGAGCCAGGGCCAGCGCATCACCACGCACATCGCCGACGTCTCGAACGAAGCCGACGTCGCGCGCTTTCGCGACGAGGTCGAACGGGATCAGGAGTCCGATCGCATCCACCTGCTGTTCAACAATGCCGGCATCGGCGGCGGCGGCAGCTTCCTGGTCAACGGCCGCGACGAATGGGAGCGCACCTTCGACATCTGCTGGGGCGGCGTCTATCGCTGCACGCGCGCCTTCCTGCCGATGATGCGCCGCGCCGACGCCGGCCACATCGTGAATACGTCGAGCGTCAACGGCTTCTGGGCCTTCATCGCGCCCGACATCCCGCAGACCGCCTATGCCGCCGCCAAGTTCGCGGTGAAGGGCTTCACCGAGGCGCTGATCACCGACCTGCGCCTCAACGCGCCGCACATCAAGTGCTCGGTGGTGATGCCGGGCCATATCGGCACGTCGATCGCGTCCAACTCGCTCAAGGTGCAGACCGGCAATCAAGGCGAGGAGATCACCGGCCGCGAGATCGCGCTGGCGCGCAAGCGCCTCGCCGCGCGCAATCCCGATATCGACAAGGTGTCCGACGAGGAGATCCGCAAGATGGTCCTCGAACGGGCGCGGCACTTTCTCGAAAACGCACCGACCACAGCGGCCCAGGCCGCGACCATCATTCTGGACGGCGTGCGCAACGGGCGCTGGCGCATCCTGGTCGGCCGCGACGCCGAGCTGATCGACGAGCTGGTGCGCAAGACCCCGGAGAAGGCCTACGAACCCGAGTTCTTCGCCGACTTCGCAGCCAAGGCCGGCTGGACTGTCGGCCGATAGGAGGGACAGGTCATGACCGCCCAGCAAGGTGCACCGGCGCCCGACTTCGATGCCATCATCATCGGCGCGGGCATGTCGGGCCTCTTCCAGCTCCACCGCCTGCGCGGCCTGGGCCTGAAGGTGCGCGTCTTCGAGGCCGGCACCGGCGTCGGCGGCACCTGGTACTGGAACCGCTATCCCGGCGCGCGGTTCGATTCGGAAAGCTATTCCTACGGCTATTCCTTCTCGAAGGAACTGCTGGAGGAATGGGACTGGACCGAGCATTTCGCGCCCCAGCCCGAGACGCTGCGCTACCTGAACCATGTCGCCGACAGGTTCGACCTGCGCCGCGACATCCAGTTCAGGAGCCGCGTCGCCGCGGCCCATTGGCAGGAGGAAATGCGAAGCTGGCGCGTGACGTTAGAGGACGGCAGCACGGCAACCGCGCGCTTTCTGATTACGGCGATCGGCCCCCTCTCCGCCCCCACGATGCCGCGCATCGAGGGTGTCGAGAGCTTCAAGGGCCAATCCTGTCACACGGCACGTTGGCCGCACGAGCCGGTGAGCTTCGAGGGCAAGCGAATTGCCGTCATCGGCACCGGCGCCACCGGCGTGCAGACGATCCAGGAAGTCGCCAAGACGGCCAAGAGCCTGACCGTGTTCCAGCGCACGCCCAACTGGTGTGCGCCGCTGCACAACAGCAAGATCGACAAGGCGGAGATGGCCGCCATCCGCGCGAGCTACCCCGATATCTTCCGGCGCTGCCAGGAGACCTTCGCCTGCTTCCTGCACACCGCCGACCCGCGCAGCACCTTCGACGTGACGGCGGAGGAGCGCGAAGCCTTCTTCGAGAAGCTTTATGGCGAACGTGGCTTCGGCATCTGGGTGGGCAACTTCAACGACATCCTGACCGACCCCAAGGCCAACGCGCTGATCTCCGATTTCGTGGCGCGCAAGATCAGGAGCCGCGTCAAGGATCCGGCGGTGGCGGAGAAGCTGATCCCCAGGAACCACGGCTTCGGCACCCGCCGCGTGCCGCTCGAGACGCGCTACTACGAGGTCTACAACCAGCCCAATGTCGAGCTGATCGACATCACCGAGACGCCGATCCAGCGCATCACGCCCACCGGCATCGCGACCAGCGTCCGCGATTTCGAGTTCGACATGATCGTCTATGCGACCGGCTTCGATGCGCTGACCGGCGCCTTCGACCGCATCGACTTCCGCGGTGTCGGCGGCCAGCGGCTGAAGGAAAAATGGGCCGAAGGGGCGGAGACCTTCGTGGGCATGTCGGTCGAGGGCTTCCCCAATCTGCTGATGCTGCTGGGGCCGCATACGGCGCTGGGCAACATCCCGCGCAGCATCGAATACAACGTCGAATGGATCACCGACCTGCTGCGTTTCATGCGCGAGCGCGGGCTGACGCGCATCGACGCCACGCCGGAAGGTGTCGAGACCTGGATGAAGACGGTGCACGAGGCTTCGGCAGGGCTGCTCTCCAACGAGGTGAACTCGTGGTTCACCGGCATCAACACCAATGTCGACGGCAAGCAGATGCGGCGTATTGCACGCTATAGCGGCAGCGCGCCGGCCTATCGCGCCCGCTGCGACGAGGTCGCGGCGGCGAACTATCGCGAGATGGTGTTGAGCTAGACGCCCGTCGCGGCGAGATCGATGGCGCGGCGATACATGGTCATCGCCGCTTCCGGCGTATTGTAGCCGGCATGGGCCGTCAGCGTGACATTCTCCAGCGCCAGCAGCGGTTCTTCCGGCGCCACGGGTTCGCGCGCGAACACGTCGGTCGCGTAATGGCCGAGGTGGCCCGCCCGCAGCAGCTCGATCAGCGCCGCCTCCTCGACCACGCCGGCCCGGGCCGTGTTAACCAGGATCGCGCCCGGCCGCAGCCGTTCGAGCTTCGCCCGGTCGAGAAAGCCGCGGGTCGCATCGTTCAACGCCAAGTGCAGACTCACGACATGGGCCCGGGAGAGCAGCTCGTCGAGCGCCACGATGGGTATCGGCGCATCGGCACGCGGCGAACGGTTCCAGGCGATCACCTCCAGACCGATGCCCCGGCCGAGCCGCGCCATCTCGCGGCCGATGCCGCCCAGGCCGACGATGCCCAGGGTTTTTCCGCGCAGCTCCATGCCCTGCATGGGCCGCCAGCCACCGGCGCGCATCAGGGCGTGCATGGTCGCGATGTGTCGCGCCGCCGCGAAGACCAGGCCGATCGCGTGCTCGGCCACCGTGGTGTCGCCATAGCCGCCGATGGTCGAGACCTTGATGCCCAGCCGCTGCGCCGCCGCCAGGTCGACGAAGCTCGCCGCCCCCGTGCCCAGGAAGACGATGTGCCGGAGCCCCGGGCAGAGCTTCAGCGTTGCCTCCGTGAAGTAGGTCGCGTCGTTGATGACGGTATCGTAGCCCGCGACCAGGGCCGGAATGGCGGCCTCGGCCACCGGCCCCCTGTTGATCGCAATCGGCGCGTCGGCAGGCCCGTGGACCTGCTTCCAGGCGCGGTCGATATCCGGGGTCGAATCGATGAAGAGCGTGTTCGGCATGTCGGATCCGAAGCGAGTGTGAGGAAGGCGGCACCGACAGGCCACAGATTTATGGACTACGGCCTCCGGCGCCAGGGCCATACCGGGTAGGGTATCCACCGATGAAGACGACGACCTCGTTTCTCGCCGCCCTCCTCCTCCTCTTCGTCCTGGCCGCGCTGCCGGGCGGCATGGCAGGGCGTGCACAGGCGCCCGCGGAAGCCGGCCCGCTCGACTTCCTGGTGCAAAGCGTCTGCCTCGAGGCCGACGGCAGGCCGACCGCGACCCTGCCCACCGACCCGGCCTGCACCCTGCGCCGGCTGCAGCGGTCCGACGATCCGGCGCCCTATCGCAAGCACGACTGGCCGAACGTGCTGGGCGATCCCTCGACGCCTAGCGGCTACCAGGCCAGCGACTCCGTGGTGATGCAGCGTGGCGGCCGTACCCTCGTCGTCCAGACCTTCGACTTCGGCACCAACGGCCGGACGTTCGGAACCTTCGACGGCGGCCGCGGCGACGGCGGCCAGGTGGCCCTGATCGTGGGCGACTGGTCGAGCTTCGTGCTGACCGAGGATGGCGGCGGAGGCGTGCAATGGTTCGTCGGCGAGGGCTGCCGCTCGGCCGCCTCCCCGGAGCAGCGCTTCCTCTCCTGGCTGATCTTCCGCGAGCCGGTCGCCGGCGCCTGGCAGGACGGCATGGCCCGACTGAACATCGCGCCGGACATCGCGAGCTGCCCGCGGCGCTTCAACGACGCCTACACCCGCTACCGCCGCGACGAGATCGAGTTCCCTTTCCGTATCGCCGGGCCGAACGGGACCAGGAACGAGCGCCACAGGCTCGACGTCGTCGTCTCGGAGCACTATGGCGGCAGCGATATCCCGTCGGCCGACCATCTGGAGCGCTTCTTCTTCGCCCGCGGCCTGGGCATGGTGCGCTGGGAGCGCTGGGCCAACGGCAAGGTGACGCGCGACCGGCAGGCTGCCGCGACGATGGCCACCGCGCTGGCACAGACCGCCAGATGCCCTGCCTTGAAGGATTATGGAGCGCCGGGCCGCGACTGGTTGCTGGCCGACTGCCGGACCTGGACAGTAATGATCCCCCAGGAGCGGCCCTGGTCCGTTGACGTCTATGGCTGGCCGGCGCTTCGGGCCTTTGGCCGGTGAGCGGCTTTCGGCGGCTCAGCTTATCTCGGCGTAGAGACTTTCATGCGGCCGCCACCAGTCCTGGCCATCGACATCGTAGCCGCCGGCCCGATCGTTCCAGGTGGCCGGTGCGACCGACGTGAAACCGGCCTGGCGGCAGGAGTGGTCCAGCGTCTCGAAGTCCCAGCCGAACAGATGGTCGCCCCACATGTGGAACATCTGGCTGCAGATCGCGGCCTTGGTCGCGAGATTCGAGGCCCCGCCAAGCCCGTCGAGCTTGCCGAAGAACGACATGTCGTTGGCGGCGTAGGCGGTCATGTAGCGGCCGGCGTCCGGTACGATGATCCGCATCGAGCCCCCCGGCTCGAGGACCCGTCGGCACTCGGCGAGGAACTTCTCGGCATAGTCGAAGCGCAGATGTTCGAGAAAGTGCTCACAATGGATGCGCCGGACGCTGCCGTCGGCCAGCGGCAGTGGGTTCATCATGTTCCAGTAGAGCGCCCCCGGGGTTTTGGGATCGGCATCGACGTTGATCCAGCCCGGCAGGACGAGCGGGCCACACCCGACATGCAACAAGAGGCCGGTCCTGCCCTTGGTGGCGCGGTGCAGCTCCGATCCGGACCGCAGCAGGTGCCACATATCCTTCACGCAGCGCTTCAGGTCGGCCTGCAGCAATCTCAGATTGACGCGCAGGCTGGGACGGAAACGATCTCGCAGGAAGGGGTGCATTCAATTCACCCATACCACGCACAAACATGGCGCAGGCAAAGAAAAAGGCGGCCCATACGGGCCGCCTCTTCCTTTGTCTCGGTCAACCAGCAGCTTACTGGATGACGATCTCGACGCGGCGGTTCTGCGGCTCGCGGACGTTCGGGCCGGTCTGAACCAGCAGGCCCTGCTCGCCACGGCCGACAACCGCGATGGCCGTCGCCGGCACGCCTTCACGCACCAGGGCGTCCTTCACAGCGTTCGC